>NZ_JACHFH010000019.1:0-51536 GCF_014201835.1 Pectinatus brassicae | reverse complement strand
TTTAACAGCTAAGACTAGTAATTTAACAGCTAAGACTAGTAATTTAACAGCTAAGACTAGTAATTTAACAGCTAAGACTAGTAATTTAACAGCTAAGACTAGTAATTTAACAGCTAATGTTAATATGCAGGATACTGTTGCCAGTCAAAATAAAACAACTCAGGGACAGCTGGCACAATTGCTGCAAGAATTTGCCGGACAGACGGCAGAAACTAAATCCACTGCTCCCAAGATTGCCCAGAGCGATGCAGAAAAGGGGAAGATTGCTAATACAATCAATTCTACCAATACAACTGCCTTCGATAAAAGCTCTAATGCAACAATATTGAGTATAAAAAACGTGGATGATGCTGTTTTAAAACAGATGAATGAGTCAGCCGCCCAGCAGGAGACTGCCAATCAATCAAACGATGGCAATGCTGAAAATAGTGCATCTTTTGCAGCGCAGCTTACAAAGGCAGATAATGCCGCACAAGTATTGACAAATGGTGTACAATCTAATGCACAGCCGCAGCAAAGTCAAAATGCCTATGATATCGGCGGACAAATCATAAGAAATGCGCAGCTGTTAAAAGGCAATGAAAACTCGCAGATGGTAATAAATTTGCAGCCGGAACATTTAGGAGAATTGGCCGTTAAGATAAATGTCCATTCAGATGGCATGGTCAGCGCTTCTTTCCATAGCGATAATGCCCAGGTACGAAATGTCATTCAGGCTTCGATTGTCCAACTACGGCAGGATTTGCAGGATCAGGGCATAAAGGTTGATAATATTAATGTCTACAGTGGGCTGAGTGATTTATTGTCAAATGGGCAAAATAACAATGGCTCGGAATTTACTGGTGATCAGAAAAAGTCTCAGTACCGTATTCAACAGCTAATGGATGCTACGGGACAAATGGAAGAATCAGGTATAGTGGATAATATTGCAAGTCAGCAAAATAATGCTGATGACGGAATAGATTATAGAATATAATTATAAGGAGTGAAATATTATGGCTACAAATGTTACTTCAGCGACTACACCGACAACTGCAGCTCCGACAGCAACAGGAACATCGTCTATGAATTCGTTAGCGGATACTAATACCTTTATGCAGCTTTTGGTCGCACAGATGCAAAATCAGGATCCACTTAATCCATTGGATGGAACACAATATGTGTCGCAGCTTTCACAGCTGACAGCTACAGAGCAGATATCGAATATGGCTACTAAAATGGCTGATATGTCATCAATAGTAGACAATCTCAATACATCGGTTCTTGTTGGTCAATTAAGCTCGATGATTGGGCAGGATGTTACTTGGACAACAAGCAGCAGTGTTAAGGATGATGATGGCAATACAACTACTCAGACAGTACAGCATACAGGTACAGCTCAGGGAGTTACTATAACCGATGGTACGCCGTCCTTGGTAGTTAAAGAGGGCGAAGGGGTTACTACCGTTGCCGTAGGTGAATTAACGCTTATTGGTAAAACCGGCTTAGAAAATAAATAAATATGAAATTACGGCTTGGAGGTAAATATACATGAAAATAAATAATAACTTATATTTACAGCCTTTTATGCTGGGAAGTAATCAAAATACTACAAGTCTGTTAAATACAACGAGTAAGAGCTCAAAGCAAACTTTTGCTGATGTGTTGCAGGAAACGACAAATGATGTCAAATTCTCACGACATGCATTGGAACGTTTGGAAAACCGCCAGATTAATCTTACAAAAGAAGATATTAATAAATTGAATTCTACTGTAGATAAAATGGCGCAAAAGGGCTCACGTGAAGCTCTTGTTTATATGCAGGGAACGGCATTTGTTGTAAGTGTAAAAAACAGAACGGTGATTACTGCCATGGATGGCATAAATTTAAAAGACAATATATTTACTAATATTGATAGTGCAGCTATATTATAGGCTGGACCTTTAAGGGGGCTGAGGCTGCTGATCGATAGAGGCAGTCAAGCTGCACAAATGAAGGGAGTTTGACGTATTATGATGAGAGCGTTATATACAGCTATTTCTGGTCTGACTAATCACCAAACCAAAATGGATGTAATAGGTAATAATATCGCAAATATTAATACAACAGGTTTTAAATCAAATCGAGCTACATTTGCTGACACTTTAAGTCAGACTATATCAGGTTCTACGGCTAGCACAGATAATCTTGGTGGCACCAATCCGCAACAGGTGGGTCTTGGTATGGCAGTATCATCGATTGATACTGATTTTACAGCGGGCAGTCCTAGTTCTACTGGAAATAATACAGATCTTGCTATTGCTAGTAATAATGGATTATTTATAGTTAAATCAGGTAATGAAACATATTATACTCGTAATGGTAATTTTACTATGGATGCTAATGGTAATTTGACAATGAACGGTAGTGGTTATAAAGTACAAGGTTGGAATGCTAGTGATGGTGTTCTAAATACGACTGGTGGAACTGAAGATTTAAAAATAGATATGAATTCAGCCATGCCGCCAAGAGCTACATCAACAATTACTTTTAGCGGTAATTTATCAGCTGATGATACTGCGAAGCCTATCACTGGTATAAGAGTTAATTATGCTGATGGTACTTCAGAAAATGTAAGTGGTTCATATTCTCCTAGTGATGTAGCATCATATACGTTGACAGGTGCATCAGGAAGAACTTATAATATTCAGCCTGCAAGTGGTACGACGATTGCTGATCCATATGTTGGATCAGTGATTGATAATACAAAAACGTTGGATTCAATTACTATTACAAATGTAGATTCAGCGAATTTGCCACAATTAGATTTTGAAACCACAGCAAAAGCTGTAAAAGGAGGAACAGTAACGTTACCGTCAGCAACACAATCTGTTATGACAGGAACGTATAAGGTAGGTGGTTCTACTAATATTGGACTAGGAACGATTACAGGTATTGTTAATAATGCTACTGGTGGTTTAGATATTACGACAGATCATAATGGGACATCTACAACATATACTGTTACTAATGCGCCGGCTGGTGCATATGCTATAGGAGATAATTTGACGGTAAGTGCTACTGTTGCAGCAACACAAACAGGTTCAATTACTTTAGACAATACAGCAACTACACCAACCACAGCAATATTAACATATGATGATGGTTCAAGTGTAGACAGTTCTGATTTTTCAACAGCGATTACGGCTAATTTGGGAGCAGATGCAGTTGTTAATGCAGTAGCAGCAGATAATATAACAGCTTCGGCAAGCCTTAATAACACGTATAATAATAAAGCTGTTACAGGGATAACATTAACAATGGACGATGGTACAGTTCAGACGGGATTCCCAGACCAGACTTATGCTACTGGTACGAATTCATATCCAACATACACAACTACATCAACTATTTATGATAGTTTAGGTGGTGCTCATTCAATTCCGATTTATTTACAAAAAACTGGTGCAGATACATGGCGAGCAAAAGTACAAAGTGGTACGTATGATGGTGTGCAAGTTGGTTCTGCTGAACAAACTTTAACATTTAATGGTACAACGGGAAAACTTACTGATGGACAAACTTTTAATATAAATATATCAGTACCATATGAAAATGGCGCGAATCAAAATGAAACAGTAGGGGTGAATTTGGGATCACTTAATCAGTTTAGTGGAGAGACAACAGCTACTACAAGTAAAGATGGTTATGCAGCAGGTTTTTATAAAGATATGACGATAGGATCAGATGGTATAATTACAATGACATATACTAATGGGCAAAAACAATCGGCTGGTCAGATCGCGTTAGCTAATTTTAATAATCCGGGTGGTCTTGAAAAGCAGGGTGGCAGTCTTTATGCTGTATCCAATAACTCTGGTGATCCGCAGATAGGAACTGCTGAAGCAAATGGTATTAGTCTTACACCAGGAGCACTGGAAATGTCCAATGTTAATACAGCACGTGAGTTTAGTGAAATGATTACAACTCAGCGTGGTTTCCAGGCTAATTCCAAGATAATTACCGTGTCAGATGAAATGCTTGAAACGCTTGTTAATATGAAACGTTAATTTTTACTGATTATAAGGCGGGGTGGATTTTCACCCCCAGCCTTTTGTTCTTATAAGATATAAAAATATAATAATTTTTTATAATGGAGAAAAACAATGATAAAATTAACAAAATTTAATTCAGAGTCAAATAAAAAAGGGGAATTTGTCCTCAATGCGGAAATAATAGAAACTATAGAACAAACACCTGATACAGTTGTTACCTTACTTAATGGAAAAAAACTTATTGTTGATGAAAAAATGGATGAAGTAGTACGTCGTGTCATGGCTTATCGTCGGGCACTTCATAAATATTAATTTTGAAAATAATGCAGTATTATTAAATACTGGCTTTATATAAATAGCTGCAATCAAGGAAGGTGTGGGTAAAATGGCAGAAGAGGAAGTTAAGGTAGATGAGAAGAATCCTGAAGGCAAAAAGAAAAAGTCGTTTGTGTTAATTCTGCTGATGATAATAATCGGCTTAGCGTTAGCAGGCGGTATATCATATTTCGTTACGACAAAAATTGTCAGTACATCACATGTTAGTGCTCCGGTGAAAAGGGCACCGGGGATATTCGTAAAAATTGGCGATACGAAAGATAGCAGTATTGTGGTAAATGTTGGCGGTGTTAAATCAGGCAGATTCTTAAAAATAGGCATTGTGCTGGAAATGAATCCGGCTGATGAGATTAATTTTAAGGACAAAAAAATTACAGAAGAGGCACAATCTAAAATTTTAGATGCTGTAATGACAACATTGCGGTCACAGACCTTAGAACAGTTTGAGGCAGTCAACCAGCCTAAGCTCAAAGATCAATTAAAAAAAGCAATAAATGCCGCTATTGGTGATGGTGCTGTATACGACGTATATATAACAAGTTTTGTTTTGCAATAATTTTTTTCTATACAGTTAATTTTGACCAAATACAAATTTTCTTGCTATAATAAAATAAATGAGTGAAAGGAGGATGGAGATTGCCAGAAGATGTCTTATCTCAGGCAGAAATTGATAAATTACTATCGGCAATATCAACGGGCGTAGTTTCTGCTGACGAAGTAAAAGCTGAAGAACAAAAGAAAGTAAAGCTATATGATTTTAAACGACCAGATAAGTTTTCCAAGGATCAGATACGAACATTATTCATGATTCATGAAAACTTTGCCCGCCTGTTAAATACTTATTTATCGACTAATTTGCGCGTTTTGGCAAAAGTCGAAGTTGCATCTGTTGACCAGTTGACATATGAAGAATTTATCAGGTCATTGCCGAATCCAAGTGTTATCAGCGTATTATCTCTATCTTCATTACAGGGTAATATAATTTTTGAAATGGATACAAATATTGTTTTTGCTATTATTGACCGTTTATTTGGCGGCCTTGGTGACGAGGGCAAGATGAAATCCAGAACATTAACTGATATTGAGGAAACTGTTATAAAACGCATGACTAATAAGATTATGGAACATTTTAGTGATGCCTGGCATGATGTGGTGGAATTTGATCCGCGTATTGAGAGTATGGAAGCAAATCCACAGTTTACCCAGATAGTTTCTTCGGGAGACATGGTAGTTATTATCACTCTCCAAGTAAAAATTGGTAATGTTGAAGGTTTAATAAATATATGTATTCCATATATAGTAATTGAACCAATCGTACCTAAATTGACTACAACTTTTTGGGTTTCGGCTTTATCTAGTCGTAAAGAACATCCAGAAGAATTGGATATTTTAAAGAAAAAATTACGCAGAGCAAAATTGCCAGTCAATGTCGAGCTTGGGCGGGTTAGCATAACTGTTAATGAGTTTTTAAGTTTGGGATTGGGTGATATTTTGCGTTTAGATAGTAAAGTAGAGGATGATCTTACTGTTATAGTTGGAGAAAGACCGAAGTTTTATTGTCGTCCTGGCACTTTAGGGAAAAAAGCAGCAGTACAGATAACAAAAGTAATAGAAAATGAAGAGGAGGAACAAATGGATGGCTGATGGAATGCTTTCGCAGGAAGAAATCGATGCTTTAACCAAGGGTATTGATTCTAATGCATCAGAAGCTAGTACTCCAACTACAGAAGAGGAAACCGCAGTAGATGTAGCAGAACCGGCAGAAACTTCAGCAACAGCTGCTCAAAGCAGCGATGTTGTTCTTACAGATATAGAAAAAGATACACTGGGGGAAATTGGCAATATATCAATGGGAAGTGCCGCAACGACACTATCATTGCTTTTAGGCCATAAGGTATCAATAACTACCCCTAATGTTAGTCTGGAGACCATGGCGGATATAAAAACCCATTATCCAATGCCATATCTTATCGTTGGTGTTGGCTATACAGCGGGCATTGATGGTAATAATGTACTTGCCATTCAAGCAGCTGATGCAGCAATAATTGCTGATTTGATGATGGGTGGCGATGGTACTAATATTGAGAACAGCGAGCTTGATGAAATACGTAAAAGCGCTGTAAGTGAAGCAATGAACCAAATGATGGGTTCGGTGTCTACTTCATTATCACAAATATTTAACAAAAAAATTGATATTTCTCCACCACAAATTCAAGTAGTAGATATGGCTACTGCTGATATAATAACTGATTTATGGGGAAATAATGAACCAATTATAAAAATTTCCTTTAAAATGGAAGTTGAGGGCATTATTGATAGTGAAATAATGCAGATTCTACCGCTCACGGTATCACGGGAATTGGTAGAAAGCTTGACTACAGCAACAGCAGCGGCAGTAGAAAAAGTGTCGATGCCAGCTGAATCACAGCCAGCACCTTCGGCACCGGAACCAGCTGCCCAACCAATGCAGCAGCAAATGCCAGCTGCACAGTCAGCGCCTTCCATGCAGCAGCCGCAGGCGGTACCGATGCAGTCACCGTCAGTAAATTCGCAGGCAATCGTATCTAATGTGCCAGTACAGCCGGCACAATTTACACCACTGTCAGTGGGACCTGTTGAAGTTAATAATGCTAATATTAATCTAATATTAGATGTTCCATTAAATGTCACTGTGGAACTTGGTTCCACGAAAAAAAGCATAAAGGAAATATTGGATTTATCTAGTGGTTCAGTTATAGAACTTGATAAATTGGCAGGTGAACCTGTGGATATATTAGTTAATGGCCGATTGCTAGCCAAAGGCGAAGTCGTTGTAATTGATGAAAATTTTGGTGTTCGTATTACTGATATAGCAAGTCAGGCCGAACGAGCCAAGAAATTACAATAAATTTATAGAAAAAAATTATATTTAATAATATATTGTGGAGGAGAAAATATTATGGCAACAAAAGTTTTGGTAGTAGATGATGCGGCATTTATGCGTATGATGGTGAAGGATATTTTATCGAAAAATGGATATGAAATCGTAGGGGAAGCTGAAAATGGCGCTGTAGCATTAGCTAAATATCAAGAATTAAAGCCAGACTTGGTTACAATGGACATAACGATGCCGGAAATGGATGGAATAACGGCAGTTAAAGAAATAAAGAAAACAAACCCCGATGCTAAAATTATTATGTGCAGTGCAATGGGACAGCAAGCTATGGTTATTGAGGCTATTCAGGCCGGAGCGCGTGACTTCATTGTAAAGCCTTTTCAGCCAGAACGTGTATTAGAGGCTGTTCGTAAAGTTGTAGGATAATGAAAAACAATAAATATGTTTTCTTTTCTGCGGCTGTTTTTATAGTTTTTTGTTTCATGCCTGTAGTTACGGTACTAGCCGCCGGTGATTCTTCATCTGGCGGCTATTTATCTCAATATCAAAATACACCTAATCCACATCCAACAGGTACCTCGTGGTTAGCTACATTTGGCTATTTATTGACGTTGCTGGTTATTTTCTTATTTGTAGTGGGCTTAGCCTATTATGTTTCACATTATTTAGGCGGTCGCTTGGCAAAAACGTCATTAAAATCAGAAAATGCGGCGTTATTATCGCATTTTTCTCTTGGCCCTAATCGTGCTGTTTGTATTGTGGAAATTGCCAGCCATGTTTTAATATTAGGGGTTACTGATAATAATATTTCATTATTGAAAGAAATTACAGATATTGAAGAAATCGAAAATTTGCGCAAAAACAGCAGCAAAATGCTGGAAACAGATATTTTCGGCGTTTTTGGGCAGCAATTTAATTCTTTGGATAAAATCTCCAAGCGATTGCCTGGACTTTTTAAAAATAAATATCATAAGTGAGGAAAGGTTTTCATGCTTTGAAAGAATACCTTAAAATTTTAATATTATTAAGTGTTTTTTGTTTTATACCAATGCATGCCTTAGCGGCTCCAATACCATCAGCTAATATTAACATTGGTGTTGGTAATTCTAATAATCCCCAGGATGTAGCAAATACATTGCAGATAATGGCAATGCTGACAATTTTGTCCTTGGCACCAGCCATATTAATAATGACAACAGCATTTGTGCGCATCGTAGTTGTTTTATCATTTTTAAAACAGGCGCTTTCTTTGCAAAATGCACCACCAACGCAGGTTATTATTGGTCTAGCAATGTTTTTGACATTTTATATTATGTCGCCATATTGGTCGCAAGCTAATCAAAATGGGCTACAGCCTTATTTAGCCGGGCAAATATCACAAACAGAAGCGTTAAACAAAGTAGCTGAACCAATGCGGGAATTTATGTTCAAGCAAACCAGAGAGTCAGATATTGCGTTATTTGTGAATTTATCACAGGCTAAACGACCACAAACCCAAGATGATGTATCAATTTTCACATTAATACCAGCTTTTATAATTAGTGAATTAAAAACAGCATTTCAGATAGGGTTTATGATTTATATACCATTTATTGTTATTGATATGGTTGTAGCCAGTACGTTGATGTCAATGGGGATGATGATGCTGCCACCAACGATGATTTCATTGCCATTTAAGATACTCTTATTTGTAATGGTGGATGGCTGGCATTTACTGATAAGTTCTCTTATCCATAGTTTTAAATAGGAGGAATAATATGTCCGGTGATACAGTAATTAATTTAGGACAAAACGCCCTGCTTATGGTGTTGATGATATCAGCACCGATGCTGGGGCTGGGATTGGCAGTTGGTCTGTTAGTAAGTGTTTTTCAGGCAACAACCTCTATTCAAGAACAGACTTTGGCCTTTATTCCTAAAATAATTGCCGTGTTTGTAGCCATACTTATTTTTGGGCCATGGATGCTTACGATGATGGTTGACTATATGGCACGGATTTTCATTAATTTACCTAATTATATTGGTTAGTATTTATTTTAGGAAAGGAAAAGCCAGATATTCATAATATATGAATATAGCAGTTTTGCATCTTGGATTTATTTAATATATTGCAAAGTCATATAGGGGTTTTTCTTTTAATTTTGGCGCGAACAAGTGGTGTTTTTTTAGTAGCACCATTTTTTGCTAGTGAAACAATACCAATGCAGATAAAGGCAAGTGCCGTGTTTTTTTTAACAATTGTTCTGTTTCCTGTCGTTGATGCCCAGGGAACATTAGTTTTGCCTAATACTTTGCCAGCATATACCATGGCGATTTTAATTGAAATATTGGTAGGCTGGTTGATAGGTTTTACGGCTTTTGTAATTTTGTCGGCGATTAATCTTGGTGGACAGCTGATTGATATGCAGATCGGTTTTGCTATGGTAAATGTTATGGACCCAACTTTAAGACAGACTTCACCGCTGATGGGAAGTTTTTTGTACAATATATGTATTCTTGTATTTCTAATTACAAATGGGCATTATATATTAATTTCTGCTTTGGCAGAAAGCTTTTCAACTATAGCACCACTTACGGCCCATTTTGATGGCGGAATTGTCATGCTTATAGTCAATATGACAGGACATATTTTTGTTACAGGTCTGAAATTGGCATTGCCAGTTTTATTTGCTATATTATTGACAAATGTAGGATTGGGTGTTTTAGCAAGAACAATGCCGCAGATGAACATTTTTGTTGTGGGAATACCGGTGCAGATAGTATTGGGATTATTTGTTATTGGCATGATGCTGCCATTTTATTTAGTTTTTTTGGATGTGACATTTAATGAAATATATAAAAATATTACCGTTATGCTGCAAGCCATATATTGATATTGCAGATATTTCTTTTGACTTGCAATTGTTTGCTGGTGAAAAGACAGAAGATCCAACAGCCAAAAGAATGAGTGACGCCCAACAAAAAGGGCAGACTGCAAAAAGTCAGGATTTGTCGGCATCAATTGTAATATTAATAGGTTTTTTCTCTCTATGGGGATATGGAAGCTATATGTATGATGAGATAAGTCATTTTATGGCTAAGGTGTTTACGAGTTTTCCTACTTCAATTGATGTGGAATTTGTTTGGCAGTTGGTACTAAGCGTAGTAATTGTCTTAGCAAAATCACTTTTACCGATTATGTTTGCGGTATTATTGGCGGGATTGGCTTTGAACTATTATCAGGTTGGTTTTATCTTTACAATGGAACCACTATCGTTTAATTTAAACAGACTTAATCCTATTACGGGGATGGGACGTATTTTCTCCAAGCGTTCATTAATGGAATTATTTAAATCATTAGCAAAAATATTAATTGTAGGGTATTTTGTTTATCTGTATATTATTGATCAGGTTATTCAGATGCCTAAAATTATCTTTATGGATTTACAGATGGCATTGGTGACAATAACAGATGTTATCTTTCGCCTAGCCTTTGAAATTTGTGCAGTTTTATTGGTATTAGGAACGATTGACTTTATGTTCCAAAAATGGCAGCATAAACAGGATTTAAAAATGAGCAAGCAGGATATTAAGGATGAATTTAAGCAAAGCGAAGGGGATCCGCAAATAAAGGGGAAAATAAAGCAAAAGCAAAAACAGATGTCGATGCAGCGTATGATGCAGGAAGTTCCGCATGCTGATGTTATAGTTACTAATCCAACTCATTTTGCTGTTGCGTTAAAATATGAACAGGGGATGACTGCACCTGTTATAGTTGCTAAAGGTCAGGATTTGGTTGCTAAACGAATAAAGGAAATAGCCCGTGAAGCTAAAGTGGTTATAGTGGAAAATAAACCATTGGCACGGGCTTTATATTTATCAACTGAGATAGGCGATGTTGTTCCGCAGGAACTGTATAAAGCGGTAGCTGAAGTACTAGCCTATGTCTATCGTTTAAAACATAAAAAATTAGCATGATAAATAATAGCTATTTGAGAAAATAGTTTTAAGGAGTAGTATAAAATTATGGCGACGCCTTCAGCTTCTACGGCAAGAAATTTTATAAATAAGTATAGTGATGTTGGTATCGCATTGGCTATTGTTACAATAGTTATTATGATGATAATACCTTTGCCTACATTTTTATTGGATTTGTTGTTATGCCTTAATATCACCTTGGCATTGACTATTGTTATGGTAACTATTTACAATGTAGAGCCATTGGATTTTTCTGTATTCCCATCATTATTGTTAATAACTACATTATTTCGTTTGGCACTTAATGTGTCGTCAACACGACTAATTTTACTGGATGGCTATGCGGGAGAACTTATAACAGCATTTGGTAATTTCGTTGTCGGGGGTAATCCAATAGTTGGTTTTATTGTTTTCGTAATTTTGATAATTATACAGTTTGTTGTTATAACGAAAGGGGCAGAACGTGTAGCTGAAGTTTCTGCTCGTTTTACGTTAGATGCTATGCCCGGTAAACAGATGGCAATTGATGCCGATTTAAATCAAGGGGCAATTAATGATACAGAGGCTAGAAAACGCCGTGAAAAAATTCAGCATGAGGCTGATTTTTACGGTGCGATGGATGGTGCCAGTAAGTTTGTTAAAGGGGATGCTATTGCTGCGATTATAATTATCATAATCAACATATTTGGTGGTTTTATAATTGGAATGGCACAGCGTAATTTAAGCATTACACAATCATTACAGCAATATACACTGCTTACCGTAGGTGAAGGCCTTGTAAATCAGATACCAGCACTGATGATTTCTACAGCAACAGGTATTATTGTAACCAGGGCAGCATCGAATACCAATTTAGGACATGATTTAACCAGTCAGTTATTCAGAAATCCAAGAATATTTTTTATTGCTTCAGCAGTATTGTTCTTCTTGGGTATCGTTCCGGGACTGCCAGGTGTGCCCTTTAGCATTTTGGCAATAATTGCGCTTGTTATTGGTTATAGTCTGCATAAATCAGAAGAAGCAGCTATGGTTACTGACGAAGTCAAAAAACATGAAAAAGATAAGGAAGATATAAAGAAGCCGGAAAATGTAATATCCTTGCTGCAGGTTGATCCGATGGAATTGGAAATAGGCTATAGCCTTATTCCACTTGTTGACACGGGGCAAGGCGGCGATTTATTGGAACGTATTGTCATGATTAGACGTCAATGCGCTTTGGAACTAGGTTTAGTAGTTCCTACTATTAGAATACGCGATAACATTCAGATTAAGCCCAATGCCTATATTATAAAATTAAAAGGAATTGAAATTGCTAAAGGCGAATTATTACTTGATCATTATTTAGCAATGAATGCTGGGGCTGTCGTAGAAGAAATAGAAGGGATAGAAACAGTTGAGCCGGCATTTGGATTGCCTGCCATTTGGGTAAGCGAGACACAGCGTGAACAAGCTGAGCTTAATGGCTATACTGTAGTTGATGCTGTTTCGGTTTTGGCAACGCATTTGACCGAGGAAATAAAGAAACATGCTGATGAAATACTTGGACGACAGGAAACACAAAATCTTATTGACAATATTAAGAAAACAAGTCCATCTGTGGTGGAAGAACTTATACCTGATATTTTAGCAGTGGGCGAAATACAAAAAGTTTTGGCTAATTTACTGCATGAACGTGTTTCTATCCGTGACATGGCTACGATTTTGGAAGTCTTGTCAGATTATGCCAGAATAACAAAAGATGTTGATATTTTGACGGAATATGTGCGGCATGCATTATCCCGCCAAATCACAAATCAATATATACAAAATAATGTATTGCCGTGCATTTCGTTATCACCTGATATTGAAAACAAGGTAGCGGCGGCAATACAGCGTACTGAACGTGGTTCATATATCAATCTTGATCCAGCTACTACAAAAAAAATGATTGTAGAAGTGAACAAAGTACTACAAGAGTTGACAAATATGGGCTATCAGCCTATTATTTTGACAGGGCCTGCTATAAGATTTTATTTCCGCAACTTATTGGAACGCTCTATATCAGGAGTAATTGTCTTATCACAGGCAGAAATAGAACCAAGCGTGGAAATACAGATCCTTGGGGTGGTGAAACTATAATTGCAGATTAAAGTATTTAAAGAACGCGATGCTAAAGCAGCAATGGACAAAGTAAGATTGGAATTAGGCCCTGATGCGGTCATTTTACACACAAAGAAATACACTACTGGTGGTATTTTTGGTTATGGCGGTAAACAGGTGGTAGAAGTAACAGCGGCTATTGAAGATCGTCCAGCAGCCCCTATTTTGCCGCAAGTAAAAATAAGTAATAAAAAAATTTCTCAAACAGCGGAAAATACTACTAAAATGTCCCCTGTTTTGGAAAATGTACAAACGGTATTGCCAAAACAGGTTTTGCAAAATTACGCCAGTAGGCCAAAGCAGGAAGAATTTTCAGCGGTACAAATGCCAGTATATAATATGGACACGACCCAAGTGACTGAAGGTCAGGGAGCAGCTGTAAATAGCACTGATGATAATTTAAACGAGCATAAACAGCAGGAAAAAATAGCGCAGCTTCAGCAGGAATTATTGCAGATGAAAAGCATGCTTGATAAGGCATTACACAGAAAATCAGCTGATAATGGCGATGAAGATATTTCCTTAAAGGATGCATTAATAGAACAGGAAGTAAATGAAGAGATAATCAATGATATTTTAGCCGATACAGCAGAAGCCTTTATTAGCAAAGATTCTGCGCAGGCTCAATCAATGCTGCTTAAGTATTTGAATAGCCATATGGGTAATGCTGGAATAGAAATGGCTAAGGGAAAAAGTAAAATAGTAGCACTTATTGGGGCTACTGGTGTAGGAAAAACTACAACTTTAGCCAAAATTGCCTCACGCTTTGTTTTAGAACAGGGACTGCAGGCGGTACTTATAACAGCCGATACATATAGAATATCTGCTGTAGATCAATTAAAAACATACTCAGATATCATTGGGCTGCCTTTAGAGATTGTTTATTCACCAGCAGAACTTAAAGAGAAAATAATTAAGCATAAAGATAAACAATTGATATTGATTGATACTGCTGGGCGTAGTCAGCATAATGATTATCAGCTGATGGAACTGCATGATTTATTGGCAGTTGATGATAGTATTGAAAAACATCTTGTGTTGAGTGCTACCACGAAATATAAGGACGTAATAGATATAATAAGAAAATTTTCTTTGTGTGCACCTGATAAGGTGATTTTTACTAAGACAGATGAGACTGCCAGTGTGGGAATGATACTAAATTTATTGGTAAAATATCCCATAATATTGTCATATTTTACCAATGGACAAAGTGTCCCTGATGATATTTTTCCGGCACAGGCAGAAAATTTAGCTGAGCTTTTGTTGAGGTAATTGATATGAATGATCAAGCCGCTAAATTAAGAGAATTAATCGAGCACAAGAAAATTTTAAATAAAGAAATTATTGATACACCGCTCATCCGCAATAGTAATCGCTTTGGAGCACATACTATTGCAGTAACAAGTGGTAAGGGTGGTGTAGGTAAGACAAATTTTACGGTTAATCTTGCAATTGCCCTTGCGAAATTAGGCAAAAAAGTACTTGTTATTGATGCTGATTTAGGACTGGCAAATGTAGAAGTCATACTAGGCTGCTCATCTAAATATACGATGATGAATTTATTGTCTGATGATATATCACTTTCAGAAATCATTTTAGATGGTCCCGAAGGCATAAAATATATTTCCGGTGGGTCGGGTTTTGAACAATTATCAGATCTTTCACCAGCACAACGCGAATACTTGTTAAATAAGCTATATGACTGTGAAAATATTGCTGATATAATATTAATAGATACAGGGGCGGGAATAGGACGCAATGTCCTTGATTTTTTAATAGCATCTGATGAAATATTCTTGCTGACAACACCTGAACCAACGTCGTTAACGGATGCTTATGCAGTAATAAAGGCATATAAAGCGCATGCAGCAGCCACCAGTGTAAAATTAATTGTAAATAAGGTTTATGATGAAAACGAAGGATATGAAGTAAGTTCAAAATTAATTGCGACTGCTAGAAAATTTTTGGATATAAATTTAATAAGACTCGGACTTATATATGATGACCGCAATATGGTTAATGCTATAAAAAAACAAATACCACTTTTGCTATCCTATCCAGATACTGCTGCTGCAAGATGCATAACAAAAATAGCAGAATCAATTTTAAATGGTGGAAGTGTGAAAGTTAAGCGAGGCTGGCGTTATTTCTTACAGCGTTTAATTTTCTCTAGGTAAATTATGGAGGATTAAGTTATGGGAAGACTAGATATTATAGCAACTAAAAAAGTTATAAAAATCGGGCAACGGATAGAAATAATAGAAATTGGCGATAATGAAATTGATAAAGAGGCAGTATATAATAGCCGGATTGAAGATATAAAAGAAAATGAAATATCAATTGCATTACCGATAGACTATAGATTGTGTCCAATTATTCCAGTAAGAGCAGAACGTATACGCGGACGGATTGTTGAAAGCAGCAGTGCATATGAGTTTACAGCAACGTATAAAAATATTGCTAATATTCCTATTCCCGTATGGGTTATGGAGATTTCTGATACTGTAGAAAAATGTCAAAACAGAGAATTTGTTCGGGTTAAATTGCAGATTCCATTAAAAATTACGCCAACCTTGGAAGATGGCAGCAGAGCCAAATCGTTTAAGACGACAAGTATTGATTTAAGCGGCAATGGTTTGTCATTTATAACGCAGCAGGAAATACCGTTGGGCAGTAAATTGATCTTAGAAACATCTTCTATTGCAGCTATTGGACGAATTTCTATTTTTATAGAGGTAAAACGGTGTTTTTTGGCGAAAGATAATTATTATGTGATTGGCAGTAAGTTTGTGAATTTGCCAAGAATAACTCAAAATAAACTAGTGAAATATTTATTTACAAAACAAAGAGAAATAATCGCAAAAGGAGTCAAAGTCAAATAAGGAGGGAATGCTATGATACGTGTTTTAATTGCAGACGATTCTAGTTTTATGAGAAAAATTTTGTCGGATTTATTTATACAAAGCGGCAAATTTGAAGTAATTGGCACTGCTAACAATGGTAAGGATACTATTGATAAAGTTTTACGATTAAAACCGGATTTATTGACACTAGACATTAATATGCCCGTTATGGATGGGTTAAAAGCACTGGAAGTAATAATGAAAGACTGTCCATTACCTGTAGTTATGATAAGCAGTCTCACAAAGGCAGGGGCAGAAGAAACAATCAGGGCTCTGGAATTAGGAGCTGTTGATTTTATTAATAAAACTAGTGGTAGCATCTCAAGAATTGATACAATAAGCAATGAAATAATAAATAAATGCTATGCTGCCGCTAAGGCTAATTTTAAGGCAGCCATGCGGACAACTAGTATTGTAAAAGCACAAACAACAAGGAGTATATTTCCAGCAATGAGTTCTGGTAAATTAATCGCTATAGGAACATCAACTGGTGGGCCTAAAGCTTTGCAGCAAGTAATAACTAAATTACCGTCAGATATCCCTTGTGGGGTTCTGGTTGTACAGCATATGCCGCCAGGCTTTACTAAATCTTTGGCTGATAGACTTGACCAGTTGTCACAGGTACGGGTTAAGGAGGCAGAAAACGGTGAACCGATAAAGCCGGGCTGGGTTTACATAGCTCCGGGAAATTATCATATGATTGTAAATCAGGATAGCCGTGGGAATACTATAGCATTAAATCAGAATCCTCCAATCGGCAATCATCGTCCGTCGGTAAATGCCTTATTTGATTCAGTTGTATCATTTGGTAAAAACTTAGTGTCAGTGATACTTACTGGGATGGGTAATGATGGTGCCAGCGGAATGCAGCATATAAAAAAAGTTCGTGGCTATATAATCGCAGAAGATGAGTCTACCTCAGTTGTTTATGGTATGCCTAAGGCTGTGGTTGAATTGGGCATAGCCGATGAGGTATTGCCTATAGACAAGATATCAAATGCAATAGTTAATGCAGTGAAAAGAAATTAATATAGTTTTGGGGGAATATAAAAATGGATAATAATCAGTATATGGAGATGTTTTTGGAAGAATCAAGAGATCATTTGCAATCGCTCAATGAGCGTCTCCTTGATCTTGAACAAGACCCCACTGATTCAGATGCTATAAATGAAATTTTTCGCAGTGCCCATACTTTAAAGGGAATGTCTGCAACAATGGGGTATAGTAAAATTGCTGAACTTACACACGATATGGAAAATGTCCTTGATTTAATCAGAAATGATAAATTGGTAGCAAACGAGGATATTGTAGATGTTTTGTTCAAATCAATTGATGCGCTGCAGCAGATGGTGGATAATGTAAGTAATGGTGAAGCAGAGGACTTAGTGGAAGTAAAGGATTTAGTAGATAGATTAAATCAAATTGCTTCTGGTTCTACTGAAGCATCACCAGCCAAGGCAGCACCAGTAGTAAATAAACAGCCAGCTGCGCCGATCACTGAAAAATCTACGGAAAAAAGTAATTCTCAGCAAGATATTGTGTTAACAGATATAGATATAGATTTAATACAAAAGGCTAAACAATCAGGTTTACGGGCACTTCATATAAATGTTGAATTAATTGAAACCTGTGTATTAAAAGCAGTTCGCTCATATATGGTAATGTCAGCCTTGGATGAAGTTGGTGATGTTATCAAAACAATTCCTTCGACAGAAGATTTGGAACAGGAAAAATTTGAATATTCTTTTGATATTGTTTTAATAACTGGTGAAGAAGAACAGCAAGTAAAAAATATATTAATGGAGATTTCTGAAATTCAAAATGTTACGGTTCAAGTGTTGGAAGTTGAAGCACCAGTTAAAGCACCAGTTAAAGCAGCTGCACCAGCAGTAGTAAAAGATGACAAAAAACCAGCAGCGCCTGACAAGAAAAAACAGGCTATTCAGCATCATGATAATATGAAAAGTGGTCAGTCCGTACGTGTTGGTATAGAAAAACTGGATTCATTAATGAATTTAGTTGGAGAACTTGTTATCAATAAAACTCGTTTAGAACAAATTGGCAATACGCATCGTATCGCAGAACTTGTTGAAACAGTTGAACAGATGGACCGAGTTACTGGCGATTTACAGTCTATTGTAATGAAAGTCAGAATGGTTCCAGTAGGGCAGGTATTTAACAGATTTCCTCGTGTAGTACGTGATTTGGCCAAAGAGTTAAATAAAGAGGTGAATTTGACTATTGAAGGTGAAGATACCGAACTTGACAGAACTGTTATTGATGAAATTGGCGATCCATTGGTACATCTTATTCGTAATTCTATGGATCATGGTGTCGAACATCCAGATGATCGTGAAGCTAAAGGCAAGTCCAGGGTGGGACAAGTTGGACTTATTGCCCGCCATGAAGGCAATAATGTAATTATAATGGTTACTGATGACGGTGCGGGCATAAATGCAGCAAAAGTACGCAGTAAAGCTGTTGAAAAAGGTGTTGTAACCCAAGAAGATGCTGACAATATGACTGATGCTGAAGCAGTAAGATTGGTCTTTCTGCCAGGCTTTTCTACCTCAGATGTTATTACTGATGTATCAGGTCGTGGTGTTGGAATGGATGTTGTGCGTACGACGATAGAAGCATTGGGCGGCGTAATTGATGTTGAAACAAAAGAAAATGAAGGCAGTATATTTAAAATAAAATTGCCGTTGACTTTGGCGATAATCCAAGCGTTATTGGTAAATGTACAGGAAGAAATTTATGCTATTCCATTAGCGGCTATTGATAGTACAATCAATATTACACCGGAAGACATAAAAACAATTCAAAATAAGGAAACAATAGTTATTCGTGGTGAAATAATTCCTATTGTTCGCTTGGACAAGGCATTAAATTTAGAAGCAACTGAAGATGCAGAAGAATTATACGTGGTAATTGTTCATGTAGGTGATAAAAAATGCGGCATTATGGTCGATAAACTCATTGGACAGCAGGAAATTGTTATTAAAACATTAGGTAAGCTGTTATCGGGCATTAAGGTTATTTCTGGCGCAACTGTATTAGGAAATGGACAAATTGCACTGATTTTGGATGTTGCTATTTTAATGCAATAATTTTAGGAGGAATTTACTATGGAACAACATGAAGTTTCGGCGAATGAAGTGCAAATAGTTGCATTTAAATTAAAACGTGAAGAATATGGCATTAGTATACTAAATGTAGAAGAAATAAAAAGATTAACAGATATAACACGAGTACCATTTACACCTGATTTCATAAAAGGTGTTATGAATTTACGCGGCAGTGTACTTCCAGTAATAGATTTGAAAAAACGCATAGGATTACCTGATGCTAAATATTCTGATGCCACAAGAATTATCGTCGTTAAATTAGAAGATATTACGGTAGGCATGATAGTTGATGCTGTTACAGAAGTATTGGCTATAGACAGTACTCATATAACAAATGCCAAGCAGATCACCTCCACTGAAAGTGATGTACATTCAGAATCGAATAAATTTCTTAGTGGTATTGGTAATTTAAATAATAGACTCGTTATTTTATTAAATCTCTCTGAAATATTAGGGTTAAATGGCGAAATAAAATGAGGTGAGCTTGTGTCAGAGAATATGTTGAATTTATCGGCCATGCAGCTTGATGCTATCCGGGAAATAGGCAATGTTGGCGCGGGAAATTCTGCGACAGCGTTATCGCAGCTTATCAATAAAAAAATTGATATGGATGTGCCCAGTGTTTCAGTAGTTCCGTTGGCTGATGTTCCTGATTTGGTCGGTGGTCCGGATACCATGGTTGTAGGAATTTTTTTGCGGGTATATGGCAAGGCTCCGGGAAGTGTATTGTTTTTAATGCCCAAAGAAAGTGCTTTTTATCTAGTGGAACATTTACTAGGTGATCAAAAAGCAGATAATGGCGAATTAAACGAGATGGATCAGTCGGCACTGATGGAAATTGGTAATATTTTGGCGGGTGCATATTTAAATTCACTATCATATTATACTAAGCTGACATTACTGCCATCAATTCCAGCTATGGCAGTGGATATGGCCGGTGCAATTTTAAATGTCGTAATAGTGCAGTTAGGTCAGATGGGAGATCATGCTTTAGTCATCGAAACACAGTTTTTATCAGAAGATGACGGCATAAATGGACATTTTTTCTTGATTCCTGATTCGGGGTCACTCCAAACAATTTTGAACGCAGTGGGAGTGAAATAATATGGCTGAATTATTAAAAGTTGGAATAGCTGACTATAAGGTTAGCAAGGCTCCTGACAAGATTGTCAGTTATGGCCTTGGCTCCTGCATTGGAATAACCTTATATGATTCAGTAAGTAAGGTGGGCGGATTAGTACACATCATGCTGCCTGACAGTACACAAGCTAGAGCAACAGAAAATTTGGCTAAATTCGCTGATACAGGCATACCATTGTTATTAAAAGAAGTGTTGGCATTAGGCGCAATAAAGTCAAGACTTGTTGCTAAACTAGCTGGTGGAGCACAAATGTTTCAATTTGCTGGAACCTCTGATATTATGTCTATAGGCAATCGCAATGCCCAATTTGCCAAAGAAACACTGCAAAAAAACTCTATAAGGATCGTTAGTGAAGATTTGGGTGGTACTTATGGACGTACTGTTGAGCTTGATTTAGAAAATGGACTTTATAAAATAAAAACTATTAACAAAGGTGAAAAAACAATTTGATAGGTGATTTTTTATGGATATAATGGATGTCAGGGCAATTATAATACGTGGTTTTAAAAATGGTTGGCTGCAGATATTTGTTATATCCATATTACTAGGATGCATATCGGCAGCCAGTGTTATGGCTGCTGGTGCGATAAAGGATTTATCATATTTTATAATTTTCAAAAGAATGTGCTTTGTGTTTTTGTTGGTATTGAGTTGGAGCTTTTTACTGTTGTTAATTTTCACAGTTGCAGCAATGCCGTATTTAACAAAACATTGTTTTGTTAAAAAAGAAACAGCAGTAAAGGCTGAAGCTGATAATCATAATAATGATAGCAACAATAAAACTAAGATAGAAGAAGCTGCAGAAGATACTACACAAGATACTACACAAGAACAAACACTGTCATAGCTAAAAATATTTAAGGGCGATATAATATTGCAACAAATGTTATATTAGCCAGTGAATAAAAGGAGGCACGAAAATTGCAAAAGGATAAATCCCTTTCTGCCACCGATATTGATGATTTATGGAAAGAATATAAAGAGACTAACAATATAGAATTACGTAACCAATTAATCGAAAACTACTTGCCGCTCGTTAATAAAATTGCTGGGCATATATCTTATAATTTACCATCTCATATAGAGCGGGATGAATTAATGAGCAGTGGTTTTTTTGGTTTAATGGATGCAGTGACCAGATTTGACGTTGATTTGGGGATTAAATTTGAAGCATATGCCAGAAATCGTGTACGTGGAGCAATATTGGATTATTTACGTTCTAAGGATTGGTTATCGGTATCTTTGCGAAAAAAAATTAAAATTTATGAAAATGTTTATACTGAGCTGGAAGTAAAATTACAGCGCACACCGAAAAAACAGGAATTAGCTGAAGCGTTGTCCATGACCATAGATGAATTGCATCAACTTGAAGCAAAAATAAACACAGCTTCATTGACATCATTAGAAGATTATATTAATATCGAATATGCAGGTGGGCAAAATAATAGTATAGATAAAAAAATTGATCGTGAATTTGTACAGCAAAAATTGTCCGAAGCTATTGATAAGCTGCCAGAAAAAGAAAAATTAGTGATTTCACTATACTATTCTGAAGAATTAACATTAAAAGAGATTGGTTTAGCCTTGGAGTTATCTGAAGCAAGAATCAGTCAATTACATAAAAAGGCTGTTTTACGGCTTAGGGGGTATTTAGCGCGGTCTAAAGCCGATTTTTTTTAATTTTATCCCAAGATAGAATATATAATTTTAGTTGTGCTGTAGGTTTGTTTGCCAATAATCGTCAGAATAAAAAAAACTCAACACTTTTATAGTGTTGAGTAATTTATAATATAGAACATTAGGACTACTTAATTATGTATCAGTAATTAGGATTCTAGACGTCCTGACGGGGAGGATTTTATATGTCAGATACCGCCATAGGAAGTAGAGCTGAAGGGTATTTGCTGGAGTTTCAGGATGAAGCTGTTTTTTTGACAGTATATCCACAGGAGACAAATCAGAGTACTTTTACAGATGTCACATTATTATGTGCAATTTTAAAAAAACATAATATTCAAAAATACAAGATAGCAGATTTATTAAAAATAATAGAGCTGCATGATGGTACGCGTCAGCAAATAAGTGGAGCCGGTATGACCGTTGGTGAAGAGGCGGAAGAAAAATCGTATGTACCTATTATCGAAGTCAGTAAAGATAAAATGAAAGCTGTTATATATTTTGAAGGGCCGGAAGAGTTGTTTAATTTTGATAAGGCTTATATAATGAAACAGCTGGCAGATATGAATATATCGTACGGGATAAATGAAAAAGCAATTGAAGAATATCTTAAATATCCCAATCAGCGTATTGTTATTGCTCAGGGCAGACAGCCAATTAATGGTGAAAATGCTTATATAAAAAAATATATTGATTTTTCCAAAAAGGGACGTCCAAGCGAACAACAATATGGAAAAGTTGATTATAAGGATCTTAATTTGTTCGTGTTGGTTTCCAAGGGCGATATATTAGCTGAACGTATACTTCAGACCAAAGGTGAAGTGGGAATGAATATAATGGGACAGGAAATAGCCTGTCGCCCTGGTAAGCCAATACCTCTTTTGAAGGGGAAAAATACCGATATATTAAATGATAATACACTTATAGCAATGCTCGATGGTCAGGCTATTGATGAAAATAACAAAATATCAGTTGATCCGCGGATTGACATAAATAGTGATGTGGATTATGCAACGGGAAATATAGATTTTAACGGCAGTGTTTTTATTAGAGGGAATGTGCAGGAAGGTTTTACAGTTAAGGCACAAGGGGATGTTGAAGTAGGCGGAACTATCACTGGTGGCGTCGTAGAAGCACGTAATGTCTATATAAATGGCGGGATTTTAGGAATGCGTCATGGCAAGGTTTATGCTCGGGAAGATATACGCACTACTTTTGTAGAAAATGCCGATATAACAGCCGAACGTGATATATTTATATCAGATGTTGCACTGCATTCGGTAATAAATGCTGGAAGGCGGATTAATGTCAATGAAAAAAGAGGACAAATTGTTGGGGGATATGTTGTAGCGGGAATGCTGATTGATGCGAAACTTATTGGTAATGCAATAAATGTTGCCACTCGAGTGGAAGTCGGTATTAATCCCATAATTAGTAAAAAATATAAAACATTAGCTGGTAAGATTGAGGCTGCCAAAAAGAAATTAAAGACAATAAAAAGCACTCTAGTCGTATTCGAGGCCAAAATGGATAGGCTGACCTTGGATCAAAAAATGAAATTTGCCGAAATGAAAAGAATGCAGTTTCCTTTGGCTGGCGAAATAGAAAGAAATGAAAATGAATTAAAAAGTATTGGTGAACAATTAAAAAATATGGAAAATGCCAAAATTAAAGTTGCCGATAAAATTTATCCTGGGGTAAAATTAGTAATATCATCGCTACTGTATGCGGTTCAAATAGAAGCACAGCATTGTACATTTTCTGCTGATAGAGAAAATGGCTGTGTAAAAAATGGACCATATTAAATTTTAATGGAGGATAAAGCAATGTCAGTGGATCCTATAGCTAATTTACATGCGATGCTGCCTAATAGTTCTGAGGTTGGTAAAATGCAAAATCAAATGAATCAGCAAATAAACGCAGCCCAAAATTTTGGGGCAGAAAAACTGCAGGAAGAAGCCGATGAAAAACAGTTGCAGGTGCAGACCAAAGATGATATAGAAGAAGGCAAAATTCGTAATGATGAAGAAAAACAGCAAAATATGCAGGGGAATTCTTCACATGAAAGAAATGCAAAATCTGATGCTGACGAAGAGGAAGAAGAGAAATTAACTGATGCTATCCGTGGACATAATATAGATATAAAGTTGTAAGAACAGAGTGCTTTAATAAATGAACAGAATTAAAGCACAGGTTAAATATAGAGGTGGATAATGTTTACGGAGATATTGGGCATAATTATCATAATTGGAATAGTATTGGTGCTGATAATACGTCATAATAGTGCGAATATTGTACCTGATGATAATGTGCAGACAGGAACAGCAGCTAATCATTTCAAAAGAGAATTAGAAGTCACAGGCAATGAAATACTACAGCGAATTGATCAAAAAATTGATGAACTGGAAATGGTTATTGCTACAGCTGATAAAAAATTAGAAAATCTAAAAATTTATAGTGCGTTATTGGCAGAATATGAAAACAAAAAAACATTAACTATGCCGCAAGAAGCATCAAATATTAAGGCTAAAAATTTTGATAAAGTTTTGGCAGCTGCTGAAAAAAATGAATATGGCGGCTCAATAGATATAGTAGCTCCCAATGATGAGGCTATGTTGTATTCAGAGCTTTTGGAAAATAAGACAGCAGTTAAGAAAAATCGACCTGAAATGACAAAGGATAAATCGGCAGTGATAAAAAATAATAAAGACAGACATGATTTATCGCAAATGGCACAAAGTGTTTATGCTCTTTTAGATAAAAATATGACGGCAGAAGAAATAAGCCGTCAGTTGTCAGTAGGGCGCGGGGCGATTGACATGATAGCCAAGATGTATAAAAATGATAAAAAAAGCAAATAAAAAATACAGCCATTGTACAGAGATATTATCTGCGACGATGGCTTTTTTGTTAAAAATAATAATTGTGCTTGTCAGTTTTGTCTATATAAGTTAGAATAAATAATATTATATTAAACTGGGCGGAGGATAATTTTGGAACGATTACAAAAGTTTATTGCAGATTGCGGTATTGCATCACGGCGGGCAGCAGAAAAACTTATTGCTGATGGCAGAATAAGTGTAAATGATGATGTAATAACGACGCAGGGAATTAAAATAAATCCTGTTAGTGATGTTGTAAAGTATGATGGCAAAATAATAAAAAAATGCGATGAAAAAATATATATTATGCTGAATAAGCCTAAAGGTTATATTTCGACGGTAAAAGATGAACAGAATCGAAAAACAATAATGGCTTTGGTTACGGATATTGGACAGCGTATTTTTCCTATCGGACGGCTTGATAACAATACTGAAGGTCTATTGTTGATGACAAATGACGGTACATTAATGCAAAATGTACTTCACCCTAAATTTAAGGT
The DNA here is from genome assembly GCF_014201835.1 of Pectinatus brassicae. Classification (GTDB taxonomy): domain Bacteria; phylum Bacillota; class Negativicutes; order Selenomonadales; family Selenomonadaceae; genus Pectinatus; species Pectinatus brassicae. The sequence goes on along the minus strand of NZ_JACHFH010000019.1, from coordinate 25,985 downwards.
GGAAAAAACTTATATTGCACGTGTTGCCGGTAAATTGTCCAATGATGAATTGTGTGCACTGCGCCAGGGTATACAATTATCTGAAGGAATGACAGCACCGGCTGTTGTAGAAAAATTATCGTATGACGATGAATTTAATCAGGCAAAGATTTCTATAACAATTCATGAAGGCCGTAATCGTCAGGTAAGACGTATGTTTGAAGCAATCGGTCATGATGTTTTAGCGCTTAAACGTGTTAGTTTTGCCGGTCTGACACTGCATGATTTAAAACGAGGCAAATATCGTATGTTAACCCAGGAGGAATTGGAACGTCTGTCGGTTTATTTGGCAGATAATTAATTATGAAAAATATAATAATAGTTGGTGCAGGTGCTGCGGGACTTATTGCTGCCATCACAGCTGCACAAAATGGAGCAAAGGTTACGCTGCTTGAGCAAAAAGACCGTATCGGCAGGAAATTGATGATTACGGGGAAGGGCCGCTGTAATATAACCAATACAGCTGATAAAAATACTTTTATAAAAAATATACCAGGTAATGGTAAATTTTTATATAGTGCTTTTGATAGTTTCTTCAATGAAGAAACAGTAGAGCTTTTTAATAATATTGGTGTACCAACTAAGGTAGAGCGTGGTGGACGTGTATTTCCACAAAGTGATAGTGCTGTTGATGTAGTCGATAGATTAAAAGAAAAGCTTTATGAGTTAGATGTAAATTTAAGATTAAATACCAAAGTAACAAAGCTCATTATAAAAGATGCGAAGCTTACAGGCATTCAGACCATTCATAATGAAATTTTACAGGCAGATGCTGTTATAATGACGGCTGGTGGGGCCAGCTATCCACTAACGGGTTCCGACGGCTCAGGTTTTGTATTGGCCCAGCAAGCCGGGCATACAATAAAAGATTTAACGCCGTCACTTGTTCCATTAGAAAGTGACATCCCTTGGGTAAAGACTTTACAGGGGTTATCCTTGCGCAATGTAAGGCTTACGGTCTTTATTGACAATAAAAAATCCGAGGATGTATTTGGTGAAATGATGTTTACCCATTTTGGTGTAACCGGGCCGCTGATATTATCTGTCAGTCGGAAGATTGCTATGGCCTTGAAAAAAAATAAAGATGTATATTTGTCAATTAATTTAAAACCAGCACTTACGCCGGAACAAATTGATGCAAGAATACAGCGGGACTTCATTAAATATACAAAAAAGCAGATAAAAAATGCTATGGTGGATTTGCTGCCGCATAAAATGATACCAATAATTCTTGATTTAGCCTATATTGACGGAAATAAACAGGTTAATGATTTTACAAAAAAAGAGCGTATGCAGCTTGTGGAAATATTGCGCAATTTACCTGTAGACGTAACGAAAACACGACCATTGGCTGAAGCTATTGTCACTTGTGGTGGTGTGAATGTTAAGGAATTAAATCCTAAGACAATGCAGTCTAAATTAATCGACAATCTGTATTTTGCGGGAGAAATTATTGATGTTGATGGATATACAGGCGGCTTTAATCTACAGGCAGCATTTTCTATGGGATATGTAGCAGCAATGGCGGTAACACAGGAATAATAAAAGAAAGTAAATATAATCCTAATATTTGCAGGAAAAAATTACAATTAATAGAATTAATATCAAGTACTAGAAATATAAATATATGATTATAAAATATGCACATAAATGACGGGAATTGGCTTATAATCTTGAAGGGGACGAATAAATGGCAGATAAGATAATTGAAGCAGTAAATACGGGACTACATGGTGAAGTGACAATTCCTGGCGATAAATCAATATCACACCGCAGTGTTATGTTTGCTGGACTATGCAATACGCCTGTTCGTATTGTTAATTTTTTGCGGGCACAGGATTGTATGTCTACCGTGAAATGTATGCAGTCTTTGGGAATTGATATAAAGGACAATGGCACAGATATTGTTGTTTGCGGTAACGGACTGCATGGTTTAAAAGAACCACAGAAAATTATTGATGCTGGTAACTCAGGGACTACTTTGCGGTTGATGATGGGAATATTAGCTGGACAGAAATTCGTAACGACATTTTGTGGGGATGATTCTTTAAGCCGCCGCCCTATGGGACGGGTCATTTTGCCGCTTATGCAAATGGGAGCGCAGATTGTCGGCAGAAATAAAAATACATTGCTGCCAATAACTATTGTGCCACAAAGCGATGATTTACAAGCAATAACTTATAAAATGCCTATGGCCAGCGCTCAGGTTAAATCAGCAGTTTTATTGGCAGGCTTATTCGCTAAAGATACGACAACCATTATCGAAACTTATCCATCACGTGACCATACAGAAAGAATGTTAAAGGCTTTTGGTGCGGATATTGAAGTACTTGATAATATTATAAAAATACGGCCAGCAGAAAAGCTGACAGCGCCTGACTCTATAGAAATACCAGGCGATATAAGTTCAGCAGCATATTGGCTGGTAGCAGCATCAATTATAAAAGACAGTGATATTTTTATAAAAAATGTAGGTATGAATCCTACACGCACCGGAATAATTGATGTGCTTAAAGATATGGGGGCAGATATCGGGCTTGTAAATGAACGTACAGCCAGTGGGGAACCAGTTGCTGATTTACATGTTCGTTATGCTAAGCTGCACGGAACACAGATAGAGGCAGAGATAATACCGCGTCTTGTTGATGAAATTCCAGTAATTGCTGTTGCTGCGGCAGTAGCAGATGGTGTTACTACAATAAGCGGAGCACAGGAACTGCGTGTTAAGGAAAGTGATCGCTTAAAGGTAATTTATAATGAATTTAGTAAATTTACTGCGGGGATAGTTGAAAAAGAAGATGGTCTTATTATTACCGGCAATAATACCTTTAAAAATGCCAGCTGTGATTCCTGTGACGATCATAGAATCGCCATGTCGTTGGCAGTAGCTGGTGCTGCTGGTGCCGGAATAAATATTAAGCAGGCACAATGTGTTAATATTTCTTATCCGGAATTTTATGCTACATTAGATAATTTAAAAAAATAAATTTTGGGTGAATATCAATTTATGAAAAAAGTAATTGCTATTGATGGACCTGCCGGTGCAGGCAAAAGCACAGTTGCACAGCTGGTAGCGGCACAATTAAAGTATGTATATATTGACACTGGTGCAATGTATCGGGCTGTAGCTTGGAAAATATTGCAGGAAACAACAGCCGAAAATGTAACAAATGAGTTTATTACAGCATCAATTAACGATATAGATGTCAGGCTATCATATATTGAAGAAAAAACTAAGGTCGAAGTAAACGGGCAGGACATTACAGATCAGTTAAAAATACCAGCAGTCAATAAACTGGTGTCACAGGTGGCCAGTATCGGACAGGTACGAGAGAAACTGGTTGACTTACAGCGTAAAATGGCAAAAGATGGTGCAGTGGTGATGGATGGGCGTGATATCGCCAGCAATGTTTTGCCTAATGCTGATTTGAAAATATTTTTGACAGCATCGGTGGAAGAACGTGCCCAGCGTCGTTTCAAGGAAATGAAAAATAAAGGTTATGCTGTCGCTTTAAATGAATTGAAAACTGATATTGCAGCACGTGATAGGGCCGATATGCAGCGAAAAATATCGCCGCTGGTACAGACCAAAGATGCTGTACTGCTTGATACTACAGCTATGAATATAGATGAAGTTGTGCAGAAAATATTATCAATGGCAAAGAATTAAGTGTTATTATTATGATAATACTTAATCAGCAGCTGGCAGATAGGGGAAATAAGATTGAATTTTGGCTATAGATTCTTACATAGGTTTTTCTATATAATATATAAAGTGTTTTTTTCCGCTAAATCCTATAATGCACAAGAGGTGCCGTATGATGGTGGACTTATAATAGCAGCTAATCATTTAAGCAATTGGGATCCAATGCTTATAAGCTGTTTTTTAAAACGGCCGGTTGGTTATATGGCAAAACAGGAATTATTTAATGTGCCTGTTTTAGGGATGGCTTTAAAGAATTTATATTCTTTTCCAGTGCGCCGGGGAGCTTTTGATAAAACGGCAATAAAGACTGCTATTAACCGTTTAAAGGGCGGTGAGTGCATGGGCGTTTTTCCTGAAGGCCATCGCAGTAAGGATGGAAAAATGCAGCAGGCAGCTACTGGGGTAGCCTTAATTGCTGCAAAGACACAGGTGCCGGTAATTCCAACAGCGGTGATTAATACAAATAAAATATTTAAGCTGGGAAGTTTTTTTCCTGTAATAAAAGTGATTTATGGTCAGCCACTGTATTATACCGGTGATAAAGTTGATAAAGCCCAATTGCAGGAGTTTACTGACAAAATTATGCAACAAATTCAGAATTTGATAAATTCTGACAAGACATAGGGAAAAATTTATGTTATACTAGAAAAGATAGCGATAATGATGGTGATAAGATGAATGTAATATTAGCAGAATATTTAGGGTTTTGTTATGGTGTGAAAAGAGCCATAAAGCTTGCCCGCGAGCAGGCTGGTAAGGATAGTTTTGTAGCTACCCTGGGCCCGATAATCCATAATCCGCAAATGGTTGCGCAGCTCGATGCTGAAGGGATAAAAATGATAGATACTCTTGATGAGATTAATAAGGGTACTGTTATTATTCGTTCGCATGGTGTTGGCCCCAATATTTATAAAAAAGCTGAAGCTAAAGGTCTTACTGTTCTTGATGCTACCTGTCCACATGTCAAAAAAGCCCAGATGTCAGCCAAGAATTTGGCAGCTGAAGGTTATGTAGTGATAATCATCGGTGAAAAGAAGCATCCGGAAGTAAAGAGTATTTTTGAATGGGCAGGAGAAAATGCGATTGTAGTTGAAGATGAAGAGCAGGCCAGACAGATAAAATATGTTCCTAAATTAGGAGTAGTGGCTCAAACAACTTTTTCGCGAATAAAATTTAAGCAGTTAGTAGAAATCTTAATTGATAAATCTAATAATATAAAAGTATTGCGTACTATATGCAATGCCACTGAACAACGGCAACAGGCTGCTGCTGATTTAGCCTCTGAGGTAGATATGATGCTGGTTATCGGCGGCAAAAATAGTGCTAATACTACACGGCTGGCCGATTTGTGTTCTAAGCAGTGTTTGACCTATCATATTGAAACAGCTGATGAATTGGATGCTAACTGGTTCCATAATATAGAAAAAATTGGTGTGACGGCAGGGGCTTCGACGCCTGACTGGCTCATCAGGGAGGTATATACAAAGTGCAAGAACATGAACAAGATATGCAAAGTTTATTAGACCAGGGAATAATGAAGGACTTTGTCGAAAATGAAATAATACAGGGAACAGTAATACAGGTGGACCGTGATACTGCTTATGTGGATATCGGTTATAAACAGGAAATTCCAATTTCTACTAGAGAATTAGCATTTCCTGCACCAGAAAATGCAGCTGACGTTGTAAGTGTCGGTGACGTTATTGATGTATACATCGTATATATTGGCGGCGAAAATGGCATGGTTTTATCAAAACGTCGTGCTGATGAAATGACTGCATGGGTAGAAGCACAAAAAGTATTTGATGAAAAGAAAACTGTAACTATTAAGGTTACTAAATTAATAAAAGGCGGTCTTTTAGTTTCATTTGTTGGCTTAAGAGGTTTTCTGCCAGCTTCACAAATTGAACTTCATTTCATTCGTGATCTTTCCAGCTATGTTGGTAAGGAATTAGATGCGCGTATAATTGAACTTGACAGCAAAAAACAGCGCCTCATTTTCTCACATCGTGTATTATTGGAAGCAAAACGGGCTGAAAAACAAGCTGAACTTTTAGAAACATTAGAAGAAGGAAAGATTGTTAAAGGTCAGGTAAAACGCGTTGTTGATTATGGTGCCTTTATTGATCTTGGCGGCATGGATGGTTTAGTGCATATTTCTGATTTATCGTGGGAACATGTAAAACATCCATCTGATATCATCAGTGTTGGTGAAGAAGTGGAAGTTTTAGTTAAATCCTATGATCCGGAAACTAAACGAATTTCCTTGAGTATTAAAGACACTGTACAGGATCCGTGGTTTGCTAAAATAGATAAATATGCAGTGGGCAGCCAGGTAGTGGGTAAAGTTGTAAAATTAACTGATTTCGGCGCATTTATGCAGCTGGAAGATGGTCTCGATGGTTTGATTCGTATGCGTGAACTGTCGGAAAAACATATTACCAAAGCTGATGAAGTAGTAAAAGTTGGCGAAGAAATAAAAGTAAAAATTATCCATATTGATAAAGAACATAAAAGAATTGCACTTAGCGTAATTCGTGTAAAACAGGATGCGGATAAAGCTGAGTTTGAAGAGTATCAGGAAAAACAGGCAGCAGATGAAAAACCTGCTACAATAGCAGATAATATTGTAGAATAATTCATGTGCAATGCTTCGAAAAAATATAGCCGAAATTTTAAAATGTATTTATCTGTAGTATTATAAAAATTAAAATGTTTTATGATAAAAAGGAGTGATGCCATTTGACATTGCTCCTTTTTGGTCGTTAATTATAAGTTTAATGATTTAGGGAATTTGTATAGAAAAAATAATTCCAGCCGTAAAGTCTATCCATAACTGTGTACTGGAAAAGTACTTTATGGTAAAATAGATAAATATAGTAATGTTGCTGTAGTATCTTTAAGGGAGTCAGATGATGTCACACAAAGGTAAAATAACTAAAATAAATGAAGGAAGCTTAGCTGAAGAGATAGGTTTAGTGCCGGGAGATGCTGTAATGGCAATTAACGGGCAGAATTTAACCGATATAATAGATTTAAGTTTTGCTTTTGCCGAAGAGGAAATAGAACTACTGATTGAGCATGCCGACGGCAGTCAGGAAATAATAGAATTTGACAAAGATTATGATGAAGAACTAGGCGTAGAATTTGAAACAGCGGTATTTGACGGAATCAGGCGCTGCGGCAATAAATGCTGTTTTTGTTTTGTTGATCAAATAGCACCGGGAATGCGGGCAAGCTTATCAGTAAAAGATGATGATTATCGTATGTCGTTTTTATACGGTAATTTTGTAACAATGACGAATATGAGCCGTAATGACTTTACTCGTATAGAAAAACTTCATTTATCCCCATTATATTTGTCTATTCATACGACTAATCCGGAACTTCGCTGCCAGCTAATGAACAGCAAGCGGGCGGCTGAAGTGAATACGCAGCTTGATATTATTGATGCTATGGATATACAATACCACACACAGATAGTATTATGTCCGGGACTTAATGATGGAGCAGAACTGACAAAAACTATTGATGATTTAGCAAAACGTGCAGGAACGTTAAGTATTGCTATTGTACCGGTAGGCTTAACAAGATTTCGTGATAATTGCTTTCCCTTAAAAATGTTTGATAAGGAAAAGGCTTTAGCCGTGATAAAACAGGTTGAGCAGTACCAAGAAAGATTTCGTCAGGAAAAAGAAGTAACCTTTGTGTATTTGAGTGACGAGTTTTATCTTACAGCGCAGCAACCATTGCCGATAAGTGAGTATTATGACGGCTTTCCCCAACTTGATAATGGGATTGGCCTAAGTCGTAATTTCATTGAGGAATGGCAGCAAGTTGTGTCGGAAAGCAGTAATGTGAAAAATGGCTATAGTGAAAAATTACATTTGACAGTAATTTGTGGTAAATCAGCAGCGCCGATATTCACAGATTTATTTTCTAAAGTGCTAATTGACAATTTGTCTATCACGGTATTAGCTGTTAATAATGATTTCTTTGGCAGTGAAATTACTGTGACTGGGTTATTAACCGGACAGGATATTTTAAAAAATCTCCAAAACCAAACGGGAAATTGTGATGGAGTGATTATTCCGGCAGCAGCTCTTAGAGATGGCGAGGATGTTTTTCTTGATGATTATTCATTAGAAGATTTACAAAAAAATTATACAAAAAAAATAAAAGTAGCAGCGGATGCCAGGTCAGTATATAATTTGTTTACAAAGTGGCATGAAGTGGAAGATAGGCGTAAACGAGCTTTATATACATGGCAGAGTAATGCGGGCTATACAAAATAAGTTATTATATTAAAGGCAGGTGCTTGATTTGAGTAAACCAATCGTAGCAATAGTAGGACGCCCTAATGTGGGCAAATCCACGCTATTTAATCAGATAGGGAAAAAACGTGTTTCGATAGTTGAGGATTTTCCAGGAGTAACACGTGACCGTATATATATGGATGCGGAATGGCTTAACCATCAATTTACAATGATAGATACAGGCGGGATTGAGTTGGAGGGACAGGACTCATTGCTGGCTTCAATGCGTATCCAGGCTGAACTGGCAATTGAGGAGGCAGATGTTATTGTCTTTTTAACAGATGGACGAGCTGGTATAACCAATACCGATGATGAAATTGCCCGTATTCTGAGAAATACCAGAAAACCGGTTATTTTAGCCGTAAATAAAATTGATACGCCTAAGCAGGAAATGGATGTATATGAATTTTACAATCTTGGACTTGGTGATCCAACTCCAATAGGCGCATCTAATGCGTTAAATTTAGGTGATTTGCTTGACAGAGTAGTGGAATCATTTAAGGATGTTGAAGCTATTGAAGAAGATCCTGATGAAATCCATATTGCTGTAATCGGTCGGCCAAATGTAGGGAAATCATCACTGGTCAATGCAATGCTGGGACAGGACAGAGTAATTGTCAGCAACATACCGGGGACTACTCGTGATGCTATTGATACTCATTTTACTAAAGATAATATAAAATATACATTGATTGATACGGCTGGTATGCGCCGCAAGGCTAGAATTGATGAGCCGATCGAAAGATACAGTGTAATTCGTTCGTTGCGGGCAGTTGATCGCAGTGACGTAGTATTAATGGTAATTAGTGCACCTGACGGCGTTACCGAGCAGGATAAGAAGATTGCCGGCTATGCTCATGAATCAGGCAAAGGATGTATCATAGTTGTCAATAAATGGGATTTAATAGAAAAGGATTCTAAGACACCGCTTAAATTTACTGATGATATTCGTGATGAATTAGGATTTTTACAATATGCGCCAATAATTTATATCTCAGCACTTACTAAGCAGCGTATCCATCGTGTACCGGAGCTTGTAAAATATGTTGCGGAGCAGCAAAATATGCGTATTAAAACCAGCGTATTAAATGAACTTATAAGAGATGCGTTATCAGTTAATCCGCCACCATCACATAAAGGTAAACCACTAAAAATATACTTCATGACACAGGCTGATGTACATCCGCCTAAATTTATAATTTTTGTAAATGATCCTGAATTAATGCATTTCTCCTATGTCCGCTTTATCGAAAATAAATTACGGGAAAGCTTTGGTTTTGAAGGAACACCGTTGCGTTTAATTGTGAAAGGACGAAAGGAAGATGACGAATGAGTTATCTTGGGGTTATAATATTTAGTTATATTATTGGCTCAATTCCCAGCGGTTTAATCATTGGAAAGTGTTTTTGGCAGACTGATCTGCGTCTGCATGGCAGTCATAATATAGGGGCAACTAATGCCTGGCGCACCTTAGGAAAAAAGGCAGGCTTAATTATTTTCGGGCTTGATTTTTGTAAAGGGGTATTAGGGGTAAGTATGGCTTATTTTATGAGCCCGGATCCCGAGCCTTTTCTACTGGTATTAGGCGGGATAATGGCAATTGTCGGACATTCCTGCTCCTTGTTTTTGCTGTTTAAAGGCGGCAAAGGTGTTGCTACTGGATTAGGCGTAATTGCTACACTTATGCCGCAGGCAGCAATTTGTGTATTTATATTATGGTTATTAATAGTTGTTATAACTCGCTATGTTTCTTTGGCATCAATGGTAGCTGCTGTATCGGTTCCGCTGCAAGCCTATTATTGGGATAAACCTTGGCAGTATATTATATTTGGTATTTTGGCAGCAGCCTTTGTTGTATATCGCCATCGTGCCAATATAGACCGTCTTATGGCGGGAACGGAATCTAAAATTAAACTATAGAAATTCGATTTCAAAATAAAAACACTTGGCATTTTGCTAGGTGTTTTTATTTTGGGAAATAATGACTCTTAAGAATAAAAATATATTTATAAAGGAAATTAAAGATAAAATAACGAAGTATTCATAATAGTACAAATACAATGAAATGGCGGAGGGCGTTCTATGTCAATAATCACCTGGAATGATAATTTTAGCGTTGGAATCCGCCAATTTGATGATGAATATAAAGAACTCATAGAAATTATTAATAAATTATATATGGCTATGAAAAATGGCAATAGCAAAGCGGTGATGTCTGAAACACTGGAAAAACTCATTAAACATATCCTAAAGCATTTTGCTAATGAGGAACAGCTGATGCTGCGGAAAAAATATCCATTTTACGAAGAACATAAACGTGATCATGATGAATTTTCTCATAAGATTACTGAATATAAAAAACTGCACCAACAAAAAATATTACATGCCACTCAACTGATGAGGGTATTAAGGAATTGGATTATCAATCATATCTGTGAAAAGGATAGAAAATATGGAGCATATCTTAAATAGATATTGAATAATTGGTACAAGGTTATTATTGCTAGATAAAGGAATAAAACTAATATATTAAGGAACAGCAGATGAATATTTTTAAAAACTTTCGCTTGGCGACAAAAATAATTTTTGTCATGGCCTTTTTGAGTATTTGCTTTATAAGTCTGGTTGGTTTTTATATCGTGCCTACGATTAGAGACACATTAGAATCATCCGCAGAAGTAAAGCTGAAAAACCTTACCGAGACTTCATACGATATTTTAGAGTTTTATTACAAGGAATCACAGCAAGGGATTTACACGCCCCAAAAGGCCCAGGAATTGGCCATAAAAGAAATAAAAGCCCTGCGTTATGGCGGCCAGGAATATTTTTGGATAAATGATTTAACACCGACGATGATCATGCATCCGACTAATCCCACTCTTGATGGCAAGGACTTAACGGGAATTAAGGATCCTAATGGAGTAGCAGTTTTTGTTGAATTTGCCAAAGTAGCAAGAGAAAAAGGTGAGGGACTTGTTCGTTATCAATGGCCGCAGCCTGGCAGTACTCAGCCGGAGCCTAAGTTTTCGTATGTAAAGTTATTTAAGCCTTGGAACTGGGTAATTGGTACAGGAATATATGTTGGGAATTTAGATCAGATACGTAATGCTATAGCTATTAAAATTATTGTATCGGTATTAGGTGTTATAGCTGTTGCTATAATATTGATATACTTATTTATACTTAAACCTCTTAATGCAACATTAAAAAAAATATTAACATATTTAGATGAATTATCACATTATGATTTTTCACAAAACCTTCATTTGGAAGATAAGGATGAGCTTGGTATTATCGCTGAATCATTTGGGTATGTAGTGCATAATGTGCGTGAGCTTGTAGTGAATACTAAAATATTGAGTAAAGATGTTACGGATGAAGCTGATAAAATGATAACATCGACGGAAGAAATAAATATAGCCTCTGAGCGAACGGCTACAACTATAACTGATTTAGCCAGTGGTGCCAACCAGCAGGCTAAGTCAACCGCCAATACCAACAGTAAGATTCAAGATATTGTCACAAGTCTTAATGCTATGAATGATGATATTTCTATATCGAAAGAGCTGACAAGCAAGGCTGGAAATTCTATTCAGGATGGCTCGAAATTGGTAAAGGATCAAAGTGAAAAATTATCAGTTAATAAAAAGATTTATGGGCAGATAGCAGATTCAATTGTGTCATTAGCTGATAAATCAAAAGAAATAGGCGAAATAATACTTGTAATACAAGATATTGCTGATCAAACAAACCTTTTGGCTTTAAATGCGGCGATAGAGGCGGCAAGAGCCGGTGAACATGGTAAGGGGTTTGCTGTTGTAGCGGAAGAGGTTCGCAAATTGGCTGAGGGAGTATCTACATCTGGCGAAAAAATAATTGAGATAGTAAATGAAGTCAAACTTGGTGTTGATAATACTTCGGAACATGTTGAGACTGCTAACAAAGCCGTAGAGGCTGAAGCTGAAAGTTTAAAAAATGTAATAGAATTTTTTGACACAATTTCAGCAGCGATTATTGATATAGACAATAAAATAACTGCTATTTCTGAAAAATCAACGTCAATAAACAGTGGAGCACAGGCGGCTAGTGTCGAGATAAACGAAGTTACCCTCATTTCACAAAAAGCAGCTACTGGAACGGAAGAGGTAGCCGCACTAAGTGAAGAAACAACCTCAATTATTGGTGAAGTTACAAAGCGAGCGAGAAATCTGGCGGAACAGGCTAATGAATTGCAAAAATCATTGGAAAAATTTAAGGTAGAATAAAAAACTAAACCGATTAAAAAGTACTGCGACATGTTAAGGAAAATATGTCACAGTACTTTTTTAATTTCTTTTTCTCAGTAACTATAATTCTTAAAATATCTACAAAATAAACCAATCCCAACTATCCACTTTATAATAAAATATATTATATAAATTACTCTAAACATCTTCCAATAACAAAACATTTTGTATAATAAAAGTCTATAAAAATATTAAATATGAGCAATAAAAATACCGAACCATCATATAAATAGAAGGTTCGGCATTTGGGACAATTTTAAATATTTTCTGCAGCTTGTTTTTTTTCAATAATATTATTTAATGCCAAGGGATGAACCGGGGTAATCGTTGAAATTGCATGTTTATAGACTAACTGCTGTTTACCATTAGTATCTAGAATAACAGTAAAATTATCGAAGCCGCTGACATTGCCACGTAGTTGGAATCCATTTACCAAATAAATAACAACACTGATATTTTCTTTACGGGCCTGATTTAAAAATGCATCCTGCAAGTTAATAACTTTCACAAAAATTTCCTCCTAGTATACTTAAAAATAAGTATGTATTCAATTAATTTAAGACGAATTTTTCATTTATTAATGTTTCTACCTGGAGCAATAGTTCTTCATTACCCAGTTCATCGACAGAAAACCAATTGATATAAGGCATCTTTCGATACCAGGTTAATTGGCGTTTGGCAAAATGACGAGTAGTTTTTTTTATATCCTCGATGGCAGCAGCTAATGATATTTTTTTTTGTAGATAAGCGGTTAATTGTCGATAGCCAATGGCCTGCATTGCCTGACAGGAAGCATCAATACCGTTATCAAGCAGCTCTTGTACTTCATTAATCCAGCCATCATCTATCATAATATCAACACGTTTATTAATGCGTTCATATAAATTTTGCCGATTGCGGTTAAGTCCAATAATCACAGCATTATATAACAACTCACCATTTTGCAGAGAAGTTTCCTGCGAAATAGTATCTTTATTATATTCATAAACTTCCAAAGCCCTGATTATGCGGCGAAAATTATTGATATGAAGCCGTTTAGCTGTTTGCGGGTCAACTTTGGTCAGCATATTAAGTACATACTGCCGACCATGTTCCTGGGCTAAATTCTCTAAATAGCTGCGATAGACAGGGTTTTCCGGTGCCGCATTAAATTTATAACCTTCAACCAATGACTTAATATATAAGCCGGTACCGCCAGCGATGATGGGCAGCTTATGCTGCTCGTTTAAAGATGTTATTAATGTATCAGCCTGCTGGCAAAATTCAGTGACATTATATGTTTCATGTGGGTCTAAAATATTAATCAGATGATGTTTGATACTGCTTAATTCATTGGCAGTTGGTTTGGCTGTACCAATATTAAAATCTTTATAAATAAGCATAGAATCACCGGATATGATTTCACTGTTAAAGTGTTGAGCCAGTTTTAGGCTAAGCTCAGTTTTACCAACCGCAGTAGGGCCTAAGATAATAATAACTTTGTTTTTCTTTTGGGCAATAACTGACATTATTTTTTGAATTCCAATGTTTCACCAGGATTAACAATGTGGACTTTTACGACAGCAATACTTTCAGCTGTTTGTTTAAAAATATTAGGATCCTGATTAATAGCAGGCCATGTGTTATAATGAACTGGAATAACATTGCGAGCCTTTAAGAAATGAGCAGCACGAGCAGCGTCTTCTTTGCCCATGGTAAAATTATCACCAATTGGTAATATAGCATAATCAATGCGTTCTTTTTCGCCGATAATCTGCATATCAGAAAATAATGCTGTGTCACCAGAATAATAAATAGTTGGACCATCATTAATATTTATGACGAAACCACAGGCAATTCCACCAGCAACACCGCAGCTGTGAATAGCAGGAGTCATACGGACAGAACCAAAAGGCAGGCTATAAGAGCCGCCTATATTCATAGGCTGTTTTTCTGTTGCAGTTTTGCATAAGTTTAATACTTCAGGGATAGCGACAATAGTAGCATTATTTTTTTTAGCGATTAAATCGGCATCACCGAGATGGTCAAAATGAGCATGCGATACGAGTATGTATTGGCAATCAATGTCAGATGGAACTGTGTTTGTTAAAGGATTATCGTTGAAAAATGGATCTACTAAGATAATACCTTTACCAGTATCCAAAGAAAAACAAGAATGACCATAGAATTTAAAATTAATCATAAAAACCTCCATTTGCTGCTAAAGCAGCGACAAAATACTCTAAAATATATAATTAAACAAAAAAACGAAAAATCCTGCCCCAGCAATAAGTATTATCAATAAATATCTAAGTAGAGATGAGGCGTCTTATGTCATATACAGTATCATTAGCACAAATCAGTGCTTGTTTTAGTAAAAATTACCAGTTCAAAAGAGAAGTGCTGCTTATTACTGGTGGACGACAGCCAGATATAAAGTGGCTGCAGCAATTGGCGAAAGACAAAATAATTTATTGTGCTGATCATGGTCTTGATATATGCCGAAAAGCTGGGATTATGCCTGACTATGTAGTCGGCGATGGTGATAGTGCGCAAATTGAAAATTGGCAGTGGGCTCAGAAAAATAATATCCCAATGGAAATATTGCCCCAAGATAAAGACTATACCGATACACAATTGGCTTTGCAAAAGATAATCAAGGATTATCCTGCGGCAGTAATATATGTAACAGGCATTTGGGGAGGTCGTTTTGACCATCTATATAGCAGTATTTTATCATTAGCTGCCGAAAAAGCTGCTAATAATATTATTTGCTGTGGACTTGATGATAAAGAAAGTATATTTATTTTAGAAAATGAAATAGTTGTACTGGAATGCAAAAAAACACCGAAAAGTATTTCGTTATTACCATTGACGGACAATTGTAGTAATGTCAGTATTGATAATGTTAAATGGCCTTTGACTGATGTTATGTTAAGGCAGAATAAACCATATGCTGTAAGTAATGTTTTAAAAGATAATAATACATTTACTGTCAGCTGTGGTAAGGGAATACTGGGAGTATATTTCTACTGGTAAAAGAAAAAGCACGCACAAATTTATGTGCATGCTTTTTTATTTTATGCTTCCAGTAAGAAGGCTTTATAACCTTTTTGAGTTTCGTAGACATCTATTTTACTGGTTACTTCCCATGGGGCATGCATATTTAATACTGGAACACCGCTGTCGATTACTTGCATGCCATAAAGTGCCATGATATAAGCAATGGTACCGCCACCGCCTAAGTCAACACGACCTAATTCGGAAAATTGGATAGAAACTTTGTGTTTTTCCATCATTTTGCGAATTTCACCCAGATATTCAGCATTGGCATCATTAGAGCCGGATTTACCGCGGGAACCGGTAAATTTATTAAAGCCCATACCTTTACCAAGATAAGCTACATTTTTTTTGTCAAAAGCGGAGGCATAAAGTGCATCGTAGCCAGATGTAACATCGGAAGATAACATCTTGGAATTTGCCAGGCAGCGACGCATATTAAGTTCACTATATGTGCCAAGTAGATTCATGAGTTCAGCTAATGCATTTTCAAAGAATTTAGACTGCATACCGGTAGCACCAACGCTGCCAATTTCTTCTTTATCAACTAACAAACAGCAGGCAGTTTTATTTACTGTTTCAGTTTCCAGCATAGCAGCCAGTGAGGTATAGGCACATACTCGGTCGTCTTGTCCATAAGAAATTATCATGCTGCGGTCAAAACCGAGTTCACGGGCAGCTCCGGCTGGAACAACTTCGAGTTCAGCGGATAATAAGTCATCTTCCTCAATGTCATAAGTAGATTTTAATATTTTTAAAACATTAGCCTTTACAGCATCTTTTTCTTCACCCTTTAATGGTACTGAGCCGACAAGAATATCAAGTGATTCACCAGTGACTACTTCAGTTGCTTTTTTAGTCATCTGTTCCTGTGATAAATGAATTAATAAATCAGTTACACAAAATACCGGGTCATCTTCTTTTTCACCGATGACAATATTGACTACTGAGCCATCTTTTTTGGCAACGACACCATGAATTGCTAAAGGAATAGTGACCCATTGATATTTTTTTATACCGCCATAGTAATGTGTGTCCATATAAGATAAACCGCTATCTTCATAAAGTGGATTTTGTTTTAAGTCAAGGCGGGGACTGTCGATATGTGCACCAAGGATTGTCAGGCCGTTTTCTAATGGTTCACTGCCAATATTAAACATGACAACGGATTTTTTCATCCATACAGAATAAACTTTATCACCTGTCTTTAATGTTTCTTTATTCTTGATGACAGCAGCTAAATCTCTGTAGCCTTTATCTTCAGCTTGACGGATTATTTCCTGAACACATTCACGTTCTGTTTTGCCAATAGTTAAAAATTTACGGTAATCAGTACAAAGTGATTCCAAATCTTTTTTTTCTTTTTTGCTGTATTTTTCCCAAACTGATTTTGGGCTGTCTTTTTTTGTATCTTCTTTTGCCATATATATCACTCCTAAGATAATAATTACCTCTATACAATTAGACATGAGGCATATTGAATTTAGTATAAGAAGGCAAATATTTGTTTTAAACAAACCGTTGAACAACGATTTATTATTTATTATACTATTCATAATCATATATAGCAATTAGCAGGATTTTCATTTTGTTTATAAAAATATTTATTATATAACTATAAAAATAATGAGGTTAATATTATGAATAATGAGGCGGCAAAAAAAATAAATGACATAGAATTTGAATTGGATCATAAAATGCATTTAATATTAAAGGTTGGACAGTTATTAATGGAAAATTCGGCAGACAGCAATCGTGTTGTAAAAACCATGAAACGTGCTGCTGCATATATGGGAATAGATAGTGATAACTGTCATATTCATATTACATATACAACCGTAATGCTAAATATAAGTGTAGGACATTATTCTACAACGAGATTCCAAAAATGCTATCAGCATAATGTTAATATGGCGATTTTAGCAGAAGTAAGCAAACTGACATGGCGGGCAATTGAGGAAGATTATTCATTAAAAAAATTTGAAATAGAATTAGGACGAATTAGCAATTGTAAGGTACGCTATACACCGATAATAGTAACAATTGGTGCAGCATTAGCCTGCGGTGGTGTAACCCGACTTTTTGGCGGTGACTGGATGGCATTTTTTTATACTACGATTTGTGCAGCCATTGGTTTTTCCTGTCGTGTCAAATGTGACCGGCTGCAAGTTAATGCTTATATGGGAATTGCTATTGGCTCGTTCGTAGCAACGATATGTGCCTATTTTGTCCATTTCCTGCCATTTACCAGTACACCGTGGCATCCGATGCTGACCTGTGCAATTTTTATTGTTCCGGGGGTGTCTTTGATAAATGCCATCGAAGATATGCTCGACAGCTATATAACGGCAGGAACGACCAGGGCAATTAATACTATACTTATGGTTGGTAGTATGACTTTTGGTATAGTGTTTGCCATACAGCTGTGTCATGTTGCTGATTTTACCAACATTGCCCTTGATCCCAAAAATACATATTGGGTATATGCTGTTTCTGCCTTTATTGCAGCGGCTGGTTTTTCCACTATGTTTAATGTGCCACCACGTTTTTTATGGGCTGTGGGATTAGGTGGCAGCATTGCTGTTTGTCTGCGAAATTTTCTTAATCTTGATTTAGCATTAGGTCAGCCTATCGGAACATTAGTCGGAGCGATGACTGTAAGTATAATTTCGTTGAAGGCAATGCATTGGCTGCATACGCCTAACCATGTGCTGCTCATACCATCGGTTATTCCATTAATGCCGGGGATTTTTATGTACAGACTGATGTTTGCTGTAATTAATACCGATATTTTGACAGAAACTCAATTAGTCCATGCTTTTCAAAATGGCATAAATGCTACCTTGACAATATTGGCAATAGCCATCGGGGTAGCAATTCCCAATATTTTTGCCCGCAAATATTTTCAAAATGAAGAGGCTCAGCACATGCAGCGTTCATTATATAAGCGCTATGTAAAGCGTCACGCAATTAAATAATAATTATTGATATGAAGGATGCAGAATGAAAAAATTAGACAAGAAAATATCGCGGCGTGGGTTTATTATTACAGCAGCAATAGCAGCGGGCTGTGTAGTTTTTAAGCGAGATACTTCTTTTTGGCCCGATAGTGACAGCAGAATTAAAAAGTTTTTAGCAGTAAAAAATGTACGACAGATTGTAGAAAAAAATAACAATATAAGCCGCTGCATAATGTGGCAGCTGGAACAGGCGGCGATAGCACCGCGACTGGAAATAAGAGAAAAAGAAGTTTAATATCTTAAAAGTAAGAGATGATTCATTTTCAGATAACGAGCAAATAAATTACCAATATAGTGTAGATATAGATAATTTGCTGCCTAATAATATATATGAATATCGTATATGTGATGAAGATAAAAACAGTCGGTGGTATGATTTAAAGACAGCTAACGATGATTATTGTAAGGCATTGCTTTTCCCCGATTCACAGTCGAATAATTATTCAGATTGGAAAAATCTGGCGCAGAATGCTGCGAAACGAAATATTGATGCGGATTTTTTTATCAATATGGGCGATCTTGTTGATAATGGAGAAGATAAGCAGCAGTGGCAGGCTTGGTTTGAAGCACTGGGGGGAATAATTGAACGGATGCCGATTGCCCCGATTATGGGGAATCATGAGATGTATGATTTAAAATGGCAGGTGCGTAAGCCGCAAGCTTTTTTAAATTATTTTATTGTGCCGGATAATAACAGCAGTAAGTTTAAACGCTATTACTATTCGTTTGATTATGGTCCGGTTCACTTTAGTGTTCTTAACAGCCAATGGGATGAATTGAGAGATTTAAAACAAGAAATTATTGATGAACAAAAAAAATGGCTGCGTGCTGATATGGAGCATAGTGCAAAAAAATGGAAGATAGTGCTTATACATAAGGATGTATTAAGTTATCGTATATATAATCGCCCGGAAAGAAAAGAAGGTTTTACAGATATAGGCGAAATTTTTATGCCGTTATTTGATGAACTGGGAATTGATGTGGTTTTTACAGCACATTATCATACATATCGTAATCGGGGACAGATTTACAATTTTAAACGGGCGGATAAGGGGCCGTTTTATATTGTTACTGGTGTAGCCGGTAATGTGCGCTATCCTAAGCTTTGGATAGATAATCCGTTTGACAAGGTTATTGCCCCGCAGCCGGAAACAGATAATTATTTAACACTGCAGGCAGATAACAAAGAACTTATCATAAAGTGCTATTTGCCTGATGGTAAAATAATTGATAATGTTACAATTACAAAATAAATGAGCCAGTATTATCAATAATGATGATAATACTGGCTCATTTATACAAAAATTTTGCTTATAAAGCTGCTTCTAACCCCGATTTATTAAATAAATTAATTATATCGGTAAGTTTTGTTTTTTCAGGATTATAATCAACTGTTGTTGCACCATCATGAGCATGAATATGTACAAATAATACTCCGGCTAAACCTAGAAGGTTTTTTTCCATTTCTTTAGCATTTTCATTGGTATAACCATTTACGGTAAATTGCAAGCGGGTATTTTTACCAACTGAAGCACAGCCACATTCTTTACACATTATAATTGCCCCTTATCTAAATTGTTATTAACTATAAATAAAAGTATAAACTTCTGATATTTTTTTACAAGCTCCCCTGGGGGTTATTTAGTTAGCTAAAATAAAACTGTTATGGTAAACTAAAACTAGCAATAAAAATAAGCAATGAGGTTAACATAATGCAAAAAGACCTTGAAGAAGAAAAATACAAACAAGACAGCAATAAAGAAATTGTCTTGAGCAATAAACTTGATTTTTCGCATTTGAATATAGATAAAGAACGACAGGAATTTTACCAGCAGCGTTATACAAGGGCTGTTGCTGATTATAAAATAATTGATAAGCTGGCAGAAAAAATAGCTGATAAAGAAATGGTATCAGTAGTGCAGGATTTACAGCTAATCGGAGTAAATATATTGTTTTTTATGAATAAACAGCCGACAGCTGTTGCTGCGGCTGGAAATTTTATTGATTATTGTCAGGCTGATTTAGCAAAATTTGTGCAGGAGTTTTGTCAGTTATCCATTATTTTAGATGAGAATAAGAAAAAGGCTAAGGAAAGTAAGATAAAGCAGACAGCTAGGCAAATGCTTAAATTATATGCCAATTTTTATGATGAATTAGTGAATAGCAAATTTTTGGATTTAGATATTTCTTTGAAAGTCATGCAGCAGTCAATTGATGAACTGGCATTAAAGCCAATAGCAATAAATAAAGCTGCTTTAAAAAAGAATATAGTATTGACAAAAGATGTCTTGGTGGGCGAAAATAACAACAAAGAAAAAAGAAAATACAGCAGTATGCCATTCAGAATAAAATTAACAAAGATACCAAGGGAAATTGTACTGCTTGGCATTGAATATATACTATTTATAGTATGTTGGCTGGCCTTTTTTTTATATAAATAATAAGGGAGCTATGAAGTATGGCTAATGAAATAAATCTTGAAACATTATTAAATCCCAAGAAAAATACAGATGCAATTGATAAGCCGGTTGATAAAGAAATTGATTTTAAGCAGGAAACAATGACTTTTGATGAAGAAGACAGGAAAAATATTGAAAGTATAAAAGACAGTATTGATATTTTGGATACAAATGCAGTTATCCAATTTGGTAATACTGCCCAAAATAATATATCACAGTTCTCCAATAGTGTATTGGAGCAGGTAAGAACTAAAGATGGCGGTTATGTTGGGGAATTACTGCAAAATCTTGTTGGTCGATTGGAAGAGTTTGATGAAGATAATAAAAGTGGGTTTTTAAAGAAAATCCCCGGAGTAAGTAAGCTTTTTAATTCAGCGCAAAAGATGATAACAAAATATAATAAACTCTCAACTGAAATGGAAAAAATAACAGCTGAATTAGAAAAAAACAAGATAGTATTACAAAAAGATATAGCCCTGTTTGATGAACTGTCCAACAAAAATCTTGAATATTTTAAGAACCTTAATATTTATATTAAGGCCGGTGAAGAAAAAACACAGGAATTGCAGCAGATTGTTTTACCAAAAATAAAACAGGAAGCGGCCAGCTCTACTAATGAGATGGCATTGCAGGCAGTAAATGATTTGGAAAACACCATAAATCGTTTTGAGAAAAAAGTGCATGATTTAAAAATAAGCCGCACGATTGCGATGCAAACTGCACCGCAGATCCGTCTGATTCAAAATAACAATAAGTTATTGATAGACCGTGTGCAAAATGTTATTTATAATACAATTCCTTTATGGAAAAACCAAATGATATTGACGATCGGCATCGATAGACAAACTAAGGTTTTAGAAATGAATCGGGCAGTATCGGATATGACCAATGAGCTGTTAAAAGGCAATGCCAAATTATTAAAAGAAACATCAATCAATACGGCCAAAGAAAATGAACGAGGTATAATTGATATTGAAACATTAAAAGAAACAAACCGCGATATTATAGAAACAATTCGCCAGACTATAGCTATTCAGCAGGATGGCAGTAAAGTGCGTCAGCAGGCTGAGGTAGAGCTCAAAACTATTGAAACTGAACTAAAGAACACTTTATTGGCATCAATGTCAAAACAACAGGCTGATAAATAATAGATGTTATAATATTATTAATAGGTGGTAAAATGAAGGCAAATGTATATCAGACCAATATAAAATTTAACATTGCTGATGAATCAGCAATTATTATGGCCTTAAAACAGGAATTGCCGAATATTGTTCTGGATTTAAGTAGTGTTAATAGACTGACAAAGCAGGAAGATACTATAAAAAATGTTTTTAAGCTGTTTTTTCCTAATATAACTATCCAATTGGAAGATGATAAGATATGCATTAAGCATATATCATTTCAAAATATAAATAAAACAGTATTATTACAACAAATATGTGCAATGCTTACTGTTTTAAAAAACTTTATTGTAACAAATGACAGCCATTACTATCTGATATTGAAAAACAATTTCAATTTAATAGAAATATATAATGAACCAGAATCGGGACAATTTATATGGCACTATCCAATCAAAAATCTACTATCGATATTTTTGTGTTCGGATATAGTTATTTGTTTAGGGACGATGGTTGGCAGTAGTTATTTGCTGCATGAGTATATTACTGATCAGTTATTGGCCACAGTTGCTGTGTTTGGCAGCAGTATTATCTGGTTATTTATATTTGTTTTTCTGTTTAGTATAAAATTAAATTGGCATAATAAAAGAATGCTAAGATATTTGCTTAATACATTGATTGTTAAGGATGCCAATATCAATTATTTAATAGATTGCTATAATCTATATTTAAAAAGATTAAAGATAAAGAAGAAATTAAAACAATATAATGATAAAATATACCTAACGAGCGGTTTTTTTAACAAGAAGGAAAAAGAGATAACTGATTTGCGGGAGTTAGTGGAAAAAGACCAGGCTAATATCTTGAAAATGATAAGTGATAAATAACAAGAATGATGCGCAGGTATATACAACAGTACTAAGGAGGAAAGACGATGTTTTTAACAAGGTTTTGGTATTGGCTTACTGGCAAAAAAAAGAAACAAGCCATAGTACCAATAAAAAATCCGACCAATGCTAATCTACAAGACGATTTAAAAAATATAAAGAATAAATATCCTAATAATAATGAATATATTCCGCAAAACGAATATCATGATACGCAGCATCAGGACAGTTCATCAGGACTGTTAACAGGGATGCTGCTGGGCGAAATATTAAATGAAACTATGCGGTCACGCCATCGTGACAGTTTAGATAATGATTTTGATATCAATGATGGATTTGATGATGCTTTTGGCGGGGGCAGTTCCGGTGGCGGTGGTGCTGATGATTCCTGGGATTCAGATAGTTTTAGTGATGATAGTGATTTTGACGATTAATAATAAAGGGAGATTTTTAATTTTATGAAAAAAATTGTAGCAGGTGTAGGCGGCGTTTTTATTATAATTTGTGTAGCAGTAGTGGCATGGTTTTTCAGTTCATATAATAGTTTAATTACCCAGAATGAAACTGTTTCCAATAAATGGGCACAGGTAGAAAATAATTATCAACGACGGGCTGATTTAATCCCTAATTTAGTAAATACAGTAGAAGGTTATTCTATTCACGAAGAAAAAATTATGCAGGATTTTGCAGCTGCCCAGTCGCAAATGCTTAGTGCCAAAACACCTACGGCCAAAGCCCAGGCTGACAGTAATTTAACTGGTGTGTTAAGCCGGTTTATGGTTGTAGTGCAAAGATATCCTGAGTTAAAAGCAGATAAGCAATTTACCCGTTTAATGGATGAATTGGCAGGCACTGAAAATCGCCTTAGTATTGCCAGAAAAGACTATGATGATGCGGCACAGCAGTATAATATCGATATTAAGCGAATACCGACTAATTTTATTGCCAATATTAATGGTTTCCAGCCAAAAGAATATTTTAAGGCGGAAGCTGCTGCTGCGAAAGCACCAACGGTAAATTTTAACTAAAATATAAAAAGGGCTGTCGCACATATTTATTAAGGTGCGACAGCCCTTTTCGTAAAGGATATGATATTTCTATGAAAATTGTAAAATATGTATTATTATGTGTTTTTATATTGTCTGTTGTTACTGGCTGCGGTTCATCAGCAAACGATAAAAATAAAATTGCTTTATCGTCATCACCAGAATATACAACATATGTTCAAGACCGGGCTAATGTTTTAGATGGGAAGACAAAAGAGTATCTTGAAAAAAACAGTCATGAATTATATCAAAAACAACATGTTCAAATAACCGTGTTTACAATAAAATCACTGAATGGTGCTGATATAAAAGAATACAGCAATAAATTATTCAGGCAGCTGGGAATTGGTGATAAGGATACAAATAAAGGTATATTGATTTTAGTTGCTGCCGATGATAAGAAGGCTCGTATTGAGGTAGGCTACGGTTTAGAAGGCAGTTTAAACGATGGTAAAGTAGGTGAAATACTGCGGGAAAAAATGTTTCCATCTTTTAAGAAAAAAGATTATAATCAGGGAATAGTTAATGGATATAATGCTTTAATAGAAGCAATTAATAAAGAAAAATAACATAAACTCTTATAATAAGCGAGAAAACACCGCTAAATCAATAGGTTTGGCGGTGTTTTCTCGCTTATTATATTTAACACAGCATATTACGGTATCAAATTACTAATATAGGGTTCTTTTCCCGTTAAAATGTCATTATAAAGCTGTTGCTTCCAATCAATATATGCTACTGCTTCATTTAATTTATTAATTTGTTCTTTTAAGAGCTGTTGTTTTTTTGCCAGCATTATTTGGCGGCTAGCAATAGTAGCTGGTCCGGCTAGACATAAATTCAGGTATTCTTTCATTTCAGCAATGCTCATATCACAATTTTTTAGACATATAAGGCTTTTTATCCAGGCAAGATTTTTCTCATCAAATATACGATGATTATTTTTATCCCGTTTTACATTGGGAATGAGACCCTGATTACAGTAGAATTTCAAGGTTTCATAATTCATATCTGCTTCTTGGCAGATTTCTTTCATTGTATACATAAAAATTCTCCTTAAAATAAAAAAAATACTTGACCGGTTGCTACTACCGGGGAATATACTCGAATTATAACATGATAAAAAATTAAATTCAAGAAATGAGGAATAATAAATATGCAAAATTTTGTATTTGAGAATTCTACCAAAGCCTATTTTGGTAAAGAATGTGTAAAAACACATCTTCCTGAATTACTTGGTAAATATGGAAAAAATGTAATGCTGGCATATGGCGGCGGCTCGATTAAAAAAAATGGTATATATGATGAACTTAAGGAAATATTGGAACAGGCAGGAAAGTGTGTTATTGAATTTTCAGGAATTATGTCAAATCCAACTTACGCTAAAGTGCAGGAAGGTGCTGACTTAGCAAAAGAACAACATATTGATTTGATTTTAGCTGTAGGAGGCGGTTCGGTTATGGATTGCTGTAAAGCTATTTCTTTAGCAGCAGCATACGATGGTGATATCTGGGACGATTTTTGGTCAAAACCAGGCATTATCGATTTTCCTGTTGTTCCATTAGGGATTATTTTGACGGTATCTGGAACGGGCAGCGAAATGAACGGTGGTGCGGTTATTACCAATGAAGCATTAAAAATAAAGACAGGCAGGGATTACCCTGTTTGTAATGCACAATTTGCTCTGCTTGATCCCGTTTATACTTATAGTGTACCTGAATTTCAGATGGTGTCCGGTGGTTTTGATACGCTTAGTCATATTATGGAAATTTATTTTAGTGCGCCCGATGAAGATAATGTATCAGACGATATTTCTGAGGCATTAATGAAGAGTGTTATTCGTAATTTGCGGGCGGCAATAAAAAATCCAGAAGATTATACGGCTCGGAGTAATTTAGTTTGGGCATCAACAATGGCTGAGAATCGTATTATCAAGCTAGGTAAACGTACTGATTTTCAGTGTCATATTGTTGTTGCTCGCCGTTTTTGTCCTTGCCTTGCCCAAGACATTTGCCAAAACCTGCTCCCATGTTTTGCCGCATAACGGCTTAAAATTTGGCACC
>NZ_JACHFH010000018.1 GCF_014201835.1 Pectinatus brassicae | reverse complement strand
TTATACTAAAAACGAGAGGATCATGCTATTTTTATACCAATTATTATTGAATTTTCAAGGTACACAGGTTATTTCACGACTGCGAAGTTTGAGTAATTTAATAGATAAATTTAAGCAATATGAATATACAGATCCAAAGACAGGCTATAAGATTCCCTATAATTTGTATTTGCCGCATACTTATGATCCAAATAAAAAATACCCATTGTTATTTTTTATTCCAGATGCCAGTGCTAATAGTGATGATGTAAAAATGGCACTGATTCAGGGCAATGGTGCAACGGTTTGGGCAACTTCAGCAGAGCAGAAAAAACATGAATGTATTATATTAGCACCAGAATATACCAATGTTTTGATAAGCAAGATAGGCATGCTTACAGAAGACAGCAATGAATGGACTAAGGGACTGACACTGGTATCAGATTTATTATTTGATGTAGTTGACAGGTATGGTGTTGATAAAAACCGTATTTATGGTACAGGCCAATCACAAGGTGGGATGGCTAATATTGCTATAAGTGATAAATATCCTAATTTTTTTGCTGCGTAATATCTTGTAGCTTGTCAGTGGAATGTAAATGAAATGGAAGCGATAAAAGATAAAAAATTATGGATTCTTGTTTCACAGGGGGACACAAAAGCTCATCCAGGAATGAATGCAGCAACAAATCGTTGGGAAACACTTGGTTCAAAGGTAGCTAGAAGTGATATGTGGAATAGTAAATCAACAGCAGCACAGTTTGACGAATTAGTAAAAAATACAAGGGCAAAAAAAGCCAATATTAATTATACAGTTTTTAAAGGAGGTAATCACAATTATACTTGGTCGATTGCTTATAATATTGAAGGGATTCGCGACTGGTTATTTGAGCAAACTAAAACAGGCGAGAAAGTACCACCATTTGGCAAGTTTAAGCATAACGACAATGCAAGAAAATACTTGAAACAGGGAATTGAGTTTTATACTGGCAATAATGCAGAGAAAAATTATAAGCAGGCTTTAAAATATTTTCATTTAGCTGATAAACATGGTGATTTAAAAGCTGGCAGATATATAGGTCTTTGTTATGAAAATGGCTATGGTGTCACAAAGGATTATGTAAAAGCGGTTCAATTTTATCAAAAGGCGGCTGATAATGGTGATATAACTGCTACATATTATTTGGGACATATGTATGAAGAAGGATTAGGTGTAGAACAAAATTATGATAAAGCGAAACAACTATATATAAAATCAGCTCAGCGTGGTGACGTTATTGCTGCTCCAGGTATGGTGGCACTTGGCAGATTATTTGAAAATGGTTTGGGCGTAAGTAAAAACACCCAGGAAGCAGAAAAATGGTATCAAAAAGCTGTTGATGTTAATTATAAAGATGCCCAAGCAGATTTAGAACGAGTAAAAAATTTAAATGCTGATAAGAAACAATAAGTATTTTTATAAAAAAGAAAGTGATATAAATTATGAAACTAAAAAAATATATAATTAATGGTTTGGCTGTAAGTGCTTTAAGTGTGACATTTACAGGACAAATAGCTATGGCCGCTACATCAGATCAGGCAGTATTAAATGTTAAGAATATACCAAGTATGAATACTACAGCTGATAATATGGATAATCTTTTAAAACCACAGACAGCAAATACAAATAATATGGTGATTAAAAAGACATATAGTCTGGTTTTTGATGCCAAAAAATATACAGAAGAAACACTGACACTTAATAATAAAGTCATAAAATATCGTGCTTATCGCAATATGGTTTATGCTGCCCATCCGAAAAATGCCCAATATGAATCAATGAACATTTTTATTCCCGAAGCATACTTCAATAATGGCACTATTAATGATTATAAGGCAAAAACAGCACCTATATTTATGCCAAATAATGTAGGCGGCTATATGCCGGGCAAGGCTGGAGAACCTAGTGCTCATGACAGAATGAGTGGGACAGCCAATGCAGCACTTGTGGCATTATCCAAAGGCTATGTTGTGGCTGCTCCAGCAATTAGAGGGCGTACTACAATAGGGAGTGATGGAAAAACATATGTAGGTAAAGCACCGGCATTTATTGTTGATTATAAAGCAGCCGTACGCTATCTCAGATATAATAAAAAACGACTGCCAGCTGGTGATACTGAAAAAATCATATCTGATGGTACCAGCGCGGGTGGTGCTTTATCAGCACTGCTGGGGGCCACGGGAAATAGCAAAGACTTTGCACCCTATCTAAAAGAAATTGGTGCAGCTAATGAACGTGATGATATATTTGCATCTGTTGATTATTGCCCAATTACCAATTTGGAGCATGCTGATATGGCTTATGAATGGGTATTTAATGGGGTAAATACTTATCACCAGAGAATGATGCCGCCAATGCCAAATAAATTAAATGCTGATGTGAAAATGAATCGCCCTGGTAATGCACCACCGGATATATCTACAGCTTTACTAATGACTAATAAAGAAATTATCGTTTCAGGTGAACTAAAACAGTTATTTCCAGCTTATCTTAACAGCTTAAAATTAAAAGATAAAAATGGTAAAATTTTAACATTAGATGCTGCTGGTAATGGCAGCTTTAAAAATTATTTAGAATCTTATTATATGGCTTCAGCACAAAGTGCCTTAGATAAGGGGGAAGATCTTTCCAAGCTGGACTGGTTGACAATTAAGAACGGGAAAGTTACTGCAATGGATTTAAATAAATATGCTGCTTATGCAACGCGATTAAAAGCAGCACCAGCTTTTGATAAATTAGATCTTAGTTCAGGGGAAAATGATGAATTTGGTACAATTAATAATATACCGCGGCATTTTACAGTTTATTCAATGAAAAAAACTGCAGCAGATACTGCTAAGATGGCTGATAAGAAGGAAATAAAAATGCTTAATCCGATGAATTATATTGATGCTGGCAAAGCGTCAGTTGCACCGCATTGGCGTATTCGCCATGGTGCTGTTGACCGGGACACCTCACTTGCTATTCCGCTTATTTTAGCCACTAAACTTATGGATAATGGTTATGATGTAGACTTCTTTTCCCCATGGGGAAAAGGTCATGCCGGAGATTATGACTTAGATAAATTATTTGACTGGACGGACAACATTTGTAAAAAATCATTGTGATATTATTGGCAATGATAAGGGACGCAGTTATTTACTGGGCTTTAATGAATAATACTGAATGGAAATATTACTGATAAGCATATTTGAGGATTTTTTTGCAGAAAAATTTTCAATAGTACTGTAGTATGGTAATATATCTATACTATAAAGAAAATTTAACAGTTCAAAATAATTGGATTGAATTTGTAGTGTTATCATGCTGGTGTTATAGGGCAGTTTTTCATTATTTGTTGAACTGCTGATTAAGGGCTCTATTTTCAATATTATAATATTTTCTTTGTCAGCCAGAGTTTGCAAAGCAGTTATGACTTGAGCAGTATTTTCTGGCAGTGGCAACAATTTTTGCCAGAAAAGATTTTGTTGTTCAATATTCTTAACATATTTACCAAGGTCATTATGTTGAGCGGTGAATTGCTGTAATAAAGTAATTTGCTGCTCATTTTTTTTATTTATGGATTGCAGCTGTGCTATTTTCAAAGAGTAGGGATGGCAGATAAATAAATATAGTAAACAAAAATAGATAAATAGGCTGCAGGCTCCACCAACAATAAAATACCAGTCTTTTTTGTTCATGGGAATACCTCTAATGGGGAAGTTTAAGAATAAATTTTATATTATCAGCGGATTGTTTTTCTGCTGATAATAAAATGATATCAGGGAAATAGTTGTCTTTTAGAGCAGCGAGATATTTTTGTAAATGACTGTAATCATTTGCTGTACCGCTGATTAAAATATTGGCACCATTATTAGTAATAATATCAGTAATTATAGTGGATTCATTACTAACAGCACCAAGATTAGCAAGTATAGCATGATATGATTTTTTGTGGTTATTTAATTTTAATAATATACTTTGCCGCTGCATAATATTTTTTTTGTATTTATTTAACAAATTTTGCTGCAGTGAAATATTTTGCAGTGATGACAGCATTAAAGATTGTTTTTCAATAGCAGAATTCAAGTCAGCAATTTTTATTTGATAATATAGAAAAATAATGCAAGTGATACTAGCAGTAACAGCGATGGTGCTTAATATTAATTTTTTTGTCGATAAAAATGATAGCTGTTGTTTGGCGGGTAATAGATTTAACTCAGTATTTTTCAACAACAGGGGCTGAGTTGCTGCCAGAATATAATCAGGTATATTTTCGTTATTGTCGAGCTGCGGCTTTATTGTGCATGATATATTACGAAACTTTATATTTATATTGCTATTGTCTGATAAGGTATAGGAAATAGATTGCTGAGGATATATACCGTAAAGTTTTAATGGAACTTTCTTAATGTGTTTTTGCCAAACAGCAATATCACTTTGCAACATGGCGTATGTTTGTATTAAATAATCAGTGTCATTAGGATTATAGGTATAAGAATAAGCATAAGCGTTTCCGGAGGCAATATTTTTACTTCGAATTTCCCAGTAAATAGATTTTTTTAATTCAGACAGGGTCATCGACGGAAAACTATTTTGACTTATAAGGAAAAATGATTCTGGCAGACATACAATGACCGGTAGATTTTGACAATGATTTGTAAGTACTGTTTGGTAAAGCCAGTCTAAAGAAAAAGGAACAGCAGAATTTTTCCAGGGGATTTGGCTGACGCTTCTTACTGACCAAATATTATTATGACAGTGCAAACAGGTGAAATAAAAATTGTTATTAAAGATAGTAAGGGTGACAATTTTATTGAAATCGTTGGAGAAGAATGATTTAAATTTTTTTATCATGATAATCCCACCGCAATATAGTGAATTTATGGTCTTTTTCCTGTATGAAAGCAGATATCTGCCTGCCGTTGCTGCCGAATTCAGCTGTAGATGACAAAATAAAAATGGAGTCAGCATAATTAAAAAAATACAGATAGACAGTGGTTGTTATTGTTTGCTGATTAATGACTTGCTGGCCGGTAAACAATGTTTTTTTATAAGTTAATACATGAGTAAAAGCATCGCTGTATATCTCATCGTATAAGTCAGGGGTTGATATTAATTTTTGCAGGGTTTTTTCGATACCGCTTTCAGCGCAGTTTTGCGCGGAAATATTAGCAGCGGCTAATATTTCTATTTGCTGTTCATTATTGCCGAGCAGAAAAAAATTACTGGCTAAAAACAGCATAGGCAGAAGAAAAATTAAACCGAATAAGCTTAGATAGCCATTATTATTCATACTTTAGTCCTCATTTGATGGTTTTTGCAGCATTATAACAGCTGTTTGCAGATAAAAATATTTACTGCTGGCAGCTTGCTGGGAACCTTTCAATTCTAGTAAAAAAACCCGGTTGCCAGCAGAGGGGTTTAAAGGCTGGCAGGTAAAGCGAATTGAAGTATGACAGTCAATATTATCACCTGTTAGGGGCTGAGCATTTTTTAGAATACGGGGATAATAAGCTAAATCATCCTGGTAATATTTTATAATTGTTTTTTCTTGTTCGGCGGTGGCACGGGTTGTTATATAGATAACGTCATGGCCGTTTTCATGGAAAATTTGCACGTTATCAGCATATTTAATATCCTGACTTAAACATTCCATTGCAAAGCGCATTTGGGAGCGTAATTCTATTTGGTATAAATTTAATAAATAATTATGCAACATAGATAAAAATATAATACTAAAGCTTATAAGCAGAATGACAAGCATATTTAGTGATAATAATGTTTCTAATAATAGGCTGCCGGACTGATTCTTAAAAATATTTTTATTCATTTATATATACCGTCTTTATAAGTGTATATTCATGGGAATTATTATTTAACTGCCAGTTAATATGGGTAGTTATTTTTTTTAGGTGATTATCGGTTGTTATAATTGTTTTTATAGTAAAGGTGAAATTATTTAAGTTTATCTGCTGATTGTTTAAGGAGCCGGTAAAATACGGTGAAATATAAAATAAGTATTCTTCGGCTAAACTTATTTCTTTTTGTGCCAGATAAATAGCGGTAAGATGGGCATCTTCGTTAGTCTGGGAACGGCTGTATGCTTTCCAGCTAAGAAAAATACTGCTGGCAGCAGTTAAGAGTATGCTGAGAATAATAATTTGCAGTAAACCAATATAACCATGCTGATTCATATTAATCATCAATCCTTATGCGGCCATATGAATTTATAATAACCTTGCGAATGTATTGATTATCTGTAGAATAAATTTTAATAGTTATAGCAGAAGCTGTATATTTATCGGCAAAATTAAATAAAATAATACCATCATGGTTGGCGTCTAATTGTATACCAGACGGCATATTGATAGTGACAGCTGATGCAGAAGCGTTATTATATATATCATAGGAAGTTTTATTTATGCGGATATAGGCGCGCTGCAGGTAATTCTTTTGTATGGGCTGCGAATAATTTTTTTCCTGGATAAGACGAATATTGCTTACTAAATACTGTGCCTGTGCATTTATCTGCATACTGGGCGTAAGTAAAATTTTAGGATGAATAAGCAGAAAAAATAAGGCGGCAACAGATAGTCCAGCCAGTAAATCAATATAAATAAAGCCGTGATTATTGTTTTTCATAGTGCAGCCTATAGAAAAATAAAATAGTGCAGATAATTATAACTAAAATAAATGATTAAAGCTGCTAGTGTTAAAAACGGGGCAAAGGGAATTCGTAAATTGCGTTGATATTTATTTGCGAGCAGAAGATAAACTGCTGTTAACAATCCAAAGATAAAGGCTAGATTAATAGTTAATACTATTGCCGGATATGACAGCCAAAATCCTAAACAGTAACATAATTTGATATCACCGCCACCCAGCGAATCAGAAAAAAAATATACTGGTAAGAATATAATACTTATAAATAAAACTCCTAAAATTATTTCACCAATGCTTGTATAAGGTGTTTTGGTTAGTTGGTATATAATGCAGGGGATAAACAGTATAATAAGAGCTTTATTGGGAATGATATAAGTTTTATAGTCGATATAGGCTATTTTTATTAGTAAAATGAATATGGCAATAACACAGATATTGGAAATATTTATAGCAGTAAAAGTAACATAAAAAATAGTGGGTAATATTATATAAGAATGCAAATATTTAATAATCATTTTGGTACACTGCCAAAGTCTTTTAAGGGATGATTTTGACACAAGGCAAATTCCAGAGAGTTATCAAGACTGTAAGTGGCAGTAGTTATTTTTAATTTTTCACCGCTGCGCAGATAACATTCACCTTGTGGCGGAGCCAAATTTTCAATATCATCAACGTATTCGGCTAAATCAGTTTGGAGATTTTGAGGATAATGACCATGCTGCATTAGATACATTGTGATGGAAGTATTTAATGTTTGTAAATCTGACTGCACTTTGGCAGTATTGGCTAATGCCAGAGAATTAGTGAATTTAGGTATGGCTAGGGTTGCTAAAGTTCCCAGAATTACTATTACAATCATCATTTCCAGCAGGGTAAAACCACGCTGATCTTTAAGCAAAGATTTTTTCATTGATTTAGAGTCTCCTTTGATAAATTATTAGCATTTTTACATTGGGATATGAGTAGCAGCATCAAACATGGGCAGGGCAATACCGATTATAAAAGCACCAATAAGTAACGATAAAATTATAATCATTGCAGGTTCAGCAACAGCAAGAAGTCTTTTATAGGCAGTATCAACATCTTCTTGATAAAAAGCAGCTGCTTGATCTAGTATTTGAGGCAGATTGCCGCTTTTTTCACCAGTTATCAGCATTTGCAGAAAAAATGGCGGAAATATTTGGTGCTTTATTAAGGCGTCCGATAAGCTAAAGCCTTTTTGAACATCAGCTAGGGCTTGGCGCAAAATATTTTTAAAATAAATATTTTGGCAGTTGCTATATAATGTATAGAGTGTTTTGTCGATTGGGACACCAGCCGATAACATTATTGAAAAATCATTGCTCAATTGCAATAGATTAAGTTTTAAAATTAATTGTCCCCATATAGGTAATTTAAAAATAAACTTATAAAATAATAGTTTATATAGTGTTTTTTGCCATAATAATTTACTGCAGAAGATAGTAAGACATAGTAATAACAGCAGTGTAATATTATGATTAGCAATAAAATCACCAATAAATAAAATGCTTTTGGTTATAAAGGGAAGAGGGACATTTAATGAGTATAGCAGGGACGCGAATATTGGCAGGACAAAGTTAAACATAATAAAAGCTGTTATGAAAAATATACTGAGCAGTATAAATGGATAAATGGCAGCAGTTTTTATTTTTTCTTTAGCTAAATAATCCTGCTCCAGATAAGAGGCTGTTTTTTCTAAAACTATATCCAGATTGCCACTGATTTCACCAATATTAATAAGTGATAAAAGACTACTTGGCAGATATGATTTATTGCGGTAAAAACTACTGAAAAGTGTCTTACCCGTTTCTAGCTGTAAAAAAACAGCATCGAGTATATTTTTAAAAACTTTGTTCTGGACCTGTTTATTTATGGCATAAACAGCTTCATCCAAGGGGATACCCGATTTTAGCATTAAGCTGAGCTGGCGGCAAAAAGCTATTATAATTTTCATCGGTACTTGGCGCTGGGGAACAATAATGGGAGGCAGGAAAAGACTTTTCTTTTTTTCCTTAAGTTCTAAGATGAAATATTTTTGTGAATATAAAAGTTCTATAGCATTATCAATTGATTCAGCGAACAATTGCCCGGAAATATTTTGTCCTTGGGGATTTTTTACCTGATAAATAAATTTTTTCACAGTGGGCGTTCCTCCTGTAAAAATTAGATAAGTAGATTATTATCGCGTAAATATTTAATGGACATTGATAAGGTCTGCATGCCATCTTGTTTATTAGTTTGGATTATCGATGATAATTGCTGTGGCTTGCCATTAATAATTAGATTACGCACGGCATCATTGCTGGTGAGTATTTCCA
Source organism: Pectinatus brassicae (assembly GCF_014201835.1). Classification (GTDB taxonomy): domain Bacteria; phylum Bacillota; class Negativicutes; order Selenomonadales; family Selenomonadaceae; genus Pectinatus; species Pectinatus brassicae. The sequence continues at coordinate 57,806 of NZ_JACHFH010000018.1, read as the reverse complement.
TGGCACAACAGCGGCGTTCATTAGTTGATAATAGTAGTTTTTGGCTGATGACAGCCTGTAATGTCAGGGAAAGTTCCAGTCGAATAGCTTCACGCTGTGCCTGTTCAAAAAAGCCTTCTATACGGATAATGGATTCGACAACGCTTGAGGTATGCAGTGTTGACAGCACTAAATGACCAGTTTGAGCAGCAGTAAGAGCGGTATGCATTGTTTTATAATCACGTATCTCCCCGATAAGTAAAACATCAGGATCCTGTCTTAAGGCACTTTTTATAGCCTGGGAAAAAGAAGAAAAATCACGCCGATATTCTCGTTGGTGAACGAGCCCTGTAGTAGATTTTAGTATATATTCAATGGGATCTTCCAAGGTTATTACATGGCAGGGATTTTTCTGCAAACGGTATTTGATCATGGCTGCAAGTGTTGTTGATTTACCACAGCCGGAAGGACCTGTTAGCAAAATAAGGCCACTGTTTTTTAGGGCCAGGGTCTGCAAAATACTAGGATATTCGTTGATTGTCAGGTCAGGAATATTATTACTTATGAGACGCAGCGCAAGCGCTATTTGATTGTTTTGCTGATAAATACTGATACGTAAACGCTGACCATTAATGATATAAGATAAATCAATAAAATGTTTTTTGGCAAAAATAGACTGGGTGTCTTTTGTTAAAAAAAGTGCTAATAGTTCAGTTATATCTTTGTTATAAAAGATGAAATTTTCCGATAATTTATTCAATAAACCATTAATGCGGCAAAAAGAATAATTATTTTCGCTTATATGAATATCGGAGCAAGTATCTTTAACTAAAGACAGTAATTTTTTTAATTTGTCCAGACCGTTGCAATTAGTCATTATCATTTATCCTCATTATTTCTGTAAGCGTAGTTTTCTGATCAAGACATTTATTAAGGCCATCCTGCAAAAGACTAATCATGCCATTTTCCTGGGCTAGTTTTTCAATAGTATTGGAATCAGCTGTATTATAAATAGCATTTTTGATATCTTTGCTAGCCAAAAAAATTTCATGGATGGCAATTCGCCCATGGTAACCGCTGTTATTGCATTTATTGCAGCCACGACCGCGATATAATTTATCATAGTGAATATGATGTTTTTGCAGAAATTTATATTCAGTCGAATTTATTTCAGGAACATATGATTCTATACAGTTGGGACAAATTTTTCTGACCAAACGCTGTGATAAACAGCCGGCTAAAGTTGCAGACAGCAAATATGGTTCAATCTGCATATCGAGCAGTCGCAAAACAGCACTGGCAGCATTGGAAGCATGCAGTGTGGACAGAACTAAATGCCCGGTGAGAGCTGCTCGTACAGCTGTTTTGGCAGTATCATTATCACGTATTTCACCAATTAAAATAATGCTGGGATCCTGCCGTAAAATGGCACGCAATCCAGTATTAAAATTTAATCCCTGTGATTCATAAATCTGTACTTGATTTATGCCCTCAAGTTTATATTCTACGGGATCTTCAATGGTCATAATATTTTTTTCAACACTGTTTAATTCCTGCAAGGCAGCATAAAGCGTGGTTGTTTTGCCAGAGTTTACAGGTCCGGTATTTAAAATAAGCCCACTGGGACGTGTATACAGTTTCTTAAAAAGCTGTTTATTGGCAGTACTTAAATCTAATTCATTGATATTTAATAGTTTGCCTGAAGTGTTTAATAAGCGTAAAACTATTTTTTCACCATAGATTGTAGGGATAATGGCAATTCTGATATCTATGATTTTATCAAGATACGAATAGGACAAATTGCCATCCTGAGGTTTTCTTTTTTCAACGGTGTTTAGCTTACTGATAATTTTTAAACGGGCAATAATAAAAGGGTGCAGCGTCAGTGATAAAGCAGCATATTTATAAAGCATACCGTCGATGCGAAAGCGAATATTGAGAATGGTATTGGTAGGTTCAATATGAATATCACTGGCAATTTTAAATATTGCGTCATTTAAAATTCTATCGACCAGTCCCACAATTGGCGAGCTGCTGATATTAAGTGTCATATCAGCGGAAGTATTGACCAAAGTATTAAATGAGCGCAGAGTTTTTTCTGCGAGCTCATTCAACGATAAATTATTAGTATCCATATTATTTTCCTGTTAATGATTTATGCAGGGCAATACGCATAAGATCAATATCAATATCGGTACGATTAGTCCATTTTTTTAATGCTGCGGCACCTTGGCCGGCCAGCATATATTCACCATTTAATATAGTATGATTATTTTTTTCAGCTTCTAATAGCAGTTTTGTTTTTTCTGGTGTGTAGATTATATCGTAGATAAGTGTATTAGTTGGCAGTATCGCAAGATTTACTGGCGGCATTTCATCAGTATACGGATACATACCAAGCGGTGTGGTGTTTACTAAAAGTTCAGTCTGAGTTAACCATTCAGCAAATTTTTCCTCCTGCCAATTGCAGACCTCAATTGTTCCTAAATGGGAAAAATCATTGGCTGTTTTTTGTGCTTTTTCTTTGTTGCGGGCTCCAATGTAAAGTTTTTTTATACCGGCAGTAAGCAGGCTGTAAATGACGGCGCGGGCTGCACCACCAGCTCCCAGCAAGGTTACTACCTTATTTTCCAAGGAAAATTTTCTATCATGCAAGGCATTAATAAAACCTTCGTGGTCAGTATTATAACCATATAATTTGTTATCTTTTATGACTACGGTATTGACGGCACCGATTAAGCGGGCGGCATCATCAATAAAATCAAGATACTGCATAATATTGATTTTATGGGGAATAGTTACGTTAAAACCAGTAAAATTTAAAGCTTTAAGACCAAATACGGCATCGCAAAGCAATTCTTCCTTAACAGGAAGAGCGGTATAAGCATAATCAAGATGCATGCTTTGCAGTACCGTATTTTGGATAACAGGCGATAAGGAGTGATGAACAGGGTAACCAATAACACCAAGATTTTTTGTTTTACCGGTGTAGATTGTCAAATTAATACCTTCTTTACTAGTAGAATTAAATAATAAATGATAATTTCATTTATTATTACTAAATATTATTATTAATAGTGCTGTGAAATTGAACAGCCTCAGCTACATGCTGATCGGTAATAACCTTGGAATCAGCCAGATCAGCAATAGTCTGGCTCACTTTTATCAAGCGGTCATAGGAACGGGCGCTTAATTTCATGCGTTCAAAAATCATCTTTAGCATATTTTGGGCAGCAGGAGTTAAACAGCAGAATTCTTTTAACAGGGCATGATTCATTTGTGAATTACAGTATAAATGATAAGAGCTAAGGCGCTGAATTTGTTTTTGGCGGGCATATTCAACACGTTTTCGTATACTGGCCGAGCTTTCAGTTTTTTTTTCGTTTACTAAATCGGTATAGTTAACGCGTGGTACTTGGATATGAATGTCAATACGGTCTAAAAGCGGGCCGGATATTTTCTTGGTATAGCGTTTAATTTCAGTTGGCGTGCAGCTGCATGAATGTAAATTATCGCCTAGATAACCGCACGGACACGGATTCATACTTGCAATTAAAATAAAATTTGAGGGAAAGGTATAAGAGGCATTGGCTCGGGCGATAGATATTTTTCTATCCTCAAGTGGCTGGCGCAGAACTTCCAGTGTAGATTTGCCAAATTCCGGCAGTTCATCGAGAAATAATACACCATTATGGCTAAGTGTTACTTCACCGGGTTTGGGAATACTGCCGCCGCCAATCATACCAGCATTGGAAATAGTGTGGTGCGGGCTGCGAAAGGGGCGTTGGCTGATTAAACCACAGCCTTTTTTTAGAAATCCCGCGATGCTGTATATTTTTGTTACTTCAAGGGCTTCCTGACGTGATAATGTCGGCAGGATAGTTGCGGTGCGTCTGGCCAGCATGGTTTTTCCTGTGCCGGGAGCGCCGCACATAAGAATGTTATGTCCGCCGGCAGCGGCAATTTCTAAGGCTCGTTTAGCGGCAAACTGTCCTTGGACATCAGAAAAATCCTCGTAAATAATTGTGTTTTCAGACAGGTCTTTTTTAACAGCAATAGACAGTTTGTTTTTGCCAGTAAAATGATTTATTATATCGATTAATTTAGTGAGTGGAAAAATTTTTAAATCATCCACCAGCAAAGCTTCTTGTTCATTGCCGGCAGGCAGAAAAAATTCGTTGATATTTTTAGCATGGCATCTTATGGCCATTGGTAAAATGCCGTGTACGGGTCTTAACTGTCCTTCTAATGATAATTCACCTGTAAACATAGCTGACTGTGAATGCGTAGCTGGTAAAATACCGTAAGCTGTCAGTATGGCAACAGCTATTGGTAAGTCAAGACCACTGCTATCCTTTTTTAAATCAGCTGGTGCCAGATTTATGGTTATTTTGCGTGCTGGTAATTTGATGCCGCTGTTTTTTATAGCTGTGCGTACGCGTTCCTTAGCTTCTTTTACAGCCGCATCAGGCAGACCAACTATTTCAAAACCCGGCAGACCACTTGATACATCTGCTTCTACTTCGATTAGAATACCGTCAATACCTGCTGTTGTAGCACCGAATGTTTTAGCAAACAATAAAGCCACCTTCTTTACTGTAGTTACATATCTCCAGTCCAGCGAGTAAATAAATTATGTTCGATTTGGAGCTGGTCACAGATTTTACCAACCATAATATTTACAATGTCATCAACGGTTTGTGGTTTATGATAAAATCCTGGACAAGCCGGAATAATTTTTATGCCAAGACGGGTAAGTTTCAACATATTTTCCAAATGGATGGCACTAAATGGTGTTTCGCGTGGGACAATCACAAGTTTTCGGTCTTCTTTGATGGTAACATCGGCAGCTCTGGTCAAAAGATTATCTGATACGCCACTGGCAATTGAAGCAATTGTTTTCATTGAACAGGGAAGAATAACCATTGCCTCAGACAAAAATGAGCCGCTGGCAATAGCAGCACCAACATTATCAACATCATAAATATAGCTGGCATATTTTTTGATATCATTAATAGTTATATCACACTCATATTGCAGGACATTAACACCGGAATGAGTGATGACTACATGTGTTTCGATATCAAGAGATTTTAATATTTTTAAGAATGTCAGGGCATAAATGGAACCGCTGGCACCAGTTATACCGACAATAATACGTCTTTTTTTCATATAATTAAATTTCAAACGCTCCTTTTATATGCTGCAGTTTATAATTATCAGAACTTGAATAATAAATTTCTATAATGTCAAAACGATAATTAACAGCCGCTGGATGCTGACTGATATATATACGGGCTGTGTGGATAATTTTTTTTTGTTTAAGATAGTTTACAGCTTGGCTAGCTGTACCAAATTTATCATTTTTTCGTGTCTTTACTTCAATAAAAGCAATAAGATTATCTTTTTTGGCAATTATATCAATTTCACCTTGGCGGCAGGAAAAGTTAACTGCTAAAATAGTGTAATGTTTTTGCTGCAAATATTGGCAGGCGTATTTTTCGCCAAGAAAGCCCTTTTCTTTGTTATTCATAGTTTTATATCCGGTTTTTTGCGTTTATCAATACGATAAACATAGGCTAGAATTTCAGCAACAACAGCGTAGAGCTCCGGTGGGATTTCACGGTCTAATTCCAATGCCATAAGCATGCTTACTAGTGTTTTATCTTGATATATTGGTACTGAGTTTCTTTGCGCTGCTTGTAAAATACTTTCAGCAGTATAGCCACGTCCTTTGGCAACTACTTTTGGAGCTTTGCCTTCTTTATCGCGGTAACGAAGCGCTACAGCTTTTTTGTCGGGAACATGAGTTTCATTCTTTTTTTCATCCATGAGTTTTAGCTCCTGTCGCGCTAATCAATAGCATCAATTTTAAGTTCGGTTAAGGACAGTTTAGCGTTATGCAAATATGAGCGTAAGCTTGGTAAATAATCTTCAAAAGATAGTGCGGTGTCTTCTTGGGAAAAAGCTAAACGAATATTTAAATCATGCTTGTTATAAAGCCGCAGAACAATTTCAACAGCACCGGCATTTTCAGTTAGGCAGCAGACACGAAACCAAGTTTCATACTCATCTTCGCCTGTGCGGGGGTTTTTGTGATCTTCATTGTAAATATTAAGATAGGTAGGATAAGTTGTTTGATCGTCCCAAAATAGCGGTAAGATAAAATCAAGTGATTTTTGTCCAGCAGAAGATGAAGATTCGTGACCAAAAGAACGCTGCATTATTTTGGCAAAGTCTTCGATGTTTTTACCATTTTGTTTTAAAGATTCAGCATTAAGGGTATCTAATGTACTTATATCGCTTAATTGTATAAAAGCCCATAATTTAGCTAAATTGGGCATCTGCTGTTTATCGGCTGCCTGTACGATTACACCAGGTATATTGCTGTTGATTACCTGCAGTGTTTTTTGCAATTGTTGGAAGTTTTCTGCGGACATTTCATTATTATTGATAAAATTTTTTAAAATATTGATGTCAGCAGCAGTAAGAGTGGTGTTTTTTTGAATAAGCCCGCCTAAATCTTTTAATACCTGCATGCTTTGTATAGTGTTTTCTATATTAATTGACATTTTGGCGGCTGCAGTATTAAGTGTTTTGCTAGCTAATGCATTGTCGGCAGAAGAAGCTGTTTTAGCAGTATTTATATTTTCCTTAGCTGGATTACTGGTATCAGCTGCTGGAGAAGTTTTAGCAGTAGCTGTATTGTTTAATGTATCTGCTTCAGTAGTAATGGTTTTCGCAGTAAGATTATTACTGCTGCTGGCGGCAGCATCTTTAGCAATGGTTTGAGCAGCTGTTGTATTAGTTTTGTCAGCCAATTGATCTACTGCACTGTTTTTGTTTGTTTCAGAAATAATTTCACTAGTTCCAGCAGGATTAGATGTGGTTTTTATTAATTCATTGCTGTTTTTTATATCTGTTTGGGCAGCTGCAGTATTGTTGCTGTTAGTTTTACTGGCAGTCAAATTTGGTGACTCTGTAATATCAGATGGGGTTGCTGCGGTAGTACTGCTATTTTTATTAGCAGCAGCATCTGCAGAAGTATTTATTGTTTCGTTACTGGCAGCAGTGTTTTTGGTGTTTATTTGAGCAGCTGTATTATTTTCCGGGTTGGTATTGGTGGGAGCGGCAGCATTATCAGTTTTGCTATTAGTATCGTTAGGAAGCGAATCATCAGCAGCTAGGTTAGCTGTGAATAAATTATCTAAAAGATTTTTTAGTGTTAATAGATTTTGTTGATTAGATGCAGTGCCTGCAGTATTAGCGGGAGAGTTGGTTAACAGCAGCTGTAAATCACTGGGCAGAGCAGCAATGTCCTTGCCATTGAGTAGGTTAAAAGCAGTTTTTAATAAATCAACGGTACCCATTTGTGTATCCTGAGATAATAATGAACGGAATTGGTTTAATATCAGTTTTAAATCGGTAGGCAGTCCCGTGAAATTCTGGTTTTCAGCTAGTTCGCCGAGCTGGGTTAAGAATTTGCCTAAGGTTGCGAGCTGATCAACTACATAACGCTGTGACTGGATTGTTCCGCCCATACCATCATTCAAGGTTTTTTCCAATGAAAAAGAATTTTTGAGAATATTTTGTATAAGTTTTTGTAATTCAGGCGGCATATCCTCAAGTGTACTACTTTGACTGCCGGTGATTTCGGCTAATACTTTCGATAAGCTGGTTATGGCACTGCGTATCGAAACATCGGTTTTAGGCCGAAAACCACTATCAGATACAACTTGTTTAGTATTTGTTTTTTGATTAATGTCTTTGGTTGATTGGGCAGGGGTAACATTGGCAGAATTTATTTGTGGTTGTATAGGCATAATAAAAACTCCCTTTTATATCATAGATTTTATTGGTTCAAAGGACTGGCGATGGATAGGACAGGGACCATATTTATTTAGAGCCTCAATATGTTCTTTGGTACCATAGCCTTTATGATGGGCAAAGCCATATTCAGGGTATTTTTTATCATAATCATCCATTAGTCGGTCACGTTCTACTTTGGCAATTATGGAGGCCGCAGCTATGGAGGCACTTTTGGCATCGCCTTTTATTATTGACAGATGTGGTATATCCAGTGAATTTAATGGAGTAGCATCAATGAGAACCTGATCAGGGGCTGGTTTTAAGGCATAAATAGAATTATACATAGCATTCATAGCTGCTTGATAAATATTAATGCGGTCAATAGTTTTTTCATCAATAATGGAACGTTCTACGGCAAGCGCATTATCTAATATTAATTTATAGATTTTTTCACGAGTAGCAGCCGATAATTTTTTTGAGTCGTTTAATTTTGGAATATAACAATTAAGTGGCAAAATAACAGCAGCAGCTACTACTGGTCCAGCTAATGGGCCGCGGCCGGCTTCATCAACACCAGCAATGAGCTCTTTTCCCTGCTGGGTAAATTGCTGTTCATATTTATATAAATTATTTAAGCGTAATTTTTCTGTTTGTTCATTTTCGTGTTTTTTTACAAGGCGTTGGACTGATTTGCGGTTATCAGCGCGCATTGCAGCAAGTATATCGTCAGTTAAATTGTTGTCTGCAATTAAATTAGTAAGCTCATTAGTAGTTAGATTAGTAATATTCATAGTTCACCCAAAATAAATTTTATAATAAAAAACATATCATATTACCATTCGGGAAATGATGTGTTTTTTCCTTGTTATAAGTATATTTTTATATAGATTTTAAGCAGATGGTGCTTCGAGTGAGATACGTCCTAGTTTACCACTGCGAAAATCGGTAAAAATAATAGTTACAACTTTTTCTTCATCGATATGGCCGCCTTTTACCAGACAGCCGCGTTTTTTTCCGATAAGCTCAAATAATTCATTGGTGTCTTCCGGCAATTCCTCTAGTTTAAAGCGGTTGAGCAGGGCTGAAGGATAATGTTCTTGTAAATAAGCCAGCAGCAGTCGTGCTACCTGTTCTTTATCAAAGATATCATCATTGATAGCACCACTGAAAGCTAAGCGTAAACCTACTGTCGGATCATCAAATTTGGGCCATAATAGTCCAGGCATATCAAGTAAATCAATGTTTTTACTGATGCGTATCCATTGTTTGGCACGGGTTACGCCTGGACGATTTTCGGTTTTGGCAGCGATAGTATTTGATAAGCGATTTATTAATGACGATTTACCAACGTTAGGGATACCGACAATCATAGCTCGGGCGTTTCTTGGTTTAGCACCATGAGCGGCAAATTTACCGGTTTGTTTTTGTGTCAGTTGGCCGATGGCCTGGGTAAGTTCTTTTAAATTTTTTCCTTTTACCGAATCAATGGCAATGGCCGTTTTCCCCATACGTTTGTAAAATTCTAACCATTCATGGGTTATCACCGGGTCAGATAGATCGGCTTTGTTTAAAACGATAATATGGGGTTTATTGCCAACAAGACTGGTTATTATAGGATTGGAGCTGGATAATGGAATACGTGAGTCGAGTAATTCAACGACAATATCCACAAGTTTTAAATTTTCCTCAATAAGTCGGCGGGCCTTGGTCATATGGCCAGGGAACCATTGGACTAAAGGAATATCAACGTTAGTTGTATTTTGTTCGTTCATTTAGACCTCCATTTAGAAAAAACGCCGGTGTATACCGACGTTTTTATTTTTGAAAAATAAGTATCTTACAGGTTTGTTTTGCTGATTACGGTAAAGTATGAAGGCTGTCTAATGGCCAAAAAACTAATACCGCTTTCCCTTTTATGAGATTGAAAGGTACGAAGCCGACATCAGGGAAGCGACTGTCTTCAGAATTATTACGATTATCACCCATGACAAAAATATGTCCCTCAGGAATTGTTGTAAGTGGATAATCACCGTTGGTTTTATTTAAAATAAATGGTTCATTTTGTAATTTGCCATTTACAAAAACATGACCGTCCTGAATTTGAATAGTATCACCCGGTAGAGCAATAACCCTTTTTATAAAATCACGGCTGTGGTCTTTGGGATATTGGAAAATAAGAATTTCACCGCGTTTTGGTGTACGGAAACGGTAGATAAACTTATTTACGACCAAACGTTCATGATTTTGCAGTGTTGGACGCATTGATGGACCATCGACAAGATAAAGTTCAACAATGAAATGACGGATAAATAAAGCTAAAGCTATTGCGATAACAATAGATATGATCCAGTCTTTAATTTCTGCGCCTAATGATTTATTCATATTAAGCCTCCATTAAATAAATTTTAGCTGCTAATAAATTTGCTGTAAGATATGAAAATACGGTAAAATACATATTTGCTAAAAAAAAGAAAAGAGGACTTGCCATAAGGCGCAGTCCCCAATAATAAATTATTAGCGTCTTTCTTTAATACGAGCAGCTTTACCAGTAAGATTGCGTAAGTAATAAAGTTTTGCTCTGCGTACAACGCCTCTGCGTACAACATCGATTTGTGGTAAACGCGGAGAGTGAAGTAGGAATGTACGTTCAACGCCGATACCATAAGAAATACGTCTTACAGTAAACATTTCACGAACACCACTGCCCTGACGAGCAATAACAACGCCTTCAAACATCTGGATACGTTCATTAGTTCCTTCGACAACTTTTACATGAACGCGTACAGTGTCACCTGGTTGGAACTGGGGAATGTCTTTCTTTAATTGTTCCTGTTCCAAAGCTTGGATAATATTCATTATTTTTCCTCCTTAATATCAATCGTTCATGACAATAATTGATGCCAGCGGACCGATTGCAATACCTCTTAATTCTATCATAATTTAAATTTAGGTGCAATCATTTTTTATCTTTTCCAAAAGTGCCCTTTGGTTTGCAGATAAATTTAATTTATCCAGTAAATCTGGTCGATTTTTATAGGTTGTTTCCAAAGATTTTTCCTGACGCCATTTATCTATATAGGCATGATTACCTGATAAGAGTACATCAGGTACGGACATATCCTTATATTGACGAGGACGTGTATATTGTGGATGTTCTAAAAGGCCATTATAAAAAGAATCAGTTGGTGCCGAATCCTGCGACCCTAAAACATTAGGAAGCATTCGCGAAACTGCGTCGACAATTACCATACAGGCCAGTTCGCCGCCCGTTAATACATAATCACCGATGGAGATTTTTTCTTCAGCAAGATGCTCGGAAATACGATTATCAAAGCCTTCATAATGTCCACAAATAAAAATAAGGGAATCATATGTGGCTAAATGTTTAGCCTTATCCTGCGAAAATGGTGTTCCTTCCGGCGAAAGTAAAATAGTCCGAGACTTTTTATCAACTGGGATATGCTTTTTTACAGCAGTTACCGCCCGAAAAAATGGTTCAGGTTTTAATACCATCCCGGCCCCGCCGCCAAACGGAACATCATCGACTTGATGATGCCGATCATAGGTATAATCTCTGGGATTAGTAAAATTAACTGACAGCAGTTTTTTGTCGATAGCACGTTTAATGATGCTATGGGCAAAAGGGCTTATAAACATCTCAGGAAATAATGATAATATATCTATCTGCATATTATTCTTCTACTATCGGCATGATAATATCCATGCGTTTGTTAGTTAAATCAATATTAGTGACGACCTTTTTTAGTGCCGGAACAAGTATGTGTTTGGCAGTTTCTGCTTCCTCGATAACATAAACATCATTGCTGCCGGTTTTTATAATATCGATTATTTTACCCAGGCAGATGCCATTTTCGTCATAGACAATAAGACCAATTATATCAAAGGAGTAATATTCACCTTTGGCTAATGGTGCTGCATCGGCACGGTTGATTTTAAGCAGCTTGCCTGTAACCGTAGCAGCCTGCTCTCTGCTATTGAAATCTTTTATTTTGAGTATGACGAAATCATTGCTATAGCGGGTAGACGCAATGTCAACTGCAGTATTATCAATATAAGCTGTGCGCAGTTTTTCAAAGCGCTCGGGAAAATCGGTCAAGGGGTAAACACGCAGTTCACCTTTGATGCCATGCGGTTTACCAATTTTGCCGATTATCAGCATTTCTTCAGGCGCGCATTTCGATAATTTTTCCATCTTCTACCAGCAATTCTGTATTCATGATTTCCGGCATCATATCGCCGACTTTTATTTCAATAAGACGCTGCAAAGTGCCCTGTACGACTTCAGCACCGATTTCTAAGCCTTCGGTGTCAGCAATTTTATGATTAAGATTTTCTTTGTAAGATAAACGTTTATGTTTTTCTTCTTCCATACGTTGCAGCATTGCTGAAACACGCTGCATATCATTATTTTCTTCGGCTAAAAGCTGTTTCATATCTTTGTCAATATGAGAAACTTCAGCATCGATTTTTTCTATTTCACGTTTAAGATTGAACAACATATCTGTTTTGAATTTTTCGGTAACTTTGGCTTTAACAGTTACCGGGCTTTGCAATGTAATTGAATCCACTTTGTTAACCTCCCGATTATCATTGTAAATCAATTGGCCCTACTATTATTGCTGTGAATGGGACTTTACTGTGTGTAATACTTATTTACTCGCTATAATAGTAAGGCTCAACTAATTGACTAATAATTGCTATTTGCTAAGGCAAATAAAATTTATTTAAAACTAATAATAGTTTATCAATGAAAGATATATAATTGTTTGCTTGGATATAATAACAGCGGCAAGGCTTTTTTCAAAGTCCGTTGCCGCTGCATATTAAATAATATCAACTATGACTTTTTTATATTCACGAGCTGCCGCGGCTTTTACGACAGTGCGCATTGCCTTAGCAATACGGCCCTGTTTGCCAATTACTTTTCCCATATCATCATCTGCTACAGAAAGTTCATAAACAACAGTTTTGCCGTCATTTTTTTCTTTTACGACAACCATATCAGGATTATCGACAAGAGATTTTGCTATAAGCTCAATAAGTTCTTTCATATCATAGCCTCTTTCTTATTTGTTCGCTTTTTTTGCTTCAGCGAATTTAGCCATTATACCTTTTTTAGAAAATAATGATTTTACGGTATCGGTAGGTTGTGCGCCTTTACCCATCCAATCAATAGCTTTATCTTCATCTATATTTACGATAGCCGGTTCTTTGGTAACATCATAATTACCGATGATTTCGATAAAACGGCCGTCACGTGGAGCACGGGAATCAGCTACAACAATACGATAAAACGGATTCTTTTTAGCACCCATGCGATTTAAACGGATTTTTACTGCCATTAAATATTCACCTCCTTAAAATGGAAACTTGAAGTTGCCAAGGCCTTTAGGAAGACCTTTCATCATGCTTTTTCCATTTTTTCCTTTCATATTGGTCATTTTTTTCATCATTTTTTTCATTTCATCAAACTGTTTTAAAAGTTTGTTAACATCCTGAACTTTAGTACCGCTGCCGCTGGCAATACGTTTGCGGCGGCTGCCATTTATAATTTTTGTATTATTTCGTTCAGCTGGTGTCATAGAACGGATGATCGCTTCAATATGGGCAATTTCCTTATTGTTCTTTAAGTCCATGTCAATATCGCCCATTTTTTTCTTAAGTCCGCCCATGCCTGGCAGCATGCCAAGTATTTTATCAAGTGAACCAAGTTTTTTGACTTGCTGCATCTGGTCAAGAAAATCATCTAAAGTGAATTGGTTTTTACGAAAAGCTTTTTCCATTTTCTTGGCTTCATCAGCGTCAAAAGTTTCTTGAGCTTTTTCGATAAGGGACAATACGTCGCCCATATCCAAAATACGAGAAGCCATACGATCAGGATAAAACATTTCTAATGCTTCAAGTTTTTCACCCGTACCAACAAATTTTATTGGACAGCCAGTAACGGCTTTTACGGATAAAGCCGCACCACCGCGGGCATCACCATCCATTTTAGTGAGAACTACACCATCAAGACCTAAATCTTTATTGAAGCTTTCAGCAACATTTACGGCATCTTGACCGGTCATAGCATCAACAACTAATAAGATTTCATGTGGATGGACAGTTGACTTTATTGACTTAAGTTCCTGCATAAGTTCTTCATTAATATGGAGACGTCCAGCTGTATCGATTATTACAATATCATTAGCATGTGATAAGGCATGTTTTATTGCTTCATCGGCAATAGTTACCGGATTTGTTCCTTCTGGCATGGTAAAAACAGGAATATCTAACTGTTCACCAATGACCTGCAGCTGTTTTATAGCAGCTGGGCGATAAATATCAGCTGCGACAAATAATGGTCGCTTGCCCTGCTTTTTAAGCATAGTACCAAGTTTACCCACTGATGTAGTTTTACCAGCACCCTGAAGACCAGCCATCATGATGATTGTCGGTGGATTTGGTGCAATTGTCAGGCGGCTTACCGAGCCTCCCATTAATTGAGTTAGTTCTTCATTTACTATTTGAATTACGGCCTGTGCGGGGGTAAGACTTTCTAAAATATTAGCACCAATAGCACGTTCTTTTATTTTAGCTACGAAATTTTTTACTACTTTAAAGTTAACATCTGCTTCAAGTAGAGCCATACGTATATCGCGCATGGCGGTATTAACATCATCTTCTGAGAGGCGCCCATGGCCACGCAGTTTTTTGAATGTGTCTTGTAATTTTTCAGCCAGCGATTCAAAAATCACTCTAATTCACCCTCTCAGTATTTCAGGAATTTAATAATTCACGTAATTTATCTTCAATAATATGTAATCGTTTATTAGAAATAGCGGATTGCAAAGTGTTAACATCAGTGAGAATACTGTTTAAAGATGTTTGCCGTTTTTTTGACTTATTAATTAGCTGCAGCTTGCTTTCATATTTTTCCAAAGTTGCAGTACAACGATGGATCATGTCATAGGCAGCTTGACGAGAAATATCCAGTGCAGCGGCTATTTCTGAAAGTGACCAGTCTTCATATAAGTGCATTTTTAGGCAATCCTGTTGTTTTTTTGTCAATAAAGCACCATAAAAGTCGAAAAGAGTGCTTAATCTTAAAAAGTTGTCTATCATTTATAACACCTCGACAACTAAATTTACTACGATGCATATTATATAGAAAAATAAATATACTGTCAAGTATTTTTACTTGTCAAAAAAATAAAAACAGGAATATATTTTATTTTAAATAAATTATAGGTATATGAAGTAACAATGGCAAATAAAAGAAAGGATAAAAAATAAATATAAAGTTATAGCAAGAAAAACCTTATTTTATAAAATAGGGAAAAAATAGATAATTGGTAAAAGAACAGACAATTTGTTACAATGTTATAAACCTTATAAATGTAAATTATCATAAAACATAATCTATGTATATTTGACAAAAACACGTAATTATTATATAAAATATATACTTTCAAAAAATATTATCATAAATTTTCTATGAAATAATTAAATTTCTAAATACAATAAAAAAAAATTCAAATGAAGGGATGTAAGAAAATGACAGAATTTATGAAAATGCTATTATTATTAGTAGTAGCAGGAGTATTTCCTATAATGGCAATGATTATGCCGTTGCTTATTGAACCACGGCAGCCTAATGAGGAAAAAAATTCGCAATATGAATGCGGCGTGGATACAATAGGACGAAATGTACCGCGGTACAGGATAAGTTATTTTTTATATGCAATTATTTTTGTAGTATTTGATGTCGAAACGGTATTTCTTTTTCCGTGGGCCGTTAAATTTAATGTTATGGGATTATTTGGCTTAATTGAAATGTTTATTTTTGCTGGAATATTAGCGATAGGATTGGCATATGCCTGGAAAAAAGGAGCTTTAGTATGGAAATAAAAGAACGTGTACCAGAAATTTTACGGGATAATGTTTTATTGACAACTGTGGATGGACTGTTTAAATGGGCGCGCAGTAATTCTTTATGGCCGCTTACCTCGGGTTTATCCTGCTGCGCTATTGAGATGATGTGTGCAGCTGCCGCCCGTTTTGATTTATCACGCTTTGGTTATGAAGTATTTCGCCCATCGCCGCGGCAGGCTGATTTATTTATTGTGGCAGGCACCTTGACCTGGAAAATGGCGCCGCCGTTGAAACGCTTATATGAACAGATGCCCAATCCTAAATATGTTATTGCCATGGGCAGCTGTGCCAATGAAGGTGGTCCGTTTGCCGATGCGTATTCAGTGGTGCCGGGAGTTGATAAAATAATTCCGGTGGATGTATATATTCCCGGCTGTCCACCAAGACCAGAAGCATTGATAGAAGGAATGCTTAAGCTAAAAGAAAAAATCCGGCATCCGGAATTAATACAGAAGGTGGAATAATGAAACGAAGTTATGTGACTCTAGAAATACTGGAACAAATACAAGCCGCTTGCAGTGCCAAAATAGAGTTTGATAAAACTTTAGCGAAGCCGCCGCTGCTGTTTAAACAGGGGGATTTTTTGGCTTTTATGCAAATGCTTAAAGATAAATATAATTTTATAATGCTTTCTAATGTAACGGCTGTTGATTATCCAGAATGTTTTGAGGTCATTTATCATCTAACAGCGATAGAAGATTATAAAGAGATAATAATAAAATTTCCAGTTGAAAAAAATAAACCGCAGCTTCCATCCGTAACAGAAATATGGCCGGCGGCTGATTTTCAGGAAAGAGAACAATTTGATTTAATGGGAATTATCTTTACAGGGCATCCTAATTTAAAACGGATATTGCTGCCAGATGATTTTAGCGGCTATCCTTTGCGTAAAGACTTTTAATATGATGAAATGCCGGAAGGGGATGTTGCTATGATACAGACAGAAAGTTATAAATTATCTATGGGACCTGTACACCCAAGTACCCATGGGGTTTTGCAGGTTTGGCTGACACTTGATGGGGAAAGAATTTTAAGGGCAGATCCCTGTATGGGCTATCTGCACCGAGGCATTGAAAAATTACTGGAAAAACGTACATATTTTCAATGCCTGCCCTATACCGATAGACTTGATTATGTATCAGCTATGAACAATAATCTTGGTTACTGCAGTGCTGTGGAAAAATTGGCGCAAATTGAAGTTCCTAAAAGAGCACAGTACATAAGAGTGATAATGGCCGAATTAAATCGTATAGCCAGCCATATGATTTTTATTGGTTCATTGGCTGTGGATTTAGGTGCTACGACTGGAATGATTTACCCTTTTCGTGATCGGGAACGAATTTTGGATATATTTAATGAATTGTGCGGAGCACGCATGACCTATTCATATATCAGGATAGGCGGAGTAAAATCTGATTTAGCAGTAAAAGTAATTAGCATGATAGATGATTTTTTGGCAAAATTGACTGATATGATTGATGAATATAATGATTTACTTACAGGCAATGAAATTTTTCAATATCGCTTAAAAAATACCTCAATACTGACGGCTAAACAGGCAATGGAATTGGGAATAACAGGACCTATGCTTAGAGCCAGCGGCGTCAGCTACGATTTGCGCAAGGATAATACATATTGTTCTTATGAGGATTTTGATTTTTCAATTCCATTAGGAGAAAAGGGCGACAATTGGGATAGATACATTGTCAGGCTTAAAGAAATGTCAGAAAGTGCCAAGATAATAAAGCAGGCACTGGCTGGATTGCCAACAGGTGAATTTATGGCTAAGGTTCCTAAAGTGCTGAAACCACCTAAAGGTGAAGTTTATGATGTAACTGAGGGGCCACGCGGTGAGGTCGGTTACCATATAGTAAGTGATGGTTCGGCAAAACCCTATCGGGTTCATATCAGAAGACCGTCATTTATCAATTTGCAGGCGCTTGACATAATGTGCCGTGGTTATTTAGTTGGTGACGTTGTAGCGGCCATGTCAACAATTGATCCGATAATGGGAGAAGTGGACTGTTAAACTTGGAGGTGAAAAAATGCAGGGTGGTTTATTGGTGATATTAACTGATAAATTGTTTTATGGAATAAATTATTTATCAGGCAATGAATTTATTAGCCAGCTGATAATGGTAATAGTCCAGATTATGGCAATATTTGCCGTTATTTCTTTGGCAGCAATTATACAGGTTTATATGGAAAGACGTATTTGTGGTTTTATACAGGATCGACTTGGACCAAATCGTGTTGGTCCTTGGGGATTATTACAAACAGTAGCGGATATGATAAAACTTATGGGGAAGGAAGATATCATTCCTGTTAAAGCCCAGCGTATTTTATGGGGGATAACGCCCATGCTGTTATTTATTCCAGCAGCACTTATATATGCGGTATTTCCTTTTGACGATGGGGCTGTTTTTGTCGATCTTAATGTGGGGATATTTTTTGTTATGGCAGTTATGTCTCAGTCGGTATTGATGTTCTTATTAGGTGGATTTGCCTCGGAAAATAAATATTCCTTTATGGGAGCGATGCGGGCGGTCGCACAAATGCTTAGCAGTGAAATACCCATGGCGTTTGCTGTTTTGGCGGTGGTCATGGTTTCAGGTTCACTTAAAATGACGGATATTGTAGCGGCACAGTCAAATATGTGGTTTATAGCAGTAGAACCTTTGGCCTTTATTATTTTTACAATATCAATATTAATGGAAATTAACAGGACACCTTTTGATTTAGTAGAAGGAGAATCAGAAATTATTGCTGGACCGTTTACGGAATATAGCGGAATGCGTTGGGCACTGTTTTTTTTAGCAGAATATGCCAATCTTTTAAGTGCAGCAATATTAACGGTAACTTTATTTTTAGGTGGTTGGCATGGTCCTGTATTGCCGGGAATATTATGGTTTTTAATAAAAGTATTTTTAGTTATTTTTTTATTTATGTGGATACGCTGGACTTATCCGCGCACCAGAATTGATCAGATGATGGCATTGAGCTGGAAGGTGTTATTACCATTAGCGTTGTTTAATATAGCAGCGACAGGCATAGGGATATATATTTATAACTGGATGTAGAGGTGAGTATTTATGCAGGGAAAAGGCTTATTGGTAGGGCTGGCTGTTACGCTTAAACATTTCTTTGGCAAAAAAGAAACGGTACAGTATCCAGAAGAAAAAATACCGATGACGGAAGCGTTTCGCGGCGGTAAATTGCTGCTGGATGAAAAGAAGTGTATAAGCTGCAAATTATGTGCAATGGCCTGTCCTAATACAGCACTGGATTTAACTGTAGAGATAGATGAAAATAAAAAGCGGCATATGAAAAACTATATACATAAAGCGGGACGCTGTTTATATTGCAATTTTTGTGTTGAGGCTTGTCCGGTAGATGCACTTAGCTGGGATAAAAATTATGAGAATTCTTGTTATTATAGGGAAAATTTAACATATGATGCTGTAGAAAATAATAGGAAGGATGAGAAAAATGGCTGATACGATGGCATCAATTATATTTTATATATTGGCAATAATAATAGTTGTTGCTGCCTGGGGCATAATTTATTGCAAAAATCTCGTTCATTCAGCATTGTCAATGACATTATGTTTTATTGCTATCGCCGGATTATATGCACTGATGCAGGCCGATTTTTTAGCTGCGGTGCAAATAATGATATATGCGGGAACAGTAGTTATATTGATTGCATTAGGCATAATGATGACAAGGCGCATTTCTATGGACAGGACTAATATGCCTGAACGCAGATATATGATATGGACTGCATTAATTACAGGTGGATTATTTACTTGCTTAGGTATTATTTTTATAGAATATCCATTGGCGTCAGTAAATGTGAAACCAGAGGGAAATACTGTTGATGCAATTGCACAGCTGCTGCTGGGGAAATACATGTTATCGTTTGAAATTGCAGCAGTATTATTGTTAGCAGCTATGATTGGCGCAGTAGTATTGGCAAAGGGGGCCGATGAATAATGCATGTGGGGTTGACACAGGTTCTTATTTTAAGTGCACTGCTTTTTTGTATAGGATTATATGGGATTTTAGTGAAACGTAATTTATTTGCAATATTAATGTGTATAGAGATAATGCTAAATGCAGTAAATATAAATTTTGCGGCTTTTAATTATTTTTTGCCAATGCCTGATTTGTCGGGACAGGTTATGATGATTTTTTCAATAACGGTAGCTGCAGCAGAAGTGGCAGTTGGATTAGCCATTATTTTTAAGATTTACCATGATTTTAAAACAGTAAATATTGATAAAATAAATAATATGAAGGGATAAGGAGGGCAGACTATGGAATTATTTGCGCTTAATCATGCCTGGCTTATACCATTGGTTCCGGCAGCAGCTTTTATTATAATTGGTTTATTTTTCAAGGAATTTCATCAATTGTCGGCAGGAATTGCTGTGCTGGCGGGGACTTTTAGTTTTATAATGTCAGCAGCGGTTGTAATGGCCGTGTTAGATGCCGGAATAAGTGTAGAAATGCCTTTTATACAAAAAATACAATGGATAAAGATTGCCGGCATGCATTTTTCTATGGGGGTTATGATCGATCCTTTGTCAGCGATGATGTTGGTAGTTGTGTCATTGGTAGCACTTTTAGTGGAAATTTATTCCATCGGCTATATGAAGGGCGATAAAGGATATGGAAGATTTTTTGCCTATATTTCGTTATTTAGTGCATCAATGCTGGGACTTAATATTGCAGTTAATTTTTTGCAGATGTATGTATTTTGGGAACTGGTGGGACTATGTTCATATTTATTAATAGGTTTTTATTATTATCGTATATCAGCAAGAGAAGCAGCAAAAAAAGCGTTTATAACTACACGTATTGGTGATTTCGGTTTGCTTATCGGCATATTATCGCTGCAGATGGTATTTGGCACAGTTGATTTTATGGAACTGAGGCATATTTTACCAGTGTATATTGCGGCGAATGGGACAGGTTTATTGACAATTATTGGCATATTGTTATTTATTGGGCCCATTGGAAAATCAGGACAATTTCCGCTGCATGTATGGCTGCCTGATGCTATGGAGGGGCCAGCGCCTGTTTCAGCACTTATTCATGCGGCAACTATGGTCGTAGCTGGTGTGTATTTAGTCGCAAGAAGCTATTTTTTATTTGCACAGTTACCGGAGCTACTGCATTTGATTGCCTGGCTGGGGGCTTTTACTGCATTTTTTGCAGCTAGCATAGCCATAACACAGCGGGAAATAAAGCGTATTTTGGCTTATTCGACAATTAGCCAGCTTGGTTATATGATGATGGCTTTAGGTGTTGGTTCACTTACCGCTTCAATGTTTCATTTGTTGACACATGCTTTTTTTAAATCATTATTGTTTTTAGGTGCAGGGGCTGTCATGCATGCTATCAATGAAGAAGCAGATATCTTTAAAATGGGCGGGCTGCGCAAAAAAATGCCATTGGTTTTTGTTACAATGACTATCGGGGTGTTGGCTATTTCTGGATTGCCGCCTTTTGCGGGATTTTTTTCTAAGGATGAAATATTAGCGGCAGCAGCGGCAGTAAGTATGCCATTATATATCATTGGAACGATAACAGCTTTTATGACGGCATTTTATATGGCAAGATTGCTGTTTGTGGTATTTTGGGGCAAAGAACAGCATGGACACGTGCATAAAACATCATATTTTATGCAAATTCCATTAGCGGTACTGTCAATATTGGCAGCTTTTGCCGGAGCAGCAGGGTATGTGGGTGGTTTTGGCGATTGGGTGCGGTTTGGAGAAGCGATGCCGGAACATATGAATATTGGATTAGCCGGCATATCAACAGCGTTGTCAGTGGCAGCTATTGCCTTGGCTTGGCATATATATGTCAGTAAAAAATATTTGTCGGATATAATAGCCCAAAAAATGGGATTTATTTATACAGTCAGTTTTAATAAATATTATATTGATGAATTTTATGCCATATTATGCCGTATCTTCATAGATGGAATCGGCAAAATAATGTATTTTATTGATTTATATATTATTGACGGCATTGTTAATACAATGGCAGCACTGACTGTGTATTGCAGTAGAATTTTTTCGAAATTGCAGACGGGACAAATACAAACATATGTTGCTATATTTTTCTGTGGCGTTATTATTTTATTGGTATATACTATAGTGTTTTTTACTAAAATAAATGAACTTGCGGCTGGAGGTGGTTTTTAATGACAGATTCATTGTTGTCAATGATTTTACTTGCTCCGATAGTTGCGGTTGTACTGTTGTTATTTATACCGCCAACTGCGAAGAAAAGTATTAAACTTATCGCTGCAATGGCTACAGGAATAAGTTTGTTAATGACTATTTATGTTTATATTAACTATGATAATAACCTTGGCGGTATGCAATTTATGCAGTCAATTCCTTGGATAAGTGATTTAGGCGTGGCTTATACAGTAGGGGTTGATGGAATATCGCTGCCAATGCTGTTTTTGACAAATATAATTGGTTTTGCAGCTGTTTTTAGTTCTTGGAACATAAATGAACGGCCTAAAGAGTTCTTTATTTTATTGTTGATATTGCTCACAGGTGTTATGGGAACATTTATTGCCGGTGATTTATTTATATTCTTATTATGTTATGAATTAGTTGTTATTCCCATATACATTATGGTTATAATCTGGGGATCAACCAAACGGGTAAGCAAAGAATATGCCGGGATGAAGCTGACGATTTATTTATTGATCGGATCAGCTTTTATGCTGGTGGGAATAGTTGCTTTATATCTGCAGGCTTTTCCGGCAGGTATGCGTACATTCAGTATAGCAGCGTTGAGCCAGGCTCATTTATTGGGAACTTTAAGCCAATCGTTTCAAATTATCGTTTTTTTACTGTTATTAATAGGGTTTGGTACTTTACTATCGATGTTTCCCTTTCATACCTGGTCACCGGATGGATATGCAGGAGCACCAACGGCTGTATCAATGATTCATGCGGGGGTATTAAAGAAAATTGGCGGATATGGGCTTATTCGTCTAGGGCTTTTGGTTTTGCCAGCGGGAGCAAAATTTTGGGCACCGATTATAATAGTTTTGGCTTTGGGAAATGTCATATATGCAGCCTATGTAGCTATAGTACAAAAAGATTTGAAATATGTAATTGGTTATTCTTCAGTTTCGCATATGGGATATGTATTATTAGGTTTTGCCGCGTTGAATACAATAAGCTTGACCGGTGCTATTGCCAATATGGTAGCCCATGGCATAATGAGTGCATTGTTTTTTGCGATGATTGGTTATGTCTATGAAAAAACCCACAAACGCAGCATTGATAAATTACGCGGTTTAGCGCATCAAATGCCGCGTATTGCTGTCGGATTTATGCTGGCTGGAATGTCATCAGTGGGACTGCCGGGACTTATCGGCTTTATGCCCGAATATACAATTTTTTTGGGGTTGTTTAAGGTCTATCCATTCCTAGCTATTATTGCTGTTTCCGGAATAGTGTTTACAGCAATTTATATTTTGCGGGTATTGCAAAAAATCTTATTTGGACCAAGAAATTATGGCTTTGATGCTATTCCAGACGCTAAAGGCCCAGAAATGGTGCCGCTATTTGTATTGGGATCGGTATTAATTTTGTTTGGGATCTTTCCCCAATTATTGCTGGGGATGATAAATGGGACTATTGCACCATTACAGTCTTTTTTACAGGCTTTAAATAATGAGCCCTCTTTATTAGTGGTATGGGGAGGGATATGGTAATGAATATTTATATTTTATATCCGGAAATTACAGTTTTATTGCTGACCTTGTTAATCGTCATAATGGATTTATTATTGCCAGTGCAGGAAACACGACGCAGTTTGGCTTATATTGCAGTAATGGTATTGGGATGCTTGTTTATAAGTTTGTTTTATCAATATCATTTTGGCATATCACCATATTTTTATAATAAACTGTTTTACTTTGACAATTATGCCATATTTTTTAAGCAGTTATTTTTATTGGCAGTTATCTTTACTATAATGCTGTCTTTAGATTATGCAGATGATTTACGCTATAGCGGTGAATATTATGCCATGCTGTTATTTTCCCTGCTTGGCATGATGGTATTAGCTTCAGCCAATGATTTTGTGACGATGTTTATCGGTTTGGAATTGATGACGATAAGCTTTTATATACTGGCTGCCTTCAAAAATAATGATGAAAATTCTTCGGAAGCAGGTATTAAATATCTGATTATGGGGTCGGTGGCAACAGCTGTTACCCTTTATGGTATAAGCTTAATCTATGGTGCTGGTCATAGCCTTGATTTTAATGTATTAGCAGCAGAAACAAGATTTTTTGTGCCATTAATGCTGACAGGAATTGTTTTGCTAATAATTGGTATGTTTTTTAAATTATCGATTATGCCATTTCATATGTGGTCGCCTGATGTTTACGAAGGTGCGCCGACACCAATAACCGGTCTGTTGGCAATGGGGTCTAAGGCAGCGGCAATTGCCGTTTTCATTCGTATTTTATTTGTGGCATTTTTACATACTGCAAATTATTTTTTGCCAGTATTGGCAGTGTTTGCGGCTATTTGTATGATTGGCGGCAATATTGCCGCTATAAAACAGAAAAACATCAAAAGGATGCTGGCTTATTCATCGATTGCTCAGGTTGGTTATATATTGGTGGGATTTTGTGCAGCAAGTCCACAGGGAATAAAAAGTGTTTTATTTTATGTCTTTTTATATATAGTGGCTAATATCGGGGCATTTGCAGTGCTTACTGTAGTTGATAAACAAAATAAAGGAACCGATGATAAAGCAATTGCTGGTCTTAGCAAATCAGCACCGTTATTGGCAATGGTAATGACGATATCCCTGTTGTCAATGGCGGGGATTCCACCAACGGTTGGTTTTGTCGGGAAATTATATTTATTCTTGGCAGTTGTTGAGCAAGGCTATATCTGGCTGGCCTTTATTGGCTTTATTATGTCAATGATATCGGTATATTATTACCTCCGAGTAGTTAAAGTTATGTATATAGGAAAAGCAAATAACGACTATATCAATGTTTCAGCGGCAATAAAGATAACAGTAATAATAAGCATGCTGACAACTCTTTTACTGGGGATATGGCCGCAGTATCTATCTGTTTTGACTAATTTTGCGGCAATAAGCTTTGCTTTGTAAATCAATAAAAAGAGCAGTACTGCTAGTGGGCAGACTGCTCTTTTTATTTACAACATGTTATGCAGAAAATTTTTGGTTCGTTCTTGCTGAGGATTATTAAAAAGCTCATAGGGCGGGCCTTCTTAAATTTATAGTTTATTGCCAGTCTAAAGAACCAATACTTTGTTCTACTTTATCAACAAGTGTGCCCTTTTTTATCAGGCTGTATATTTTTTTGATTTCTGGTGATAAAAATCTGTCTTTGTCAAGATGAGGTACGATATTTCTAATGACGGCATGAGCTTTAGTTGTTCCTTTGCCTGGTGTCAAAGGAGCAAGAAAATCAATGCCTTGGGCTGCAGACATTATTTCAATTGCCAGCACATTAAAGACATTATCAATTATTTCAAGTGACTGGCGGGCAGCAATAGTTCCCATGCTGACGTGATCTTCTTGATTAGCAGAGGTGGGAATGGAGTCGGCACTGGCAGGATGGACAAGCACTTTATTTTCTGAAACGAGTGATGCAGCTACATATTGTGTTATCATAAGGCCGGAATCGACACCGGGAAAGGCTGTAAGGAAGGCTGGTAAATCACTAAGATGCATATCAAGCAGGCGGTTAGTGCGGCGTTCGGAAATATTGCCAAGTTCAGCCATAGCCAGTTTTAAATAATCCATTACAAGGGCAATGGGCTGACCATGAAAATTACCGCCGGAAATAGCTTCACCAGTATCAGGCATAATAATAGGATTATCGGTTACAGCGTTAATTTCTATGGTAAGCGTTCTGGCTGCTTGTTGCAGGGCTTCTTTAGAAGCACCATGGACTTGCGGTACACAACGTAATGAATAGGCATCCTGCACTTTACGGCAGTTTATATGTGAGGCAATAATTGCACTGTCTTGAGTGAGTTTTAAAATGTTATCAGTAGTTGCCAATTGACCGGGGTAAGGACGTACTTCACATATACGCCTATCAAATGCTGCTCGTGTGCCCTTTAATGCTTCGAGACTTAAGGCAGCTGCAATATCAGCAGTCTTGACTAAGGTAACGGCTTTGTCCCAGGCAATACAGCCTACTGCTGTCATGATTTGTGTACCATTAATAAGGGCAAGGCCTTCTTTGCCACCTAGTGTTATTGGTGATAAATTTTTAAGCTTTAAGGCATCAGCACCGGACATAAGTTTGCCGTCAACATAGGCTTCACCTTCCCCCAGCATTGTTAATACCATATGAGATAATGGGGCTAAATCACCACTGGCCCCAACGGACCCTTTACAGGGAATAGCCGGCGTAATATCGTTATTGAGTAAGGCTAAGAGCATTTTTACAGTCTCTAACCGGATGCCAGAGTAGCCTTTGGTCAGTGAATTAGCTCGCAGGAGAATAGCCGCTCGGACAATCTCTGGTGATAAATGTTCGCCGACACCAGTGGCATGGCTTAAGATTAAATTACGCTGCAATTGTTCGCGTTTATCTTTTTCAATAAATACGGTACTGAAATCGCCAAAGCCTGTTGATATACCATATACAGGCCGTTCGGTTTTTAAGATGTCATCGACAATTTTGCGGCTGGCAGTAATTTGTTCTTCGCCTGCGGGAGAAAGAGCAACAGTCTCTTTAAAACGGGAAACTTTGATTACATCATTTAGTGTTAAGGAATTACCATCTAATAAAATCATTGATTTTTATCGCTCCTTTAATATAGTAAAACTTTAAATTAATAAGATAATTAACGTAATAGAAAAATTGATAGGCTTATTCATGGAAAAAGAAAAATAAAAGATGCATATATATTGTAAAAATAGATATCATCTTAAGATAAAAAAAGACAAGGCAGCGAAGAATTTTATTCTTCAGACTACTTTGTCTTTTCTAATGAGTAGAATAGCATAAAATAAATAAAATTTCAATATAAAATTTATTTATTAATGAAAAAAGATATTATACCAAATATTTACAACGTTACAACTAAGTGCTATAATAATTAACCATATACCGTTGAAATTTACACAGACCAAGGAGATGAAAGATAAACTTTAAGGGAGGTTTATCCATATATGAGAGAAAATTATTCAGTTTATTTACCGCAGTATAGTGTGGGACCGAATTGCTATGATGAAATAGGTGCGGTTACTAAATATTTTGGCAAGAAAATTGTCATCATTGGCGGCATGACTGCTTTGCAAAAGGCAGAACCAGCTATAGTAAAGGCAATTGCCAAGGCTGGGCTGGAACATATGGCTACCATTTGGTATGGCGGCAATTCCAGTGAAAGTAATGTACAAAAAATGATTGATAATAAAGATGTTCAGGCTGCTGATATTATTTTTGGTGTAGGTGGTGGACGAGCTATTGATACAGCAAAAGCAGCTGCGGACACATTAGAAAAACCATATTTTTCTTTTCCAACTGTAGCTTCTAATTGCGCACCTTCTTCGGCTATTTCGGTATTATATAACGATGATGGTTCATTATCACGCTATTATTTTCCCAAACAATGCCCTTTGCATATATTTATCAATACAGCAATTATTGCTGATTCACCAGTAGAACTGTTGTGGGCGGGAATTGGTGATGCCTTATCCAAAGAGTGTGAAGTAGATTTAGCTGTTCGTGAGAAGGGAATATCGCATACACCGCTTATTGGGTACAAAGCAGCTACAGCCTGTACAACACCATTGCTGGAATATGGAGAAAAAGCGCTGGCAGCTATAGATAAAAAACAGCCATCTTATGAATTGGCACAGGTCGTACTTGATATTATTATTAGTACTGGTATTGCATCCAATATGACTTGTTCAGCTGTTGATAATAAAATTGAGTATTATTATAATTCATCATTGGCACACTGCTTTTATAATTCCTATATGGAATTACCACAGGGACATGATTATCGCCATGGCGCAGTTGTAGCATATGGTGTTTTGGTTTTATTGACTTATGATGGTCAGCTTGAATTACGCAATAAGATTGCGGCGTTTAATAAAAAAATGAAACTGCCGGTAACTTTGTCAGAAGTCGGTATAAGTAAAGACAGCGAAATTGATATGATTATTAATAAGGCGCCGGAAATAAATGAATGGAACTGTGTGCCATATAAAATGGATCAGCAAAAATATAAACAGGCGATATTAGCTGTTGACGAATATGGTAAAACACTGCAATAAAAAAGAGCATATTATGTGCTCTTTTTTTATTGCAGTGTTTTACTGTGCAGATATTCATTTACTAATTTTGTGCGTTCATTTTTAAGCCAGTCGGCAATTTGTTTTCCCTGCAATTGGGCGGGGCAATTAGACATATTAATATTATGAAATAATTTTAATATAAAATGGATATCCTGCAAGTAATTAGGCAGTTCCTTATTATCCACTTTGATAATTTTGCAGAATTCATCAATGCCTAAAGGATTTTTTTCGATAGCTGCAAGCATATCGGCTATTTTAGCTGGTTTTTGTAAACGGGCCGCCCTCATATGTTCTTTTATGACAAATTGGGCACTATTAAGCCAAAGTTTTGGCAGTGTAGTGCGTTTATTCCAATTAGCTAAAGCGGTTAAGCCAGTTTCTTCATGCTCGTAATGATGGGGCAGCATAGCAGCCGGCGTAAGTCCTTTGCCTAAATCATGGGCTAAGGCGGCAAAACGTGTATTAATATTATCCGTAAGCTGGGATATTTGTTTAAGTGCCAGCATAGTATGATTAAAACTGTCACCTTCTGGATGGTAAAAGGCTGGCTGAGTTTTTCCAATTAACGCAAAGATTTCTGGGAAGATAATCTGTAGTAGATTCGCTTTGTGCAGATAAATAAAAAAATTTGTAGGTTTTTTTGCAGCCAAGGCTCGTTTAAGCTCGTTAACAATACGTTCCCCCGGTTCTGCCTGTAATTCTTCAGCACATTTATACATTAGTTTTAAAGTAGACTCTTCAACAAAAAAATCAAGTTCAGCAGCTTGGCGGGCAGCACGCAGAGCTCTCACTGGATCTTCACTAAAATGTATTGAAGTGGCTTGGATGCGTTTAGCGTTGATGTCATCAGTACCATTAAAAGGGTCAATGATAAGTCTTTCCGGCAATTTTAATGCAATGCTGTTCATACGGGTATCGCGGCGCCATAAATCATTTTCTATTGTTATTGATGGCGTATATATAGTAGTAAAACCTTTATAACCAAGGCCTTTTTTTTCTTCCGTGCGGGCAAAGGCAATCTCACATTTTTTATTATTTATATTAAGCAAAAATACAGGAAATGATTTGCC
The DNA here is from genome assembly GCF_014201835.1 of Pectinatus brassicae. GTDB lineage: Bacteria > Bacillota > Negativicutes > Selenomonadales > Selenomonadaceae > Pectinatus > Pectinatus brassicae. The sequence goes on along the minus strand of NZ_JACHFH010000018.1, from coordinate 28,662 downwards.
GACTTTCTGTGCTTGTGGGAATAACTGGCAGAATAAATTTTCTGTAAGTTTGCATACAACGTAGTCTTTATCTTTAGCTGGTTTATTTCTTATCATATCACGAACCCAGCCACCAACAATATATATTTCACCATTATTTTCTGTTATAGTTTTTACAAAGTTGTCCTCAGTCAAAATATCCTCCCGTCACTTTTATAAAAAAAATAAAACCCGGTAAACGAGTTTTATTTTTTTATGTATTGTTAAATACGCATGGCACCCTGCGCATCAATATCCAGTATGAGATAATGTGAATCAATGGAATGCGCAGCAAAGGCTTTGACCATCGCTTCACCAATAGCATTTTCATTGTCAATTGTAAAAGCAATTAATGAAGGACCGGCTCCGCTTAAAGCAGCGCCAAGAGCACCCGCTTGTTCAGCAGCAGCAAAAACATCGTACATACCAGGAATTAATGCTGCACGATAGGGTTGATGCAGTTTATCGGCAAAAGCATAGCGCAAAACATCACTGCTGCCAGTACACATTGCAGCAACAAGGCTGGCAGCATGGGCAATATTAAAAGCGGCATCTTTTACTGAAATTTTTTCAGGCAAAACCTGGCGCGCTTTTTTTGTAGCCAAAAAGAATTCTGGTACAGCTACAATCATCTTTAGTGGTAGTTGGGGAATAAAGGAAAATGTTTTTACAGCATCATTTTCCTGTAAGCTTATAGTCATACCACCAAAAATAGCTGGCGCTACGTTATCAGGATGACCTTCAACATCGGTAGCTATTTTTAACATTTCTTCCTTGCTGAATGGTTCACCGACAGCTAGATTAAAAGCTAATATACCAGCAACAATGGCAGCGGCACTGCTGCCTAAGCCATGTGATAATGGTATATTATTATGCATCTTTATATGGGCACCTTTATATGAAGAATTTGTTTTTTGTAATAAATCCTTGATAACATGCCAGATGAGGTTGCTGTCATCTGTGGGCAGATATTGTTTGCCTTCACCGGAAACAGCTATTTCTAATACTTCATTTGTAAAAAGAGTAAGTTCAAGTTCATTGTAGATATTACAGGCAATACCCAATGCATCAAATCCCGGGCCGCAGTTAGCTGTTGTAGCAGGGACACGAACTTTTACGGTTTCGCTTTTTCCCAATTTTAGCCCTCCTGCTCATCGGTGTCTTGTACACGGATGACATTGCATATTTTATCAACAGCAGGTAATTTATTCAAAAGTTCTTCGGCTTTGCGTATCTTCGCTTCTTCAACTTTATGAGTGATAGCAACGATTTCTGCGGCTTTATTAACTTTTCTTTTTTGAATTACTGAGCTTAAGCTTACGCCGGTTTCGCCAAAGGCCATGGCAATAGCACCTAATACGCCCGGCTGATCATCAACTAATAAGCGGACATAATATGAGGAGGTTGTTTTTTCAATTGGACAGAATTTTTTGTGCTCATAACAGGTACAGCGGATGCGCCCATAACGATTTTTGACAATATCGCGGGCAACGTCAATAACATCTGCAACAACAGCAGATGCTGTCGGCAGCTGTCCGGCACCCTTGCCATAAAACATAGTATCACCAACTACGTTGCCACGTACGAATATAGCATTAAATTCATTACGGACAAAGGCCAAAGGATGATTTTGCGGCAATAGTGCCGGATGGACACGCACATCAATTCCTTTTTCATCTTCGCGGGCTATTGATAATAATTTTATGGTATAGCCTAATTCTTTGGCATAAGCAATATCCTGTGGTGTTATATGAGTGATACCTTCTGTGGATACTTTGTTGAGGCTTACTCGATTATTGAAGGCAATAGAAGCTAAGATGGCTGTCTTTCTAGCGGCATCAAGACCTTCTACATCAGCAGTAGGGTCAGCTTCAGCATAGCCCTTTTCCTGGGCATCTTTCAATACAGCATCATAACTGGCGTTTTCTTCGCTCATTTTTGTGAGCATATAGTTGGTAGTGCCGTTGACAATACCGATTACTTCAGTAATTTTATTGGCAGTAAGACATTGCTTAAGTGGTGTTATTATTGGAATACCACCAGCAACACTGGCTTCAAACATAAAATCAACATTGTTGGCTTCAGCAGTATCAAACATATCTTTACCAAATTGAGCAACAACATCTTTGTTAGCAGTAACAATATTTTTTCCTGCCTGCATAGCCTGTATCATATATTCACGTGCTGGATGCAGACCACCTAACAATTCAATGACAATCTTTATTTCGGGATCTTCTAAAATATCATTGATATTATCAGTAAATTTTACAGCATCAGCGTATTCACGTTTTTTATCTAAATTGCGGACTAAAACATGTGAAACAACGAGTTTAGCACCTACACGCGGTGTGATTTCGTCCATATTTTGCGACAAGACTTTAAGAACGCCTGTGCCGACTGTTCCACATCCCAAAAGACCAACTTTTATAATATTATTCATTCGCAAAATTATCCTTTCAAGCTGTATTATTATTTGTTCTGATTGATGATTAGGTATAGATTAGCGATATCAATAGTACTGCTTCCAGACCCTATAATAATTAAGCCTGACCAACTATTTCCAAGCGTCTGACACCTTCGACTACGCGTAATTTATCGAGTAGTGCTTCAAGGTCAATAGACATATTTTCGGTTTCAATTGATAGGGTTACATTAGCCATACCCTGTAAAGGTAAGCCCTGATTAATGGTAAGGATATTAGCAGCATCGGCTGAAATAATATTCAATACTTTTGATAGAACCCCTTTTTTATGATCAAGCATAAAGGAAATAGAAACAATTTTATTGAGACTGGCTTCATAAAATGGAAAAACAGAGTCTTTATATTTGTAGTAAGCACTGCGAGAAAGTCCTGTAGAAGCAATTGCTTCATTTATGGTAGCAGCATCACCGCGTTTTAGCATTTCATTTACTTTAATTGTCTTTTTTATGGCAGTAGGCAGGATATCTTCCTTTACTAGGAAAAATCCTGTATTTTTATTATTGATAATTTGTTTTCTTTTACGCATATAAATCCTCCGTGTTTATGCAATGGATAATGTTATTCTGAGAGAGGAATCTCCCTGTGATATTATAACGTGTTTTGGAAAAATTTTCTACCCCTAAAATGATATAATATTATTGTTTTTTTTTTATAATAGAGAAAATAGTGAGAATATACTTAGAAATTATATCTAAAAATACGCTCGTGATGGAAATAAAAAGCACCTCATCTTAAAAATATAACATAAGAGTAAGGTGCTTTTACAAAAAAGACATTTATTTACCGTATTAATAAGTTTTTAATGAATTACTTATTTGTAAAAATAATATCATCCATAAGATTTATTAACTGTCCGATTTCAGGTTTTGATATCTGGGCTGTTGCTCCTAAACGATCACCTTTTAGACGCATTTCTTCATTTATGAGAGATGAGAATAAGATAACAGGAGTTTTATTCAATACGTCATCTTCACGAACTAATTTGAGCATGCGATGACCATCCATCTGCGGCATTTCAATATCAGAAATAATCAAGGTAAGATGATCTTCAATGGAACCTGTTGCGTTCTTTAAGCTTGTTAGATATTCGTAAGCGGCTTTGCCTGTATTAAAATCACGAACAAATTCATAACCGGATTGATGCAGGGTATCTACTAAAAGATCACGCAGCATTTTAGAATCTTCAGCAATGACAATATGCTTAGTTTTACGTAACGACTGTAGGGAGCTATCAGCTTTATCAAAAGTAGATAGTTTCTGGTTTATTTCTGAATTGATTTCAGCAATGATTTTTTCAAAATCAAGCAGTAAAACAATTTTATCGGTCATTTTGATGACACCGACGATTACAGAATTATTACCGACTTCAGGTGATGGTTCCATATTTTTCCAGGAAATGCGATGAATACGAGAAACACTGTCAACTAAAAAACCAATATTATAATTATTTATTTCAGTGACAATTATGTTTTTCGGGTCATCAGAGCCTTGGGCATTTATTGCTCGGGCTAAATTAACCAGCGGCATAGCACGTCCGCGTAATGTGAAAAGTCCATCAACATAGGAATGGGCTGATGGCATAGCCGTTACAGGGACTCTGGTTATAACTTCACGAACTTTAGCTACATTAATACCATAGTAAACATCGCCAATATTAAATTCAACTATCTCAAATTCATTAGTGCCGCTTTCTAACAGAATACCCTTTTGGTTAGCGTTGCTGTCTAATACATCTGCTTCTATCTTTTGCATAGTTATACCTCCGATTTTTAAGTCATATAATTATCTTTTAATTACGGAACATATTTATAATCTATAATAACAAAAAATAATTGTCTATTAATGCATAATTCGGTAATTTTATTTTAAATCCTGCAAAAATATATAGTTAAACTATTTTTCTGAAGTTTTATTTAAGATAATCCAGCCGTCTTTTTCAGTGATAGTATCGTTTTTCATCAAATGACCAATAGCTCGTTTAAAAGCAGCCTTACTTATTTGGAAACGTTCTTTAATAATTTCAGGAGGAGTTTTATCACTGTACGGCATTTTGCCATCGTGTGCAATTAGTTCAGAAAGAATTTTTTCGGCATCAATAACGAGAGCTTTTTCCTTAATAGGCCGTAATGACGCGTTTAATCGGCCATCCTCACGTATATAGGTAACACGTGCCGAGATTTCAGCACCAACATGTGGATGGACAGGCATTTCCTTTTCAGGAATAAAAGCAATATAACGTTCAGTAGTAAACATAAAAGCACCATCTTCAGTTATATTATAGATAGAACCATCAATGGCAGCGCCTATTTGTAAATCAGCTGGAGCTGGTTTAGATGCTCGTCTAAGTTCATCTTCCACGACCATAGTCATGGCTAAGCGTCCTGATTTATCAGTATACAGCTTAGCCCAAACAATATCACCAATACTTAATTTACCGCGGGTACCGGCATAAGGCAGGAAAATGCCACGTTCAGCACCAACATCCAAGAACGCCCCGTCCTTAGAAATATTTATGACTTTTACGCGGGCAATTTGCCCTTCCTTCATTTTAGGAATACGCATACTGGCCGTAAGACGTCCCTTAGGATCTTTATAAAGAAATACTGTAATAGTATCGCCAATTTCCACGGCAGCGGTCTGCTGAGTGTGATGAAGTAAAATATCGTCAGAAGTGTTGCCGGTTTGTGCATCTAAAAATGCACCCATATCATTTTTTCGTACTACTGTTAAAGTAGCAACAGTGCTGGCAAAAAATTTTTTTTCAGCAAAATTATTATTCTTCATATTGTGTGAGCTGGGCATCGCCCCAGAGGTTTTCCAATCCATAGAATTCACGACTTTCTTCAGTAAAAATGTGAGCTACGCAATCGCCGTAATCAAGCAATATCCATTCGCCCGTTTTATAGCCTTCGGTGTGAAGACAATGCTCTCCAGCTAAGCGGAGCTGTTCATCAATATTATCAGCGATGGCTTTTGCCTGGATAGCAGAGCGGCCGTTACAGACAATAAAGTAATTGGCAGAGGTGGTAAGCGGCTCCATATTCATAATACAGACATGTTGAGCTTTTTTGTCAAAAGCAGCCTTAGCAATCAGATTACTCTTATCAAGAGAGGTTTTTATTGTTTTTTGTTTTGGTTTAATTATAAGAATCATACCTTTCTGGAATTATTATTTATCATTTATAAAAAATAGCTTATTAATAGCAGCGTTAATTGTATCGGCTGGAGCAGGGAGCCAATAGTGACCATCAGCGGAAAAATGTCCGGGCAGGATTTTTATGGTTAATGAATTTTTATTTATGGCCCAAAGATAATTTTTTATATTACCTGGACTTAATAAATCAGTATTGGTAATAAGCGATTTATTAATTATACTGATAGTTGATGGGATATTAAATAGAAAATCACTGGAATAGACATAATCCGGCAATTTTTGCAGAAAATCTTTTTGGCGTTCAGCTTTGCTGATATCATTTAGGTCATCACTGCGATATTGCAGATATTCGAGCAGCTGTTTACTGTTGAGGTGCTGATAGCCTTGTTTAAGATGAATGGAGGTGTTTCCCGGGATATCTTCATAATTCATATCAGTGGGAACATATAGGTCAAAACCATTAAATCCGGCCAGCAGCTGCAGTAAAGTAGACTCATCCATTATAATATACTGGGTAATATTTATACCTAAAAGCTTAGAAACAGCCTGCATGGTATTAGCAATACCTGTTTTTTGGACATCGCCGATTGCCATATATGATTTATTAGCAGAAATAGCTGTATTAACAGGTATTTGTAATATGGAAATACTATTGTCGTTGTGGTTAATATTAAACAGGAACATCGTGCTGGCATTATCATTAAGGTTATTATAGTCTTTAATGCCAATAAATAAAATATTATCTAGCTGTTTATAAGCAAGCGGTATTTTGGGTGTCGCTGAGGTTTGCGCATTGGCAGCATGGGTATTTTGGTATTGAGTATAAGCTTTCTCAGCAGAAGCATATAAACTAATACTGCTATCATAAAGCCACATGCCAGCACGGATAATTCCCCAGCATAGTCCACCTATTAGACATAAAAATAAAATTATGCGCCAAAGTTTAGGGCGGCGCTGTTTGCGAACAACTTTTTTATCGACAGCAGAAACACGTCTTTTATTATTAGCCATGATTAATGTTTTTGGCAATTAAAGTATTGCGTGCTAAAATTGTTTGTGGATGAATCATCAGTCCTCTTTGCAGAATAAATGCTAAGGAATCATTAAAGGCATTTAACATGATTGTATCAAGATCTGAGGTTTTTATAAGATCACGCAGACGATTGACTGATTCGTATTGACGATGCGGTTCAATCATATCAGCAAGATAAATGATTTTTGCTAAATCCGTCATATCAGCGCTGCCGGTAGTGTGCAGTCTTATAGCATCAAGAATATCATTGTCATCAATACCATATTTTTCTTGAGCCATGATAGCGCCTAAGCGCGCATGTAATAAAATTGGCTGGTGTTCTTCAATAAGACCAATTTTTATCTGACGTTTTTGGGCAACCTCGATAAGCGAAGACGTTGGAATTTCTCTAGCGCAATCGTGCAAAATGCCGGCGAGTTTTGCACGCTGTTCGTCGACATTAAAACGTTGGGCAAGTTCTATCGCTGTATCACTAACACTGAGAGAATGAATATATCGACTTTCCTTAAGAGTGTTTTTTAAAGTTTTTACAATGTCAATATAGTCCAAGGCTGAGTAGCTCCTTTTTATTTATATACAATTAATAAAATAATAACTTTATTTAATAAATAGGGTTAATAAAAAATAAACTGCCGCAAGGCAGTTTATTGTTATGAGTGATCAATAAGCCGAGTTCTGTATCCGCGTGGCGGTGATAATCATTTATCTAGATTGATAGTTGCCCATCAATTCAAGCGACACAACCCGGAAGGATCAGCGGGCCGCCTCATCCCTTCCCTATTCGGTCTTGCTCCATATGGGGTTTACCAAAGCCATATAGTTACCTATATGCTGGTGCGCTCTTACCGCACCTTTCCATCCTTACCTGTTGCCAGGCGGTTTAAATTTCTATAGCACTGTCCCTAAGGTCACCCTCGCCGGACGTTATCCGGCATATTTGCCCTGTGGAGCCCGGACTTTCCTCAGATGTTAAAAAACACCCGCGATTATCTTTCACACTCATAATGCTATACACTGAAATTATAACATTGATTAAAATGCCTGTCAATTAGTGTGTTTTTGCCGCATGATTTCATACATTATCATGGCAGCAGCACAGGAAGCATTTAAAGATTCACTTTTCCCATACATAGGGATATAAATATGTTTGGCAGCAGCAAGTTTTATTTGCTCGGATACACCAGCGCCCTCATTGCCAACTGCTATAGCCGTTGCAGTTTTGGTATAGTCAACATCAAAGCAGGCAGCAGCTGTATTTGATAAAACAGTGGCAAGCAATGTGATATTGTTTTTCGTAATAAAATCTTCCAGATCAGCAGGTGTTATTTTATCGACAATAGGCAGGTGAAATAATGCGCCCATTGTTGCACGTGTTACTTTGGGAGAATAGATGTCAACGGTGCCTTTCAGGCTGATGATGGCATCAATGCCGGCAGCATCGGCAGTACGAATGATTGTACCAGTGTTACCAGGGTCTTGTAACTGGTCGAGAACAATAAAAGTACTATTTTCTTTCAATGATAAATTCGTCAATTCTACATTATTTTTATAAACGCAGGCAACAATGCCCTGAGGGGTATCGGTATCAGCTAACTTATTAAAAACAGCTGGGGTTACTTCGTGCATGAAGCATTTTGTCTGGGCTAAATTATTGATAAGGGCAGCACCACGTTCGTTGTCAAGAATAGTTGGCAAATAAAAACATTCGTTTATTTGGGCATTGCAGGCTAAGGCTGTTTCGATAAGACGGATGCCTTCGATTAAAAATAAATTAGTTTTGTCGCGAAATTTTTTTTGTTTTAAGGCCGCGGCATTTTTTATTTGGATATTGTCGGGGCTGGTAATTGTAGTCATAATCTTTCCTTTAAAAAATAAATTTGTTTATATATTTTATTCAATGTAAGTAATTATAGTGATAATAACAGTATTTGTATATAATTTTTTATAAAAATCAGTGTAATATAAAACAAGGACTTGGTTTAAGCGCAATAGCTCCAACCAAGTCCTTGTTTACATGCTTAATTCTTTTAAGGCGAACTTTATAATTTCTTCAACTGAAGTTAAATTGTGAGCTTTTTTAAGAACAACAGCTGTTTCCTGTGGCGTATAGCCAAGCGATATTAAGGCTTTTTTGGCATCAGACCAAATATCAGGTAAACTATCAGCTGCTGGCATATCAACTGGGGCGAAGATACCAGTATCATTAGTAATAGCAGTAAATTTATCTTTTAGCTCCAAAATAATGCGCTCGGCGGTTTTTTTACCAATGCCGGGAGCAGCAGTTAATAATGATGGCTGTTTGTTCTGCACTGCCCAAATGATTTTGTCAGTATTCATAGATGACAAAATGCTCAGTGCAGCTTTTGGTCCAATGCCTGATACAGAAATAAGCTGATTAAAAATATCATATTCATTTTGGTTAGAAAAACCATAAAGCTGCAGAGCATCTTCACGTACATTTAAATAAGTATAAATAGTTATTTCACTGCCAATATTTAATTGCGAGCGGGTAGAGGCTGCAATGAGTACGCGATAACCAACGCCATTGACATCAATAAAACAAGCGTCAGAAAATAACTCAGTAATTTTTCCATGCAGGTAACCTATCATAAATTCTCCTTAATGGTTATTACGCCAAATAATATTGTTCATACAATGGGTAGTACAGATTGCAGCAGCCAATGCATCGGCAACATCATCAGGATGCGGTGGTTTTGGCAGATGTAATAGCTTGGTTACCATATATATGACTTGTTCTTTGGTTGCTTTGCCATAACCGACAACGGATTGCTTTATCTGCAGTGGTGTACGTTCAACAAGTTCAATATTATTTTGGGCAGCAGTTAGCAAGATAATGCCGCGGGCTTGTCCAACCGGAATAGCTGTAGTTACATTACGATTAAAAAATAACTGCTCAACGCCCATAACATCAGGCTGGTATTTTTTTATTAAAGCAGTAAGCTCAGTATGAATTGTAAGAAGTCTGTCCTGTGGTCTGGCTTTAGGACTGGTAGTTATTGCACCATATTCCACGGCTTTAAGACGGCTGCCAGACAGCTCTACAAAGCCATAGCCGCAAATTGCGGTGCCAGGGTCTATGCCAAGTGCTAACATAATTATTATTCTTGGTCGTCTATTTCATAGTTAGCATAGACATTTTGTACATCATCATGTTCTTCTAAGGCGTCAATTAAGGTCAGCATTTTATCAGCATCTTTGCCTTCAAGTTTTACGGTGGTATCAGGTACCATAGTGATTTCTGATTGTACGGTTTCAATATTATTATCTTCTAGTGCTTGAGCGATGGCATCAAAATCATCAGGGGAAGCGGTTATTTCAAAGGAATCATCTTCAGCCTGAAAATCTTCAGCACCAGCTTCAAGGGCGATCATCATTAATGATTCTTCGTCATCAAAAACTTCTTTATCAACAATAAAAACAGATTTTTTATGGAACATCCAGCCAACGCAGCCGGTTTCACCAAGATTCCCACCGTATTTAGAAAATAGATGACGAATATCAGCTGCTGTACGATTACGGTTATCGGTCATAATATCAATCATAACGGCACTGCCGCCCGGGCCGTAGCCTTCATAGGAGAATTCTTCATAGCTGCTGCCATCAGTAGCGCCAAGACCTTTTTGAATAGCGCGCTGGATATTATCTTTAGGAATATTATTAGCTTTAGCCTTGGACAAAGCTAACTTAAGACGCATATTACCGGTAGGATCACCGCCGCCCATACGAACGGCAATTGTTATTTCACGACCTATTTTAGTAGTAACTTTACCGCGGATAGCATCATTTGCTCCCTTTTTTCTTTTTATATTGGCCCATTTTGAATGTCCTGACATTATTACACCTCATATATTATTAATTATAGTTTTATCCGAATTAATAATGATTTTGCTCATTTTATCTGTAAAATCCGGATAAGATGATTAGGCCTATATTGTTATCTATAGACCTAATCAAACTTTATTGTAAAATTAGACGATAATATTTTTTCTTGCCCTTTTTTATCATGCAGGAATTATCAATGAAATCTTCACATGATAATATTTTGTCAATATCGTTTAATTTTTCATCGTTTATAGATAAACCGTTTTGCTGGATTAAGCGTTTGCCCTCACCTTTGGAAGCAAATATTTTTTCTTGAACTAATATATCGATAATTTTACTGCCAATTGTATTGGAGGAAAGCTTAATAGTAGGTACATTATCAAGAACGCCGCTGCCGCTGAATAATGCCTCGGCGGCTTCTTTAGCTTTAATGGCTTCTTCTTCACCATGTACCATTTTGGTGACTTCAAAAGCCAATACCTTTTTCGCATCGTTAATTTCTTTATCCTTCAGACTGCCTAAACGGTTTACTTCCTCCATTGGCAGGAATGTCAATAGAGCTAAACATTTTTTTACATCAGCGTCACTGACGTTGCGCCAGTACTGATAAAAATCATAAGGAGAAGTCTTTTTCGGATCAAGCCATAGGGCGCCTTTGGCGGTTTTCCCCATTTTTTTGCCTTCACTGGTGGTAAGTAAAGTAAAAGTGAGGCCAAAAGCTGGTGTTTCATCTTTGCGGCGCAGTAATTCTACTCCGGCGATAATATTTGACCACTGATCATCACCGCCCATTTCCATTTTACAATTATAACGATGATTTAATTCCATGAAATCGTAGGCCTGCATTATCATGTAATTGAATTCAAGAAAAGTGAGTCCCTTTTCCATACGCTGTTTATAGCATTCGGCGGTAAGCATTCTGTTTACAGAAAAATGTGGTCCGACATCGCGCAATAAATTAATATAATTTAATTTGTGCAGCCATTCACCATTATTTACCATTAATGCTTTATCATCGGTAAAATCAATAAAGCGTTGCATCTGTTTTTTGAAGCAGTTGCAATTATGCTCAATCATTTCATCAGTAAGCATTTGGCGCATGTCAGTACGACCGGAAGGATCGCCAACTGTTGCGGTACCACCACCAATTAGACAGATAGGGCGATGACCGGCACGCTGCATATGCGCCATTACCATCATTCCTAAGAAATGACCGACGTGAAGGCTGTCGGCTGTAGGGTCAAAGCCAATGTAAAATGAGATCTTTTCTTCAGCTAATAATTTGCGAATTTCTTCTTCGTGTGTAACTTGGGCTATATAGCCGCGTTCTTTCAGTGTATCATATATATTCAAGGCAAGGCCTCCTAATTTAGTTTGCACCTTTTCCCATTTGCATACCCGGTTGAGGTTGGCGGTCATTTGATGGTATTATAATTGGTTCGGGAGCAGGGGTGTTTGAGTCTGATTTATTATTGGCAGGTTTTTTATTATTGGGATTATTTTTATCTTTTTTATCGTCAGGTTTATTTTTGTCATCAGGTTTAGTTTTAGCAACAGTTGCTTTGTCGTAAGGCGTAGTCACTTGGGCTACGCTTCCAGAGGCAGATACACCAGCTGGTGCAGTGAAATTGCTTTTAGGCACGTTGGCTAATGACTTCATCATGAATTCCCTCCAGATGGAAGCAGGAGTAGTACCACCGTACATCCCTGGCATACGGGCATTATCATCACAGCCAACCCAGACAGCAGTAGCTAAATCAGGTGTGTAACCAACAAACCAGGCATTTTGATAATTATCAGTTGTACCGGTTTTGCCGGCAGCCGGGCGATTAATATTAGCACGTGTGCCTGTACCATGAGTAATTACATTTTCTAAAACATCAGTGATTAAATACGCACTGCGCTGGCTTATAGCCTGATATTTTTCCGGACTATGCTCGCTGATTATTTTGCCGTTGCGGTCAACGACTTTAATAATGGCAGTCGGTTTAATATATACACCATCATTGGAAAAAGCAGCGTAGGCAGCAGCCATATCCAGCGGCGTTACGCCACGGGTAAGCCCACCAATAGCACTGGCCAGATTGCGGTCACTTACGGCTCCATCGGTAACTAATGTAGATATCCCTAATCTTTGTGCAGTTGATAATACTTTATCAACACCGAGAGAATAGGCCAACTTTATCGTAGGAACGTTTATGGAATGGGTAGCAATCTGCCTGATGTTTACAATACCACTGAAATTATGTTCATCATTTTGTGGTTCCCATGACCCTATTTTAATCGGACTGTCATCAACAAGTGTATCAGGACTCATACCGTTTTCAAAAGCAGTAGCAAAAACAAATGGTTTAAACGCGGATCCAGGTTGTCGTACAGCCATGGTAGCACGATTAAATTTATCATCGCCACGGCCGCCCACCATTGCTTTTATATAGCCGGTATGCGGATCAATTGAAATTAAGGCTCCTTGCGGTTGTTCCAGGCCATTGCCGTCCTTGCGATAATTAGGCAATTGCTTCATGGCTGTTTCAGCATTACGCTGCATATTTAAATCTAAAGTCGTGTAGATTTTTAAGCCTTCTTTATAGACTTTATCTGCACCATAAGTATCAATTAATTGCTGGGTAACATAATCAACAAAATATGAAGCAAGGCGATAATTTTCATTATGTTTTTTATTGTTTAAGTTTAAAGGCTCATTATTGGCTTGTTCAAACTGTGATTGTGTAATGTAGTTATGTTTTAGCATTTCTTCTAAAACAACAGTTTTTCTTTTTTTAGCAGCATCTAAATTATTAAGTGGTGAATAATAATTAGGACTGCGTGGAATGCCGGCAAGCATAGCACATTCTGATAAATCCAAATCAGAGGCATTTTTGCCAAAATATGTCTGGGCTGCCGACTGTACACCATAGGCGCCCTGACCAAAATAAATTTGATTGAGATACATTTCGAGGATTTCCTGCTTGGTGTATTTATGTTCCAGCTGTAAGGCTAGGAAAACTTCCTGAAATTTTCTTTTTAAAGTACGTTCTTGTGTCAAATAGGCATTTTTAGCCAGCTGTTGGGTAATAGTGCTGCCGCCTTCAGATATTTCATGATGGGTAATATTGGCCCATAGGGCACGTAAAATACCACGCGGGTCAATGCCAAAATGTTCATAGAACCTTGAATCTTCATTGGCAATAAAAGCATTTTGGATATCAATAGGTATTTTCGATAAAGGAATAGGTACACGGTTTTCTACAGCGTGGATATTAGTTATTAATTTACCATTTATATCATAGATTTGTGAAGATGCTGGTGGTGTAATATCGTGCAGCATATCCGGTTTAGTATTTAGTGTGGCAGTTAAAAAGCCACAGCCAACGCCAATTACCATAACTATCAGCACAATAAAAGAGACAAGAAATACTCTTGACCAACTACTGCTGGTAGAATGCTGCGGCGATTGTTTTTGTTGGGTGCTCATGCATATCCTCCTAGATGCAAGATTAAAAGCTATTAGATATTGAGTAGTAAATACTCGTTGTGATTATCCGCAAAATGTTGTTATTGGATTTGAGTATGGTTGTTAATAAAAGCATATTTATTGCTTTTATTAATTTTTTTATTTATGAAGTAGTAATTGTCGGATAAAATCATTTGCACAAGTATAATACCATAAATTTGCTGATGTTACCACTTTTAACAGGGGATAAACATGCTATTGTAATTGTACAACAGTTGCCCCACTGCCGCCTTCATTGATATCAGCCAGGGAAAAATCAAATACACTGCGATGGCTTTTTAGATATTCATGAATGCCTTTACGCAATGCACCAGTGCCTTTGCCATGAATTATAATTATTTGCTTTAGACCAGCCATTACAGCATCATCGATATATTTGCCAAGTATTTCTTCAGCTTCATCAACCATCATGCCGCGAATATCAATCTGACGACTTATATGGATGCTTTTATCTAATTGCGAGAAGGCTTTTTTAGCAGTATTGGCAGAAGATAAAGACTTAGTTTGCCCCTTTTTTATGAAAAGACATTTATTGGCTTTTACTGTTGTAGTTAATCCACCTAATAATAAAACGAGTTCCTGACCTTTTATTTCATGGACAACAGCCTGTTGTTGCAGTGTAGTCAATAAGACAGTATCACCTGTCCGCAGTGTTTTTAAGTCGATAGGACTGCCGCTTATTTGATTGTTATCAGTAGATAAATTATTAAATTTATCCAATTGATTTTGTAGTGACTGCCTGGCTGAATTCATGGCATTTTGTCGGTTTTTCTTGCCGGAGTCATTGTATTGAGCTTTTAAATCCTTGATTATTGTTTCAGCCTGACGACGTGTATCACGCAAAAGAGCAGCACATTCTTTTTGGGTGTTTTTTATCGTCTGTGATTTTTTCTTGGTGAGTTCTTGTTTTTGCTCACTTAAGCGACGTTCTAATGCATTTATGCGACGTTCTTTTTCAGCAATGGCAGCATTTTTTTGCTCATAAAGCAGTTTTTCAGTTTCTAAGGTATTTAAGACATTTTCGAAATTAGCATGGTCAGCGCGAATCAATTGTTTTGCTCGCAAAATTATTGATTCATCAAGGCCAAGCCGTGAACTGATAGAAAATGCGTTGCTGGCACCAGGAATACCAATTAGCAGGCGATAGGTAGGTCGCAGGGTTTTTATATCAAATTCGACACTGGCATTTTCAATATTATCATGGCTGTAGGCAAAGGTCTTTAATTCATTATAATGGGTAGTTGCAATGACAGAACTGTTTATTGCCATAAATTTTTCCAGGATAGCTATGGCTAGAGAAGCACCTTCTTCAGGGTCAGTACCAGAGCCTAATTCATCTAATAATATAAGGTCATTATTGTCGCTGTTTTTGAGGATATTGATAATATGAGTCATATGAGCAGAAAAGGTACTTAAATTTTGTTCAATACTTTGTTCATCACCAATATCAGCAAATATATTGTGGTAAAAAGCCAAACGTGAACCATCATTAGCTGGAATAAATAAGCCGGATTGAGCCATTGCTACTAAAATACCTAAGGTTTTAAGGCTGACTGTTTTACCACCGGTATTAGGGCCAGTAATTAATAGGGTCCGATAGTTTTCACCAATGCGTATGTCAATAGGAACAATGTTTTCAACATCGAGCAAAGGATGCCGGGCCGC
This sequence comes from Pectinatus brassicae, assembly GCF_014201835.1. Classification (GTDB taxonomy): domain Bacteria; phylum Bacillota; class Negativicutes; order Selenomonadales; family Selenomonadaceae; genus Pectinatus; species Pectinatus brassicae. The sequence continues at coordinate 12,953 of NZ_JACHFH010000018.1, read as the reverse complement.
TATTAAATCAGTGACGCCGTCTTCGTTTAAAATTGGCATAAATGCCCGCATGGAGTGAGCTAATTTAGCTTTAGCAAAAGTAAAGTCTAATTGAGCAAGATATAGACAGTTTTGTTGTAATACAGCCTCATTTTTAGCAATCTTTTCTGAAATGACTTTTAATATGCGATTAGTTTCACGCTGTTCATTTAAGCGATATTGCTTGATATCATTGTTTAAAGTCGCAATTGACATAGGCTCAATAAAAAGTGTTGAGCCGCTGGCCGATTGGTCATGGATAATGCCGGGAAACTGCTGACGATATTCCTGTTTTACTGGTATAACATAGCGGTCATCGCGTACTGTTACGATGTTTTCCTGGAAAAACTTTTGCAGCTCATTATTTTTTAAAATATTATCGATAGTAGATTTGATTCGGTTTTGTGAGGACTTTATATTACTGCGGATGCGCGCCAATTCATGGCTGGCAGTATCCTTGATACTGCCATATTCATCAATGATGTTATTTATATCTTTTTCTAATTGTCCCAGTATTTCAATGGATAAAGCCCATTCTTTTAAAATTATGGTATTGACAGGACAGTCTTTAAAAAAACGTTTTATATTGCGCATACCATACATAGTACTGGCAATATTTAATAAAGTGGGGGCATCGAGCAGGGTTCCCATAGCAGCTTTTTTTAAAGCTTGTCTGATATCAAAGATGCCGCCAAAGGGGGGCTCCGAAATTTCATTCAATATAGCATGGGCTTCTTTAGTTTGTTCTAAGCTGGAGCAGACGTCAGCATAATCAACTGCTGGCTGTAAATTTTGGGCTATTTCCTTGCCTTGGGCGGTATGGGCTTTTTCCATCAGCTTAGAAATTATTTTATTATATTGTAAGATTTTTAATGTTGCTTGTTCCATATATTCATCCTTAATCGTTGCTTAAAATGCCACGGAAAAAATGTCCGCGTGTAAAGTTACTGCCCTCAGCTTCTTCCAGCATATTATTATTTTGGAATAATTTATGGTATTTGCCTTTGGCTAATACCTCTTTATATAGTTTTACAATTTTATCGAGTTTATTGCAGTCCATATAGCGACCGTCAATGCGTAGGCGATCTATGCCGCTGGCTGATAAATCAGGCAGATGTGAGAGCATAACAAGTTCTCGGCCATTTAGAATATGCATATGGCAAAATTGGTCAGTTATAACCGGAAAATGTTCATTTTTCCGGTCTTTTAGGTAAAAATGATTGTTTTGGCAGGGGCGGCTGCATTTTCCCGAAGCGACATCACCAAGGAAGCTGCCTGGAATACAGTATTCGGAAACCATCAATTCAATATGGCCATGGACTATTACTTCCGTGGGCAGACAAGCCTGTGAGGTAATATTTTTAATTTGTTGTAGAGTGAGTTCTGGAGATAAAACAACACCGGAAATATCGAGATCTTTAACGACATTCAGGGAAATATTATTAAAAATATTTACGGAAAAATCGCTCCAAATAGGAATATTCATATCATATTGCTGGCAAAATCGCTGTACATCATGCAATTGACCTAAAGTATGCACATAAATACCGTCAATATTATCAACAGCGATATTATTTAATAATGTGTCAATATAATCCATTTGGTTTTGGCGTAAAATACGCGGCAGGCTGATATAGATGGCAGTAATATTATTATGGCATAAACTAATAGCTTTATTATAATCATTATTGGAAATAATCTGGCCGGTATATGAATCGCCACCAAATATAACTCCGCTGCAATTGTGTTTAACTGCTGCTGCAACTTTTTTTACCGTATCAACAGCGACAAATAATTGAGTGGGGGCTGTATGATTGTTTTTGTGTGTGAAAAAATCTTTTTTTATGTTTAATTTTTCAACAGTTGCTGGACGTTCAAAATTTTGTAATCGTTTGGCAAGAAGGGCTTCAATACCCTGACGACGCAATTCATTTAATACGCTCATTGGAACCATGACATTTTCACCAATAGAGCAGGTCAACTGGTGCAGGTTGTAGATGGTATTGCCAAGGCGAACCATTTGTTTCTGGACAGTGTCATAAGTAAGGGGACGTTTTAATGCTGCCTGGGCAATAAACTCAGAAGCTATGTCAACTGAAATATTATCATCATCAACCAGGGATAAATGTACGGGTTGATCAACTGATGCCTGTAATGTCATCTGCAGATTTATTTTGCGCACAGGGTCGCTGGTATTAAAATATGTTTTTGCTTTTTCGCTGAGGTTAATATCAAACACCTTAAAGACGCGGTCATGCTCATGGACATGTGCTGGCAGTTTTATTGTTACGATATCGTTTTTATGGGCACAGCTGACACTGTTTTTTCCCAGCTTAATATCAGCTACATTGGTTGTTACCCGTCCGCCAACTTTTACCCAAAAATCGATTTTATCACCGATAGATAAATCATCGGATAATTTTATTTGGGCAAGGTGCGTATTATAATCGTATTCCTGTACGCGTCCAATGAGCATACCGCGATTATTTGGTTTGCGATCGCTTATCATATTTTTGCCAGGGCGATTGGCTAAATAAGCTGTTGTAAAATCACGATTAAATATTTGTGATAATTCTTTATCAGTTTGTTCCTTATTATAAGTAACAGAAGTGTCATAATATGAATCTATTTTATTGCGGTAAGCATTTACCACAATGGCAACGTATTCGGGCTTTTTCATGCGGCCTTCTATTTTAAAGGAACTTACACCGGCTTTGATAAGTTCGGGAATCATATCGATAGTTTTCATATCGCGTGGACTTAAAAGGTATTGGCCCGCCTCGAATTCTTCTAATAAATCATTATCGTGTTCATCTACCAGGGTATAAGGAAGACGGCAGGGCTGGGCACAACGGCCGCGATTGCCGCTGCGTCCGCCAATCATGCTGCTCATCAGGCATTGACCAGAATAACATACGCAGATAGCACCATGAATAAATGTTTCAATTTCCAGACTGGTATTTTGGCAGATATATTCGATATCTTTTAGCGATACCTCACGTGCTAAAACGACACGGGTAAAATTTAATTTTTCCAGCATTTTTACACTGGACAGATTATTGACACTCATTTGTGTGCTGGCATGCAGCGGTAAATCAGGTACTATTTTTTGAGCAAGTTTAGCTACAGCTAAGTCCTGGACAATTATTGCATCTACACCAACGTTATACAGATAGATAAGATAATCGGCAAGTGCCGGCAGTTCATTATTGTCAATTAATGTATTTACAGTTACATGTATGGCAACATTGCGTAAATGGGCATATTCAACAGCTTCCTGTAATTTTTCTTCATCAAAATTATCAGCGAAAGCGCGGGCCCCAAAATTTTTTCCAGCCAGATATATGGCGTTGGCGCCACTTTCTACAGCGGCTTTAAAAGACTGCCATGTTCCTGCTGGGGCTAGTAATTCAACCAAAAAAATACCTCCAAATATTATGTAATAATTATATATAGTTTATTACATTTGTTTACAATAAAATAAACGGTATGGAAAAACCACACCGCTTTAGTACTTAATAAAACTTATTTAGCTGATGCTGGACACTGCTGAGTAAACAACAGTCATACATAGTTCAAAATTATTTATTATCTAAAAAGCGCACTAATTCATCATAGTCTTTTTTCATTTGAAAATAATCATCAGCGATGTGCAAGGCAGTTAAAACACCAATACGCTGTGCTGGTAAGTATTGATTTTTTTTAACGAGTTCATTCATTTTAGCGTCAACTATTGCAGCGAGTTTTTTCATATATTCAATATCCACATCGCCTTTTAGCGGGTATTGCTCACCATAAATATCTATTGTTAATTTATTTTCCATAAATATCACCTGTAAAATATGCGATTTACCTGCTTTGATTTTATCAAAAGATAGGTAAATATGCAAGAATAAAGGGAAAACAAAAGAGTTTTTAATTGACATATTTTACTATTTATTTGTAATATAAAACATATAAACTACAAAAATAAACAAAAAGGTAAAGAAATATATTGTATAAGAGAATTTTATTTTTTATTATATTGGCAATAAGTATATGTGTGGCAATAAATCAATATCATCAGAGAAATAATGGTAATGATACTATAAAAATAAAGCAGCACTATACAAAAAAAATATTATTGATACCGCTGGACAGCAGGCCGCCTTGCGGAAAATTTGTCATTGATGCCGGCAGGCTTGTAAATATAAAAGTAATTGTACCGCCAACTAAAATTATGGATTATTATACTAAGGCCGGAAAGCCGGAAAAATTATGTGTATGGCTGCAAACAAACGCAGCGGCATATGATGGTGTGATTATATCTATAGATCAAATGCTATATGGCGGTTTACTGGCATCAAGGCGGCCTGGCCCAGTAAGCAAAGACTTTGGCGAGAGTTCCCTATGGCATACATTAGAGTCGCTGCATAAGGAAAATCCCCAACTGCCCATATATGCCTTTAATATACTTCCACGTTTGACACCGCCGCCTAATATTGATTCACCACGGGAAATAAAAAACATTATGGAATATTCTCGTCTGGTAGATAAATGGGAAATTTATCGGAGAATAGATGATTTTAATAAATTACAGCGACTAAAAAAACATATTACAGATAAAAATTTGCGACAGTATTTGCTGCTATTTGACAAAAATTTATTATTGAACAAACATTTAATTATGCTTAGCCAAAAAAATATAATAACAAGATTAATAATCGGGCAGGATGATGGTGAAAAATATGGGATTCCTAATAAAGAAAGACGGGAATTGCAGGCATATATTAATAGAAATAAATTAGCGGATAAAGTAATGATAACGCATGGGGCTGATGAAGTAGCTATGTCGTTATTATTTAATGTAATACAGGAAGATAAAGGTTACAGACCAAAGGTTTTTGTAGCATATAATGATGAAAATACTCCTAAAATAATATTGCCGTATATGGCAGCTGCAATAAAAGATACAGTACAGGATAAATTAAATTTAGCAGGGGCTAGACAGGTATCCTCTGAACAACAGGCTGATTTTATATTATATCTGCATATTGGAACGACAAAAAATTTATCAACACGACAATATTCAGCAGAAAAAATAGAAAAATGGCTGGCGGCTGGAGAAAATGTTGCTGTAGTAGATTTAAGCCAGCATTTTCGTGCTGACGAAACAGTATTGCCATTACTGATAGCAAAAGGTACTGCTATTAATAACTTAATAGCATATGATGGCTGGAATACAGCCAGTAATTCCATAGGAACAGCAATAGCACAAGCCTCATTATATACATTGGCACAAAGAAATATCGTTACTGAGCAGCAAGCTCATACCTTAATCTTTAATAATTTAACGATATTATATGACCATTTTTTCGAAGATTATTTTTATCTTAAAGGGACGATTGATGCTGTAAACAACAGTTTGCGTCATGCGGGAATTTCTAATGTTAATGATTTAAATATGAATAATAATTATAAATGGGCTAATTTGATGCTTAATAATTCATTGCAGAAACAGCTGGCTGATTTTTCAGTCAGCAAATCAGTGCAGACACCTATTGAGATAAGAACTAAAACGGGCAGTGAAAAGATAAAACTGACCAATATGCAGGTGAATGCGTTTTTCCCGTGGCCACGCACTTTTGAGATATATACAGATGTTAAATTTACGTTAAATAGAGCCAATTAAATAAAAAAAAATGACAATGTAATATATATATTGTTTATATAGTCTTGTCAAAAAGAACAAAATTCTTTATAATATAAGCTATGTCATTTGGACATAGCTTATATTATAATTTGATATTGTTTTGCTATAGTGTTACTACAATCTGGGGGTAGTTGGCAGATTGATGAATAAATATAAAAAAAGTAAAAAAATACAATTATTTAAATATAGCTGATGTATTTTGCTTTTTTATTATATATTGAAGGTACAATCATATACATAGCAGTGAGTTGAGGGGGAGCTTTATGAAGGCAGAAATTTTTCTAAAATCAGAACGTTGTAAAGGCTGCGGTATTTGTGTAGCATTTTGTCCCAAAAAAGTATTGGCAATAGATGCATTGGGGCGTTGCAGTATAGTAAATCCCGATGAATGTATAGCTTGTGGACAATGTGAGCTGCGCTGTCCTGATTATGCAATTTTTGTTGATAAAAAGAAGGTGGCAAAATGACGGATATGAAATTAATGCAGGGAAATGAAGCTTGTGCTGCTGGAGCAATTGCAGCTGGAGTAAGATTTTTTGGCGGTTATCCGATAACACCGTCAACAGAAATAGCTGAGACTATGGCTAAGGATTTACCGGCAGTTGGCGGACATTTTATTCAGATGGAAGATGAAATTGGAGGAATGGGTGTAGTGCTTGGTGCCGCTTTAGCCGGTCAAAAAGTGTTGACGGCAACTTCCGGTCCGGGTTTTTCACTTAAACAGGAATTGATTGGCTATGCTGCCTGTGCGGAGATACCAGTAGTTATTGTTGATGTACAGCGGGTAGGCCCTTCTACCGGACAGCCTACATCACCTTCACAAGGAGATGTAATGCAGGCCAGATGGGGGACACATGGTGACCATCCAATGATAGTATTATCACCATGGAGTGTGCGTGAAACATTTGATGCTACAGTTATGGCAGTAAATTATGCTGAACGGTTTCGTACGCCGGTAATATTACTGATGGATGAGATTGTGGGACATCTGCGTGAAAATGTACAGCTGCCAGAGCAGGAAAAAATAGATGTTTATACGCGCCGTCAGCCGACCAAGACAAGGGAACAGGGATATCAGCCATATAAGCCGGAAGCCGATCTTGTGCCTAATCCGGCTGCTTTTGGGACAGGGTATCGCATTCATGTGACTGGTTTAGTGCATGATTATACAGGCTTTCCTTCCGGCAGTCCGGCTGTAACTGAAGAATTTATCGACAGGCTACATAAAAAAATTGCTATAGCACAGGATGAAATAACGCATTATGATGAATTTTTTATGGAAGATGCTGAATATGCAGTGGTCTCATATGGCGGTGTAGCTCGTACAGCCTATGAAGCTGTACAACAGGCACGCAGGCAGGGGATAAAAGTCGGCATGGTTCGTTTGATGACAATATGGCCATTTGCCGATAAAGTAATTGAAAAAATTGCGGGAAAAGTAAAATCAATATTAGTGCCAGAATTAAATTATGGACAGTTAGTCAATGAAATAAAAAGGGCAGCTAATGGACAATGTGAAGTAAAACTATTAGCAAAATATAATACAGAAATTTTTACTCCGGAAGAAATTTTGTCAGAAATAGAAAAGCTACAAGGAGGCAGTAAATAATATGGAAGATCGCATTTATGAAAAATATTTTCGTCAGCATCGTCTGCCTCATATCTGGTGCCCTGGCTGTGGCAATGGCATAGTAATGAAGGCAATTGTTGAGGCTGTAGAAAAACAAAAACTAAATCGTGATAATACTGTTATTGTATCGGGGATTGGCTGTTCATCGCGTGCCTCTGGGTATATGGATTTTGATACGCTGCATACGGCACATGGGCGGGCTATTCCCTTTGCTACGGGAATAAAACTGGCTAATCCAAAGCTTAATGTCATAGTTATAACTGGTGATGGAGATTGTACAGCCATTGGTGGTAATCATTTTATTCATGGAGCACGTCGTAATGTTGATCTAACAGTAGTACTTTTTAACAACAGTATTTATGGGATGACTGGCGGGCAGGCATCGCCGATGACACCTGTTCATAAAAAAGCAACAACGGCACCTTATGGCAGTGTTGACCGTCCATTTGATGCCTGCCATTTGGCTGAAGCTGCCGGAGCGGCATATGTAGCACGCAGTACGGCTTTTCATGTGCAGCATTTGACAGATATGATTGCTGGCGGTATTGCCCGCGATGGTTTTTCTTTCATTGAAGCTGTGGTACAATGCCCAACTGCTTATGGAAGAAAAAATAAGATGGCTGATCCGGCACAAATGATGATGTGGATGCGCGATAATGCGGTAATGAAAGCAGCTTGGGACAAATTACCAACGGACAAAAGAGATGAAAAATTCCCAATAGGTGTATTTTATCAGCATGAATTCACTGAATATGGCAAGGCTTATAATGAGGTTATAGAAATGGCGCAGGGAGGAAAAAAATAATGAAACAGTTGCGATTGTCGGGCTCGGGCGGACAAGGTGTTATTACAGCGGCTATTATTTTTGCTGAGGCTGCTATGAATGAAGGAAAACAGGTAGTGCAGTCGCAGTCATATGGTCCTGAGGCTCGCGGCGGTGCTTCTAAAGCTGAAATTGTTATCTCAGATGAAAAAATATATCATCCTAAAATTGTCAGTCCTGATATTGTTTTGTCATTGACGCAAAAGGCAGCTGATAAATATTATAAAGGGCTTGATCAAAATAATGGTTTGCTGGTTGTAGATGAAGATCTTGTGCCTAATATACCGGATTTTCCTAATGTAGTTAAAGTACCAGTGACGCGTATTGCTGCTGAAAAAGTTGGAAAGATGTTGTTTACTAATATTGTGGCATTAGGTGTATTGGTTAAGTTATCACAGCTTATTTCGCTGGAAAGTGCCAAAAAAGCTGTGGAAAAACGTGTGCCGCCGCATACTATTGAACAGAATATGAAAGCACTGCAATTAGGCTATGATGCAGTTTAAACTTATAAATATAAAAACGACAGGAATTTCCTGTCGTTTTTATATTTACGTTTCATATTCGATGATGCGGTCTTCCCAGGTACGCAGATGTAGTTTTCCATCTTTCTTGTTCATAATATACTGGGGAAGTAATGGTATTTTTCCGTAACCATTAGGAGCATTGACAATATAAGATGGAATTGCTAGCCCCGATGTATAGCCACGTAGATATTTCATTATTTCCAAGCCTTTATCAATAGACGTGACAAAATGCAGCGTGCCCTCAACGGCCTTGGCATGGAATAAATAATAAGGGCGGATGCGAATTTTTAAAAGTTCCTGATTTAATTTTTTTATGATATTGGGATCATCGTTTATGCCTTTTAATAAAACTGATTGATTGCCTAGGATGACACCAGCAGCTACCAGCTTATCGGCGGCTTTTTTACTGGACGGTGTTATTTCATGCGGATGATTAAATTGTGTATTGAGATAGATGGGAGTATGTTTTTTTAAAATTGTACATAAGTCATCTGTTATTCGCTGCGGCATGGTGACAAGTGTTCTGGTACCAAGACGTTTTATTTCAACATGAGGTATACTATCAAGTTCGGTTAAAATCCAATCAATCATATTATCATTTAATAATAGCGCATCGCCGCCAGTTATTAATACATCACGTATTTCTGGGTTGGCACGGATGTAGTCTAAAGCAGCTTTGATGTCATCAGTGGCAGCTTGGTTATCGGTTTCACCGATATTGCGCCGTCTTTGGCAATGGCGGCAATACATGGCACATTGGTTTGTAACATTTATTATTAAACGGTCAGGGTAGCGTCTGGTTATACAGGGTGCAGGTGAAGTGTATTCTTCAGCCATAGGATCTTTTATGCCGCTGTGAGCAGCTTCAAGAATTGTAGGAATACTCTGCATTTTTATGGGATCAAGAGGATTATGTTCATCTATTAAACATAAATAATATGGCGAAATAGCCCAACGGAAGGTATTTTCTATTCTTTTTATTTCATCATAAATTTCTTGAGGAAAATTTATTAAGGCTTTTAAGGCATTTATGTTATCAATGCGATGTGCCACTTGCCAATGCCAATCCTGCCAATCGTTTTCAGAGGCCTTGAAATATTTTAGAATAAGGGATTTTTTCGTCTGAAAATTTTCACTGAGGTCAAAACCCGTCAGAATTAAATTTTTTTGCTGCATATAATTTTTGATTTTGTTTTTTAAAACAAAGGCTCTTTGCAGCGATATTTCTCGTTTTTCTTCCTTGGTTGATGCAGGGACAGTTTTATCGTGAATGCTCATAATTAGTACAGTCCTTTCTTATTACAATAATAGGGTTGTAAAATTAAAATATATATAAACTATGTAAAATAGTATATAGCATTAAATAAAATTATATACATGTATATAATAGCATATTTTGAGAAAAAAATAAATATTTTAATTTTTTAAGATAATATAGAAAAAATAAAAGCAATAAAGTCACAAGAAACTTATTGTTACAATTTTTCTGCTTTTATATTATAATAGTAATGACTAAAATATGCTGTAGAGGGTTGTTATATGGAAATTTTTAAGAATGATTGGAATGAATATCTTGATGCACAATTGCATGAAGATTATTATATAAAACTGCGAGAATTTTTAAAGGAAGAATATCATAGTAAAAAAATATATCCAAGTATGTATGATATTTTTAATGCTTTACATTATACAAGCTATCATGAATGTAAAGTGGTTATTTTGGGTCAGGATCCTTATCATGGACCAGGACAGGCCCATGGTTTAAGTTTTTCGGTAAAACCAGGGATAAAAACACCGCCGTCACTGCAAAATATTTTTAAGGAATTGCATGAAGATTTAGGCTGCAGGATTCCTAATAATGGCTGTTTACAAAAATGGGCACAGCAAGGGGTATTACTTTTAAATACGGTACTAACTGTGCGAGAACATCAGGCTAATTCGCATAAAGGTATAGGCTGGGAACGATTTACGGACAAAGTAATTTCTGTTTTAAATGAACGGGAAAAACCATTGGCATTTATACTGTGGGGGGCACCAGCCCGCCGTAAAAAAGATATGATAACAAATCCGGCGCATTTTATTGTGGAATCACCACATCCTAGTCCCTTATCGGCTTTTCATGGATTTTTTGGCAGTAAGCCGTTTTCTAAAGTTAATAAGTTCTTGCTAAGTGCAGGTCAAGAGCCTATTGATTGGCAAATTAATGATTTACCTGATGCGTAAACCATTATATAATATATTTTTAAAGGAAAATAATATGTTGGAGGAAAAGTTTTGCGATTACGTAGAAAACCGTGGATAGATGAGGCTATCCTAGATTTTAAAGATTTTGTATATACTAAGGATGGGTTTGATGCCGCTGATTTAAAAGGAAATTGGGCGAAGATATTTGCCAATAATGCACCACTTTATGTGGAACTTGGTACCGGTAAAGGTGATTTTATAAGCCAGGCAGCAGCTAAACATCCTGAAATAAATTTTTTGGGACTGGAATTACAGCAGGATATTATTTATCATGCTGCACAAAAAATTAAAGAAGCGCAGCTGCCAAATGTGCGTTTGGCAGTGTTTGATATAAATCATATTGAAGAGTTATTGGATAAAGCCGAAGTACATAGATTTTATATTAATTTTTGTGATCCTTGGCCAAAGGCCAGACATGCCAAAAGGCGCCTTACCCATACAGGGTTTTTGCAAAAATATCGCGGTCTTTTAATTGATGGTGGAGAACTGTTTTTTAAGACGGATAACAGGCCATTATTTGATTTTTCTTTGGAACAATTCGAAGAAGCTGGTTGTGCTACTAAAAGCATAACTTATGATTTGCATAAAAATGGCTGCGAACGGGAAGATTTTATGACAGAATACGAACGTAAATTTAGTGCGTTTGGCGAAAAAATTAATCGTTGTGAGGTTACATTTCCTTGAATACATTGATAAAAAAGGAACTGCCAGCAAAGAGAAAATTTTGGCTTAATGATATGGAAGCCATAGTGATTATAATGATCTTGCTTGTAATTATTGGTACTATAAATATCTTTAGTGCCAGCTTTGTAACGGCAGAGATGACATTTAAAAATCCATATTTTTTTCTAACACGGCACTTGATTAGTATAGTGATAGGATTAGCAGCGTTTTTTATTGCAACTAATTTCGATTACCATAGACTAAGAGCAGCAGTTCCTTTTTTAATGGCATTTACATTAGTTGCTTTGGTTGTTGTTTTAATTACCGGGGTTAGTGTAAATGGGGCAAAACGTTGGATAGGCATAGGATCCATGCAATTTCAGCCATCAGAGATTGCCAAGATTGTTGGTATTGTTATGTCCGCGTCTTTTTTGGGAGCCAAGATTGATGCTGATAAAATTATAACACCGTTTAATCGTACGTTGCTTATAGTCTTGATTATGGCAGCATTAGTCGAAGTGGAGCCTGATATGGGAACGGCAGTGTTAGTTGCGGGGATTCCGATATTAATGTATGTAGTAGCAGGCATGAATGTTCGCTGGATTGGCTATTGCGGTATAGCAGTAGCTTTAGTGGCAGCATTTATGATAACAATTCAGCCGTATCGTATGGAAAGATTAAAGAGCTGGTATGATCCCTGGTCACAATCGCAGGGCGTTGGGTACCAAACTGTCCAATCCTTATCAGCGATAGGTTCAGGTGGCTTATGGGGAATGGGACTGGGCAAGGGTGTTAGTAAATATTCTTATTTGCCGGAAGCGCATACTGATTTTGCATTTGCTGTATTTAGTCAGGAAAATGGTTTAATTGCGGTTCTAGTTGTTTTTGTTTTATATATGACATTAGCTATATACTGCGCTAATATAGCTCGGCGGGCTCACGATGGTTTTGGCAAGATGATGGCTTGCGGCATAATGCTCTTAACAGTAGGGCAGGCAGCAGCAAATATGGCAATGATAATAGGTCTATTACCGGTAGTGGGTGTACCTTTGCCTTTTATAAGTTATGGTGGGACTTCTTTGATTTTAAATATGGCCAGTATTGGGGTTTTAATAAACATTGGCCGTTATGCGGCCTATAAAGCAGCTAAAGAGAAAAACACAATAGCAGGTGGGATGATAACAATAAAAACTAATCAACGCCTGCGGCGCCTAAAATAAAAAGGGGCTGTGAAATAACGCCCTGATAATTAAAAAAGAGGTTTGTTAGCTCAGAAGAGCTGATGGACCTCTTTTTGTGGTAAAATTTTACGTACCAATGAAAAACATTACCCCTAATCATTTTAAAGTAAAACAGGCA
>NZ_JACHFH010000017.1 GCF_014201835.1 Pectinatus brassicae | reverse complement strand
ATAAAAACAGAGTTTGTAAAGAACAAAACATTTTTATCATTAAAGGAATTAAAAGTAGAGTTAGCAGACTATGTTAACTGGTTTAACAACTACAGAATTCATTCTTCTTTGAATTATTTAACACCAAGAGCATTCAAAGAAAATGCCCTTAAAAAATCTGTTTAGTTTACTGTTGACAATCCATCTCTTATATATGGAAGCAAAGTTTCTTCTATAAAATAATTTTTGCCTTTGCCGGTTTGAGCCGAGATAAATACAGGTTGATTCGGCTCCCATTTGTTCGTATCATTTTCCATCTTGGAATTATATCTTGTATTTATTTTGAAGGCGTCTCCAATTCCATCAGCAACCTTTTTTATACCACATTCTACCTGATTAATATACCGGCCACTCATAATACAACCACTCTTCAATTCTTCTTTGTCGTATGATAGGTAATCTATATCCGAATTATTTTTTTTAGTGGAACTTGCATATGAATTTACTTTTAATACCTGTACCTTAGTTTTCTTCGCAGCAATATCATTATCTGTTTCACTATCCTTTACTACAGTAGCCGTTACAGTAGCTGTGTGATCAGGCTTCCGTGATTTTAAATGATTCTCTTTGAACTGCATATACTCCCTGACAAGCTCACACTCATAAAATTCACACAAATTACAGAAACCAAATTTATACTGCGATTCCGCCTCATCAGTAAGAATTTGAAATTTATTTTTCTTTATCATTTTCTATCTCCTCCTGGATCTTTCTATGATAAGTTTATTTGTATTTGTTAAACATTAATATGCAAATTCACAAATCACGGATTTTGGCAATGGAATCATCCTATCATTACTGGCTTCTCAGTATCCTAACGAACAAGGGCTTTGCGCGAAGGACAAAAAATGTAATATATGTTACCATACCAGAAAAACAAATTTTGTCAATGATATATTGCTTTGCCTCTATCTATGAGGGCAGCATATTATCTGTATACGAAACGATATATGCTTAGCATGACACCATAATGAATCCCCATGCCATCACGGCATAGGGATCTTCTTATATTGTAACGGTTTAGAAAATTGTAATATTAAGAAGTATCTCTACCAGCTAATCAACAAAAAATCAGCTTTTTCCTATAATTCCCTTTCAAGTTCAATGAGCCTCGAATCTTTCAATCTACAATTATATGAATAATCCTTCTTTTCCATTCTAACAGCAAAACACAAATAATAATTTCGTGCATCTTTTTTATCAGTTGGAATTAAGGCCAGTATATCTTCTAAATACTTGTAAATATATGGAGATCTAGAAATGTCGCAAATTTGTTTTTTAGTCTCTGAGTGCAAAATTTTCAGATAGTATGCTTTTACTTCTTTTTCGTCCTTAGCAATATACTTGTAAAGGTACACAGCACATTTGCCATAATATATTTTAGTAACATCGATTTCATCATCTAGATTGTTAGAATATAAACTTTTATGTGGTAGATATTTCTTTTTATTCCCCGTTGTTGTAATAGTAAAAAAATCTTTTGTACTTTTCGTTTTAGTATTTATTTTTTCTGAATTTCCAACCTCTTTTTTATTAATACTTTTTAGCATTTTATTCATACAACTTACCAATCGATTTTCTATATCAGAGCGATCCAGTCTTCATAAAATTTTTCAGTTTCTTTCTTGTTAGCCTTGTCATGTCTATATGAACAAAAAAGATCGTGCTTATCTCGATCTGACTCAATCACTTTAAAATATCTAAGTTTGTTTCCATTTGCAACTGTAAGTGGTGCTAAATTACAAAGAGGGCAAAATATATGTCCTATATATTTCCGAATGGCATCTTGAGGATTTTTATCATAAAAGTCCCAGTAAACACTAGCTGGATAATTTTTTTCGTTTTCAAAGTAAAACTCTCCATACGTATTTTTCATTCAATTTCTTCCCCTTAAGACCTCACTTAATATTTTAAGACAACCATTTTTCAATCGTTTTCATACGATAGTAATTCAGTATCATTAGGCTGCCATAATAGATTCACCGATATGATTCTTCCTCTATTCCCCTTGACTCCAAAATCCATTAAAAGTTTATTTCCAGATTTTCTGATGCCAAAAATCTCTGAAACCCATTCACAGAAATTAGAGTGATCCATTATCTCATTAGCCATAAGTGGAGCAAGCCTTTGAAAAGTTATAGGATTATTCGTAGCTAATAGTTCACTATATTCTGTACCATACATCTTACTGTAAATTTTATACTCATACTTGGGAGTATTAACAAATTTCCAGATATGCATAATCAATGTTTCTTTTCCGTTTAGTACTTCTTGGCAATTGTTAAATGCTTTTCTAAACAGATTGTATTCTTTAATGTTCTCCTCAATCTGCTTGCATGGATTGTTATTTATTAAAGGAGATGTGGGTTCCCACACAAAATTTGTCTCATTTCGTTGTTCAAAAGATAAGATTTCTTTTTCGGCACTAATTTCAGCTTTATCTTTCCATTCGTGAAGCAAGGAAACTGGATACTTATTTGGATCTTTATCAATAAGGTCAGAGCAACATGAACAAAGCCATATACCATTTTCAATAGAAGCCCTTTCCGTTGAAGTCATCATAGAATCATATCTGGGGCCGCCTTTCGATGCTGCACATATATGACACGCAATCCCGATAGTAGTGCTTTTATTCGGAACACTATTAGGACCAATTGTTGCTCTTTGACAAAACGGGTTTGAACATTTATATCCAACCCGTTTTGCTAATGTTTCTTTAACTTGTTGCGAAAAATCATCTCTCATTGAAACCACCATTACCTTTCGGCAAGCTACCTACTGAAATCCTGCACCTTATATACTCTAGTACAGTGCTCTTGAAAAAACCAAGTGACGCAATAATCTAATAATATCAGTATATCATACTCATCGGCAAAAAACATTTTATGCAGAAAATAGGTCGACAAAAGCATACATAACTCCCCCTGTATGGGTTTACATTTCTGCAAAAATCAATGTGCCCCCTGTCACTTATCATCATTATTTGAATCAAGATAGGAGTAGAGCGATTTCAAATGCTTCACATCATGCCGCTTGCTTATAGTAATGGGCGACACATTAATCTTCGCGAAACTTTCCATAACATCATCAATTCGTCTATAGTTCAATGCTTTTTGTGCGAGCAACAAAGACTTTTTCTCAGGAACCAGTGCCACCAGCCGCAGCATCCGCCGTCGAAGCGTCATGTCTTTTACCTCCCTTTGGATAATCTCTATAGCCGTATCTTTTTTATGAAAGGCACCAAAAGGGACTACACGCACAAACGTAGCTAAAAACATCTCCTGACTGTTTTTCAATAAAACTGCTAATTGCTTGGAAGTATCTCTTTCATCAGTGTAATCTCGTACTGTCTTTGGCTGAGTTAATCGAACTTCAGCTCGTAAAAGCCCTTCGGATTTTTTTATTATAGATTTCAGCTTTTTGTGATTAGTTCCGGTTTTTCTATGTTGACTGGTGAGCAATCCCATTAAGTCATAAATTAAAAACTGAATGCCGTTACTGTTTCCATCCAAACAAAAGCCAATACCATCATCAAGACAATCATAATTTAATGGCGAAAACCCTTTTACCTTGCCAATTCTTTGTAAAACTTTTATGTATGCGGATACTTTCTCTCGGCTGCTAACATCAATGTCTGCCATAAGAATCATTTTTTTCAAATTAAAATCTTTAAGATTGTACTTTGAGCCGAAATAATCATGAACACATCTCTCCAGCTTATGGATTAACTTGCCTGAATCAAGATTTCCGCCATCTAGCATAACACTTGAGTTTATAGTAATCTGAACTTTCTTTTTATATTGTTTTTCTTGGTAAGTCACAACTATTCCCTTAGATGACAAAGTCTGATCGATATATTTATTGTCATTCAAATATTCTGCTTGGTTACAGACTCTGGTTAATAATTTATGGAATTTTTCATTGTCCAACACCATAGAAAGCTCTATGACGCAATTTAGATACATAATTAATTCCTCCGATTGTAATTATTTTTTACACTATTGTTATAGATGGGTTGCTTTTTAATGAAACCATCTACGATAAAACCATCGACTAGCATTCCCAGTGATTTTTAATGGTCAGTTTATTCGTTGCGTTAAGGAAAAATCATGATTTCATCAAACACTTCTTCAATTAAAAAATATAATTAAGGAGAAAAAGCGGCACAATTAAATGATTAAGCTGACAAAAACAGATTTCAAATTTCATTATCATCATAATTAAAATTATTCATTATCGTAGCTTGTCGAAGTGGGAAATTAGAAAATAAATTAACAGCACATTCACATCTCAACAATCTCGCTCTGCCTACAGCCTGTTCTAATTCTGATTCTATCATGTAGAATTGTATGGCTCTTAGGTTCTTATCGTCATAGGTGTTAAAACGGAAGCGGTATCCATTATGAGTAACAATGGTGTTGGGTTTCAGTTTTGTATCAATGCCAAATCCAAGTGCATAGGAAAACAACTTATATATCCATTCTGGCTGATGCGGCGTTCCAATGACATCGATATTTTCATTTTTCAAAATATCGCAACCAGAACAATTGCCAAAATGCAGATCACCCTTGTAATGATTAGGCAACTTCTTAAAAGAAATGGTATGCTCAAGCCCTGACCATTTCTTAATTTGACCAATGATACCAGGATTGTCTCTCATGAAAGAGCGGCTCATTGGTTTACCACCATACTGAAACAAAGTACCTGTAAGTTTAGCTTCCTTAGAGGTATAAAACTTCACGTTATCCTCACCAAAACAATACTCACAGATGTCTTTGTCCGCTGTTGCTGATAGCATGATATACTTTGTTTTTTCTTGAAATTTAATAGGGTTTATAAAGCTGACACAGTCTTCTGTTAGGTCATTTTCAAAATTTGAGGGTTTCCGGTAACAGAAGTATTTTGCATCGCACAGCGCCGGTATATTGACTGTCATCTTTATACCGGAGTATGATCTGTCATAATCAATCTCACTCAGAGTAAAAAATTCTGATTTCTTAATGTGCTTTAAGATTTTTACAATTTTTGCCGCCAACGGGTCGCCGGTGTTCAATTTCTTTTTTAGTTTTTTTAGTTTAGAAATAGGAACTGTGGTTTTGCTAGGAATAACAGTGCTAAAGATTAAATCTTCATCAATGATGACAAGATCAAACTTGCTCACATCCATGCTTGTCAGGCGCCGGTGAGTAGTAATAGCATGACCGTCCATGTTATTGAATTCATCTAGTTCTCGCTTGTATTGTTTAAACAACTTAGCACATTCTAAATCATCCTCAGCAATAGCCTTGTTTAGACGAGGCATTGGCGACCTACCTGTCTCATAGAGATTTTCTATATCGTCCCAAACATTTTGAGGCAAATCGTCTTTTAGTTCATGCAATGAAGGTGATACGATTATGTCTACCCCCATCGCTTTCGCTCGTTCACATACTTCACGCTTCAATTTGTTGGTTGGAACGGCAATTAAAACCCTTAGGTGAGTATCCCTAAGCAGCTCCAAAATTGCTTGAGTTTTGCCTAAGGCCGTTTGACATTTGATGACGTGCCATATCTTGTCTCTTGACATTACCGCACTGTGAAAATTCTCTTTAAAATCTTTCCATGCTTCATCTAATCCAACCCAATGATCGTTGCAATTAGCAATTTTCTCAATTTGATGGTATTTAGGCTTCGATGTAGAAAGGATGTTTTTTCCATGGGGACAGGTAGCATGATAAGAACAGAAGCTGGTACACGGCCTAGGATATTTATCTTTGATATAATAGAAATAGTAACTCCAGTTGTCGTACTTTTCCTTCCTGCTAGAGTAATATGAGTTTGCGCTGATCGTATCTTTGAATTTGGTAGCTCCTGTTTCTACCTTAGCTAGATTCGTAGCTACCCCGAGTAGTTCTCGTTGAGATAATGTTTTATTTCCCAACTCAAATTCCCGATACAATCTACATTTGGAACTGAGGGATTCTAGAGTATCAGAGGGGTAATCTTTATGGATAGATGGTTTTTTTTGATTTGATGATATACTATATTTATCTTCATGATCTTCAAATTTGATTAAATACTTTAAATTTGATAATTTCTCACTATTTCCATAATCTATCATAATAGGATTTTGTGAGTTTTTATCATTTATATTTTCTTTAATACCTTCAGTGAAATTCTCAACTATAGAAATTTCAGGAAGTTTTCTTTCATTTAATGCAACGCCTGTTGTTTTAGAAAACTCAACTATCTTCCGTTTGTAGTTGGTGGCTCCATATCGGTTTCTCAGATGAAGGCTCATATTCATAAATAGCATATCAACACTTACCGCAGGAGTGGTATCGTCAAAATACAATACTTTATTCCCGCCATTATATACCTTTGAAACATCATCACAGCTTTTATCAGCTTCTGGAAACATCATCATCAAGGAGTTTTGCATGGCTTCAGCTTCTTTTAATGAAGAAGACGGACTGTCTTTTAGAAATACAATGCTAAATTTATTACGGCTTCCGATGGAAAAAGCATCATAGGCAAACAGTATAGGAAGATCATATTGTTCGGTTCTGTCCTTTATTTCCTTAAATGATGTTTCTTTGCTGTCAAAATGGAGAGCTAATAGCTGCGACTGTTCGAAAGTATCTTTACTTTTCAGCCCCTCCTTGAATGTAGAAGGACAGAATACGTGGCCTTTTGAACCAACTTGTTCTACAAATGATCTGACGTTATCGTTTTTAATAAGTTCGGTATTATCAGCAATTAAAATATCGAACATTTCCATTTCCTTGTTGTTAAACTCTCTCTTACTGGAAATTTTGCTGATGCTAACATTAAATTCATTCATACTCTCAACTCCTCAGGAAATATATTTTATTTCCTTGTAAGAGCTAATTACAAAAAATATTGCAAAAAATAGAGGACGGTTTTGGGCCGCCCTTCATTTTACACGTTTGTTTCCTGAGGGATTCTATGCTTATTTTAGCAATCTAGTCTCCCGCTATGTTAGCACTGGGATGACTGTAAATTCCATCTGTAAAATATAAATATTTTTACAGATAATTTACCTATTAGATTCCTTTACCTTTCTATAGAATGTAGAAGGTTTCATGTTTAACCTTCGCATAGCCTCAACCGCCGTCATGTTGCCCGATTTCCATATAGTCACGACCTTCTCAAATTCCGGGTGGCAAATAGACTTACGCCCCTTGTATTTTCCCTGTTCTTTGGCAATAGCTATTCCTTCATTCTGACGTTGCAGGATGTACTCACGTTCCAATTCTGCTACGGCTCCAAAGATCGTCAGCATAAATATGCCTGTCGGTGTTGTTGTATCGATGGCTTCTTTCTTAGAAATAAATTCAACCTTTTTGGCAGTCAACTGAGCAATGAGATCAAGCAAATCGCGTGTGTTACGGGCGAAGCGGCTGATGGATTCAACAATAACAGTGTCGCCCTGCCTAACATAGGTGAGCATCCGTTTTAGTTCCGGTCTATCGGTATTTTTACCACTGGCTTTATCGATAAAGAGTTCATCAACGCCAAGCTCTTTTAATAGAACCTCTTGCCGAATCGTATTTTGTTCTGTTGTGCTTACGCGAATATATCCTATCTTCATAAAAATTCCTCCATTAAAATATGCCATTAGACTACAGCCTAACGGCACATTGGAAAAGTATCCTAATAGAGTTGTTTTTGAATTTTTGGCATGTGTCATTACTAAAGACCACCCTATTGGTAAAATGATTAAAAATTTTTGTTCATTTCACACCATTATGATCCACAAGATAAGGCTTCTCCCTATTTCACTCTTCTCGTATCTTTTACTTTTAAAATAATATATTATTTTAATATATAGGACTAAAACAATTATATTGGAGGATACTATTTTGAAATTTATTATATTTC
Source organism: Pectinatus brassicae (assembly GCF_014201835.1). Taxonomy (GTDB): domain Bacteria; phylum Bacillota; class Negativicutes; order Selenomonadales; family Selenomonadaceae; genus Pectinatus; species Pectinatus brassicae. Next base: position 58,954 of record NZ_JACHFH010000017.1, on the reverse strand, counting down.
GAGGAAAAAAGCTTCCTGTAGGGTTAGCCAGAAAACTTTTAGTAATAGCCAGTTATGTAGTCCCTCTTAATAAATTTTATAGAGATCTTTATTTGGCACTAGCAACGCAAGATAAACAATAGATGGGATTAACCCATCTATTGTTTGATGATATATCGCAATCTGTAAATCACATTTTGCCTTGTTCTTTAAAGCTAACATAACCACCACCATCAGCCCCCACAATAATATGGTCAAGCACTTCAATACCAATAATCTTACCGCATTCAACTAATTTCTTTGTAAGCAAAATATCTTCGTTACTGGGCAAAGGGTCCGAACTGGGATGGTTATGAACCAATATACAACTAGCACATGATCTTCGAATCAATCCTTTAAATGCTTCACGTGGGTGCACAATACTGGCATTTAATGAGCCAATCGAAATATTCTCTTTGAAAACGACATGATTCTTAGTCGATAAACCAATCACATCAAAATGCTCAACCTGTAAAAATTCCATATCGGAACGCACTAAATCAAACACATCTTTGGGACTTTTTATAATAATTCGCTTAGTTTTATCTGGTTCATATACCTTACGAGCAAATTCCAATATCGCACCAAGTTGCTTTGCTTTTACTACACCAATCCCCTTAATACTATAATGGGCCCCTTGTCAAGACCACTTCGTAAATTTTTAAGCGTGTCATCAAACAAAGTAAGTCTACGCAGCAAAACTGCCGAAGTAGAAATCATTTGGGACCTTATAACCTAAGGCTTGGTGGGGGCGTATGTTGTTATAGTCATCTACATACGTGTTAATCAGCTGACGCAACTCTCTTGGTGAATGGTATTCGTTGGGATAGAGCTGTTCTGTCTTGAGACTACGAAACCATCGCTCAATCATGATGTTGTCAGCCCAGCGGCTTCTACCATCCATGCTTTGTCGGATATTAAGACTGTGAAGCAATGCCTTATAGTCATCGCTGGTAAACTGACTTCCTTGATCTGAATTGATAATGGCGGGAATTCCACACTTTTTTACGGTTTCCTTTACTGTATAAATGACAGAAGTCGCATCTAATGTGTCAGAGAGATAGTGTCCAACCAGCCGTCGGCTATACCAGTCAATGATTGCTGTCAGGTACATATGACCATGCGGCATTGGAATATAGGTGATATCGATAGACCAGACCTGATTAGGATATGATGCCGTATAATCGCGTAGCAGATATGGCACGATAGCCTCCTTGAAATTTCTTTTGGATAGATTGGACTTAGGATAAACGGCATAGATCCCCACTTTCAGCATTAACCGGCGCACAGTCTTACGACATACGGGAAAGCCGTCTTCCAGCAGCTTGATGATAATTTTACGAGATCCAAGATAAGGACATCTGGTATGCCAATGGTCGATACGCGCCATTAAAGACTCTTCGAATTCAACAGCTGTTGCATCCGGCAGGATGGCATTGTAATACAGGCCGGAGCGATTCAGCCTCAACAGCTCGCACTGACGACGTATGGAGAGCTCATTATCCCTTTGAATCATATTCTGGGATTTGTGGGATGGCTTCTCCAGCTTGGCAAAAGCAGTCCTGAAGAAAGTCGCGTTCCAGCGTCAACTGACCGATGGTCTTAAGCATCTGGTCGTTCTTTTTCTTCAGGTCATCCTCCTTTCTCTGAACGGCCTTACGTTCAGAATCTATACCAAAGGCGAGATGGGCATTTTTTAGAAAATCCTGCTTCCATTTTCGGACCATGCTCGGATTCAAGTCGTTCTCAGAACAGATAACATTGAATTCCTTATCGCCTTGAAGAATCGACAAAACCATCTTTGTTTTGAACTCAGCAGTGTACTTTTTTCTTGGCATGATAACAACCTCCTATTTTGTTACCTATACTATATCATGTGCTCTTAAAATTTTCAGTACTGGTCTGAATCCTTGGGTCCATTATAACTGCTGATTTCTTTTTCACTAGCGTTCATTAATGTACTAATATTGGGGTAGTTCTCAATCAGAGCATCTACAACATACCCATTGGCACTTTCACGCAAGCAACCCGCTAATAAACTTCTCATTCCTTCCATTTTCATACACTCCTTACAAAATAAATTGCCAGCCCTGAATTACAAGGCTGGCTTCTTTTAATACTCATTGGCTAACATCATGGTTGAGTGACTACCGTCATCAAATACCAAGCTGTTTTTCAATTTAACTAGCTTCTTGAACAATTGGTTCCAAATCAGCATCATTGAACATCTTCATAAACTGCTGACCAAAATTTCTAGCTTGCGTAGCTTCTTCCGAACTAAGTTTACTAACAGTTTCAAAATTGTACAAGGAATAAGGCTGTCCCGTTTTATTAGTGGTTTTTGCTAAAGTAATTTTGGTAACAACTCCAGAGAGTGGCAGCATTTTCCCAATCAATCTTGTCATATAGCGTTGGAAGATTAGCTTACTTGATACTGGAACTCTAATAATGATTGGCATGATATTATCCGGTCGGAGAAGGAAAATCATAACTGATTCCTTACAAGCCTTGGCATTAGATTCTCCATCTTTTGAACCAAAATCATTAAACGGGCAACGACTACATGCCTTCCCTTCATAAGAGATTATGCTGTCGTGGCTGTAACAAACAGGTGGCGTACCTTCCACCGGGTCTGGCGTATCCCAATAAGCACGAGGAGTAGCATAATCAAGCACAATTCCAGTTAATTCTTTATACATTTCATCTCCCGCTATCCCTGGTACAGTAAACATAGTAGCTCCACCAGATGGTGACTTAACAATATCGAAAAGTTGAAAGGATAAAGGTTGCTGCTTCAGATTTTCCCGGATAATATCAATTGCATTATTTGTCAACGCAATATAATTAGAATTTACTGTAGCTAACGCTTTTTTCGTCATAGTCTGAACCTGCCTTTTTTCTGTATTTTCTTGTAACCCTTGTAATTTATCACCGAGGCGATTTTTAAGTTTTGTTATATTCATATATTCCTCCCATTTATATATCCGCCTTTATAGAAAAACGGCGATATGATGTTTTATTAGCATACTTTTTGTAAAGAATCGGATGTTCTGCTTTTAATGTCTTACTATCTAAACGTTCGCTTGACATGCTTTTCCACGTAATTACCCTTTCCCCCACTGTACCAATTTCATGATCTCCAATCATTTGTTTTAGCTTGTTTTCGGCTTCCTGTTTCTGCTCAGTATACTGATGTATATTTTCACTGGCGGCTTCGTATTGCTCTATTAAACTGGCAGCACTATCAGGTAACTTAATTTCTGATTTAGGCAAACTATTGGGAAACTGGTCGCTAAGAAATTTGGCCGCTGCTGCTGAGCCATCTATCGCTGGAGGAGTCATAGTTTGAACATGTTCCCAGAAGTCACCTTCCAACTGGATCAACATTGAAATTATTTCCTCATCCCGTTCTATAAACTTCCAACGAAACGTATTCCCTCCGATCAGAACAGCAATGTACGCTCCTCTGTACCCAGTAACTGCCATATAATGTTGAACCTGCAGCACATATGCGTCTGGAATGGCATCATCCCATTCTCCCGTTTTATATGCCGAAGCTGTCTTAGCTTCAAAGATGCACTTCCCATAGGTGGGGTGAATGCATTCTCCATCTAAATTTGCCAACATAAACGGATGCTCCTTACTTTGCAGGAGTTGCTCAACCTGCTTAACCGCAATGCCTGTTCTTTTGGCAAACTCAGTCCTTACTAAACTTTCAAGCTGTGTTCCCCAATAGGCAGCTTCCCCGGCTTCTTGGTATGGGAGCTGATTCGTTTTTTCCATCCAGAGTTCCACTGGCGACTTATATCGGTTAATTCCGCAAACGATAGAGGCATCCGAACCTCCGATACCTTTTTTGCGCCAGTCTAGCCATTCCCGATAGTCCATGTCTTCAGTTGAAGCTAAAATAACTGCCATACATCGCACCTCGCTTTACATAATCAAATATGGGTATGCAGTGAATTCACCACATACCCTTTGCTCAATTAACTTTTAATGCTGGTATTATGCCGCTGATTGTACGATTTCATATGCCTTATCAATCAGCGGATTGCCATCCACCGTCTTAGCAAACATATTCTCCCTGTAACTAATAGTTTCACGTAGCGGCTTCGCATGAGTAGCAAAGTCTGACACTGCGCAAATAAACCGATAGGCATTCTTGCCAACAATCCCCTTGAGGTCGGGAGCATCGAAATATCGAAGTTTTAAATCCTCGCGGATTCTAGCTATATTTTTCTTGTGAGTATCCGTAGGATTGTCATTCATCGGCAGCAGCATATCAACATACTCCATTACCTTAGCATCGGTCAACTTTATTTTGGATAGCCGCGAAAACTCTGCGCCCAATCTCCCCATGTAATTCTCTGCCAACAAAAGGGTATTATGAGCATCATCCATCTTGCGGGCCAAATCACCCACATGAACAGTTGACCAAGTACGTCTAGCCGTAGCCAAGGCAATGTTGAGCGTATTCTGGCATACCACCCGCACCGGAGTCATGGCTACCTTAATAGCGCCATTACCATCATGAGAGCTGCTGAATACAAGGTAAGGCTCAATTTGTTCACCCTCAATGATGTACTTGTCTGGAAGTTTAGCAAGCAGCCAAATCTTACGGCCTTCTTGTAACGCTCCCGCCGTTTCATAGCGCACTCCCTCGCCCAATAGAGAGTCTGTAAACGCAAAGGCTTCCGAGTTTTGGACAACCTTATACCGGTCAGTAACTACGCCAAGAATTTTTTCATCGCTATCGCGGATATTGGCTTTGTAACCGGGGATGGGGGTATAGTTGCTGGTCATGATCGGGCGTTGGATAACATCCCAGTTAAGTCCCGACTGCTCAATGGCTTCGCCTGAGCTTAAAGCATCTTCTACACAAACACCAAGACCGTGCCATGGGGCTACCCTCGTGTAAAACATAGTTTCTACATTTGCTGACATTGAAAACATCTCCTCTATAAGTTTTATTGTTGAATTAACGTGAAGAACCCTTCGATTTCATACTTGTCTAAGCAGATAAACAAAGGACTTCCTCAACGGGAAGCCCTTTGTTTGGTAATTATGAAGTTTCATCGTTATCTTCTTTGGGTTCTTCTTGCTCGACAATAGCTTTTACCACAGCTAGTAGCACAGAAGCTGCCATCAACACTATATCCATTATTTTATTCTTTGACAATAAAATCCCCCGCCTTCTATATATCACTCATTTCATAATATATAGGCGAAGAATAAGGCTATTCGATTTGCAAAACATTCCTGCGAATCAATTACCACAAGTCGAAAAACATGCTTCTTCATAGAAGTTCAGGACTTATGCTTGCCTTCCATAAGCCTATAATACATTTGGTAGTTATTTGACTTACAACTTGGACAAGGGTTATCGATAAATTTCACTTGCCCGAGAGTATATGGACATTTGGGGCAAGGTGGTTTTATTAAATGAATTAATTTCATTTCGACCTCCTGTTAAACAACGTTTCCGTGAAAAACGCCTAATAAATTCTTCATCGCTACCATCTAAAACGCCAACTCAAAAATCTTTCAAGCAATCCCACAATGCCCAGTATGAGCATTGCCACCAATACGGATTTTCCCACAACACGCTCCAGCAGTTAAAGGTCGTTCTGCCCTTTGACCTGATACTCTTTTAGCATTGCGTTAAAACCTCCGGTGGTGTCACTTTCAAGCCCTTCCATGGAACCGCTCTTGTCGATAATAAATACCATTTCACTTAAGCCTTTTTTCATGTTAAATCCTCCTTGTTTTGCATTATGTCAATAATATATAAGTGGTTTAGCGTGATATACGCTTAAACGTTTATAAAGAAAAGCCCGCGGATTGCAACCGAGAATTATATTTAAGTGCCATGGCGTTCTATGTGCCAGAATAACAATAGACCGGCAAACGCCGGCCTATTTCTTTATTTCGCCTTGTCACTTTCAACTGCGCTTGGTGCGGGCAATCTTTCTGTAAATCCTGGATAGCTTCCATCAAGCAAATCAAGAACCATGCTTACGAGAACAACGGCATCCGCCGTAACATCGTTCAATTCTCGGCGATTATTCGGTATTCGATGGAAATTATGCAGTGGGTTCGCGCACGTCACAAAAACAGAGTCCCTGACCGCGCCCCAGTGTCCATGTATATAACCAGATGGCCAATCATATAAGGCATCGTAGACATCTTTGACTCCCGCTTCTTCACTTAATTTTCTCAGATTTGAGGCACCCCAGTTACCAAGTTCTATCGGCAAAAACTCTTGCCAATAGTCCTCATTGGCCAACATTTCCAGATCTTTGACACTAACCGAGGATGTCTCCAGATCCACCTTTTCCGTCAGCTTTAGAAGAGAGAGTTTTGCTTGTCCTGTTCCGTATTGCCGATAAGCTTGCCAAAGATCGCTTTGATCCTTTTTTGTTAAATATGCTAACGTAATATAACATTCAACAAGGCTACGAATCCCTGATCTTCCGAGAATTCCGGTGCTGTTGCCACTCTGAACTAATTCCTCCAAAATCGACAAGCAATAAAAGGCAATGCCAAAGACGGTATCTCTTTTGGGGTTAATATCCGTATCATTAACTGTTTGGTCCCAATGCATCTTCAGCTTTTCGACCAGTTCGGTCACTTCTTGTTTTGTCACGTGAGATTTAAGTACTGCATCGTTATCTGATAAGTCTACAGGAATACAATCTGTACGTTCCATGCATATCCTCCAAAATGTTTTGGGCCAACTTAGATCAGGCTTTGCACCAAAATCAAGCTGCATCTCAGTTTCCCTGATTCGGGGACGAACAGTTGTCATATCCCCTGCATAAGGATAATCGAACAGCGTTTCCGCAAAGTCCCTACGTTCATGAAGCTTTCCAATTACCATCCAGTAGAATACTCTTAACCACCTACAGTCAGTAGCGGTTTGTGACTGATGGTCGATCACTTCGAGTACAGCTTTGGCTAGGATATCGCCCATTTCAGGTTCGGCAGTACCCTGCAAAGCCTCTTCCCAAATTGCGCTACCAGGAAGTTCCGGGCAAAATAGCAGTAATGGTTGCAATGCCTGTTGGCTAGCTTTGTCGGAGCATAATTTCTGAAGGAATTCACGCAGAATTTCACCGGGAATACTTGCGAGCCCAGTGTGTGTAATATCGTAGGGTTGCTGATCTTTGGGCTTTCCATACCAGAATTCAACCGCTTTCTTCATTACCGCTATTGCTTTTGCACGCCCTAATCCGACAAGCAACAATTCAGCCCAAAGCCACTCTGGCAACCTATCATCCATCCATGAAACTCTTTGCATCTTCTGTATTTTCATGATAGGGGGGATTAACGTCTTTCCCTTGCGGTCATGTGAGACAAGAGAAGTTGTCATTAACCGTTTTTGCGATCTCTGCAATTTACGCTTAAATGATGCCATCTATTCACCCCATTCTTATTAAGCTGCGTCATATAATTACACTATATACCAATCTCTCACTACCATCAATGTAGGGCCTCTATAACAAGACGACATCTTCCGCAGCGAACTTGATTTTACACTATCATTTATCGCCTAAATCCTAGGCTGCCCTTGATAAACACTGCCATCCGTATTAAACGTCAAATTGAACACCATATCCGACAGCCATTTTTTAAATGATGGATTGTCCTGAAACTGCTTGAATACTTCCATGTTATCCGCCATTGTATTGAGTACCGCGCGATTCAATGCTTTGTCGCTCTCTATTTTTGCATTTTGCTTATCCGAATTTTTCATGGCATTTTGATAATCTTTATTTTGGGCAACCATTTCCGGAAACTCTGAGATACGTTTTTTAACCTGATCCATATCTTTCCATTCTATATTGCCAAAAAGATCGTTGAAGTCAGAAAGAATATTACTTAATAAATCAAGCTCCGATTCTCCTTTCCCGCCTCCTGCACTGGTTGGCACAGGATCTATACCGTATTCACCTTGATCTTCAAGAACAATAGACATCGACGTTTGGGCCTCCACGCGATAACTATCTAAATCTATAGCCTCTAATATTCCCGCTGACAAATCATCTTCGACAGGCGCTGGAAGCTTATGAATTAGGAAGTTCAAAAATATGGACAGTTTTTCCCAATCGGCATTGCCATAAGGCAGTATGGATGCTAAGAATCCATATGTCCTGACAAAAGCCTTGCATTTGCTTTTAAAATCTACTTGTCCATTTTCATCGAGTTCTTTTTCATAGTTATGCGCACATGCATCTAAGATAGGATCAAGACGGTCTCTGTCAGCTCCGTTCAAATACAGTTCAACAACCGTATTGACATGGTAGTCGGTAAAAACATGGTAAGCACGAATGTCCGATTCTAAATCGTTGAGTTTGTCAGGATCGGTTTCGTCTGACAAAACCGTCGTTGTATAGTATTTTTCAAAAGACTCCTTAATCACTTCTGTATCATTTGCAAAATCAAGAATAAAGGTATCATATTTCTGGGGATGTGCCCGATTCAGCCTTGATAATGTCTGAACCGCCTTGATGTCTGTGAGAATCTTGTCAACATACATTGTGTGCAACAGCGGTTCATCATATCCCGTCTGATATTTGTTTGCAACAACGAGAATTCGATATGGCTCTCGTTTCATGCGCCGTTCAATTTCACTGCTGGCAAATCCGTTAATTGATGCTTCGGTCACTTTTTTTCCGCCATACTCATGTTCTCCCGAAAAGGCAACTATGGCCTTATAGGCACTTTTACGCTTTTGGAGATACACGTCAATGGCATAATAATACTGGATTGCTCTTTCGATACTGCTGGTGACAACCATCGCCCGAGCTTGCCCGCCAATTTTTCCTTTTGCAATAACCTGGTCATGAAAATGATCCATCATAATTTCCGCTTTAAGTTCGATTGCCTTCTCTTGTGATTCTACATAGCGCCGCAGCTTTTTTTGCGATTTTTTCTTGTCAAACAACGGATCATCTTCGACGATTTTCGCAATCTTATAATAGCTGTTGATTGGCGTATAGTGTTTAAGCACGTCCAGTATAAAGCCTTCTTGAATGGCCTGTTTCATTGAATAGTTATGAAACGGGCGATGTTTGATCTTTCCTTCCGCTTCATAGGGAACCCCAAACATTTCAAGCGTTTTGTTCTTTGGCGTTGCCGTAAATGCAAAGTAGCTTGCATTTTTAAGCATTTTCCTGCCTTCAAGAATTTTATTGATCTTATCTTCTGTTGACTCTTCTTCCCCCTCATCATAGTCCGCAGAAAGAGCCATATTCATTTTCGCTGACATATTGCCGCTTTGGCTGGAGTGAGCTTCGTCAATAATGATAGCAAAATTGTTTTTACGATGTGCGGTCCCAATGTCATCTAAAATAAAGGGGAATTTATGAACGATCGTTATAATGATTTTTTTACCATCTTGCAGTAGCTTTTTCAGATCGCCGGAACTGTCTGCATGTCCAACCGTATTTGCTACCTGCATAAATCCTTTGATGGTATTTTTGATTTGTTTATCCAGATTGATCCTGTCGGTGACAACAATAATGGAGTCAAAAATGGATTTTCCGTCCTTTTCCATCGAAACCAGCTGGTGCGCCAGCCAGGCAATCGAGTTTGACTTGCCGCTTCCCGCGCTGTGCTGGATTAAATACTTCTGACCAGCGCCAACCTGAAATACGTCCGCTAATAGCGCTTTAACCGCTGAAAGCTGGTGGTAACGCGGAAAAACTTGCTTGGGTTTTGGTTTTTTCGTTTCTTCGTCTTGTTCTTTGATAATTTGCGCAAAATTTTCAATAATATTTGATAGTTCACCCTTGGTAAATATCTCTTTCCAAAGATAGTCCGTTTTTATTCCAGAAGGATTGGGCGGATTACCAGCCCCGCCTTCGTTTCCTTTATTAAACGGCAAAAACCAAGATTTCTTGCCGTCCAGTTTGGTACACATAGCGACTTCATTGTCATCCACTGCAAAATGCACCATGCAACGTCCGAAGTTAAAAATTAGCTCTTTCGGGTCTCGGTCATTTTTGTATTGATAAATGGCATCTTCAATGTTTTGTTTGGTCAGTTTGTTTTTCAATTCGCAAGTAATTATTGGCAAACCATTTAACAAGATCGCAAAATCCAGTGCCAGTTTGGTATTATCTTTTGAGTACATCAACTGTCTTGTCACACTGAAAATGTTCTGCTCATACAACGCTTTCGATGCCGGATTGTTTTTCGAAGGCGTCAAATAGAACAAATCAAACGACGCTGGATATACCTTAAACCCATTACGCAAGACATCAATGACGCCACGTTTGGCAATTTCACCTTGCAAACGGTTCAAAAACTTGATTTTGTTCGTCTCGATATCCAACCCTAGTTTTTCAAGTTCTTCCGGCTGTGTGGCTCTTAGAAAGCGAAACAATCGTGTTTCATCGATCGCATAGTCCTTATTATAGTCATTATTTTTGCCTTCCTCATAACCATTGACCTCCGTCAAATGCTTAACGATCAGGGTTTCAAACCCTGATTCTTTCATATTGGTAGGCATTATTCATCACCTTCCTCTATATCAGTCTCTCCTCCATAAGTTAATTCTTCATCTATATCAGACTCATCTCTGCCTACTTTCTTTGGTTTCTCTATGAAAACATGTTGAACATCCACTTTACCAGTCACTACTTCCGAAACAAGACTGCTTTTATATTCTAAAACAAGGCCAATTTCATGTTCGATTTTTTTAATGCCAGCATCATAGACTGCAACAGATTCATTAATTTTAAGAACAATTTTTTTCTGTTCTTCGCAAGGAATTGAAGGCACCATAATTTTCTTAGTTTCTTCTTGATTTAAAATTGGTAGTGTAGTATATTTAGCAATCGCAAAAATATGCGTTCTTACTGCCCGCATAAAATAAACCAAAAATTCAGGTATAATGTTTTCACTACATAATATCGCATTAATTTGTTGATTACATGAACATTTCTTTTCCGAAATTGATATCTTCCCCATTGTCGCTCCAATTCCGATCATCATAACAGTTCCTTGGGGAAAGATATTAACTTCACTTTTTCCAACATTAGATAACTGCCGATTTGAATTTGATAAGTAAAGCTCATCATTGAAATCACTCGGAGTGAACCAATTAAACCCAATTGGTTCAAAATATTTTTCGTCAGCTCCCGAAGGAGTCCCCCCTGTCTTAACAGTTTTAACTAATCTTTTTAATTGAACCATTGTCCAATGCTCAGGTATATCCCCCAACCATTCAATTCCTGATGGCTTCATTCTCACCTTAGAGTCAAATCCTTTAGTTACAGCTTGATTGATAATTGCTTGTTTTTGTTCTTTCAACGCCGCAATCAGCTTTTTCTTGGCTTTGATGAATTTATTGATCTTCGCGAGTTTATTGTCAAGATATTTGACAATTTGGTCTTGCTCGGGTAGTGAGGGGATTGGAATATATATATTCCGCATTTCATAAAATCTGGTTGTCCATAGGTCTGCAACAATACCTCGTCCATTTCGATAGAACTCTTCTATAAAGCTGTTGCTTTTAAAGAGATAATGAGCATACTTTGAATTAACTTCATATGGTTGTAAGACAATATTAATAAGTGATACTGAGCCATTATAATTTGATAAGCCACTGGACCCTTTTCGATCCGAGCGACTATTAATAACAAAATCACCTTGTTTAACAAGCTTACGATTATCCCCATCGTTACTTTTAGCAGCAGTAGATAGCTGAGGAACGATTCCATTTTTGGTGACCGATAGCGGCATAAACTCCTTATCAGATACCTTTGTCCTTCTTTCTCTGAATTTCATGCCAAGCTTTACACAATCCCAGTGTTTCGGTAGCTTTCCATGCCAAACATCTCGAGTATCTACATATTCCTCATAAGGTCTAAGTTCATTATTCATCATCCGCTTAGCCCCCTATAATCTCGTTAAGTAATCCGTCTGTTTCCGCTTCCAGCACTTTAATATCAGCAACAATTTCCTCTAACGATCTCAGTTTTACAGGTTTATAGAAATACTTCGTAAAGCTGATTTCATAGCCGATTTGCGTCTTTGCTACATCAATCCAGGCATCTGGCGCAAAAGGCAGCACTTCTTCTTCAAAGAACGCTCCAATGCCGCCTTCATGCAGAAGCGGAATCTGTTCGGTATCTCTTAAGGCTGCGTCCGGCTCATATTCCACAATCTTGTTTTCTATATCATACAAGCCGTACAAAGAGTTCTTTTCTGCTTTTCCTGCCTTGTGGATTTTTTTAATCACTGGCGCGGCCTGTTCGTTCACTTCTGTAAATTGACTTTTGATAAAATTGATGCGTTTTGCAGGAAGCTTGATATCCAAATTATCCGCTGCTTGGTCAAGCTTCTTCAAGAATGCGTTATAATCCATAACCATCGCATAATCTAACTGTTTCGCTACCTCGCGCAGTACGCTCATAACTGCCATATCATCAGTTACTTGGCAAACTTGTTCAAATTTATCCAAATTGGTTTCTGATAAGTCAACTGCAAGTCGTAATGGTCTTTCCACGGTCACTTTGTAATAACCAAATTCGCGGTTATCAAAGACTTTTGATTGCTCGGTCTCTGCAAAATTCATTAACAGCTTCGTAATCTCGTTTCGAATTTCCGGCGTCAATTCGCAGTTTTTGTTGCCAAGATTTTTTCTAAGCGGCGACTTCATGGCAGTTGCATCAATTAATTGAACTTTTCCCTGACGGTGCGGCGCTTTTCGATTGGTTACAACCCAGATAAATGTCGCAATTCCAGTATTGTAAAACATGTTTTCCGGCAAAGCAATGATCGCCTCCAGCCAGTCGTTTTCAATGATATATCGCCTGAGGTTGCTTTCGCCCTGTCCGGCATCACCGGTGAATAAAGACGAACCATTATGGACTTCCACGATCCGGCTGCCAAGTTCGGTGTTATGTTTCATTTTGCTGATTTTATTGGCCAAGAACAAGAGTTGTCCATCACTGGAACGAGGAATCATTTTCAGTTCCGGTTCGTCTTTGTGCGACACAACAAACCTTGTATCGGTAATATCTCCTTTGCCTCCCAAACGATCCAAATCTGTTTTCCAGCTTTTCCCGTATGGTGGATTCGACAACATAAAATCAAAATACTTTGTTGCGTGCTGGTCGTCAGAAAGAGTTGACCCAATTTTAATATTTTCGGCCTGTTCACCATCACCTTTTAACAACATGTCTGCTTTGGTAATGGCATAGGTTTCGGGGTTAATTTCTTGCCCAAAGAGGTTGATCGACACTTGTTTTTTATACTTATTTGCAATCTCAAGTAGGCGCTCTTCTGCAATAGTGAGCATCCCACCCGTTCCGCAGGCGCCATCATAGACAAGATATGATCCATCCTTTATCTTATCAACTACTGGCAGAATGCTTATATCCGCCATAAGCTCTACAACATCCCTAGGCGTAAAATGCTCCCCCGCTTCTTCGTTATTTTCTTCGTTGAACTTGCGAATCAACTCTTCGAAAATTACACCCATCGTATGATTATCAAGCCCAGGCAACTTAACCTCGCCGTTATCTTCTAATACCGGATGAATGCTCAAATTGATCGTTGGGCTGACAAACTTCTCGATAACCGCGCCTAGTATATTCGCATCGATCATCCGATCGATCTGGTTTCTGAATTCAAATTTGCTCAATATTTCTTGGACGTTCGGAGAAAACCCGTCCAGATAGGCAATAAAGTCTGCTTTCAACTGTTGTTGTTTAGCTCTGGATTTCAGGTCTTTGAGAACAAACGGCGATGAATTGCAGAATGCTTGTCCAGCTGCGCTGCACAAACCGGCCGTTTGCTCGATAACACCTGCCTTGTCCAATGCTTCTTTCATTTCTAGCACCGCAGCCTTGGTAGGCTCCAAAACCGCATCCAATCGTCTGATGACCGTCATCGGCAAAATTACGTCCCTGTATTTTCCACGAACGTATACATCTCTCAGGCAATCGTCAGCAATGCCCCATATAAAATTAACAATTTGATTGTATGTTTGGTTATCCATTTGAATCCCTCATTTCATTTTTCTATTCAATTCGCAGATTTTAGTCATAAGTTACCAAAGCTTACATTGTGTTACGAAATCACTTACACTTTACGCATCAAGTTCAAATACCTAATTCCTTGCGGATTTCTTGTTCTTCCTTTTCAAATTTCTCTTTAGCTGTTTCTATGCTTTGGCGATATTCAAGGATACTTCTTTTTATCCGCGCCCCTATTTGGGTGCACTTTTCAAGATCATAAGCAGGAATTTCTATATTACCTAATTTGCTAGCATTGATTACCTTGACGCCAGCGCCTGTGGTAACGCGGTCCAAAACAAGCTTGCCTATCTCGCTTTTCAAATACTTTAGCAGCACATACGGGCTATACTTTGCTTGGTTCACTCTGATGATACTCAAGTTGTTGGATATAAATGCCGGCTGGAAGTCATCTGGTACGATAACTGCCTTGGTAGTAGTTCCTTTTGTTGTCAAAATGATATCCCCAGCTTGAATATCATATTTACCATACCAAGTAACCTTCTTATCGCGAATGCGCTCATCCTCATCATAGAAAATCTCATCATCTTGAATATTCTTCACGTTGAGAAAATAGTGAGTAGCATTTCGCTTTAATATTTCAAAATCACTCGTAGACACTTGTACTCCTGGCAAAACATCAGCGACTTCCTTAAGTATTATAGAATCGCCTAACTTCCGCTCAATCTCTTTGAAATTCAAATAAAATGATGCATTCAGATTGTACTCGTTCCTTTCAAGTATTGTTCTATCGACAATTGTCGAAAATCCTTCTTCTTTAATCCAGTTTTGTGTAACATTTACAATCCGGAAAATTGTCTCTTTAGTCATCGCATTCTGTTTTCTAGTTATCTTTACGAAATCTTTCGTTGCATCTACCATAAGAATTTTGTTTTTTCTTTCCTTTGGCTTTTGCTTATTTAAAACCAACAGCGCCGTCGGTATCGAAGTATACGCATACATGGCGCTAGGAAGCATTATGACGGCTTCCAGCAAATCATCTTTAATCATTCCTGCCCTGATTTTCTGATCCGTCGATCGATTAAGACCTCCTACAGAGCTTGTGACAATCGCTTTTCCTGTTGGCTTCAATTTATGAACTGCGATCTGATAGTTCGCCCAGTCTGCAGCACTTTTGGCTGGAAGACCGTACTTATAAACAGGCTTTTCTTCAATCGTTATACTAAGTGCAAAGGGAGCATCCATTAGAACGTTGTCAAAACGTTCTTCATCATCTCCAGAAGAACTGTACACATTTCTCTGTGCAATCCGCCCAGCGCTAATTCCATTGAGAAGGAACAGCATGTTTGAGATACCATACATATCAAAATTGATTTCCTCACCGTATAACTCCGGCGTTAAGTCCTTATATTCCTCATTCACCTCAACCAGGCAGCTCCCGACACCCGAGAAAAGATCGGCAACTTTCATGTTTTTCCGGGGAGCAACGAGCTTTACCATTAACTTTCTAATGCTTTCCGGGGTTGAATAAATCTCCTCCTGGCCATCTGCTTCCATTACTAATTTATTAAACAAGCCCACAAGCTCTTTGGACTCATATTCCCGCCATGCAGACAAGAAAAATGCTTCCACAATCGCCTGCAGATCACTCTTATCATTTTTAGTTTGAAGCGGCAGTAGCGATAACAAGCTTCCTTTGATAATCGGATACGTTTCTTCGATACAGTTCGTGACCTTTATAAGTTCCTCAACAGCTGATTCCTTATTTTGCAGAGTCACATCATTAAAGCTGTAAAACTTAAGATTCTCTTGCTGCAACGCCCACTTTATAAATATTATAGCAATATTAATTCTCACGATTTCGCTCGACTGAAAATGGCCTTTTAACAAATCAGATAATGCCCAAATCAATTGTTCGTTTTTCTCAATCATAATCCGCGCCTCCTTTTTAGTATTTAATTACTTAATAATACGATATTTGGCTATTTATTTTCTTTCTTATTCTTATACTATACCTATTTTTTAAATATGTCAAACATTATTTTTTAAATATTTGAATACTTTTTATATATCTTTTATTTTTTCCTCACCTTTAACGTAATATAATGGTGAATAATTCCATATGTAATACATCATATAAATTGAAAACTAGTTCTCCGCGTATCCGACACCAACAGTCTCATCAACGTAAAACAGAGACATTCTACCGATTAAAGAAAGAAGTACAAGGGATTATCCCTGCACTTCTTTCTTTAATTGTTTTTTAACTTGGAACCTTTATTCAACACATTATTTTGCTGTCCAAACATCACATTATTAATATCAAAGTGTTCTTCATCGATGGCATTCAAACAGCACTTACCACACAACCTCTTCTCCATCTTCTATAATTCCTTCACTTCGTAATTGCTGTAAATGAAGGTTAATCTTGGCTATATCACCGCCGCTAACTTGCCAACGTTTCCCTAAAGAATCAACAGCATATAATCCAAGAAGATATATGCCATCTCTAACCATCTGTTCAATCGTCCCATCATATGCTTCCACATGTTTCTTGGATTCTTCTAATGTAATAGGCAAATTATCCGGCGTAATAACGAAATCCCCTGTTTCGGATCTACCAAAAAACATTTCTATTTGAATTGGCCGCTTACCGGCATTAACCATTTCTATCATAAGTACATTGGGTGTAGTTATATCTCCTTGATACTTCGTCACTACTGCTGCTGAAATTTTCATCTTTGCTTTACTTTGTTGCCACTGGTAGACATTCCACGCAATCGAACTTAATCCAGAAAGAGCGCCAACAATCGCCAATACATCAGTGATTGACACTTATGTTCACCACCTTCCCATCTTTTGAGCTAAATTACATTTCAATGGTTAGTCAAAGCAGCCAGAGAATCTTTCCTTGGCTGCTCCTGGCAACGCTGCAAGGTTCATTTTATGCGTAACATATTGGCACATATTTCAGGGAAAAACAAGAAATCTTTTGCCGAAAAACTTAAGCAAATCTGGTTGCAGCCAGACTATGAGAGTGCTAAGAAATATGCCAATGGATTCATGAATGACTATGACCTGCAATACCCACAGGCTATATCCCTATTAGAAGAAGGCCTTGAAGAATCGTTGCAGTTTTTCAGCTTTCCAGAAATTGATGCCAGAAAAATATCGTCTACGAACCTGCTGGAACGGTTAAACAAAGAAATTCGTCGCCGAACAAAGGTGGTTGGGATTTTCCCTAGCATGGATTCATATATCCGGCTTGTAACCAGCTATCTGATTGAGTACAGTGAAGATTGGTCCAGCGGACGTTCTTATATAAATCCCAAAGTTATTACAGATCTTATCTTAGCAAAGAGCGCTTAATCGGATTCGGAGATTGATGGCTTTTGCGAACATTGCTTGACACTAGGGAGTGCGGACATAATCCTGGACTGTAAATAATGTCGAAAGGATATGGTGACATGTATACAGAAGAACAGGTAACTAAAGCACTTGCAGTCTATAAAGAAACAACCTCTATTACTAAAACTATAACGCAATTAGGTTATCCATCACGACGACAAACGCTGTATAATTGGATTAAACGAAAACCGCTGTTGCCGGAAAATAGATATACTTTTTGTGGAGTCAATACCCCTGAACATCCTCGACATCCATCTGTAAATTTCAAATTGGAGATTCTCCATCGTTGTTTTGAATTAGGCGAGAATGTACAGGATGTTTCATCCGAAGTTGGTTATAGCACAGCGAGTATCTATCAATGGAGGAAAAAACTTCTCCAGAAAGGGGTAGTTGCTTTAATGAATCCATCTAATGAACGTTCCAGAGGTCCCCTTTTCCCTGGTAAACCATCCATTGATTCGGAAGCATTCGATGAAATGAAGACCAAACTTCAGGATATGCAGTTGGAATTAGATATACTTCGTGAAACCATTCATGTCTTAAAAAAAGACCAAGGTGTCGAGCTAACCCCGTTAAGAAACCGGGAAAAGGCAGTGATCATCGATGCCCTGAAAAGTAAGTATTCACTGCCAAGTTTGTTAAAATCTTTGGATATGGCAAATAGCAGTTACTATTATCAAAAACAAGCTATGTGCTGTAAAGATAAATATCAATCAATAAGGGAATGCATCAAAAAATATTTTATAGAGTACAAACAACGATATGGATATCGTCGTATTCACTGTTTGCTAAAAAGAGATGGGCTGATTTTGTCAGAAAAAGTTGTTCGTCGAATTATGTTAGAGGAAGGACTTATCGTTAAAGTTAGATGCCACAAAAAATATAACTCTTATCAAGGAGAAATCTCTCCGGAAGTGGAAAATCTTATTCAACGAAATTTCCATGCAGATAAGCCAAATCAAAAATGGCTTACAGATATTACAGAGTTTTCTATTTCTGCTGGTAAGATTTATCTCTCAGCCATTGTTGATTGCTTTGATGGATTTCTTCCTAGTTGGACAATAAGTACACGCCCTGATGCGAAGTTAGTAAATGATATGTTGGATGCAGGTATTCAGCAGCTTAAACCAGCAGATCATCCAATAATTCATACAGATCGAGGCTGTCATTACCGATGGTCGGGTTGGATCAAGCGTATGGAGAATGCCGGACTTATTAGATCTATGTCAAAAAAAGGATGCTCCCCAGATAATGCAGCTTGTGAAGGATTTTGGGGATTATTGAAAAAAGAAATGTTCTATAATCAAGATTGGACTAATATAAGTATTAAAGGATTTATTCATGTACTAAATGACTATTTGGATTGGTATAATCATACAAGGATTAAACAATCTTTAGGATATCTTAGTCCAGTGGAATACAGGCAGAAGCTTGGATTATCTGCATAATCGTAGTCCAAGAAAACGTCCGCACTCCCCTATCTAAATCAATGGCTGTTCTTTTTATATACACTGTTTTATTATGCTCTTACCGTTCTGGGGAAAGTTTTCTTTGTCTGGCCATAATAAAACCTCCTAAATTAATATTTATTCTAACATTAATCCAGGAGGAATAGCTCATCTATTCTATTTACACATAATTTGTTACAGTCTCGAAAATATATAAAAGTTTTCATTTTTGTGTCTAAATTATTGACTGTGGTTCACTAGCTCCTAACGTTACAAGTTCTATATTCTCAAATTTTGACTTACGTAGCAAACTATCGGAGTTTTCCAGCAATTCATTCCAAATATTGTCATTAATGCTTTTAAGATGCTTTACTTCTAATTCTGCTTTATCAAATAACCAGTATTTAACTGACGGAACAAGGTACTTTAGTAACATCAACCACTCAGCGTAATTGATAGCAAGTGGGTTTCCTTGACGTAGATACACTTTACCAGCATTTGCCGCACATGCTATGGCATGAGCGCTTAATAACATGGAGCGATATTTAGGATTATTTCCTAACTCAAAAACAGTAGCAATATCAAAATCAATATCATCATTTTCAGCATAATAACGAAGCATGGTATACATTCTCAAAATAATCTCAATAGACATAGGAGTTATGCTCATCGTAATAAAATGCCTCAAATCATACCCGTTGCGATACATCCATTTCGTTAATTGACTAATAGTTGCAGTCTTTCCATTGGCTCTTTTAAAACTACCGACATTAAGCAATTTAAAAATTGAAGCAAAAGGAACAGGCAATCCTCTTTTTGTGCAAACATCTGAACATAAATGCAGAAATTGCTTCACAATTGCTTCAAGCAGATTTGTCCCCTCCCCTATCTTTTCAATGATAATAGTTCCATCCTTTATGGATGTAGAAGTCCCCCTTACTAAATCGATAATTCCAAAAATAAAACCCAAAATTGGGTCGTGCCCAAACGTATCCATTCTATGCTCAGGGCCACCAGTGTTATCATACGGAACCTTAGCTACATTCTCAAGCCATTCTTGCACATTATCAGGTAGTCTTAAACTTTGTAGCCACTTTGTCACTGAACTACCTTTTTGACCTTTATATATTCCTGATGTCATATCTTTAGGTATTGCTACAATAAATATATCTGTGAGTGCGGCCACAATTCCTGCAAGTCCAACGAATGAATAATCCCATTTATCCCATTCGAACTGCTTACTATACGCTTCATTATTTATCATCGCCAAATCTGCTTTAGTTAAGAACATCTCGTATGGAATAAATTTACCAATATCATTTTTTATAGCATATTTGTAACATTCTGCTACATAATCATCCCATGTATTAAATTTGATTTTTTTGATATGTGATTTTATTTGGGCTTGCTTTTGCTTATAAATAGCATCAATACACTCTGTTTCTCGCTCAGCAACAACAATATCATCTTCAGAAAGCCAATCGATATCCTGTAAAACAGCATCCAACTCTTTTTGCACAGACACAATATCTATAGCGGTTTCTCCATTTGTTGAAAAAGCTACTTCTATATCCTCAACTTTCTGAGTTAACTTGTTTACCAAGCTATATTGGACATTCAATATAGGAAGCAAATCATTTAGCTCTTTTGGGGTTAGCATGTTGCACGACCTTGTTTCTTTGCATTTTGTATCTGCCTCAGATTCCGTATAATTTCCTGAAGTTTATGAATGGCTTCTCTATTGGCAACTGCATCCTGAGCCTTCTTCTCTAATTCTGAAATTTTATCAATTAAACAATTTATTGTATCCTGTAAATTCCTAATAACTTGTTCTGCACGTCGTTCTCTTTCAAGCTGAACTTTTTTCTCCTGGTTTTTTCCGCCAATATCAAACAATTCTTTTGCACCTATAAAAATGACTGCTCCTATTAAAATAGCTACACCTATTCCCGGTACCATTCCAAGTCCTAATCCAAGTGCCGCCAGTCCACTTGTGATACCCGCTGCACTTAATCCAATTACACTGCCACTAAAATACACAGCCGCTAGTGGAACTCCAACACCGCCCAAACCGGCAATTGCGCTTTTTAAAGCATCTTTGGCATACGCATCATCAATTCCTCTATCAGCAATTTCTTTAGCCTTCTGAGCAAATTTACGCATCTCTTTATCTTGCTCGTCGGTTATAACAAATGCCTTCTTCAGTCGTGCAAGCAGTTCTTGTTGAGCAGTGTTTATTTCGTCATTACATATTGAAATTTCAATGGCATTTAAATAAGCTATGTACTCAATTTGCTCAATCCCCATATTGATATCCATCTTAAAATTGCGAATTATTTTTTCAATGTCAGGCTCTTCGACTAAATAGTTCTGTATTACCATTTTACCTTGTTCGGAAAACTCATCTGTGTTCATAACCTCAAAAATTTTCCTTAATTCGTCTTTATCTAGTCCCCCATCAACATATGCAACTTTAAATAAGAGTCCATATATGTTGAGTAATTGCTTCTCACTAAATTTAGCTTCTTGTATTTCAGACATAATATGCCCTCACTTTCTTAATCTTTTATTAACTTACAGAGAAGAATTTTTATAATACTCAGAACAATGCACCTGCCTTAGTGCCGCTATGTAAATTATTGCTGGAACTGTAACGCTATACGCAGGACCAGTAATATCCATAACAGCCCAAATTCCTGTCAATATCAAACCAATAGGTCCTGCAAAAACTGCCAAACCTCTACCCAAAACTGCCCCAGCAACAAATGGTAATCCCCTACCTAAAATTGCTTTGGCAATTGAATTAGCAATAATCATTGCCAACTTATATGAATTAAATCCACCAGCTCTAAAAATAGCAATTAATGCTCCTGCGGCAAATCCACCTACATCACACTTCTGTCCCCCGGCTTTGAGAATTTCTTCTTTATCTTCATCAGACATTTTATCCCAAGACTCCTCCAAAACATGTTCTAATAGAGCATTCTCTATACGTTCTAACGATGCTTTTTCATTAAAAGGGGTTTTGGTTTTTTTGCATACATCTATCAACATCTCACGATAAGGAAGCTCCCCTCTCCGGAACATATTCACAATTGTGTTACCGCCAAATCCACGCAATTCTTTTTTGATCTGCTCCACATAGCATATGTGATTGGGATGATGTGATTTGTAAGTTTCATCGTGCGACAAAGTTTGCGACTTCCATCCTTTCTCAATTATAATCTTAACCAATACTTCTAACTCGTCATTACTGAATTCATTCAATATTTTTAAACCGCTCACAAAAAATCCCCCATTCATATTTAAAATATTTATTGAGACAGAACATCGTTCTATAGCTCACAAGATAACTAAATCCCCTTGGCTTCGCAGCCACATATCAATGCCATTTCCATAAACCTCTGTGGAAACAGTATAAACCCCGCCTTTCTCAGCCAAAATCTTCGCCGTCGGCAACCGATCCAATACCGCCTCAATTGCAGGCCCGCTATATTCAAACTTTACCCTCCGCAATTCCCCCGAATACATAAACTGCACCCGCTTACGAAATTCTCCATCATCAAATTTGTCCCTGTAGGGAATCTTGAATTGAGCGCCGGTGCCTTGGAAGTCAGCAATTCGATCAATTCGAAATACCGTCGGAAAGCCTTTGCTTCCGTCCGCCATATAAGCAATCAGATAAAAATAATATTCCGAAAACATCATCGCCACTGGCTTTATTTCATGTTCTCGCTCTGTACCATCCTGACGGCTGTAGACGATACGAGTCACTTCGCGCTTCGTTATATATTCTGAAAGACCCCAGATGATGGTAAACAGCTTTTTGCCATGTCGCAACGGAACATAATGAAATTGCTCATTTCGAATGAGTTCTTCTACTTGCTTGCGGTGACTGGGAGTGACTTGCGCTACTAGCTTCGTCACCAGTGACTCTAACTCGCCTTTACAGAAAGCGCGGCTTTCTAAAAGTATTTTACACACTGCCAACACTTCTTCATTGGTCAACCACTCCCGTTCCATGCGAACCAGATAGTATCCTGAACGCTTTTTGTCGTAAGCAATCGTGACTTCGCTCCCCTCAAAATGAGTACAGGCCAGATATTCTCTTAAATCTTCTATATCATGTTGTATGCTTTTTTCGCTTACCTCATATCGTGTCGCCAGATCGGCTTTTGTTACTACTTCACCCTTATTCAGCAATTCGTAGATACTCAGCAGTCGAAATCCCTTATTGCCATTAAATTTAATATGCAAGTTGCTCCTCCTTTCGACTGTTTTTTCTATTATACAAAAGCAACATGGACATATCTTGGGCTTCTATTATTTTTCTTCTGTTTTTTTTACACTCTTTCAGAGCAATCTATATCGAAACAAGCAGATATATGACATAAAATATATAAATTACCTATTCGCCTCATTTAATCCATCTCCTTGTACTTTTTGTTATTTTTTTCTATTGTTAAACATAGACTATGAACTGACATGACAAAATAAGTGCTAAGAGATGGGAAACCGTTTGAAAACGTTGATCTTAACTTATACTACCAACTTATTCCATCCCCATTGTTCGATCCATATACAAAATTAGAATTTTAATACGTTCACCATTCTTATACAATCATTTACTAAATTTTCAGCAGGTGTATTATCTGTCCAGCAAGCTCACTATCTGCATAATTATGAACATACGGCAGACAAGCTTCAAAATCCCTACGGCGCATATTTGTTAAATCCCGTATCTTACGCCATGTCAAAGTGACACCACTATCTTCTATCTGACGTGCAGCCCAAGCTACTTCTCTAGCCCAATATTGCTCCTGTAATTCCTCATGCCGCTTTATCTCAGCAAGGCATTTGGGCAGATGCAACGATATTTTCTTACTTGAAAGATGCAAGATTTTCTCCACAGCAAAAACCGTAACCTTTTTAGGTCGGGTTGTTCCATCACCCTGCAACTGGCGAATAGCGGTCTTTACAAGCGGTAGTGTATCTTCGTCAATCTGTCGCCAGTCTCGTGGCTTTACCCCGCTTTTCAGCGGGGTTTTTGGTGTCTTACGATAAGTTCCATATCTACGTTCACCGATAGCCTTAACAGTCACATATGGGGCACCGAGAGCTTTCGCAATAGCTGGATACTTCAACCCTTGTTCATGAAGCCTGTAAATTTCTTCATCAAAAAGCTGTTGTTGTGTTTTTCCCGGCAGCTCCATATGTACCAGTTTCTCAGCGGTAATACCAAGAAACATAGCCATGAGACAAATTTCATAGAAGTTCACCCTATCATTCGTCAACACCTTCTGTATCTGCCATAACTCCGTAAACCTGTTTTGGGACAACGCCATGTAATATTCTTTAAAATTCTTATGAAATAATGCAATATTACGCTGCTCTCCACGTACAGACCGATATTTTGTATAAGCCATTTTGAAATGAAGGAACTCTCCAACCGTAACACATGAATCCACATCAACATCAGCCTGAAAAACCTCCGCCATATATGCGGCTACACGGCTTTCAATTTCATTATCCGCAAATACGCACGATTTCGATTGTGTTATCATTTCCTCAGCTGTCTTTAAAGAAGGCGTAGCTTTCCCACTGATCATCACACTACTATCCATCAAGTAACACTGATGAACTGGGCAAACATGAATTCCTATTATCTGGTGTATCCGATGCCAATATGCTTCTCCATATTGTTCTCTATCATTAGCTGCACAAGCTAGACAGTAGCGCAAACAGCGAACTTCGCCATTCTTGCTTTGAGGTATCGGCAGAAGGTTATGGTAATTTCCCTTCATAGCTATCAATGATTGAAATGCTTTTTGTCTGCGTTCTTTCGGCAAAAAACGCCCATAGCAAGGAAACATGGTATGTTTTTCAATAACTTCTTCCATAGATATATCTCTTGTTATGGCCTGTAGTGCGCCAGGAGTGTAAGTATTAATAAAATCCATATCCGGGCGTACCGTCTTTGATACAAACAGGTCTTCCGCCGCAAAGCTGTAAGCCATATATCCTGATTTCGTATAGTATCGTGCCAACTGGCTATAAAGCAGCTCATCTGGATATGCTGTAGGGAAAGAAGCAATCATACCGCTACCTCCACAACAGGAATATTGGACTTTAAAAGCTGCACAATATCCATATTTTCATTCTTGGCTTTAGCAACCAAATCAGCAATACTAAGACAATCATCTGAAATTTTATTATCTGTAGCCATCACAGTAGAGATCGGCGTTTTTTTCTTGATTTTGGAGGTCTGCTTACCTAGTGAAATAGACGGTTGAATATAGCCATGAAGCAAGGATAACCGTTGTTCATATGCTTCATTTAAAGATTTCAGATTCAAGATTTCTTTGCCATTCAAAATAGCGATTTCCTGTGCATCATGAATCAACGCTACCACAACCGATGTAATTCCTGCACTATGTTCATAAAGCCAGGCAATGATTCCATCTGTGATTTCCGTTCTCTTTTGCACATATTGATACTGAAACATAACCTTGCAGAAGTCTTGAAAATATTTGTCATTGCTCATAGTGGTATATTGCAATCCCACGGAACGTCTTGCAAGCTGTATTGCCGATTCAAAGAATCTGCTGCTCTCGGGCGTACCAACCATACAGATGCTAATTCCACTATTATTGATAAGCTGTGTCAAAGCCCCAATCAGACTTTTACCATTTTTACTGTTGGCTACATTCTGGATTTCATCTACCACCAACATACCAATATGATTCAACGCAACTTGACTGACAGAACCAATGAGCATATCGGTTGTAGCCCTTGCCCTTAAAGCATTTTGATAATATTTACTGTCTAAAACTTCATCAACTTTGCGCAGAACTTCTAGTAATAACCCCTTTACCGATGAATCAAAGGGGCATTGCACGATTATACATGGAATAACATGTGTATAGGGATTGTCAGCTTCAATCACTCGATTCTCCGTGATCAAATTAATAGCCCTACTTATAGCAGAACTCTTACCGATTCCTGATGTGCCAATAATGGTAAAGCTATCCGATCCACCCATGATACCGCTGTATTCTTGCTGTATGATAGCTCTGTAGTTTTGATTTTGCTGCTGTACGGCCAGCTTCGTTCCTTTTTTCTGCATAGATCGCAAAAGAGCCAAATACAATTTACTGTAGATTTCCAGCGACATCTGCGAAGGAATATACACCCTGTATAAGTCCGATAGTGCCATAAGCCTTACGGAAGTATCTGTGTTGCGGATTTCAGGATTGTACCCTGGCAATACTTCCAATGCAGCTATTAATGAGTCCCCTGATTTCATACAAGGTAGGACATTGATAATGTCTGAAAGATTTGTCATGACTTAGCTCCTTCCATATAGTTTCTATGGCGTTTATGCTGTTCACATTTGCGGTTATCTCGAATATTTTTTACGCTCACATCGGCACTGCGCCTGGCACTACCAGCGATTATCTCAATATGCCGCGCAAGATGAATCTGAGCCTGTAGATTATCTTGATTAGCTCCTTTGGTAATCGATCTCTGAGCTGTCTGTAACTCCTGTACGGCAATCAAATCTTTACCCTCAAATCTAGATTCAATAATGGTAAATTTAGCATATATTCCATTTTCCAATAGCCATACAGAAGTAACATCCTCTGGATTATAGGCAACGGTAACTTCATCACCTTTAAGATACTGCTCTGTATACCCGTCACAGTGATAGCGCATTTTGTTTACTTTTAAGCCAAATCTACTGAATTTACCTGTAGTTCTTGGCAATAGCGTAAGTATAAGCTCTTCAGCACTAACTTTAATCAAATGGGCACCGAATTGGGATTTACCCCAATTCCAGATACAGCTTGCATAGGGTTTTACATTTTCGGCAATCATGGCTTCAGTGTAGGGGAAATTTTCAATGATCCGTTGCGAGTTGTAATACATGATGCAATGAAGGATAATTTTCTCAAAATCCACCATGGTCAAACAGGCATCTTTCCGATAGTCATGCGCGCCCCTTTCTTGATAATCAACTTCAATCACACCCTTCCCTTTCAAATGCTTTTTATAGTTCGCCTGAACCACATCAAAGAATTTCTCCACCATGCCTTTCAGTTCAGGTCTATATGAAGGAAGATTGACTATTTTAACACCCAGCTCTGCAATTTGCTCAAAGTTTTCCGATTTGTATTCACTCCCCATATCCGTAACCATCGTCGCAGGAAGTTTGTTACAAGACCAATCCTCCTTATTTATAGAAATGCCAAACTGCTTACACCAAGTAGCTTTATCTGCTATAACGTTCAGCATCAATCCTCTAAGGCTGTATACTCCACCAGACCATGATAGGACATAACCGCAGCACACACCGCTGTAAGCGTCAATACAGGCTGTTAAAATGGGTCTGCCCACAATATTACCAGTATCATTGATGAGGTAAATATCGCATACAGTAGAATCCAGCATACCAACGCCAATAGCAGGTGCAAATGATTGTATCCCATCGCCAATCAGAGGTCTGTTGTTTCGTTGGTAATTCTTCAATCCGTTTCTGGAAATATAGAAGTTCTGCATCTTTTTTGTCTTACGATAGAAATAACGAAATTGATAAAAAGACGGGTATTTATCTGCTAGAACATCCATATTGTCACAATACTTCTCCTTCAGCATCATGGTATAAGCAGTCATAAGGGATTGCTTTTTTGTAGTATAAAAAAATTTATTCAAAGCCCATCGTATGTTTTTTTCATCTTGTGTTAGCTTAATATCATCTAACCGTTGCCTTGGGGCAAGAACTATTATATTCATATAGGCCAGATACAGGCATAAATAGCTTCTGATGGTCTGTTTGGATATGTTGTGTTCTGTAGCTATGGAACCAATAAGTTTAGAACGCATTCTTTCATCTGCTATAAAAGGTAGAATTGGTGCAATCAATGTGTAACGGTCATACATGGTTCTTTTCTGATCAGCATTCAGATTTTCAATATCAGTAACAGTAACAGTAAAATTCGTAGTCTGGTTCAATACTTCATCAGTGCACCCAATGAAAGAATCTAAAACCGAAGATTTCACCCATACAGGCATAGTCCTTTTTGCACAATCAATCATGAGGATTTTATCAGGCTGTATCTCTAAAACCCTGATAATGTTGTTACCATCCTTCAATAAATCATGTTTCTTCATCGATGACCAGCCCCCAATCTGTAACGCCATGCCGTAACCAGTACTCCCTTGAAGCATCCAGCAGCTTGACCGTAAGCGGCTTCATCAGAAATTTACGGAATACACATTCACGCACCATCAAATCATTGTCCGACTTGACGCAGACAAAATCTGATGTATATTGGCCAATGTCCCGCCCATCAAGCGGGACATTGCACCTGATCTCTTTTACTTCATCACTTGCTTGCAGAATATCCGCATAGGCGTACTGAATGGCATCATATGTCCGGCACACTTCATTACACTTGGCAATGACACGTTTTTCACAACGACCTTTAAAATTTTTCTTCCTCACCTTTGCAAAACCTCCATAGTAGGAACGCTCTGCTGTTTGACACCATTTTCCCAAAAACGCTTCCCAAAAATGAAATTGGGGAGGTTTTAGTGGATTTGGAGATTCGTTTTTTGGGAAACAGAAATTCATGACCATATTCTCCCGCCCCGTATTACGGGCATTTGAGTCCAACACTCATGAAAATCACAGCATTATGCTTTTTCCCAAAAAGCATTAAAGAAAATATCACCATGTCGCGGGGCACTGACGTTTATTCTGTAAAGGGCATTTTTCTTTATTCTCTCTGGCTTTGCCAGTTATGCCCGCCACTCCATGGTGAACGTTCTTTTTTCGCAAGCAGAAAGTCCTTTATTTACGCGGGTTGAGGATAAAAAAAGACCCTGCATGAGCTTCGTTAAAAGCTCTAATGCAAGGTCTTTTTGTCTATGTCGGCGGGTTAGCCATTTTTGCCCTTATTCAGAATAAATGGCAGTGCCCCGTGACACTTTAATTATTCGAACTCAATTGTAGCAGGTGGTTTACCAGTGCAATCATAAAGCACACGGTTAACGCCTTTTACTTCGTTTACAATACGAGTGGTAACAATAGACAATACTTCCCATGGTAGTTGGGCACTTTCAGCAGTCATGAAGTCGCTGGTCATTACAGCGCGAAGAGCAATAGCATAATCGTAAGTACGACCATCACCCATTACACCAACGGAACGCATATTGGTAAGAGCTGCAAAATACTGTCCAAGGTCTTTAGCAACACCAGCTTTGGCTACTTCTTCACGATAGATAGCATCAGCTTCCTGAACAATTTTTACTTTTTCTTCGGTAACTTCACCAATGATACGAATACCAAGTCCTGGACCTGGGAATGGCTGACGATTGATTAGGTATTCCGGAATGTTAAGTTCACGACCGGCTCTTCTTACTTCATCTTTGAACAGCAGACGAAGTGGTTCAACGATTTCTTTAAAATCAACGCAGTCAGGCAATCCGCCAACATTATGATGTGATTTTATAACAGCTGATTTACCTAAGCCGCTTTCAATAACATCAGGATAAATGGTACCCTGACCAAGAAAATCAACTTTACCGATTTTTTTTGCTTCTTCTTCAAATACACGGATAAATTCTTCACCGATAATTTTGCGTTTTGCTTCCGGTTCGGTAACACCTTTTAATTTATTATAAAAACGTTCTTTAGCATCAACACGAATAAAGTTTAAATCATAATGACCATTTGGACCAAAAACGCCTTCAACTTCTTCACTTTCATCTTTACGCAAAAGACCATGATCAACGAATACGCAGGTAAGCTGTTTACCAATGGCTTTTGATAATAAAACTGCTGCTACAGAGGAATCTACACCGCCAGATAAGGCACAAAGGACTTTACCAGTACCAATTTTTTCTCGTAATTTTTGGATGGTTGATTCAACGAAAGAATCCATTTTCCAGTCACCAGCACACTGACAAACATTGAATACAAAGTTTTGCAGCATTTTGATACCTTCTACGGTATGCATTACTTCAGGATGGAATTGTACAGCATATAACTTTTCAGTTTCGTTTTCCATTGCCGCTACCGGACAAACAGGGGTTGTGGCAGTAACTGTAAAGCCTGTTGGTGCTTTTTCAATGTAGTCGGTATGACTCATCCAGCAGATAGTTTTTTCAGAAACGCCAGTGAAAAGTTTGGAATCATTTTTGGTAATAGCAACTTCAGTTTTACCGTATTCACTGACTGGTGCTGTAGCAACCTTGCCGTCCAGTAAATGTGCCATAAGCTGAGAACCATAGCAAATACCTAATACAGGAATTCCTAATTTTAATAATTCTACGCTGCAGACAGCAGAATCTTTTTCGTAAACACTATTGGGACCACCTGTGAAAATAATCCCCTTGGGATTCATTTCCTTTATTTTTTCAATGCTCAGCGTATGTGGAAAAACCTCACAATATACATTACATTCTCTAACGCGTCTGGCAATCAATTGATTATATTGTCCACCAAAATCCAGTACCAGAACAAGTTCATTATTGTTACTCAAAATAAGTCCTCCTAGTTTAAACTGCTTTGTTCAGTATAACATCCCAAATAGTATTAATAAATACAATTATAATAAATAATGGCTGTTTTGCCAATAACAAAAAGGATGATTGTATAATCAAAATTAAATAGCAATTAAAAATTCTTTAATAAGCATAAACAAAAGCGTAAGAATTCAGCAGAGTTGCCAGTGCTGTTTTCTTACGCTTTTATAATAAGTAGTTATTCAAACTGAATAATTGATTTTGGTCGTTTAATTCTTAAACGTATGGTTTCCAATAACCTAAATTTGTGATTTAATTCAGTTTGTTCTAAGTAGGCTGTTTGAAGATCCTGCCCAATAGCTAAATCAATGTTCCGAGCATCGGCAGATATTAAAAGAGCTTTTTCTTTGCCTAAAACAGGGCTGACAAATACTCGTTTATGCAGAAGTTTTTTTACACGGTCTATTTCTAAGATACCTGTTCCTGGTTGTATGCGCTGCATTTGTAAATACAAATCAGGACTTATTAGTAGTGAATAAGAACTATATATGCCTTCTTTTACTAGTAAGTTAATGGCTTCAGCTATATTTTTAAAAGAATTTTCTCCAATATTCCAGTCTGTTTTAGTAATTTTTTGGGTACCAGCGGCTGTAAATAATCCATCAATTTTGAGCGTGTCATTGCCAAAAAATATGAATTTGTCTTCCTGAATAGCAGCTTGTTCAGCAGCATTTATGGCTTGAGCTAAGTCAACAGGATAGCCGGAATGCTGGCTGGTCTGCATGTCTTTTGCTGATAAGATAAAATCAGTATATAATGTTGGAATTTGTATGTAGCTGCGTCCAGCTGTAAAAATTATGCCATTATCGGCTACTTCTTTTAAATTTTCAACATCGTCTAATTCAATATTGGTAACACCTATTCCTAATGGTCCGTAAATAGGTACAAATCTCCGACCTTGTAAGATTTTGCTGGCAGTTTCTGTAATAGTATTATCTAGCTGCTGCCAAAAATCATCAGCAAAAGGCGCAGCATCTCTCGATAAATAATCCATATAAACGTCCCTCCTAAATAGTTTCATATTATAAATTATTTTATAAGACTTCCAATGGTAGAAGATGAGGCATCAGCTTTATTTTTGTTTTCGGCTTCAAGCTGCTCTAATAATTCTTTAACTTCATTTTCACCAGCAATAAAATGCTCAGCTTCCTGAGGGTCGAGAATTCGGAGCAATGTCATCAGCTCGCCAACGTGGGCTTTTTCTTCATCACGAATATCGGCAATAACCTTTTTAGCGATTTCATTGTCAGTTGCCTGAACATGCGCATCATAAAGATAGATTGCTTCCAATTCACCTGATATATCTAGGCGAACAGCTTGGATTAATTCTTCTTTTGTCAATTTTCGATCTACATTTCCCTGGAAAGGGTTTGCGAAATTAGCCATAAAATAAAGACCTCCTTATTAATTAAGAATCATTTTCTGTTGATAATTATAGCATAATAAAGCTATAATTGCAAAATACATAAGAATATTTCTCCAATAATAATATAAATCCTGCTAGTATCATAAAATGAATTTAGTAATTTTTTAAGATGATAGTATATTTTAGTGTATAATTAGATATGAAAATTCGTATTTAGTAAAAAGATATTAAACAGAATAGGTGAAAAAAGTGAATACTTTATTAAATATAATGACCCGTAGGAGCATTAGAGCCTATAGACAGGTACCTGTAAAAAAAGATGATATTGAAGCTGTTTTAAAAGCTGCTGTCTGTGCTCCATATGGTGGGAGCATCCAGCCTTGGCGATTTTCTGTAATTATGAAAGATAAAAAATTACTGGAAAAAATAGCATCATTGACAATTTGTGAAAAATGGGTAAAAGACGCCTCTTGCTTAATTGCAGTGTTTTTAGATACCGATAGTATGAAAGATGCTGAAACGCCAAAGGTATATATGAAACATGCTCAAGCTATTGGTGCTGCAATACAAAATATGCTGCTGGCTGCCAATGAACTTGAACTGGGGACATGTTGGCTTGGCGAAATAATAAAAAATGAAGAAAGTATAAAAAGACTTCTAGAGGTATCTGACAAATTAGAACTTATGGCAGTAATTGCTATTGGATATCCACAAAAAATTCATAAAGGAAAGTATAAAGATGTTAATGACAGTATTATTAGTTGGAAATAAGGAAAGAATAACTAAGGAAATATATAAAAATGATAGGAATTTTTAAACAAATGTCGTATATTAATTAATAATAGATATTGTGATTTGGTATTACTGCGCATGAGAATTGGAAGTATTGGCTTTTGTAAAAGCTTAAAACATCTTATTTCACATGCGTTATTTTTTAAAGTGAATAAATATTTGCGCATTAGTAAGTTTTTCTTTGTATGTTGGGGCACCTGGAAAAAATATTATTTGGAGGGTACGCTGATGACACATTTAACACTTGTTCAATCGCAAAATGACACAGGAAAAATGAATTTAAGTAATTTAGTTATTGGGAAAAAATATACTGCAGCAGAAATAATGTCATTAGCAAAGGATAATAATCCTCGTGCTATGGGCATTATTACCGTAGGCAGTGAACCGGATTATAAAGCGATTATAATAAAAGTCACTTTAGCAGATAAGAAATATCCGCATGAATGGATTAATAAGGGAAAAGAATTAAAATACTATATGTTTGCGGTAAAGGGTAATTACAGCTTGGACTATAAGGTCAATAAGGCTGTTATTAATTCGCGTGGTATTCCAATTTTTGTATTTACCAGACAAGATAAAAAGGATAGGTTTTTATTGGTGGGGATTTTTAGTTATTTGGATTATATTTGTGAAGCTGATGGCACAAAATTTTTTAGACTGCAAAAATTATCATCGGTTAAGATTAAGCTTACCGCCATTGAAAATAGTAAGAAAAGAATTAATAAACAGCTAAAAAAAATTACTAATAAAATAAATGTAACACAAGGGAAAGTATTATCATTGGTACCACAACTGGAGCAATCACAAATTTAAAAAATGTCACAAAAAAGTCACAAAAAATGATAAATAAGCTGTTATAATTAATTATGCAAAGTAAACAAATACTTACCAAAAAGGAGCTGTAATATAATGGAATTGAAATCAAAAAAAATAACAGCAATTGTTTTATCAGCTTTTATGACAATGAGCATTGCAGGTACTACACTAGCAGAAGCAAGTTCTTATCATCATGATAATGGCTATCAGCGAGACTATAATAATGAGCACCACAATCAGCATTGGGACAGAAATCATCATCGCTGGATTAATGATGATGATAGAAATAATAACCGTCATTGGGAACATGATAAAAAACGCTGGGTAGAAAATAATGATCGTGATAATCATCGCCATTGGGATCCAGATAATCGTCGTTGGGTTGATGATAAGGAAAAAGGGCATTCTCAAGGTGAGGTAAATACGGCAGGCATTGTAGGCGCAGTTATTGGAGCAATAATAGCAAAAAATACCTAATAATGGATATGGTTTTATTATGAGAGGCTATTTAATGAAAGGGCGTATTAATAACGTAAGTGGATGATTAAAATAAGTTAGCATAGAATGTGGAAAAAAATGTAAATCTATGCTATAATATTATTCGTTGTTAATGCGCCCGTAGCTCAGTGGATAGAGCACTAGCCTCCGGAGCCAGGTGCGTGGGTTCGACTCCCGCCGGGCGCACCAGCAAACTCCAACCGGTAACGAATCGTTATGTTATCAAGGGTTATGACTATTTTTTCAATAAAGTGTTGTATAAGAATTTTTAATGTGTACGCATCATTACTATAAATATCATTTCGACACTGATCGATAAATTTTATAATCTGCTCTTTACTGAGCGGAGGAATATAGCTGCTTTCTAATTCTGCAATTGTACTGCGGATAGAAAGCAGCTCTTTTTGTTGCAGCAAGCAAATTGTAAATATTATTGAGTACATAAAAAAGAGAACCGAAATATCGATTCTCTTTTAGCCAGCTAGATGAAAATATCGCTATTGCTTATTGGGAGTTTTTGGCTGGACTTAGGTGATTATTGTAATATAATCTGTGCAAAAAGCCATTCCGAAGATTATATTAATTAATTCCAGCAGCCGCCATAACGTCCGCCACGATCGCCGCCGCGATCACCGTCACGATCTCTATAGCCAGGACAATAGTCTTCTCTGTCACCATCACGTCGATCACGCTCCACGGCAGGTTTGCTCTGTGTATTAGAATCTGTTGATTTTTCAAGTGATGAGTTTACTGTAGGTGCTGAGGCTGAAGTAGTCACAGCTGATGTAACAGGCGGAGTTCCTGTAGTTGTCGTAGCGGCAAAAGCAGTAATGGATGCGGCACCAATCACTGCGGCTACAGATAAAGTAACAAATAATTTTTTCATGATTATACACTCCCTCATAATTATTTATATGCTAGATAATTTTTACCAACTTATTAAATAAAATTTAATATTTCATTTATTATTATATCAGTATAATATGACAAAAATATGACAAAATAAATTTATTTATAATTAAAATATTGTTATTAATCTAAAGTGAGTAAAATTTTGATCATTCGGTCAACTTGGCCGTTTCTATCTTCTTTTCAGAAAAATATTTAGAGATTTAAACGAGGCTATTATTGATGTGCTGATTTATATTGAAGTAATTTAAAAAATAAAAGACTGAGTTGCTTGAAATCCTTTATATGAAGATATCAAGTAAATCAGCCTCTTGTTTATAGTTCATCAATATTAAAATTAGAAAAGCCAACAGCTTTTTCCCATTTGGTAAAAAGCGGCATAAATACAGTTTTTATTTGTTCGGTACTAAGCTCGGTATTTAATTCTATCGGCGATTGGGCAAAAATAATATGGTTTTCTTTTTTTAATGATCTTGGGTTTGAGACTGTACAGGAATCACCGGGCTTGATGATATCATGGATAATTAAGGCGTGGTATATATCGCTATGAATATCGATTCTGCCAATTGGTGTGTGTTCAGCTAGGTTAAATGTTAGTATTAAATGCTTCTTCATTTTATCATCCCCTTGTAAGAAAATATTTCTACATAGGGAAATGATATCCTGCCTAATGTCAAGAAATAAAAACAACTAAAAAAAGCTGCCCCACATAATTGAAAAATGTGTGACAGCAGTTATGTAAACTCATCAAAACACAAATGACAGGGTAAGAGGAAGGAGATTTACTTTGTGTTTGATGAGGTTTGGCTAGGGTATAAAAAGCTCTGGAGCGTTCAGAACTTTTTATACACAAGGAATGGTATGTAATTGTTGGCGACAACTACAAGATAATAATAACATTTTTACCAGCATAGTTTGTGACAATAGTATGACATTTTCTTGAAGATTAAGTGAAGAACTGTTAAGGCGCAGCATAAAATGGTAAAAAAAAAGACCACAGCGTTAATAAATAACACTGTGGAACTTTTTGCAAAAATTAAAGAACCTGTACGTTAACAGCTCTTAATTTGCTAGCGTCACGATCATCTTGTTCGATATCGAAAGAAACGCTTTGGTTTTCGTTAAGAGTTTTATATCCATCAGATTGGATAGCGGAGAAATGAACAAAAACGTCGCCTTCGCCATCTTCTCTAGTAATAAATCCGAAACCTTTGTCTGCGTTAAACCATTTTACTGTACCTTTATTCATAAAAAGTACCTCCTTGAAATAATAAATAATATTGGCATAAAAAAAGCTCACACACTTTTGTAAATCATCGCACAAACAATAACTTACAAAAATATGTGAGTTTAATTAGCACATGTTTAATACAAATATATAATAACATAGATAAATAGACCTGTCAAACAAATTTAATAAAATATTTTTGGTAAATTGACATATTATTTTTCCTTTCATATAATAAACTCCATGTATTAAATAACCCATGATAGAAGGATATATAATGTCGAATCTTATTTTTAGTTTAAATGCCACTATTCCTGTATTCTTATTGATGCTATTAGGCTTGTTTTTTCGTAAAATAGGTTTATTTGATGCCGAGTTTATTACGAAAATGAATAAATTTGTGTTTGTGGCAGCTTTGCCGGCACTATTGTTTATTGATATTGGTACAGCTGATTTTTATGCAGCCTGGGACACAAAATATGTCCTGTTTTGTTTTGCAGCAACTTTTATCAGTATAGTGATAGCATTTTTTATATCGCTGGCTTATAAAAAAACTGTCTCACAGGGAGAATTTATTCAGGCATCTTATCGCAGTAGTGCTGCAATAATTGGTATGGCTTTTATAAAAAACATCTATGGAAATTATGGTATGGCGTCATTGATGATAATAGGAACAGTACCATTATACAATATAATGGCAGTAATTGTTTTAGCAGCATTTAAAAAAGGACAAAAAAATACATTAAGCAAAGAACTTATAAAAAAGACAGTGCTTAATATATTAAAAAATCCCATCATTTTAGGAATTGCTGCGGGCGGTATATGGTCGTTGCTAAAAATACCAATGCCGATTATTATGCATAAGACCTTAAGTGGAGTGGCTGCTTTGGCAACGCCATTAGGTCTTATGGCTATGGGCGGGGCACTAAAATTCAATGCTATAAATAATAACATTAAGCCTATTCTTATTTGCAGTGTAATAAAGCTATTAGTTTTTTGTGCCTTGTTCTTACCCATAGCCATACATTTAGGTTTTATGCAAAGTAAATTAACGGCAGCTTTAGTAATGCTAGGCTCGGCTACAACCGTCAGTTCATATATTATGGCTAAAAATATGGGACATGATGGCATATTAACCGCAGGAACAGTAATAATTACGACTGTTTGCAGTGCTTTTACACTGACCTTTTGGCTGTTCGTTTTGCGGACATATGGACTCATCTAGATAATAAATTAAATTATCCTGCCAAATTTTGTTCATCAAGAAATTTGGCATTTTTTTGTGCCTTCTTTTCTTTTTTTAGTGCTTTATATCTTTCATAGCGCTGTTGTCCTTCAATAAAAAGAGCCTTTTTTTCACTAGTTGTAGGACTTAATGCGGGGATAGCCTGGGGCTTCATATTACGATCCAAAGCTACCATGGTAAAATAGGCTGATAAAGCTTCCTGTGGTCCAGATTCATTTTCCAAATCTTCTACATCGACTCGTACCATTACCTCCATTGAACTGCGGCCGACAAAAGTGATATCGGCTGTACAGATTAAAAGATCACCAATCATAATAGGCTTATGAAACTCAAGTTCATCAACACGTGCTGTTACTACATTGGCACGCGCATAACGACGGGCTGTAGCATAAGCTGTTGAATCCATGATTTTCATTATCTCGCCACCATGTACATTACCGGCGACATTAGCTTGGTTGGGCAGCATGATCTGACTGATCACGGTTCTTGTAATTGAGTCATAATTAGACATAAAAATCACTCTCCTAAAAATAAATGCTGTGTGATATTCAATAATTAGCTTATTGTAAAATAATAAAGACACTTCAAACACGATGTTTACTAATAAATAAATTAGTGAATATAATATATTTAGAGTTTATCATGAGAGCTTAAAATGGAAGCTTTACATGCATTAAAAACTATGTTTATAATAATGTATTAGTTATTTTGTTGCAAGTAGGCACATTTTTTTTATATAGTATCAAAAAAAATACCATTATGAGGTGCAGAATGAAGAAAATTATTACTATCGGTCAGCATAAAGAATGCCCAATGAATGATAAATGCCAAAAATATGATGTATGCCCGATGATATTAGTACAGGAATTATTGTCGGGAAAAAGAAAAATACTTATTTTATGGTATTTAAGTTATAAAACACTTAGATTTAGCGAAATAAAAAGAAAACTTCCTGATGTGACACAAAGAATGCTTACATTGCAGCTGCGGTCACTTGAGGAAGATGGTCTGATTAATCGCAAAATTTATCCAGTAATGCCGCCCAAGGTAGAATACAGTCTCAGTAAAAAGGGCAAGTGCATTATCCCTATTTTGGAAATGATGCATAAATTTGGTGTCAAATATCTCGAAGAACAAGTACAATCAGATAAAGCAGAATAAGTATAGATGTTAATTTGGAGGTGGTTTGATGCGTTTATGGCATATTGATTTACTGCCGCTTTTGCCAAGACAGCAGCTTTTGGGACAGCATCGTGAATGTTGTGCTTTGCGGGGCAATGGCTGGGGGAAAAATCATGCTACAGTAAACTATGTATTTACCTATCATCCGCAGATGCTGTTTGAATATCATAGTGCTGTTATGGATGAAATGGAAAGACGTAATTATAACGTTGACCTATTATGGAGACAAAAAAAATATCGAGGTAAAAGCTGCAATGAAGATTATGCGCAGCAATATTATAAATTGCCCTATAGAAAAAGATATACTGAACATAACGAAGTTTATCTCAAATTATGTTTAGAAAATTTACGCCAAAAAGGTATTGAAATAAATGTTTAATAAAGCTGTTAAAATAGAAAAAATAAATTTGGTGTCTATTATATCAAATATACATTTAGCAAAAACACTAACTGAAATAAAGAGTCATATATGTTATAATCATAGCGGTGATTTTAAATGAAAAAGTTAGCGGATATTTATATAAATATACCAGTAAAAACGATTGTTCATAGCTATACGTATATTATTCCCGAACAATTCAGCTTTTTACAGGCAGGCAGCCGTGTGGTAGTTCCGTTTGGAGCCCGTAAAATGGAGGGCTTCGTTGTAAAGATTTATCCGATGGATGAAGAAAATAGTGATTTATTAAAAGAAATAGTTGATATAATTGATACGGAGAGCTATTTTACTACTAAAATAATGCAGACAGCCCGGTTTATGGCGCAGTTTTATCTTTGTTCATTAGGAGAAACACTGCGCTTGTTTATTCCAGGGAAAAACAGCATAAAAATACGACAGATATATATAGTTAAGGATAAAAATGCTGAAATAAGTAATGAGGAAAAGGCTGTTTATGAGTATATTAAGGCTAATCCTGAATGCGATATAAAACAATTGCAAGCCATATTTAAAGAAGATGCCGAGATTATTATAAAATCTCTACAGAAAAAAAATATTATAGATAGTGATTATGCTTATAAAAATCGTGGAAAAAATAAATATAAAACATATATAAAAATAAATTCAACTGTGGTAACAACAGAGCTTTTAGCAGCTATGACCCGTAAAAAAGTGCAAAAAAAAGCTTTGGAATTTTTAGGTGATGAAAAATTTCATAGTATTGATGAACTTAAGAACAATGGCTTTTCCAGTACTATTGTCAAAGCATTAATTGAAAATAATTATGCAGTGGCCGAGGAAAAGCAAATTTTTCGTGACAGCTATGATATGGTCAGACCACAGGAGCTTATGGATATTGAACTGACTGATGAGCAGAAAAATGTTATGCAGCAAATAAGCCCCTATATTGAGCAGGGGTTAACTAAGATGTTTTTGCTGCATGGTGTCACAGGCAGCGGCAAGACACAGATATATATTGAAGCAGCAGTAAAAGTACTGGCGCAGGGAAAGCAGGCGTTGATTCTTGTACCGGAAATAGTGTTGACGGGTCAACTGGTAGTTTCCTTGAAAAAAGTTTTTGCTGATGACGTAGTTGTGATTCACAGCCGCTTAACTGTTAATGAACGCAATGATGCCTTTATGCGAATACGCACAAATAATGTTAAAATAATAATTGGAGCGCGTTCGGCTATTTTTGCACCATTTTTCAATTTAGGACTTATAGTAATGGATGAAGAACATGATGCATCGTATAAACAGGATGAATCACCGCGTTATCATACGCGCGATATTGCAGTGAAAATGGCAGAAATTTATAGTTCTGTTTTAATATTAGGGAGCGCTACTCCATCAATAGAAAGTTATTTTGCGGCGCAAAACAATGAATACCAATTATTGGAAATGCCGCATCGAATTGATAATAAGCCCTTACCACAGATAAGGTGTATTGATATGCGTGAAGAACTGCATTTTGGCAACAGGCATATATTATCGAGACCTCTTGCAGCGCTGATTGAAGAGACACTGCAGCAAAAGCAGCAGATTATTATTATGCTTAATCGCCGTGGCTTTTCGACGTTTGTGATGTGCCGTTCCTGTGGTTTAGTAATGAAATGTCCGCAGTGTGGTTTGCCGCTTGTTTATCATCGGCAAAATTATCTGCAGTGCCATCATTGTGATATCAGGCTGCCAGTACCTGATGTGTGCCCGGACTGCCAAAGTAGATATATAAAATTTTTTGGTTCGGGTACGGAAAAACTGGAACAGGAATTAACGGAAACATTTCCCAATGCCCGCACGATTCGTTTGGATCGTGATACCACAGGCAAGAAAATGGCTCATCAGGAAATACTGCAGTCCTTTAAAGCGGGAAGATATGATATACTTTTGGGTACGCAGATGGTGGCCAAAGGCCATGATATACCTAATGTTACAGCAGTAGGCATAATAAGTGCTGATGCCAGTTTGAATATGCCGGATTTTAGGGCAGCGGAAAGGTGTTTTGGTCTTATTACCCAGACGGCTGGTCGGGCGGGACGAGGCGACGTCAAGGGCAAGGTTATTATTCAAAGCTATAATCCCGAGCATTATGCTGTACTATGTGGTATTAAGCAGGATTATGCAGCTTTTTATAAACAGGAGCTGTATTTGCGTAAAGAACTCTTTTATCCGCCTTATGCTAAATTAATTAAATTGACTGTCCAGGATAAAGTTGAACAGTCGGCCTTAGATAAGGCATTGCAGTTAAAGGAAAAATTTCGGAAAACATTTAAAGATTTTTCTAGGTACCAGATTATTGGGCCGGCTCCGTCAATTATTGCTAATTTTCGGGGAATATATCGTTTTAATTTACTAGTGAAGACAGTAAGCTTGGCAGATGTAAATGCATTTTTGCGGGCAGAAAAAATTGATATAGATAAGGCCGTCAAAATTGATATAAATCCATTAAATACAATGTAATTTGTATTTTATGGTCAGCAATGATAAAATTATTACAGATTTATAGGGAGATGATGTATTAATGTCACTAATGGATGTAAAAAAAATAGGTAGTCCAGTATTAAAAAAAATAGCGGAGCCTGTAGAAACAATTGATGCAGAAATTCGCAGGTTGCTTGATGATATGGCACAGACTATGTATGAGTCAAATGGAGTTGGGCTGGCAGCCCCGCAGGTAGGAGTATCTAAGCGGGTGGTTGTTATTGATGTAGGTGAAGGGTTAATCGAACTTATCAACCCGGAAATAGTAAGAACAGAAGGCAGTATGAAGGGAACGGAAGGCTGCCTGAGCGTTCCGGGCATGAGCGGAGAAGTGGAACGATTTGCCAATGTCTCAGTAAAATATTTAAACAGACGCGGCAAACAACAGCGGATTTTAGCAAAAGGTGATCTGTTATCGCGTTGCCTGCAGCATGAAATTGATCATCTTGAAGGTATCTTGTTTGTGGAAAAGGCGAGTAATCTCGTAAAAGAGGAGACACAAAATGACTAAATTAAAAGCGGTCTTTATGGGAACGCCGGATTTTGCTGTTCCCTGCCTGGCTAAATTGCATGAAATTTGCGATGTGATAAGTGTTATTACACAGCCTGATAAAAAGAGAGGCCGTGGACAAAAATTTACACCATCACCAGTTAAAGCTTTTGCTGTGGAACATAATTTACCGGTACTACAGCCAACTAAGGTGAAAACTCCTGAATTTGTGGAAGAACTGCGTAAGTTGCAGCCGGATATAATCATTGTTGTTGCTTTTGGTCAGATTTTGTCACAGGAAATTCTTGATATTCCGCCGAAGGGCTGCATTAATGTTCATGCTTCTTTATTGCCACGTTATCGTGGAGCAGCACCAATTCACTGGTCAATTATTCGCGGTGAAAAAATGACGGGTGTTACTACAATGTATATGGATGCTGGTCTTGATACCGGGGACATGATATTAAAGGACAGTGTAGAAATAACAGCTGATATGACAACCGAAGAATTGCACGATAAACTCATGGCAATGGGTTCGGCGTTACTGGAAAAAACAATTCATGCTGTTGAAGATAATTCAGTAATACGGGAAAAACAAGATGATAAATTATCTACTTATTCACCGATGTTGAATGATGATACCTGTCGTATTGATTGGACGAAATCAGCCCAAGAAATTCATAATCAGGTGCGCGGACTTAATTCCTGGCCAGTAGCTTATACCATGCTTGATGATAAAAAAATAAAAATTTGGCAAACTGCTGTAGTAAAAGGAAATTTTTCCAAGCCTGGTGAAATTGTGGAAATAAGCAAAAACGGGTTAGTAGTTGCTACTGGCGAAAATGCTGTGGAAATTCTTGAACTACAGGCACCAAGCAAAAAGCGAATGAGTGCTAAAGCTTATGCCAATGGGCATAAATTAGAACTGCCACTGCAATTTAATTAAGTGATGTGAAATGGACCTGTCGTATCTGCGGCAAGCCCATTTTTTTTATAGAAATCATAAAAAATATAAATATAATCGTGTTGTGCTAGTTAATAAACTAGTGTGTCTTTAAAGCCGTCCCTGCACAGTGTGTACTGTATTTCTAAAGTGCTAAAGCACTAAGAACTACAGCATAGGGAAGGTGGCTTGACGAAGTCAAGTCGGAAGGGTTAACCCCTCAGGCAGCTTTGCTGCCAGCTCCCCTACAGGGGAGCCTTTCAGTCATCTAAATTTCAATTAGCACAATGCGAAAATATAAATAATATATAAATTTTTTCTTAGAATTTTATTAAAAGTTATAAAAATAATAATAAATATTACGGAAAAGCTGCACGATATTTATAATATGTGATAAAATTAAGCAAGTCTCATTTAAAGATTAGATTTTACGATAATTCTGGTGTAAATATAATGAATAACATAAAAGGATGATAGGGTTTATGCAGGGGAGTACAACGGTGAAAGCAGATAATAAGGTAAAACTGATTGGCTGGGTAGTATTGTTTGTTTTAATAATAGGAATACACATTGCTGCTCCTGACTTTTATACAAAATTATTTAGTGTGATAATAAGCGGCGATATGCAGGAAATAACAGCTTATATAAATTCTTTTGGTGGGCTGGCGGTGTTTTTAGGATTTTTATTGGTGTTGTTGGTCAATGTAGTGGGGCTGCCGTCTATTTTTGTAATAACAGCCAATGGGGTATTGTTTGGGCCGGCTATTGGCATTGTTTCCTCCTGGCTGGCTGAAACGATCGGCGTAATAATTGGTTTTTGGCTGATGCGGACAATTTTACGGCCATCGGCAGAAAAGCTTATCAAAAAAAGTAATAAATTAACCAGAATAGATGAATTTAGCGGAACAAATGGTTTTAAGCTTATGCTGATATTACGTTCACTGCCGTATTTTCCATCGGGATTGTTGACGGCTTTAGGAGCGATAAGCAAGATAAAGATGAGAGACTATGCATTGGCCAGTCTTATTGGCAAATTGCCTGCAACGGCTCTGGAAGTTATGATCGGCCATGATGCCTTTATGTATAAACAGCATTTAGGCAGATTGACAATCATTATAATAGGGGCAACTGTTATATATGG
Organism: Pectinatus brassicae; assembly: GCF_014201835.1. Classification (GTDB taxonomy): domain Bacteria; phylum Bacillota; class Negativicutes; order Selenomonadales; family Selenomonadaceae; genus Pectinatus; species Pectinatus brassicae. Next base: position 14,969 of record NZ_JACHFH010000017.1, on the reverse strand, counting down.
CGGTATATGGTTATTAAACAGAAAGAACATTCGTAATAAAAATTAATACTTTTATTAACCAGCTATTGATTTTATAGCTGGTTTTAGTATAATAGAGCAAGATGTTTATCTAAAAAGCAGCAGCTTTTTGATTTATATGTATATGGATGATACAAATTTACATATTGTATATGGGAAAATGTAAATTTTAAATGTGATGGCAGATGATTTAAATAATTTTGTAATTGTGCTAGTAAATAAAATAGTGTGGACTTAAAGCCGTCCCTTCAGGGAAGGTGGCTTGACGAAGTCAAGTCGGAAGGGGTAACCCCTCAGGCAGCTTTGCTGCCAGCTCCGCACACGGTGTGTACTATATTTCTAAGCGCTAAAGCGCAAAGAACTATAGCATATAGGGGAGCCTTTCGGGAATCTAAAATTCAACTAGCACAATTTAAAATAACTGTTATTAGGTGTCAGCTATATAAGAATTAATTACAGGGGGTCGTATTTTGACTAAGGTTATAGTAAATGGTGCTTGTGGACGAATGGGACAGGCAGTTTTAAAAGCTGTTTTGGATGATAAGGAATTAGAACTTGTTGGAGCAGTTGATATAAAGGGCGGTAAGGATGTTGGGGAATTACTTGGGATTGGTAAAACTAATATTATAGTTGGTGAGGACTTGCAGACGGTAATTAAAGCTGTAAAACCGGATGTAATGGTTGACTTTACCCGCCCAGATGTTATTTTTAATAATGCCTGCACAGCTCTTAAAAATCATGTCAGCCCGGTAATTGGGACAACAGGCTTGTCTGATGCGGAAAAAGATAAGCTTAATGAATTAGCAATAGCTAATAATACACCAGCATTTATTGCTGCTAATTTTGCTATTGGAGCAGTATTGATGATGATGATGGCTAAAGAAGCGGCTAAATATCTGCCTAATGTGGAGATTATCGAGCTGCATCATGATCAAAAACTTGATGCACCATCTGGTACGGCGATAACCACTGCTGAAATGATCAGTGAAGTGCGTAAACCAATGAAACAGGGACATCCTGATGAAACAGAAAAGATTACTGGGGCACGTGGCGCCGAATACAATGGTATTCCTATTCACAGCGTAAGACTGCCTGGCTATGTTGCTCATCAGGAAGTTATTTTTGGCGGTCTGGGCCAAACACTTACCCTTCGTCATGATTCCATTGACCGTACATCATTTATGCCTGGCGTGGTACTGGCATGCAAAAAAGTAACGGGATTAAAGGGTCTAGTAAGAAATCTCGATCAGATACTGTAAATAAAGGAGCAATTTTCAATGAAAAAATATAATGTAGCAATCTTGGGTGCTACCGGCGCAGTAGGTCAGGAATTTTTAAATCTTATCGAAGAAAGAAATTTTCCTTTTGCTGAGTTAAAATTGTTGGCATCAAAACGTTCTGCTGGCAAAAAGATAGATTTTATGGGTAAGGAATATATTGTAGAAGAAGCTACGGATGATTCTTTCGAAAATGTTCAGATAGCCTTATTTGCCGGTGGAGCAGCCAGCAAAACCTTTGCTCCGGCAGCAGTAAAAGCAGGTGCAGTTGTAATTGATAATTCCAGTGCTTTCCGCATGGATCCGGAAGTTCCGCTTATTGTTCCAGAAGTAAATCCAGAATGCATTCAAGATCATAAAGGGATAATCGCAAATCCTAACTGTTCAACAATTATTATGGTAATGGCATTAAAACCATTATATGATAAAGCTAAAATTAAACGTATTGTCGTTTCTACATATCAGGCTGTATCCGGCGGCGGTAAAGAAGCTATGGCGGAATTACAGCAGCAGGCTGAAGACATCGTGGCTAATCGTCCGGTGAAGGCAGAAATTTTGCCGGGAGCATCTTTGCCTAAACATTACCAGATTGCTTTTAACCTTATTCCGCAGATTGATGTGTTTAAAGATAATCTTTATACCAAAGAAGAGATGAAGATGATCAATGAAACACATAAAATTCTGCAGGATGACACCATTGGCATTACAGCAACAACTGTTCGTGTACCGGTATTTAGAAGCCATGCTGAATCGGTAAATATTGAATTTACCGATGAAGTAAGTGTAGAAGAAGCTAAAAAACTCTTGGCTGATTTCCCCGGCGTAACCGTACAGGATAATCCTGATGAAATGGATTACCCGATGCCGCTTATGACTTCTGGGAAAAATGATGTATATGTTGGTCGTATTAGAAAAGATAATTCGATTGAACATGGTCTTAACTTATGGGTAGTAGGCGATCAGATACGAAAAGGTGCAGCTCTTAATGCTTTGCAGATTGCCGAATACATGGTTAAAAACGACCAATAATTTAAAACTACTTGACAGTGGTTTTGCAAATGGTATAATTAGTTCATCAAAAGTAATGCGAAAGACATGATTTTAGGGCCGCTGTTTTTCTAGAGAGAGATGCAAATGCTGGAAGTATCTTAAAATAAGCCGATAAAATTACCACTTTCAAACTGCACAGCGGAATTTAAGTATGTTGTGCCGAGTTATCATCGTTAAAAGATAAAATGAGAGGCCTTTAACGGCAATCAGGGTGGAACCGCGAGTATATAATAACCTCGTCCCTGTATGGATAGCTATTCATACAGGGACGGGGTTTTTTTGTTTATATTTTCAGGAGGTTATTTTAAATGGTAAAAATTACAATGAAAGATGGCAGTATCCGTGAAGTAGAGCAAGGTACTACGGCATTGGATTTTGTTAAATCAGTAAGCAACAGCTTGGCAAAAAAAGTTTTATCGGTAACAATCAATGGGGTTAACAGCGATCTCATGACAAAAATAGAAGAAGACTGCGCTATTAATTTTATGACCTTTGATGATGCCGAAGGACGTTGGGCATTTCGTCATACCTCTTCACATATTTTGGCGCAGGCAGTGAAACGCCTTTATGGTGAAAATAAGGTACAGTTGGCTATTGGGCCGGCTATTGACAATGGTTTTTATTATGATATTGATATGGAACAGCAGCTTGGTCAGGCTGATTTAGATAAAATCCAAAAAGAAATGGAAAAAATCGTTAAGGAAAATCTGCCGGTAGTAAGAAGCGAAGCAGCAAGAGCCGATGCCATTAAAATGTTTGCCGATAAAGGTGAAAAATATAAGGTGGAATTAATTCAGGATTTGCCTGAAGATGTACTTATTACTTTATATACACAGGGTGAATTTACTGATCTTTGTGCCGGACCGCATCTTGTTTCTACTGGTAAGGTAAAGGCAATAAAACTACAGAATGTAACAGGCGCATATTGGCGTGGTGATTCCAATAAGAAAATGCTGCAGCGCATTTATGGAACATCCTTTGAAAAGAAAGCTGCGCTTGATGAATATTTAACCTTATTGGAAGAAGCTGCTAAACGCGATCATAGAAAATTGGGTAAAGAACTTGATTTATTCAGTCTGCATGAAGAGGGGCCTGGTTTTCCTTTCTTCCATCCCAATGGTATGGTAATAAGAAATGAACTTATTAACTATTGGCGTTCAGTACATCGCCGCTATGGTTATCAGGAAATAAAAACGCCAATGATTCTTAATCGTAAGTTGTGGGAACAATCAGGTCACTGGGATCATTATCAGGAAAACATGTATTTTACTAAGATTGATGATGAAGATTATGCAATTAAACCGATGAACTGCCCAGGCGGTATGATTGTTTATAAAACCCAGCCGCATAGTTATCGTGAATTGCCATTAAGAACAGCAGAACTGGGACTTGTTCACCGCCATGAATTATCAGGTGCTTTGCATGGTCTTATGCGTGTACGTAACTTTACTCAGGATGATGCCCATATCTTCATGCTTCCTTCACAAATTGAAGAAGAAATACAGCGCACAATAGATTTGTTCGATGAAGTATATAGAACGTTTGGACTTTCTTATCATGCTGAACTCAGCACTCGTCCAGATGATTCTATGGGTTCTGATGAAGTTTGGGAAACGGCAACTGCAGCTTTGCGTAATGCTTTAGATCATCGTGGTTTAAAATATGTAGTAAATGAAGGCGATGGAGCTTTTTATGGTCCAAAAATTGACTTTCATCTTACTGATTCATTAGGTCGTACATGGCAGTGCGGTACAATCCAGCTGGATATGCTGATGCCGGAGAAATTTGATTTGACTTATGCTGGTGAAGATGGACAAAAACATCGTCCGGTAATGGTTCACCGCGTTGTTTATGGAAGCATTGAACGTTTTATCGGTATTTTAATTGAACATTATGCCGGTGCTTTCCCGGTATGGCTTGCACCAGTGCAGGTTAAATTATTGCCAATTACCGATAGGCATGCAGATTATGCCTATGAATTAAAGAAAAAAATGTTTGACTTAGGATTACGCGTGGAAGTTGATGACAGAAGTGAAAAAGTTGGTTACAAAATGCGTGAAAGCCAGGTTAAGAAAATTCCTTATATAATTGTGGTTGGTGATAAGGAAATGGAAGAAAATACTGTAGCAGTAAGAAAACATGGGGAACAAACTACCGAAACAATGGCTAGTGATGCTTTCATTGCTATGCTGCAGGAACAAATAAAAGACAAGAAATAATTTTTCCAAACGTCCGCTTGATGTGAGTTGTTTACAGCAGGCGGACGTAATATGTTGTTACAATCATATTTATTGTTATTAATAGCAGGATAATAGCCGCAAACGTTGTATAATAATACAATGTTTGGTATAATAATAAAAAATACTAGATAATAAAAGGAGAGATAGTCATGGATACTGCTGCAGACAAAAAAACAACAAGTTTAGGAACAATTCGTATTGCAGATGAAGTTGTAAGTATTATTGCTGGGCTTGCTGCAACTGAGGTTGATGGTGTTGCGGGAATGAGCGGCGGCTTGGTTGGCGGCATTGCAGAAATCTTAGGAAGAAAGAATTTTTCTAAAGGTGTAAAAGTTGAAGTCGGTGAACAAGAAGCGGCAATTGATCTATATCTCATAGTGAAATATGGTGTGCGGATACCTGATATTGCACTGATTATACAGGAAAATGTAAAAAAAGCTATTGAAACAATGACAGGTCTTAGAGTGGTGGAAGTGAATGTTCATGTACAAGGTGTAGCTTTTCCTGATGAAAAACAGGCAGAAGAAGAAATAGTCCGTGTCCGTTAAGAAAGAGGATTTTTAATGGGTATTATTAACAGGATTTTATTATTCTTTTATACATTGCTTATTGCATTGGTAGCAGTGGGGGTTATAGTAATTTGTTCAGGTGTTATTTCACTTACGGAAATATGGAATAATTTTTTGTATGCTAGTGGACGCTTGGAAACAATTGCCGGAGCAGTTGTACTGTTTCTTTTAAGTATTGAGCTTATGGGCAACTGTTTTTCAAGTAAAAAGGATAAGGATTTTGGCACTGAAGGAATTATTGTGCATGCCGAGCAGGGTGATGTAAAAATTTCTAAGGGAGCTATATTAGAACTTGCCAATAAATTATGTTACAATGTTGCTGGTGTGCGTGAAGTAAAAATTAAGACTAAATTTGTAAAAAAATCAAATGCCGAGGAATTGTTGACAGTTCTTAAACTAAAATTAACTATTGGAACTGAATATAGTGCTGTTAATATATCTAATGAGATACAGGCAAATATAAAAAATCAGTTATCAATGTATATGGGACTTGATAATGTATCACTTGATGTTGTTATTGACAGTATTTCTAATGCCAATGCAAAGAAGAAACGTGTAGTTTAATAAAGAGTTATTTTGGAGTAGGTTATGGACAATTTTTCCTGGAAAAAATGTATAACTAATTTGTGGCAGAACCATCGCGCAAAGACAATAGGCTTTAGCTTGGGTTTTATAATAAGCGTGGCTATTTTAGTTTTTGGTTTTTTTAAGACATTATTTGTTATAATTTTTACTGGCGCAGGGTTGTTTATTGGAAATAAAATAGATAAAAACGATGATTTATCAGATGTGGCAGAAAATTTCTTGGATATAGTCCAAAAAATAATTCCGCCGATATTTCGTCGATAAAAAGGAGAAGTTTTAATTTATGAGTCGTAGGCAGGCTCGCTGTGCAGCTCTACAAACATTATTTCAGCTGGATTTTAATAATATTCTGGACAAAGAAAACGCTATTAATGCAGTTTTGGATATTACAAAAACATTAAAAGAATCTGATTCATCATATATGTATGAGCTTATAAACGGCGCGATAGATAATAAACAGTATATTGATGAAAAAATCAGTGCTGTTTCTGGTGATTGGCGTTTAGACAGAATGCCGGCAGTAGATAGAAATATTTTACGTATTGCTGTTTATGAATTGGAATTCGGCGATGAAAATTTAACACCAAAAATAATAATAAATGAGGCTGTTGAACTAGCAAAACAATTTGGAACAGACGATTCCGGTCGTTTTATTAATGGCATCTTGGGTTCAATTGTGAGAGAATAATTAAAAGCCGGGCTAATGCCCGGCTTTTTGTTTGAAGAGGATAAAAAATGACGATTTATAACGTCAGCGAAATTAATAATTACATATATAATCTTATTTCTGCCGATAATATTTTGCAAAAAATCATGGTGCGCGGCGAGATTTCCAATTTTAAATTACATACGTCAGGTCATTGTTATCTAACCCTTAAAGATGATAAGTCGGCTATAAAGACAGTTGTTTTCCGTAGGGCAGCACAAAAAATAAAATTTCGTCCGGAAAATGGTATGAAGGTAATAGCTTGTGGTAATATTGGTGTATATGAACGGGATGGAGCATATCAACTGTATGTATCCCAGTTGATTCCTGATGGCGTAGGTGAGCTTAATCTTTATTATGAACAATTAAAGAAAAAATTAGCCAATGAGGGATTGTTTGAGGAAATTTATAAAAAACCGCTGCCGCTTTATCCTAAGTGCATTGGTATAATAACATCAAAGACTGGTGCGGTACTACATGACATTTTTCATGTGGCCTCCTTGCGAAATCCTACTGTTAAATTATTGTTGTATCCGGTAAAAGTTCAAGGTCAGGGATCAGCTGAAGAAATTACGGCAGCATTAAAATTTTTTAATAAACATAAATTATGTGATGTTATTATAATGGGGCGCGGTGGTGGTTCAATTGAAGATTTATGGTCATTTAATGATGAAGATGTTGTACGTACGGTGTTTAAATCTAAAATTCCGATCGTTTCAGCTGTAGGACATGAAACTGATTATACCCTTACGGATTTTGTCAGTGATATGCGGGCGGCTACTCCTTCACAGGCAGCTGAGTTTTGTGTGCCGGCACGGGAAGAACAATTACAAAAAATTGAACTTTATCGTACTAAAATATATAATTTAGTTTGTCAGCAGCTACAGTATTATCGGGAGCGTTTAAATAATTGTCAGCAAAGCCATGTGTTTAAACAGCCCTATAAATTATTGGATACTAAATATCAGTGCATTGATACACTGCAGTTAAAAATAAATGATATATGCGATAAATATATTACAGAGAAAAAGCATTCTCTGGATATTTTAGCAGAAAAATTATTATTGCTTGATCCGCATGCTGCCCTGCAAAGAGGCTATAGCATGATTTATAAGGATAAACAGCTGGTCAACAGTATTAAAAAGATAAAAAAAACTGAACAAATACAGATAAATGTATCTGACGGCTTCTTTTCAGCAACAGTTGACGAAATAATGGAGGGAAAATAAACATGCCGCGAAAAAAACAAAATTTTGAAGAGTCAGTAACAAATTTAGAAGAAGTGGTGGCAGAACTTGAAGCGGGCAACCTGTCGCTTGAAAATATATTGAAAAAATATAAAGAGGCAACTGATTTAGTAACGTTTTGCCGCAGTGAATTAGATAAAGCCGATAAAACTGTCTGTGATTTGGCAGAAATAGATGCAGCGGGCATGCAAAAGCCTTTGAGCATTGAGACGAAGGGACATAGTGACAATGAATGATTATATGAAAAGAAAAATTGAATTAGTCAATAATGAACTGACAAAAATTTATCCAGCCAATACAGCATTGAACAGTATTTTGGCTGATTCAATGAATTATAGTCTTTCAGCTGGCGGTAAAAGACTGCGTCCGATAATGCTCATGGCGGCAGCCGATGCAGCAGGTACAAATGGTGAAGCTTTTTGCCGTATAGCCTGTGCTTTGGAATTTGTACATACGTATTCACTTATCCATGATGATTTGCCGGCTATGGATAATGATGATTATCGGCGCGGGAAATTGACCAACCATAAAGTTTATGGTGATGCAACGGCAATTTTGGCGGGAGACGCTCTCTTAACCATGGCTTTTGATATTATCACTTCAGTGAATACAGTAAAGCCGGATATTTTGCTCAAGGTGATAAAAGAATTGGCCTATGCTGCAGGAGCAGAAGGAATGGTAGGCGGACAGGTTATTGACCTTCAGTCAGAAAATAAAAGAATTAATATTGATGAACTGCGCAAGCTTCATAGTGCCAAAACCGGTGCATTATTTTGTGCGGCAATACGGATAGGGGCAATTTTAGCTGAGGCCAGTGATGAGCAGCTGCAGGCTTTGACTAGATATGCCAAAGAATTTGGTTTGGCTTTTCAAATAACCGATGATATATTAGATGTAATTGGTGATAATGAAAAAATTGGCAAACCAGTCGGCAGTGATGAAAAAAATCACAAATCAACATATGTATCGTTATTATCATTGGAAAAAGCACAGAAATTAGCAAAAGCATCAGTTGATAACGCTGTGCAGGCATTGGACATATTTGGCGATACGGCTGATTTTCTACAATCTTTGGCAAAATATCTTCTGACCAGACAGAATTGATAAGGAGAATTTCTTTGGGTATCTTAAAAAAAATGAATGAGCCGGATGATTTAAAATTGCTATTGCCGCAGCAATTGCAGCAATTAGCTGGGGAATTGCGTGAGCTTATAATCAATACCGTTGCTAAAAATGGCGGACATTTAGCCCCAAGCTTAGGGACAGTAGAGCTTACCATTGCCCTATATAAGGCTTTTAATTTTCCTAGTGATAAATTAATATGGGATGTAGGGCATCAGGCTTATGCACATAAAATATTATCAGGACGACGTGATAAATTTGGTACACTGCGGCAGAAAAATGGCATAACTGGTTTTCCTAACAGGTTTGAGAGTAAATATGATGCTTTCGGTGTTGGTCATGCCAGTACTTCGATTTCAGCAGCTTTGGGAATAGCGGCAGCACGTGATATTGATAATGCCAAATATAAAGTTATCGCTGTAATCGGTGATGGAGCACTTACCGGCGGTGAAGCTTTTGAGGCCTTAAACAATGTTGGAGCAATGAAAAAAGATATGCTTATTATTTTAAATGATAACGAGATGTCCATTGCTAAAAATGTTGGGGCGTTATCAGGCTATTTGTCGCAAATTCGTACAGCACCTGAATATACAAAGGTAAAAAAAGATTTTGGTAAATTGTTGTCAGCTCTGCCTAAGGTAGGTCAGACTGTATATAAAACAGCGGAAATATTAAAGGACAGCGTGAAAAATGCTTTTATAGCTGGTGGATTGTTTGAGGAAATGGGACTGTCGTATATTGGTCCTGTAGACGGTAATGATTTAGATGCAGTTATAAGTGTATTGCAGCGGATAAAAAATATGTCTGGGCCAGTACTGCTGCATGTATTTACCAAAAAAGGCAAAGGTTATTTACCAGCAGAGCAGGCACCTGCTAAATTTCATGGTGTCGGCAGCTTTGATGTTACTACGGGGCAGGCACTAAAAAAAGCTGCTGCTGTTCCAACCTATACAAATGTTTTCAGCCAGACTTTGCTGCAGCTGGCGGGTGAAAATGAAAAAATAGTGGCGATAACGGCAGCCATGCCAGATGGAACCGGACTTAGTAATTTTGCCAAAATTTATCCACAAAGATTTTTCGATGTAGGTATCGCTGAAGAGCATGCTTTAACTATGGCAGCAGGCTTGGCAGCTGCCGGCAAAAAACCGTTTGTGGCATTGTATTCAACCTTTGCCCAGCGTGGTTATGACCAAATTTTACATGATATCTGCCTGCAAAAATTGCCAGTGGTCATTTGTCTGGACAGAGCAGGGATTGTCGGTGAAGATGGACCAACACACCATGGTGTATTTGATTATTCTTTTCTGCGTAATATACCGGATATTATTATTAGCGCACCAAAGGATGAAAATGAGTTTCGCCATTTAATATATACAGCAGCTAGTATTGATAAGCCAATGGTTATTCGTTATCCGCGTGGTCAGGCCGTAGGTGTATCGCTCGATTCTGGTTTGCAGAATTTATCTATTGGTAAGGCTGAATTGCTGCAGGATAATGGGGAAATTTTGATTATCGCAGCGGGAACGATGGTCTATCCTGCAATAGAAGCGGCAGGAATATTAGCGATGGATAATATCAGCTGCAGTATCATAAATGCCAGATTTATAAAGCCACTTGATGAACAATTAATATTAGAAACAGTGAAAAATAAAAAATACATTGTTACAATAGAAGAAAATGTATTAGCTGGCGGTTTTGGTTCAGCTGTATTGGAATTATTGGCTGATAATCATATAGCAATGAATAATGTAATACGTATGGGTCTGCCGGATGTGTTTATTCCCCAGGGACCACGCAATGAATTGCTAGCTGATAATAATCTTACAGCGGAAAAGATTGCAGCAAATATAAAAAATATAGCTGATAATGGAGTTATTTAATGAAAAAACAACGATTAGACGTAGTATTAGTGGAAAAAGGCTTGGAACCAAGCAGGGAAAGAGCCAAGGCTACAATTATGGCTGGACTGGTGCTTGTCAATGAACAAAAAATAGATAAGGCTGGAACGATGATCGATCCAGAACTTCCCATCCGGGTATTAGGTGACAGCATCGGTTATGTAAGCCGCGGCGGTTTAAAACTAGAAAAAGCCATCAGTGCTTTTGACCTTGATCTGCAGGATAAAGTTTGTATTGATATAGGTGCCTCAACCGGTGGTTTTACTGATTGTGCGTTAAAAAACGGTGCCAAAAAGGTATTTGCCATTGATGTTGGGTATGGACAGCTGGCTTGGGCACTTAGAACCGATGAACGTGTTATAAATATGGAGCGAACAAATATTCGTTATGTGACACCAACCGATTTGGGCGAATTAGCAGATTTTGCTTCAATTGATGTTGCGTTTATTTCATTAGAGAAGGTACTGCCAGTTGCAAAAACGCTGCTTATGGCTGATGGGGAAATTGCGGCACTTATAAAACCTCAGTTTGAGGCTGGACGCGAATTTGTCGGTAAAAAAGGTGTAGTTAAAGAGCCTGCAGTACATAAGGCCGTTATTAAAAAAATTGTTGATTTTTCGCTCGAAACAGGGTTTATAATTAAGGCCCTTACTTTTTCCCCCATAAAGGGACCAGAAGGTAATATTGAATACCTTATTCATTTAAGTAATTCACAGACAGCAGCTGCAATGACTATTGATGATGCTGTTATAGACGGCATTGTAACAGATGCACATAAAGATTTAGATAAAAAATCACATCATTGATGATGACTGAGGCGAAACGATGAAAATAGGTATTTTTCCTAATTACACTAAAAAAGAAAGCAAGTCTTTATTAGACAGGATTATAAAATTTTTTATTGAACATGATGCTCAGGTAGTTTTAGCTGAGGATATAGCCAAGTTTTTTAATTATGAAAATTTGGCTGTGGCTGATATTTTGCAGGCTGATATTGATGTCGGACTCAGTATTGGCGGCGATGGGACATTGCTGGGGGTTTGTCGTTTGCTGGCACCACAGGGAATTCCTGTGTGCGGCATTAATATTGGTAATTTAGGTTTTCTCGCTGATATTGAGATAAGCGAATTGGAAAATAAATTATGTAAAATATTATCGGGAAAATATAACATAGAACAGCGGTTGATGCTGGCGGGGTATATCAAGAAGGATGATAAACTTACCTTGGCTGGCTACGCAGTTAATGATATAGTAATTACAAGCGCTGGTGTTGCCCGTATGGTAGGTTTGCAGCTGGAACTTGATGCGTATAAAGTTGCTGATTACCGGGCAGATGGATTAATTGTTTCTACCCCGACTGGTTCAACGGCGTACTCTTTATCGGCGGGCGGTCCTATCATAAATCCTAAGGCAAAGGTACTGCTGGTTACGCCGATATGTCCACATACATTTTATGTGCGGCCGATGGTTATAAATGAGACAGAACAAATTGATATAAAAGTAAAAGACACACGCCAGCAGGTAATATTAACATTTGATGGACAGGCAGTATATCCGATTAATTCTGATGAACAGATATTAATAAGTAAAGCTCCTTTTTTAGCACAAATAATAAAATTTGATGATAAAAATTATTATAAAATCCTATTAAATAAATTGGTTCGGAGTAATTCAAATGCAGAAATACAGTAATACTATTGAAGTCAGCCATTTGCTTTTAAAAGGAGCACTAAGGGATGCTAAAATAGTAGTTGATGCAACCTGTGGTAATGGCAATGATACCTTATTTTTGGCAGTAAATGCGCCAAAAGCACAGATTTATGCTTTTGATATACAGCAAGAAGCTATTGAAAATACCAAGCGGAAAACTATTGATTATAAAAATCGCATTGAATATATATGTGATTCACACAGTAATGTAAAAAAATATATTACTGCTGACAAGAAAATAGATGCAGCTATGTTTAATTTAGGCTATCTGCCCAAAGCCAACCATAGTTTGACAACAGATAATACTACGACATTAGCAGCGGTCAGTATTGTACTGGATCAACTGCAGACAAATGGTGTCATTTCTATTTTGGCGTATCCAGGACATATGGCAGGAAATGAAGAATATATGTCTTTATTAAAATATACACAGAAATTAGATAAGCATATTTATACTGTTGGCTGGTATCAGCTGCACAATCATCAAAATGCACCAGCCTTATGCTGGATAGAAAAACAGGGGTGAGAAAAATTGAAATCATTACGACATGAAAAAATAAAAAGCATTATTGAAAATTCTGTTATAGAGACTCAGGAAGAACTGGCCGAGGCATTACGCAACCATCATATTGAAGTAACCCAGGCTACGGTGTCGCGTGACATAAAAGAAATGATGCTGATAAAAATACCAACTGATGACGGCAGATATCGCTATGCCTGTCCATCAGATAAAAAATTCTTCTTTTCGAAAAACAGGATGGAGCGACTCTTTCATGACAGTGTTGTACAGCTTGATTTTAGTGAGAATATTATTGTTATAAAAACACTGCCGGGTACTGCTAATGCAGTAGCATCTACACTGGATTATGCTAAATGGCCGGAAATAATTGGAACAGTTGCCGGTGATGATAATATATTTATAGTTATAAAGCCTGTTTCTGCCGTGGACAAAATCATGAAAAAATTAGAAAAATTTATGGCATAATTACTAGCGGTAAAGAGGGTGATTACATTATATGCTGAAAAAATTAACTGTATGGAATTTTGCGCTTATCCGGCATATACAAATTGATTTTACCAGTGGCCTTAATATTATCACAGGTGAAACTGGTGCCGGTAAATCATTATTATTAGGGGCATTAAGTCTTTTAATGGGACAAAGAGCCAACATCAATTCTATAAGAAATGATGCTGATTATTTGCGTATAGAAGCTGTCGTTACGATAAACAGTGAAAGTATTCATGCTTTTTTAGCGAATAATGCTATTTTAGATGATAATGACGAAATTATTGTTATGCGTCAAATCAATAAAAATGGGAAAAATATTATTCAAATAAATGGCTGCCAGGTGCCATTAGTAATATTAAAGACATTAGGGGAATTAATGATTGATATCCATGGTCAAAATGAGAATCAATCATTATTGCGGCCGCAGGCTCAGCTGGATTTGCTTGATAAGTCAATTGCAGATTTTAAGCAGTATAATGATGAATATTATATTGCCTATAACAAGTATAATAATTTAAAAGACAAGCTTGAACAAAAACAATTAGCAGCACAAAATTACAGTGATCGTCTGGACATGCTGCGCTGGCAAAGTGATGAAATAGAAAATATTGCCATAAAACCAGAAGAAGCACAGGAAATTGAAGAAAAAATAAAAAAACTTTCTAATTATGAAAAAATAGCCGATTTAGTAAAAATAACTGATGATACTTTATCTAATAATGCTGATGATATTACTATTTTGTCGGCAATATCACTGGTGCAGAAGAATTTAGAAACACTGCTTAAATATGATAATCATTTCGAAAATGCCAAAAAAATCATAGATGATGCCTATATCCAACTGCAGGAAGTTTCGTATGATATTCGCGAGTATGCTGATGATATAGATTTTAATCCTAATGAACTTAATAATTTTTTGCGGCGCAGTGATGATATCGAGAGAATATGCCGAAAATATGGTCCTACAGTAGAAGATGTACTTAATTATCAGCAAAAAATTCGTCAGGAACTCGATGAGATAGAAAATTATGATACAATAATAAAGCAATTACAAATAGAATTAAACACAGCTGAAACAAAACTAGGCGAGATAGCAGCGCAGATAAAAAAAATGCGTAAAACTGCTGCTGAGAGTTTAGCAAAAAAGATAAAAAAACAGCTGCTTGATCTTGGGATGGCTAATGCTCAAATTGTTATTGCCGTACATGATTTAAAAGAGTATACATTGTCAGGGACGGAATCTGTCCAAATAATGTTCAATGCTAATTTAGGTGAAGAGATTCAGCCTTTGGCAAAGGTGGCTTCTGGTGGTGAATTATCAAGAATAGCACTGGCAATTAAAACGGTTACGGCCGTTAATGATGATATAGGTATCATGGTATTTGATTAAATGGGAGCTGCACACTCGTGACTTCAGTCATGAGTCAGGCGACCAAACTAGTTAGTATGTATAGAAATATGCATATAGAGATTGGCAAAAGACCAATCCAATACTGCTTGAAATGCTGGAAACTCCTAAAGACAGTATAGCCACAACG
>NZ_JACHFH010000016.1 GCF_014201835.1 Pectinatus brassicae | reverse complement strand
ATTTGATTTACAAAATATTGATACAGCAAAAAATTATTTATTAGAAGGTACTGTTGCTGCCGAAAATAGTAGTGCACCTGTTATTGGTTCTTTAGTCCGTGGTGCTAAAGTTGCTGAAATTGCAGTGATTCGTGACCAGGGTTCACTGGAAAATACAAACAGTCCTTTGGATTTAGCAATAACTGGTGATGGTTATTTTGCTATTAATACACCACAAGGTGTACGTTATACGCGTGATGGTAATTTTTACCGTTCAGCAGCAGGTCAGTTAGTAACAGCTAATAACCAAGCAGTGCTTAGTACTCAGGGCGGACCGATAAATATACCACCAGATATAGCCAGTATAAGTATTAGAGCCGATGGAACAGTCAACACTGTAGCCAACGGTGCGGCCAATGCTGCTGAGGAAGCAATAGGACAGATTCAAATAGCCGGTTTTGCTGACAGAGGAGCTTTGATAAAAGAAGGCGATAATTTATATCGTCCACAGCAAGGTGCTCAGCCAGGAACAGCCACAGGTTCTATTCAGCAGGGGTGGCTGGAAAAATCAAATGTTAATGTAGCCAAGGAAATGGTTAATTTAATAAATAATTATCGCACCTACGAAGCAGATTCTAAGGCACTTACTACGCAGGATTCGTTGCTGGATAAAGCCGTAAATGAAGTGGGTCGAGTATCGTAATAGTGAATAAAATGTAAGCTTGAGAGGAGTTTATCATTATGATGAGAGCGCTTTGGACTGCTGCCACTGGTATGACTACGCAACAGCAAAATATGGATGTAATTTCTAATAATTTGGCAAATGTAAATACAACAGGTTATAAAAAACAACGGGCTGAGTTTCAGGATTTAATGTACCAAACTCTGCGCCAACCAGGTGCTACAAGTGCACCAGATACAACTTATCCTACGGCTATGCAGGCTGGTCATGGATCAAAATTGTCAGCAACAAATAGAATTTTTACGCAGGGGAGTTATCAGTCAACAGGCAATCCGACTGATATGATGATTGATGGGGATGGATTTTTCCAAGTGACTATGCCTGATGGTACTATTGGCTATACGCGTGATGGTTCGTTTAAACTAGATGAAACACGTCGCTTAGTTACATCAGATGGCTATCCATTGGAACCAGAAATAACCATACCGGAAGATGCACCGTCAGATACAATAACTATTGGTTCTGATGGAACCGTCAGCGCAACACCAGCAGGACAAACAACAGCTGAAGAAGTAGGGCAGATAACAGTGGTTCGTTTTGTTAATCCGGCAGGTCTATCAGCACAAGGGAAAAATATCTTTTATGAAACAAATGCTTCGGGAGCACCAATTGAAAGTACGCCAGGCGAAGATGGATCGGGGACTATTACACAGGGCTATTTAGAGATGTCCAATGTACAGGTAGCCGATGAAATGGTTAATATGATAGTGGCGCAGCGTGCATATGAAACAAATTCCAAAGCAATAACGACATCTGATGCTATGCTGGAAATTGCTAATAATTTAAAACGATAATTAGGATTGTTATGTTTAAAAAATATATAATAGTAACAATTTCATTATTGCTATTTACGGCGAAGGCCTTTGCTGCTGCACCAGCCACTGTTATTATACATGACAAGGGGGTTATATGGGGGAAAGACATATTGCTGGGATCCATTGCTGATATAGGTTGCAGTGATCCGCAACGGTTACAGGAACTCATAAATATAAACTTAGGATTTATAGCAAAACCTGGTGACGAAAAAACTGTAAGTAATTATGTATTGCGCTTAAAATTGCAGTCTTCTAGAGTTGACTTAAGCAATATCACTTGGGCTATACCTGAAAGTGTAGTTGTCAAACGAAAATCTCAGGTAGTTTTAGCAGCAGATATATTAACAGCAGCCGAAGCAAAAATGAAAAATGAATTAATAAAAAACCATGAATCCAGAAAATGGACGTTGGAAGAGACTAATACGCCTGCTGATGTAGTGGTATCGCCGGGAAACTTGGAATTGACAGCTGAGTTGCCTTACGGCCTAAAATACACTGTGCCTACGCCAGTCTATGTAAACATCAATGTTAAAGGCGAAACTGTTGAAAAAATAATATGCCGTATACAATTACATACTTTTGCTGATGTTGTTGTCGCAGCCAAATTTATACCGGCTAATCATGTGCTGGTAGGTAGCGATGTAACCATTGAACAAAAAGAAATAAACCCTACACGTGAAAGTTATCTTACGGTAATCGATAATGCAGTAGGGAAGATTTTGCGTCATCCAGTTAAAATCGGCGATATTATAGATAGCACTGCATTGGTAAAGCCGGATATAATAAAACGTGGGATGCCTGTAAACATAGTAGGCAAAGGTAATGGCTTACAGGTTAAGACAATGGGAGTAGCTCTAATGAGCGGCAGTGAAGGTGAAATAATCAGAGTTAGAAATACAAGAACAGGTAATATCGTCAGTGGCAGGGTAGTCGACGATCAAACTGTTCAGATAGATTTAACGGATTAATCGTAGGTGAGATAATGAAAGTAAAGCATATTTTAGTAATTACAAGTTTGTTTTTTGTTGTATTTATTTGTAATCAACCGGTGAGTCAGGCACAGTCACTATGGTCAAATTCAGAAAGTGGAAGAGCTATAAATTTATTTGCCGATAGAAGAGCGCATGATATTGGCGATATTGTTACTATAAAAATAGATGAATCATCATCTACAAGTACAACAAAAGCGATGAGTAACGGTAAAAGTGGCAGTAATTCTCTTGGGGCTGGTGTGGGAATATTTCATTTTTTGGCAGCTGCCAGTGCTAATCAGTCTGATACTTTTACAGCTAATGGTTCGGCTAAAGATACTAATTCAGTAAGTGGAACAATAACGGTAACAGTGATTGATATGCAGCCAAATGGCAATATGATAGTACAAGGTACGCAGTCTATTTGGCAAAATAAAAATGAACATCGCATAACTTTTCGTGGAATAATCAGACCAGATGATATTGCTAATGATAATACGATATCATCTAACTTAGTAGCTGATGCTACCTTGACATTTGACGGTAAAGGGCCACTTAATGCAAAACAAAGACAGGGTATTTTAACACAGATATTAAATGTACTCTTCTAGAATTTATAAAGAGGGAACAATATGTTGTATAATAAAGGGAAAATTATATTTTCAATAGCAGCTTTTTTAGTGACGCTAATTACTCATAATATTATTTTTGCTGCTGATATATCGTCGGCGCGTATAAAGGATATTGCTAAAGTAGAAGGGGTACGTTCTAATCAGTTGGTTGGCTATGGTTTGATGGTAGGTCTTCAGGGCAGTGGTGATAGCAATAAGACATTGGAAACTTTGACTTCGGTAGCTAATATGCTGAAAAACTTTGGTGTAGCAATTAATTCAGCGTCATTAAAAACCAAAAATGTGGCAGCTGTAATGGTAACGGCGACATTACCACCGTTTGCCCATGCCGGAGATAATATTGATTTTACAGCCTCTTCAATGGGAGATGCCAAGAGCTTAGCGGGCGGGGTACTTTTACAGACTCCATTAAAAGCTGGTAATGGACAGGTATATGCAGTGGCTCAGGGGCCTATTGCCACTGGGGGATATTCTACTGCCGGCCGCAGTAAAAATATCACTACCGTTGGTACAGCTGCTGGTGGTGCCATAGTAGAAAAAAGCGTTGAGGATAGTTTAGGACAAAATGGCAGCATTTCCTTATCGATTAATAATGCGGATTTTTCAACTTCCGCCAGAGTGGCTAATGCAATAAATGCCCGCTACGGAAATGTGGCTTCAGCGGTAAATCCAGGTCGAGTGCAAGTCATGATACCAATGAATTATCGCAATAATCTAGTAGGGTTTGTTGCTAATATTGAAAATCTGTCGGTAATGCCTGATAGTATTGCCAAGGTTGTGGTAAATGAACGTACAGGAACTATTGTAATGGGTGGAAATATTACTGTAGATAAGGTGGCTATAGCCCAAGGTGGACTTAGCGTGAGCATTGATAAGACAACTAATGTTTCTCAGCCAGCACCATTTAGTATGGGTAGCACAATTGTGACTAAGAATCAATCTACCAATGTGACTGCCGAAAAAGCCAATACTGTTGTTTTAAATGCAACAGCCAATGTAAATGATGTTGTAGGGGCACTTAATGCTGTAGGAGCAACGCCACGTGATATAATAGCTATTTTACAGGCAATGAAGGCAGCAGGTGCACTGCATGCAGAGTTAGAAGTTATTTAAAAGAGGGAATTAGCAATGGAAGGAATAAATCCGATAATGGCTTCGCCAGCAGTGGAACAGGCAAAGCAGGCCCAGTTAAATGAGTTCGCTAAAACGGCAGGAAACCTAAAAAAAGTCACAAAAACATCAGCAATAGAGAAAAATGATGCAAAATTAAAAGAGGCCTGTGAGCAATTTGAAGCGTTGTTTTTAGATTTAATGTATAAAGAAATGCGTAAGACAGTACCAAAGGATTCATTGTTTGGTGATTCTAATGCAGATAATATTTTGCGCTCAATGCAGGAGACGGAAATGACAAAAAATCTTGCTCATGCTGGCGGTGTAGGTTTGGCTGATATGCTTTATCGTCAAATAGGCAAGCAAAATGTTAAACAACCAGCAGCAGTTGCTGCCAAAAGATATAAATAAAATCTTATAAACAAAATAAGATAAAAAACATAAAACTGCTGCAGGAAAATATTTTAGCTGTATATGAATATTTTCTTTGCAGCAGTTTTTAAGTAATTTTAGGAGATAAAATAATTGAAGAGAACACATAAAATATTTATATTTTTGCTGATGCTGCTACTGTATTGCGAAACGAGTGCATTGGCGGCAAATCGCCCTATAACACTTACTCAGCTGCGGTCAAGTACATCAGCGGAAAATACACGAATTGTTTTTCAATTTGACAAACTGCCGGCATATGATATTGCTGTCCAAAATGATGGACAACAAATAATAGTTGATTTTTCTGGTGTAAATGCCGCGGCAGTAAACAAAAATATTAATATAGATAAAGATACAATAAGCGATTTTAAGTTAGAAAATACGCAGGCAGGCTGTCGGGCAACAATAAATTTAGTGCAAAAATTGCCATATGTGGTCAACGTGCTGCAAAATCCTGACAGAGTATTTATTGATATAAAAAAATATTATCAGTATATGCAGACCAGTAAAGTAGATGATGGTATAGAATATACGACATATTATCAAAATAATGAAGCCGGCAAATTGAGGGCATATATATTAGATATTGATCCTAATAAATATAATTTCGTACCAGTATTAGGTGGTGGTCGTCAACTAGGGAAAAATACAGTACTGAATATGAATAATTATTACGGAGCAGTAGCAACTGTAAATGCATCATACTTTGGCAAAAGTAAAGAGGTTTATGGTCTTACTAAAATCGATGGAATTATAGCGAGTACTACATATTTGCCACGTACTGCTTTTGGTATAGATAATTCAGGTAAACCAATGATTGATACAGTTAATTATGAAGGCAGTATTCATACTAAATTGGGAGATTTTCCGCTCAATGGGGTTAACTGTGACAGAGAAGCTAATACAATAATTGAATATAATTCATTTTATGGAAGCAGCACTCAGACTAATGAATATGGCATAGAGTATGTTGTTGAAAATAATAAAATTGTAGCTATTAATACCAATGATACAAGGCTTAAAGAAAATCAAACGGTTATTTCTGCCCATGGTACAATGAAGGATGCGTTGCAGGATTTAAAAGTTGGGGATGAAATGATAATAAATGATAATGTTGGCAGTGATAGATGGAACAAAGCGTTACAAATAATTGGTGTAGGACCACGTCTTATAAAAGATGGTCAAACTGATATAACATCAACTGAAGAACAAATTGGCCCGGATGTTTATGGAGGACAATCACCTCGAACAGCATTAGGGATAAAAAAGGATGGACATATATTGCTAGTTGTTGCTGATGGAAGACAAGATGACAGTGATGGTTTAACCTTAAAGCAATTGAGTGGATTACTACTGGAAATGGGAGCTCAGGATGCTATTAATTTTGATGGCGGTGGTTCGTCGGAGATGGTACTTGATGATAAAATAGTGAATTCGCCATCTGATGGAAGGCAAAGACCGGTAGGGGTTGGTTTATCAGTCTTAAAAAAATAAATTCCTTGCTATTGTGATTAGCTAATGTATAATTAAATATATAATTATTAACTCATTTGGAAGGAAGTGCTTAAAATGAGAAAGAACATATATTGGATAGTATTGCTGTGTATGATGATGGTTATAGGAATTTATCAACAGGCATCGGCTCAATCGGTGATAAATGAAAAGACAATTTTATCAGGAAAAGTATCATGGACTATTCAGCCGGGAATAATGGTTAAACAGGGCAGTGCGTTGGTAAATATAGCAACACTTACTGGTGAAATTACAGCTTGTCGGGCTTCGGCAGACGGCATTGTACAGGAAGTTTTGGTTCATCCTGGTGATAATATAGGAAATGGCCAAATTGTAGTAAAAATTATTAGAGAATAAGGCACAAATTGAGGTGAAAATTTGCGGAAGATAATAGAACAATTTACTAAAATAATATTTTTTCTAATGGTATTCGTACCAACGACAGTTTTTGCTATGCCTCCTATTATGACAACAGCGCAGCTTCATGCTGGTATGATAGGGACGGCCAAAACTGTTGTCCAAGGAGATAAAATAGAAAGCTTCAATGTGGAAATAATAGGAGTCGAAGACAATGGCGGTGGTGCACCCAAGCAAATTATGGCCAGAGCATATGGCCATATGATGAATGATACAAATGGGGTAATTCATGGTATGAGCGGCAGCCCTGTTTATGTTGATGGTTATTTAATTGGTGCTGTGGCCAGAGGTATTGGCAGTGATACCAACCCGCATATATTTTTTATAACGCCGATTGAAGATATGATGAAACTTTGGAATTTTCCTGATGAAAAAAACAAGGGTAAAATCAATCAAGTAAAAATTAATACCAACAGTCATGAGCAACAGCTGGCTGAAGATGAAAAACATCTGGAAACAATATTAAAAAAAGTGGGCTCTAATGACAAAAAAAATGTAAATAGTAAAACCAGTTCAACTGTAAATACTGATAATTCTTCACAGGTAGTGCTTTCCAAATCAGCAAAAACAGATACGGCAAAAGTGACATTTGTCGATACAGCCAACTGGGAGAAAAAATATGGTGCAGAGGCAGATTCCTTAGATAAACCTAAAAATCCAATATCATTATATGTAAGTGGTTTTTCTGATACGGCACGAGAGTTTTTGAGTGAAAAATTAGAGCCATTTAATATGCAGCCATATTCTTTGAATTTAATGACAAATGGCGGCGAGCAGGATAGTTTGGTAAAATCAGATTATACGCTCAATGCGGGCAGCTCAGTGGGAGTTGCTATTGCTTATGGTGATTTTTCTGTCGGAGCAGTTGGAACGGTGACAGCTATAGATAATAATAAAATATTAGCTTTTGGTCATCCGTTTACATATCGCGGCAATGTAAATTATTTTATGACCGATGCTGATATTGTAGGAACAGCCAGTGGTGTAGTAAATGGACAAAAAGTGTCATCGATGGGGCATATAATCGGACGCATCAATCAGGATAGGTATTCTGGTGTAAGCGGTATCCTTGGGCAATATCCACAGGTAGTACCAGTAAAAGTTACTGTCGATGATAAAAATTTGAATAGGCATATGGTATATGGTTCAAGTATTGCTTATGATGAAGAATTACTGCCTAATTTAGCAGCAAGTATATCTTACGCGGCATTAGACAGAACTATCGATAGTTTAAGTGCTGGAACAGCAAATATTAAATTTAAAATAATGACTAATGCTGTTTCCAGCGGCGAAATTGATAGAAGTAATATGTATTATAATAGTGCTAATGTTGGGCAATTCACAGTTAGTGAATTAGGTCAGCTTTTATCAATAATTTGCAGTGATGAACATAAAAATTATGATATTACTGGTATTAGTGTAGATATGTCTTTTGATAATGAAAGAAAAACAGCATCAATATTAAATGTTATCCCAGATAAATTGATTGTGCATCCTGGCGAAGTAGTTAATTTGAAAATTATTTTACAACCGTATCGTGCAGCTAAAGAACAACTTTTAGTACCTTATACTGTGCCTAAGCAGCAAACAGGTGATCTTGTATTAGAAATAAGAGGCGGTGGATTAGTTCCGGTAGCAGCACTAGCTATGAAGGGGATAGATTTAAGCCCGGAAGAAGATAAAAGTGTAACAGCAGAAACTAAGATACAGGATTTTTTACAAACAGATAAAAATAATGAGATAATCATCGATAGGGCTGTTAAACAGATTACTAATGATGCAGAACAAAAAAAAGCTGTAGAAAATGCGATAAAAATGCAGAATAAAATGGAACAAAATGGACAGATGAATTCTGCAAGTGCAGTCGCACCAAAGCAAAAAATTTCTACTAAATATATTATTGATAATGTTGTTAGAATAAAGCTTAAAGTAAAAGATTAATAGTAATTATATAAAAAAATAGTAAATTAGTATTTACTATTTTTTTTTTTATTGTTAAAATCATTTAATAGGATATAATGAAATAGACCACAATAAAGGATGGTGGTTAAGATGGCAATAATCGGTTCATTTATTTTAAAGAGATTAGCAATATGGGGAGGTTTTATATTATTACTGCTGGATACATTAAAGCAGTGTCGACAGATGCCTCGCCTGCGGCATGTTTTAAGACAAATGGCACATTTGGGCGTTGATACACTGCCTATAGTTGCATTGACAATGCTGTTTACGGGAATGGTTTTGACTTTGCAGACGGCTGCAGAATTTATCCGCTTTGGGGCACAATCAACAATTGGCGGAGTGGTAACAATTGCTGTAGGACGGGAATTAGGTCCAGTCTTAACAGGAGTAGTAGCTGCTGGACGGGTAGGAGCAGCAATAACAGCTGAAATAAGTACGATGAAGGTGACGGAACAGATAGATGCGCTAAAGGTTATGGCAACAAATCCAATTGGTTATTTAGTAGTTCCCCGGCTACTGGCCTGTATGATAATGCTGCCGTTATTGGTGGTGTTCGGTGATATAATTGGTTCGTTTGGCGGCTGGATCATTGCTAATTATTATGATATTTCATCATTTATGTATATGCGTTCCATTGATGTTTTTGTAATTTCACATGATTTTACTGGTGGATTAATAAAAGCAGTATTCTTTGGCATAATAATAGCGATAATTGGCTGTTATTATGGCCTGTATGCTGAAAATGGCGCAGAAGGTGTCGGCAAGGCAACGACAAAATCGGTAGTTAATGCGATAATAGCAATATTTTTCTTTAATTGTTTTTTATCAATGATTCTATATCGTTGAGGAGTATCTATGATAGATTTAATAAATGTCAATAAATCTTATAATGAATTTGCTGTATTAAAAAATATAAATTTATCGGTAAAAAAAGGGGAAACACTGGCTATTATAGGAGCAAGCGGGTCAGGGAAAAGTACTTTATTAAAATTGATGATTGGTTTGCAGCGTCCCACCAGTGGTGAAATTTGGATAAAACAGCAGGAAATATCTAAACTTGATGAAATGCAGCTGGATAAAATTCGCTTGACAATGGGAATGGTATTTCAATATTCAGCCTTATTTGATTCGATGACTGTGGCTGAAAATATCGGTTTTGGTTTAACTGAGCACAGTGATTTAAGTACAGCCGAAATAGATAAAATCGTTGATGAAAAGTTAGCATTAGTAGGTTTGGAAAAATTCAAGGAATATATGCCAAATGAATTATCAGGAGGAATGAAGAAAAGAGTCAGCTTAGCCCGCGCAATTGCTTTTGAGCCGGAAATAATATTATATGATGAGCCAAGCTCTGGTTTAGATCCGATAATGGCAGGTAAAATAGATAAATTGATAAAATATACGCAGCAGCAGATGGGCGTTACATCAGTAGTGGTAACTCATGATATGGATAGTGCTTATTATATAGCAGATAGAATAGCAATGATATATAATGGAGAGATAATAGCACTAGGTAATGCACAAATAATTAAAAATTCAGATGATGAGCGGGTACAGGAATTTATAAGTGGTGGGCGAATTATAAGATAGTAAATACTTATATGAGGTATGTATAGGCAGGGAGGCGATAATATGACAATAGAAGCTAAGGTGGGATTATTTACCGTAACAGCATTAGCATTAGCTTTGGCCATTGTAATGCATCTTAGCCATTTTAGTTTTGGTGAGCCGCCTAATTATAAAATTACAGCATCATTTAAATATGTGGATGGATTAAAACCAGGCGCGCTAGTAAGATATGCTGGAGTAGAGGTAGGTAATGTCAGAACAGTTACGACTGATAGTACAGGTGCAAAAGTTGTTTTGCAGATAAAAAATGAGGCTAAAATACCACAAAATGCTATTGTTACAATATCCAGTGACGGCTTAATGGGCGAAAAATTTGTTAATATATACGCTGCTGAAAAAAAGGCGGCATTGTATTTAAAAAATAATGATGTGGTAAAAGGAACTGAGGCCCATAATATTGAAACATTGATGACAGCTGCATCAGCTACTATGGAGAAGGTTGATAAGTTGGTAACAGCTATGAATAAAATTATAGCTAATCCAGCTGTGCAGGATTCTATAATAAATTCAGCATCAAATTTAAAAAAGATAACTGATAATATGAATGAAGCGACTGCTGTGATAGCACGCTTAAGCATTGCTAATGAGGGAAATATTAATGGCATGGTTAGAAATATGACAGCCATAACCGCAAATATGCAGCAGACCACCGGACAAATTGAAAAAATGATGAATCAGTTAAATGGTGATGGGCAAATGGCTGAGAATATGCGCGGAGCAATTGCTAATTTATCAGCAACTAGTGCCAGAATAGACAAAATGGCAGCAAACTTAGAGCCGGTAATAGCTGATCCTGATACTGCTGCAGAATTAAAATCAATGATTCATAATGCCAGCGATGTATCAAAACGTGCTAATAAGATGATGACTAAAATAAATTCGATACATACTAAAGTTGGTGCCGATTTTCTTTATAATGGCAAAGAATCGGATATGATGTTTAATGCTGATTTAAAGCTATATAATGATTCTGGTAATTTTTTGTTACTAGGTGGTGACGATATTGGCGGTGATAATCCGGCCACTAATTTGCAATTAGGCGCAGGCAATGATTTTTTTTCTGGACGCGTTGGTTTGGTAGACAATAATCCAGGAATAGGACTAGATACTTATTTAGGATTATGGAAGTTTTCTGTTGATGCCTATGATGATGATAAGGTAAAATTAAAATTGCGCAGCCAGTATAAATTATCACCTGACTATTATTTGGTAGGACAGGTAAATAATTTGAATGATAGTGCCAAAAGATTAACATATTTTGGTTTGCGCAAAGAATTTTAATAAATATATTTTAGGAGGAAAATATCTTGAAAAGAAATAAAAATAGATGGATTAAAAATTTAACAGCATTAGTATTAGGTGGTATTATGACAGTATCACTGAATACCACTGTATTTGCACGACAAATGTCTTTATCAGAAAGTATTAATGAAGCATTAGCTAATAACCATACAATAAAAGAACAGGAAGCAAGTTTAATTAGCGCTAGAGCAGTGTTGGGGGAAGCGCGCGGCAATGAGGGATTAACTTTAACATGGGAAGGAACTGCCTATAAGGCTGATGGTCATTCATATCACGATAGTGGTATAAATCGTCTTTATGGCAATACCATAAAAGCAACTGTTCCCATATATACAGGCGGCAAACTGGAAAATAATAAAAAAAGTGCCAGCTTAGGTGTAGAAATTGCCCAATATAATTTAGACAATGAAAAACAAACTATACAATACCAGACAATTGAAGATTATTATGCAATACTAAATTATATAAATATCAAAAAAGTGGATGAAACTGCAGTAAAACAATATAGTGAACATGAAAAAGTGGCAGAGGCTAAGTATAATGCTGGTGTAGTAGCTAAGACAGACTTATTGACGGCACAGGTTAATTTAGCCAATGCCAAACAGGCACTTGTTACAGCGGAAAATAATGTGCAGGTGGCCATTACCACTTTTAATACTTTAATCGGACAGGATATATTAACAGATGTAGAACCAGCTGATAATTACTTGACCGATACTAATTATTCCAAGACGCTGCAGGAATGTATGGATACTGCCGTACAAAACAGACCAGATTTATTGGCGGCGCAAAGAACTGTAGAACAGGAACAAAAAGCTATAGCGGCAGCAAAAGCAGGTTATTTACCGCAGGTTGATTTTGTAGCGCAGAAATACATTTCAGGGAATAATGTTTTTGATAATGATCAATATGATCAATCAATAATTGGCATATTGGCCGACTGGACTATTTTTGACAGTGCTGTTACCCATTCTCAGGTGAAACAGGCAGAAGCAGCATATATGAAAGCACAGCATACGGAATTAGCGCTGAAGGATACGGTTTTATCAGATGTAAGACAGGCTTATTTATCGATGGAAGCTGCTCGTAAAAATATTGAAACAACAAAAATAGCAGTAGTTCAGGCGGAAGAAGATAATCGTATTGCGGTGCTTCGTTATCAGGCAGGTGTAGGCACCAATAGTGATAGATTAGATGCGATTTCCAATTATGCTACAGCACAGACAAATTATAATGAAGCGCTTTATACATATACGACAAGCCGTGCTTCATTAGAAAAAGCAATGGGTATGCCAATAATGCAGAATAATAGTGCAGTCGACGACACTAAAGATAGTAAATAATAAAATAATTAGCTAAGAATAACAATTAAAACTTACAGGTATACCTGAGAAGATTATTCTTGATTAAATTATGCTGGTACAAAATAAATATTAATATATTAATCAAGATAATTAATTGTTGGAGGGAATAAAGAGTATGAAGCCGTGGAAAAAAATTGTGATAATTGCAGCAACACTTATCGGAATATTATTTGCGGCTTCTTTTTTTTATGTCAGCTATTCAGCTGATTTTATGAAGACAGCCGCTCAAAATATTGAAAAGATAATTGATAAAAAGATACAGACTAAGGTGAAAATAGATGCGGTGCAAATAAATTCACTTACAAGTGTAAAGGCATCAGGAATAACGGTATATGACAAAAATGAAAAAATACTGGCTCAAGCACAGGACGTTATTGTAGATTTTAGTCCATTAGCAATAATCAAAAATACTGATATCATTAGCGGCATAACAACAATCGCTGTTGATAATCCAATTGCTAACATTGAAAAAAGACCTGATGGTACATGGAATTACAACGATATATTAAGTAATACAAGTGAAAGTAATAATTTTACGGGAAATATAGATTTACATAATGGCACGGCCAATGTTAGCGTCCAAAACAAGCAAATGAAATTTGCCAAAATAAATGGTAAAATAGCTATGAAAAATCCACAGCAGCCTGTTATAAAAGCTACTTTATATCAGGATAAAGATGTGTTCGATATAAGTGGTATAATTGGTGATAAATTTAATACGGTGACGATTAAGTCACCACAGGTGAATATAGATAAATATTTGCCGTTTATTCCCCCAAATATATTGCCAGCTGAGTTGCAGCTGATAAAAGGCAGCATAAAAGATATGAACTTAAAAATAGCGCTGCCCCTAAATAAAACCCCAATAATAAGTGGACAAATGACCTTGGAAAATGGGGCATGTAGTTATCAGGCAATACAAGTAAAAAATATAAATGGTTTATTTATATTTAAGGATGATTATTTAACGGCATTTGCTAATGCGAGAGTGCAGGGACAGCTGCTGAAAATGCATGGCAAAATAACGCTTACAGATAATCCCGAATTATCTGTAGTGGCAGAATCTGATAAATTTAATCCCAAAACTATTTTAAAAAACATACCATTTACTGGCGATGTCGCATTTACTGCTGATATTACTGGAAAGTTGTCTGCACCAAAAGTTAAAGCATATTTATCAGCAAAACAAGCAGACGCTTATGGTTTTTCTATTGCAGATGCCAAAGTAGAGGGAAGCTTTGCTGACGACACTATCTATATAGATAGGGCATCAGCTAATATAGCTGCAGGACAGATCGAAGCTAAAGGGATCTTTCATGTAAAAAACCAAAGCTATGAAGCAACAGCTGATTTTAAAAATTTACAGTGCAGTGAATTTAAGCAGTTTCTGCCAGGAATTTCAGGTTTATTGTCGGGAAATATAACGGCAACGGGAGATATAGAACATGTTGATGACGTTAAATTTTATGCGGCAGTAAAATTAAAAAATGCCTTATATAAAAATATTCTAATAAATAATGCTGATGCGGCAATAGCTAAGGATGGGCAGAATATAAAAATTGCGGCTTTAACGGCTGATATGGGACAGGGTGGCAAGATTGATGCTGCTGGAAATATTAATAACAATAATTTAAATATTGAAGTATCAGGTACTAAAATAAATTTACAAACTTTTGAAAAATATGCCCAAGTACCTATGACTGGTGAAGCAGGTTTTCATGGTTTTGTTACAGGTGATATCAATAATCCGCATTTACAGCTGCAGTTGGGGGCAAATGATGGTACGATAATGGCGCAGCCATATCATTTGCTATTGTTAGCAGCCGATGGAACGATTGACAATATAAAAATTAATAAATTTGAAATAAAAAACAGTCGTAATGAAACGGTACATACCGCATCAGGCTCTGTAGGTCTTACTGGCAGAAGGAGCATCAATTTAGTAGTTGATACCAAAAATGCCCGTATGGAAAATATTGCTGCCGCATTTATGCCCGGACACTTAATCACAGGTGCTGTTGATAATAAATTAATATTGACAGGAACACTTGATAATATTCAGGCAAATGGTCACATATTTTTTCACGAAGGTAATTTTCAGGGAATATTACTGACTAATGCTCAAGGGGATTATGCTTATAAAGACAGGAAAATAATCCTGCATGATTTTTCCATAAAAACTCCTTTTGCTACAGCCTTGATAAGTGGTGCGGTAAATAATAATGACAGGCTTGATTTTTTGGTAAAAATTAAAAATATTGATATTGCTAAGCTGCCAATTGATTTTCCTTATCCGGTAAGTGGCAGTGCTGATTTTGATGGCAGGCTCACTGGAACGGTTAGTAACCCGATATTTACAAGCACTATTGCCAGCAAACAAGTTGTTTTTAATAATGTACAGCTTAATAATATTGCAGGAAATTTTGACTATCAAAATGGAGTGGCAAATCTTTCTCAAATACAATGTGAGCAGGGAACGGGTAAAATTTTATTAAATGGTAAATTAAATTTATTGCAGCAAAGTCTGCAAGGAAATTTAAATGCTGTAGATTTAGATGTTAAGGCTTTGACAGCAATAGCAAATTTAAATAATAATTATATAACGGGGAAATTTAATGGAAAGGTTGATTTAACCGGGAGTTTATCTAATCCGGCAATCCATTTTAATGGTAGTGTACAAGATGGTTATGTAAAAAATCACCCGCTGCAGCAAATGACTATTGATATTTCGTATATTAATAATATTTTAAAGGTTAATAATTTTTATGGGCAGCAGGATAATGCTAAAATAGCTGCACAGGGGTCATGGGATACAAAAGGAAAAGTTGATTTAGTAATTTCGGCCCAAGGTGTTGATGCCGATGTTGTAGCCGATGTACTCAATTATGATATTGCCACAAAAGGAACACTGGACATATATTCCCAAATAACGGGAACAGCCAAAAATCCGCAGGCTAATATTTCTTTTGAAATAGATGGTGGTGGTATAGGAACAGCAACTTTTGATAGAATGACAGGTCTGTTAAATTTAAAAGATGATAGTATAAATGTTGAGCAAATATTGGTAAATAAAGGTGAATATAAAGCTTCTGCTACAGGAAAAATTCCTTTAATTGCCTTAAAAGCTAAACCTTGGGAAATGTTAACGCGCTATGATCAAATAGATTTAAAAATGTCGTTGGATAATGCTGACTTAAGTATTCTACCGTTTTTGAGTAAGCAGATAGCTTGGGCTAATGGCCCGTTGCAGGGGAATGTTCAGATAACGGGAACTTTGGCGCATCCATTGTTTAATGGTTTTATAAAATTGAATAATGGTGTAGTAAAGCTAAAAGAATTAAAAGCGCCCATTGAAAATATGCAGGCAGATATTGTTTTTAATCAGGAAAAAATGCAGATTAATCAGTTCTCTGGTAATATTGGCAGGGGGACTTATAATTTAAATGGTGACACACTGATAACTGGTGGTGGCCTAAGAAAATATAATTTTATTTTATCAATGGATAAATTAGATATTTACAGCCCATTTTATAAAGGTCCGCTGACTGCTGACTTTAAGTTGACAGAAGATAAGTTATTTGGTAAAGTGTTGCCTAAATTGACCGGTAATTTGCCAATACAAAATGCAGAGATTTCATTGCCGACAATACCCGATAATAATATGTCAATGCTGCCAGATATGATACTTGATGTGGGAATAAATGTGGGGAAAAAAGTTCTTTTTGCCAGCTCAGGTCTTTACAATATGGATATTGCGGGAGATGTCCATTTTGGCGGGACAACCAGGTTTGTTTTACCATCGGGACAAATTACAGCTGAGCGGGGAACAATCAGTTATTTAAAGACAATTTTTAAAATACGCGAGGGAACAGCTGCATTTAACCAGGTAGGGAAATTTTTGCCAAGTATTGTTTTTAAGGCCGATACCACTTTAGCTCAGACTAAGGTTTATCTATCAGTAGAGGGCCCGGTAGATGCAATGGATTTTAATTTACAGTCAGAGCCGGCGATGAGTCAGGAAGAAATAATAAAATTGCTGACGTTTAGAACAGCCTATCGCCAAGGTGATACAGTAGGCAGTAATGATTTGGCTTCGTTAGCCGCTATTGGTTTTCAGATGAATTTTTTCAATGAAATGGAAAATTTTATGCGTGATACATTGAAACTCGATGAATTCAACATTGTCAGGGATAGTATATCCAGCAATAAAAATGACCAGCAGCAAAATAATTATGATGAAGTATATAATATTGAGATAGGAAAAAATATTTCTGATAAAACAATGTTGAAATATACTAACAGCATAAATTATGATGATTATAAATTTGGGATACAGTATGATTTTAATAATAATATCAGCTTATTAAATGAATGGGATAAACGTAATGGCTATCAGGTAACATTAGAGGCGAATTTTAAATTCTAAAGGAGGGGTGATATGGATATTAGAGATTATATGGCTGAGATACAAAAAATAAATTTATTAGAGCCAGAAGAAGAAGCGACATTATGGTACAATTATAAGAAGCATAATGATGATGATGCTCGTTGCCAAATAATAGAATCATATCAGCCCTTAGTTTTTAAATGTATTCGTCCGTTTATTACAGTGGAATTTGTTATGGACTTAGTTCAAGAGGGTATTATTGGCTTGATTGAAGCAGTTGAACGCTATGAACCAGAAAAAAACATCGCTTTTTCCTTATATGCTGTACACCGTATAAAGGGGCGAATTATAAATTGTTTAAAAAAAGAATATAAAGGTGAACAATTTGTTTATAGCGATATTCTGACGGAGGAGCAGGAATTTATTGCATCTGACATTAATGTGTCGGAACAGGCCGAAAAAAACTTTTTAAATAATTATATTCAAAAGGAAATGCTGCGCTTGCCGGATAAGGAGCGGATAGTATTAGATAGTGTTTATCTAAAAGACAGGCCACCACAGGAATTAGCACAGTCTTTGGATATTAGTTTGGCACATGTTTATCGGTTGCAAAAAAAAGCAGTACAGCGTCTACGTGGCATGATGTCTAAATTCATGCATAATTGGCATTGAATAAGAATAACTGTATTAATTCATAGATAATATGCTATAATGAACAAGAAAATTCATTTAAAAGCTGAAAAACCCTGAAATAAAATAATATATCCGCTAAAATGACATGTATAATATAAAATTTTTTATGGATATTATAATTAGGCATATTAGGGGGGGCAGTTTATGGCAAAAGTTGATAATATGATGAAGGAGCATATCACTGCTGCGAAAAAATGGCTAGGTAAAGCCGAAACATCGTTGAATAATCAAAATAATATTCGTGGTGATATCCATCTTATGCTGGCCGAAGCAGAGTTAAAGCGGGCCAAAGAAAAAAACAAACAATCTTTTATATTATCAGTGAAGCAATGGGGGATAATACTGTCACTTAGTATTTGTGTGTTTGCAGCAATAGCTTTTTTTATGCCAGAAAAAAATAACCAAGATAAGAGTATTGCTACTAAACCAGCTTCAGTAGTGTCGGTAAATAAAGCACGTATTGAAGCAGCAGATCCAGCAGCGAGTCAGCAGGCAGTAGCAAAAATAAAAAATACGCTGCCAATTAGGCAAGAAGCTAGGGTTGTGTCTGCAAAAGACAATAATAAGATTATTAGTAAAATAAATAAGCCAGCTGTCTCAGAGAATGAATTAAAAACAAATCCTAGTATACAATCTAATGTTCCATCAAAAGAGATGCAGCAGTTAATGCGTACTGCCAAAAAAACGTTGCAGGAATAAATTTTATTCTTGTATGAGATTAGTTAAGTTGGATAAGACGTTAAAGATTAATAATTATAATAAGACATATATTCTGGAGGTAATTTGTTTGAACAAAAAAAGAGGTCGTTTATTAGCCTGTGCAGTAGCAATGGCGGTAACTAATTTTACTTTATTGGAAATGCCAGTTGTGCATGCACAAACTGATGGAGCGGCATATAATACAGTTGCTGACAGCAAAGCTCCCCAGACAGCAGACAATAATAAAATAATTAAAGATGCACCAGGTGTAAAGCAGGAAATGTCTGATGTGGATAAAGCCAAGAAAGATAATGCGGGTACAAAACGTATTGATGATTGGCAAAAACAGCGCCCAGTGGAAAAAGATTTAGCTGGGACAACAGCACAGTACAATGGTTTGACAGTAGTAAAGGTTGCTGTCACCGGTCTGAAAAACATACCTGAAGCAACGGTGCTGGAGGCTCTTAAAACCAAAGCAGGCGGCGAGTTTTCCGCTGATAATGTAGCAGCTGATCGTCAGGCTATTTACGATACCGGCTTTTTTTATGATAATTTTCCCGCGTATGAAGTTGTACCCGAAGGCATAAAAGTAACATACCATGTTTTAGAAAATCCGATATTGAATAAAGTTAATATAACAGGTAATAAGGAATTTACTGAGGCAAAAATAAAATCATTATTGGCATTAGAAGAGGGAAAGGTAATAAACACCAAAACGGTCAATACTGATATTGCCAATGTAGAAGCTGAATATCGTAAAGAAGGTTATATTTTAGCAAAAGTAAATAATATGTCAATGAATGATGATGGCGTATTGAATATTGACTTTAATGAAGGTATTGTTGAAGGCTATACGGTTAAAGGTAATGATAAAACTAAGGCAAAAGTTATAACCAGAGAAATGCGTATGAAACCGGGTGATGCCTTTAATGCTAAGCTGGCTAAACGCAGTATGCAGCGTATTTATAATTTGGGTTTTTTCCAGGATGTAAATATGAAGTTACTGCCAGGTCAGCAAAATCCTAATAATATTATCATTGAAACAACTGTAGTCGAAAAACGTACGGGTTCATTTGGTATTGGCGCTGGTTATAGCAGCAGTGACGGATTTATTGGGATGGTTAGCCTTAGTGACAGTAATCTGCGTGGAACTGGTGATTCTGCGAAACTTACCTATGAATTTGGCGGCGATAGCAGTGATGACCATGGCTATACATTCAGCTACCGTCATCCTTGGCTTGATTCCAAAGAAACATCATTAGGTCTTCGTCTTTATGACCGTACATATCAATATGATGACTATAATACCCAGGGGCATGAAATCGAAGAATATGACCGCAGTTATAAAGGCGGCGAAATATCATTAGGGCGTCCGGCTAATGAATATACAACTAATTTTGTGACCTTAAAAATTCGTGATGATCAATATGATGGACATGAAAGTGGTTTGGACAGAAGCAATGAACAAGATTGGATTAACAGTAATTTTGGTACTACGCGCAGCATAACGTTGGCTCATGTAGTTGATACACGCGATAATATTTATAATCCTTCAGAGGGTAGTAAATACAGTGCTTCGGTAGAAGCTGCCGGATTAGGCGGTGACTTTTCTTATGATAAGTATATGCTTAGTGCACAGCGTTACTTTAATTTAGGTCATTCACATGTATTGGCATTACGTTTTAACGGCGGTTATTCTGATAGTGATTTGCCGGAATCAGGCCGTTTTGAGATTGGTGGGCAAACTACACTGCGCGGCTATAAGGATGATCAGTTCAAGGGCAATAATATGATAACAGGTTCAGTAGAATATCGTTTCCCAATTGTAAAAAAAGTACAGGGTGCCTTGTTCTTTGATATGGGAGATGCTTGGGAAGGTAAGAGCTGGGCTTGGCAATCCGTTGAAGACAGCTTCACACTTCACCACAGTTATGGTATTGGTTTTCAAATAGAAACACCGGTAGGACCGCTGCGCCTTGACTATGGTATTGGTGAGGATGGTGGACGTACGCATTTTTCAGTAGGCGGAACCTTCTAAACGAATAGTAAAAGGTATTGCTATGAATTTTAATAGAAAAATCTTATTTTTGCCGCTGTGCTTGTTTTTTTTGGGATATTGTCATGTAGCATCGGCGGCAATAATTGCCGATGATGATATAAATATTGTCATCACGGAAACTAATGGGCAGATCCCTCTATTGATAAGGCAGCGAATGCAGACAAGTATAGCCGTTATAGCACAGCAGTTATTGAGCGGTAAGCAATATGAGCAGGTGGCTGCGCAAAAAATTCAATATGAAGATACAATAGAAGAAGTATTTAATAAAATATTGGTTGGCTATACTGTAACTAATGTATCTGTAGAAGCAGGTCAAAATGTAAATATAATTGTTAGACTACTGCCGTGGTCTGATACTATAAATAAAGTAGACGTTACAGTAAAAACCGATGGTGTTTCACCTGAAATTGCAACTTTGGCACTGCAGGATATACAAGGTATCGACAAATTGTTTAAGGATAATTTAAGGGGATTGCCTATTGACGCAGTTGATTGGAGTAATGGCATCTTAAAGCATAATTTAAATGATTTTATGCAAAAAAAATTGCCGGAATTTCGTGCTGATTTTGATATGCAGCCGGGTGAAACAACAAAAGTAGCAGTGACTATTTACCCACGTATGCCGGTTGTCAGGACAGTGGACTTAAGGATGCGCTCAAATTCTATGCCTAATGTCTATTTATTACAGGAACGGCTGTATTTACAGAGTCAGACGGATATTTTATTAGGGGTTCCTGTGGAATTTGTGGAACGTCATCAGGATTATTTTGCCAGGAAGTTAGCTGCAGATCTTGATGCCAATAAAGCATTTTCACTATTTAACATGCATACTAAAGTGAATTTTGCCGTTGGTGAAAAAACACAAATCACAACTTATTCAGACACTAAGGATTATAATATAAATATTCAGGGCTGGAGCGACTTTGGTCGCGATGATGATAAGGCCAATAATGTTTATCGGCTGCATCTGGGGAAAATATTTAAGACAAAGCATGAATTATTCACGCAATTGTTTTTTCTGCCTCAGGAAACTGAGGCTGATTGGGCAGCGGGCTATTATTATCATTTTAATGATAAATGGCGTTTAGGTGGTCGGTATTTTTTTGATGATGATATATGGTCTGTTGATGCTAAAGATGTTTTTGATGACAGGTGGCTGGGCAGATTCAGCTATATGCCGGAAAATAATAATTGGGAAGCGGCTATTCGTTATAAGGTACATGATTTTATAAGCCTGGAATATGTTCTCGATCAGGATGATGGCAGAAGAAATCGCTGGATACGTCTTATTGGTAATTTCTAGTATGTTACTTGAATAAAAAAAAACAGTTTGTTATAATGTTTTTAATTCTAAAAATAAAAGTTTCATTAAGGGAGTATATAAATGATTAATTTTCAAAAAAAGCAAATAAAAATTATAAGTTTTGTTATTGCAGCTGTATTTGTTCTAAGTATTGCTGCCATTGGAATATCGCAGTATGATTCGGGCATAGCTTCAGCAGCATCTTCTTCTAATGTTGGTGTTGTTGATTATCAACAGCTTGTATCAAGTTCGCCGCAATTAGCACAAGCTCGTACACAAATGCAGGCCGAACAGAAAAAAGTAGAAGAAGATTTTAAAACTAAGACAGCTAATATGAGTGATAAAGAAAAAAGTGATTATGCCTTAAAAATCAGAGACGAAATGGTAAAAAAACAAAAAGAATTATTAGCGCCGATTATTGAAACAGTTAAGGCTAATATTCAAACTGTAGCTGATGCTAAAGGCTTGACTGTAGTATTAGATAAAAACAGTGTTATCTATGGTGGACAGGATATTACGCAGGATGTATTAAGCAAAATGCAAAAAAAATAAGTTAGTCAATAAAAACAGATTTTAATTGGCTAAAAATAAATACCGAGCCTTGGGCTCGGTAATTTTCTGAAGAGGTGAGTCTTACGGCAAAACAGCAGATAAAAAGAAAAAATGTTATATTAGGAACGTTAACAGTTGGAATCGCGGTAATAG
The DNA here is from genome assembly GCF_014201835.1 of Pectinatus brassicae. Taxonomy (GTDB): domain Bacteria; phylum Bacillota; class Negativicutes; order Selenomonadales; family Selenomonadaceae; genus Pectinatus; species Pectinatus brassicae. The sequence continues at coordinate 46,536 of NZ_JACHFH010000016.1, read as the reverse complement.
CATTATTTTTTGTAATAAGGCATTTTTATAAATCGGATGCTGCTGTTAAAACTACCACTAAGACAAATACCGTAGGGATTGTAAAATTGGCAGATGTTATAAAAAATCATCCGCGTTATAATGATATACGTAAATTAGAAGGCGAACGCAGCCAGATAGCAGCTCAGATGTCTTCAATATCACATGCAGCGATGCTCGAGGGGAAAATTAGAAATGACTCGTTTGCTAATTTTACTCAGCAAAAGGCCCAAATGCGTGTGGATATAAGCAATAAGATATTGCAAAATAAGATGATTGATAAAGAAAAACAATTACGTGAGCAATTGGCTCCGCAAAAAGCAGCGGATTTTGAAAAAATCAGCAGTAAATATCAAACGCCAATCTTTAATTATACCCTGCAGCTTGACAATGCCAAAAATCTGCGCTTATCACCAACACAGATAGATGAACTCAACAGTAAAATGATGCAGTTAAAAAAGGAACGGGCAGCAGAAATCCATAAAGTTGGCAATGCGTATGAAAATATGATAAAACAGGCGTTGGAAGATTACTATCAGGCACAGCTCAAGGAAATGCAGGCAAAAATAACAGATGCCAATAAAAAAGATGCAATGGCAATGGAAAAGACAGAAGCAGGATTTTCTGAGCAGCAAACGGCAATGTTAAAACAGCAGGATGATAAATTAAAACAGCAAAAACAGGATTTTTTATCATTACAGAAAGAATTAACCGATAAAAATGACGAAATAAAAGCCTTGAAAGAGGCTATATACAGCGATATTCGCAGTAAAGCGGCAATTATTGCCCAAAAAGAACATTTGAGTATAATTTTTGCTGATAGGGCTACAGAAGATTTACTAGATTGGGATTGGAATGAGTATTTAAAAGAGCAGTTAGTTGTCAGTCGTACAACTAAAGATATTACATCAGAGCTTATAACTGAATTAAAGAAATAATATGGAGGGATAGTTTTGAGTCAGAAAGTAAGAAAAATTTTATTGGCAGTATGTATAACAATAGCAGCATGTTTTTTATTAGCAGGGTGTTCCAATAAGGCTAAGATAGGATATATTGATATCGCATTGGTATCAACACAGAGTCCGCAAATCAAAAAAATAAATACTGATTTTGAAAATGAATACAAAACAGTAAATGCACAAATGGAAGAGTTAATAAAAAAACAAGGCAGCATGAAACCAGAGGATTATACGAAAGAAGTACAGCAACTGCAACGTAAGGCTTATGGGATTCAGCAAAAATATAATGCTAAAAGACGTACGTTAATTGATAATGTACTAGCACAGATAAGCAAAGAAAAAGGGTTATCAGCCGTTACAATAAAAAGCAGTGTAGGACTTGATCCGCAGGGAAGTAAAGAGGATGCTGCCAGGGTAGATGGCGCTGTAGTCAATGGTGGAATCGATATAACTGACGAGGTTATAAAAAAATTACAGTAAGAGGAAGTGTTTTTCTTATGGAAAAAACCTTGGGGGAGTTAGCACAACTAATCGGTGGTCGACTGCAGGGGGATGCCAATATTAAAATAGCTGGTGTAGCTAATATTGCGGCAGCAAAGGTAAGTGATATTACTTTTGCTGTGGAACCGCATATAGAGGAAGCAAGAACTTGCCAAGCGGCGGCAGTTATTCTGCCTGAAGGGATAGAAGCATTTGCTAAGCCGGTTATAATTGTTGAAAATCCGCGTGAATCTTTTATAAAATTAGTTGAATTGTTTACGCCGCCGTTGACGATTAAAAGAGAAATTAGTGATAAAGCCAGTATTGGTAATAATGTTATTATTGGCAAAAATGTCGCTATAATGCCATTTGCGGTAGTTGATGATAATGCTGTGATTGGTGATGATGTAATTTTGTATCCGCATACTTATGTTGGACAATATGCTCGGATTGGTAATGAAACCTGTCTTTATTCTAATGTTACGGTGCGGGAATTTTGTGAGGTAGGCAGTAATGTCATAATACATAGTTCAACAGTTATCGGTTCGGATGGTTTTGGGTTTGTTACCAAAAAGGGCAAACATATAAAAGTACCGCAGATTGGCAATGTTGTAGTTGAGAATGATGTTGAAATAGGAGCTAATGCGGCAGTTGATCGAGCTGCTATGGGCACTACCTATATTAGGACAGGTACTAAGATTGATAATCTTGTGCATATTGGGCATAATTGTGATATTGGTGAAAATACATTAATTGTTGCCCAAACAGGAATATCTGGCTCAACTAAGGTCGGACATAATGTGACCTTTGGCGGTCAGGTTGGTACTGTTGGACATATTGAAATTGGCGCCAATTCAGTTTTTGCAGCTCGTTCGGGTATTATAAATAATACGCCGGAAAATGTTTTTTATGCGGGATTTCCTGCCAGACCGCATAGCGAATGGCTGCGCATGACTGCGGCGTCAGCTCATGCTCCGCAAATGCGCAAACAGATAAAAGAAATTACACGCCGGCTCGAAAAAAATAAAAATTAGATTTAAATAAAAAAATAAGTTATAATGGAAAGCGGTCACTTTTCATTATAACTTATTTTTTTATGGGAGATGCGATGTGGAAAAATAATACTTTACTAATATATTTAGGTATAATTTTTTTTATAAATATTAATATTGCACAGGCAGCACCAACAACTTATGGACCTACGGGACTTATTGACATACCAACGATAGATGTTCCGCGCAATAATCAATTGGAATTGGGCTATTATCATTTGGATAGTGCAAGCTATGAAGTATTTGCACTGCCATTTTTTGATAATATGGAAATAAGCGGAGCGCTGCGTGATGAGAATAATAAACATAGTTTAAAAACGCTGAATATAAAATACAAAATAAAAAATGAAGGCATAGTAAAGCCAGGATTTGCAGTAGGCATCGATGACTTAGAGGAAAACCAAGGAACAGCGGCATATGTGGTTGTAAGCAAGGCTTTGCCATTTGGGCTCAGAATGCATAGTGGTATTGGAACAAGACGTTATAAAGATGGTTTTATTGGTTTGGAAACAAAATTAATTCCATTATCAAAAGGCGGGCAATTTCCTGATATGTCCTTTATGGTAGAGCATATTGATAAAAAAACATCATATGGAATAAGATTGGCGACAGCACGTGGTTTACAAGTTACGGCTGGCTGGCGCGACAAGGAGCCTTTTTGGGGTATTACATATACCGTACCATAAAAGTACTTGCAGTCAAAGAAAATGTCCTGTAAAATATAATAATATATGGCAGGGGGTCTATTATGTGTTATCAGACAACAGTGGCGCAGATGGTTTTATGTAAAGGTATTGGTCTCCATTCAGGGAAACCAGCTGAAATAAGGCTTTTACCAGCGCCAGAAGATACAGGTATTGTTTTTATACGGACAGATTTATCCGGAACGCCACAGATAAAAGCAGTGGCGGAAAATGTTACAACGACATTGCGAGCAACGACTATAGGTGATAATAATGCGCAGGTTTATACTATAGAGCACTTGATGTCAGCGCTGCATATTTGCGAAATTGATAATTGTTACATAGAAATAAATGGCGAAGAACCGCCGGTAGAAGATGGTAGTGCAGCCGTTTTTTTTGCTGCGTTGCAGAAGGCCGGACGAAAAACACTCACCAAAAAACGTAAGGAAATTGTTATTGATAAAATATATCGGGTAGATGATGGGGAAAAATTTGTTATTGCCATGCCTTATGATGGATTTCGAGTAAGTTTTACTTCCCTTAATGAGCATCCGTTAATTGGTGTTCAATATGCTGATTTTGAAATTGATGAGCATACATATGAAAAAGAAATTGCGTCAGCACGGACGATTGCCTATGAAAAGGAAGTAGAGCAGCTGCAGAAAATGGGACTCGGGCTCGGCGGTAATTTAGAAAATGTAATTGTATATAATGATAAAGGCTGGCTTAATAAATTACGTTATGAAAATGAGCTCGTTCGGCATAAAATACTTGATATTATTGGTGATTTACGTCTAGCTGGCGGGGTAATTAAAGGACATATTATAGCAGTAAAAGCAGGACATAAATTAAATACGCAGCTAGCTATAAAAATCAGGCAGAATATTGCCGATATTTAATATTGGAGGAACAAGCTATGATAGATATAAATGAAATTCAAAAGGTATTACCGCATCGTCCCCCGTTTTTATTAATAGATAGAATATTAGAAGTAGTGCCGTTTAAAAGTGCTGTAGGCATAAAAAATATCACAATGGGTGAAGCACAATTTCGTGGTCATTTCCCAGGGCATCCTATTATGCCAGGGGTACTTATTTTAGAAGCTATGGCACAAGTAGGTGGATTTGCTATGCTTTATCCAGAAGAAAATCGGGGAAAGCTGGCTTTTTTTGGCGGCATGGAAAACGTGAAATTTAAAATTCCTGTAGTGCCAGGTGATCAACTAGTAATGAAAGCAGAGCTTATGCGTGTTCGTGGCGATTTTGGTAAATTACATGCCGAAGCTTTTGTCGATGACAAATTAGCAGCGCAAGGTGATTTTACATTTGCTTTAAAAAGAGTGAAAGATGCCGATAAATAGCTGTATATGCTATAAAAAACAGGAATAAATCATAAATAAGCTTTAATGCGGGTATTTTTGCTGGTAAATGAAAGGTGGAAAAAAAATCCTCATTAGGATTATATTCATATAAGGGCGTTTTAGATGAATGGGCGTCGGTGAGGAGTAGGATTATGAATGCAGAAAATAAAGTAGTGGCATATATACATCCAACAGCTGTTATACATCCCCATGCCAAAATAGGTAAGGATGTACAGATAGGAGCATATGCCGTAATAGATGAGAATGTAGAAATCGGTCGGGGCACAAAAGTAATGTCCCATGCATATATAACAGGTTGGACAGGGATTGGTGAAGATTGTATAATTTATCCGGGTGCGGTTATTGGTTCCGACCCACAGGATTTAAAATTTAAAGGCGAAAAATCATATGTTTTTATTGGTAATAGAACAACCGTGCGAGAATGTGCAACGGTGCATCGTGGCTGTGGTGCAGAGACTGAAACACGTATCGGTGACGATTGTTTATTGATGGCCTATACACATGTAGCACATAACTGTATTGTTGGTAACAACGTTATAATGGCTAATTCAGCGATGATAGCAGGTCACGTTGTAGTTGAAGACCGCGTGGTTATTGGGGGGATTACAGGTGTACACCAATTTGTACGCATTGGTCGCAATGCCATGATTGGTGGGGCATCAAAATTAGTTCAGGATGTTGTGCCATATACGATAGTTGATGGGCATCCGGCTAAAGTAAGCGGACTAAATAGTGTAGGGATATCACGGGCGGGTATTTCTATTGATTCACGAAGAAATATAAAAAAGGCATATAAAATATTATATCGTTCTAACCTTAGCTTATCACAGGCGATTGAAGTGATTGAGCAAGATGTTGATTTGTGTGAAGAAGTAGAACATTTCCTGCGTTTTTTACGAAATGCTGAACGAGGCATATGTCGCAGCCGTAAAGAAAATATGGATTAAAAGGGGATAAAAAATGGAAGCTATAGGCTTATTAGCCGGAGCTGGCCGTCTGCCGCTAGAATTAGCTAAGGCAGCAAAAAGCATTGGGATAAAAATATTTGCTGTGGCCTTATTAAATGAGACAGATACAGAACTTGAAAATACAGTGGAAAAATTTGCAAGAATAAATATTGCTAAATTAGATGAAATTATATTATTTTTTAAAAATAATAATATCAATAAAGTGACAATGCTGGGAAAAGTTACAAAAGAACTTTTATTTACTGGACAGCACGAACAAATGGATGCACGGCTTATAAAGTTATTGATGACAGTTAAAGACAAAAGCGACGATACTTTGATGTTAGCCTTTGTTAAAGAATTAGCCAGTGAAGGCATTGAAACATTGGATCAGACAGCCTTACTGAAAACATTTATGCCTGGCGCCGGTGTTTTTACATATAGACAGCCTAGTGACGAAGAAAAGGCTGATGCTGAATTTGGTTTCAAGATTGCCAAAAAACTTGGTGGTATCGATGTTGGGCAAACTGTAGTAGTAAAAAATCATGCTGTTATGGCATTAGAGGCAATTGAAGGAACCGATGCCTGTATATTACGTGGCGGTAAGCTAGCGGGTAAAGATGCCGTGGTAATAAAAACCGCTAAGCCAGGGCAGGATAATCGCTTTGATGTACCAGCAATTGGCGTAAAAACCATTAAGTCAATGATTGAGGCAAAAGCCAATGTATTAGCTTTTGAAGCAGGCAGTACTTTTATTGTTGACAAAGAACAGGTTCTTTCATTAGCCAATGAAAATCAAATCACAATAATAGCAATATAATAATAGGCGCGGCGGATTTTCGAAATTGATTATCCTCGCGTCTTTTTCTGCCTGATAAGATTTAATATATATGATAGTCGGAGAGTATAATGCACAAGATAATGTTTTCTGCTGGAGAAGTATCAGGCGATATGCATGGTGCTAATTTAGCAATGGCGTTAAAAAAAATAGAGCCGGAGATACAGCTGATTGGTTTTGGTGGCAGTCAAATGCAAAGAGCCGGTGTAGAGTTAATTGCTGATATGAGCGATTATAATGTCATGGGTTTTTATGAAGTACTGTTGAATTTACGCCACTTATTTAGGCTGCGCAGTACATTAGTACATGCCATGGAAATTGAACGCCCGGATGTACTAGTACTGATTGATTACCCGGATTTCAACTGGCGATTAGCGCCATTGGCAAAGAAATTAGGTATACCAGTTTTTTCCTATATACCGCCATCAGCATGGGCTTGGCGTAAAGGAAGAGCTAAAAGTGTAACAAAGCAGGCTGATAAGATTGCGGCAATTTTTCCATTTGAAACACAGGTATATAAGGATGCTGGTGCTGATATTGAATTTGTTGGTAATCCGCTGATCGAAACAGTAACGCCAAGCTTATCGAGGGAGCAATGCTGTGAAAAATATGCTGTTGATAAAAATAAAAAAAACATATTGTTGCTGCCAGGCAGCCGCAAGCAAGAAATTGAGGCAGTATTTCCTATAATGTTGGCGGCTGCAAAAGAATTCATTGGAAAATATCCGCAGACGCAGCTGCATTTGGCAATAGCGCCGGGAATAGATAAAGTGAAATTGCAAAATATAGTCAGAGGTTTTGCTTTAGATATACAATATCATGCTGATAATACATATGATGTGATGAGTATCTGTGATGCGGCTATAGCAACATCGGGCACGGTTGTTTTAGAGGCGGGGCTGTTAGGCCTGCCGGTAGTGGTTTTATATCGAATGTCAAAAATTACGTATTATATCGCTAAAATGTTTGTAGATGTGAAATTTTTTAGTCTGCCTAACATTTTAGCACAGAAAAAAATTATTCCAGAATTACTGCAAAATGATGTAGTACCAGATAAGATTGTACAAGCATTAGAAAATTTACTTGGTGCTGATAATGATAAAGTAATTTCGCAATTGAAAAATATACGTAGTATGCTGGGGACGTCAGGCGTATCGGAGCGGACAGCAAAGCTGATATTGCAACTGGCCGATAAGTAGTATGAAAATGATTGAATCAGAATCAATCTTATGAATAGGGATGAAGTATGGAGAATTATAAGAGACTTTTATTGTTTATAAAACCGTATATACCACGCTTGGGCATGGCTGTTATTTGTATTATATTTGCTGCGGCAGCCAATCTTTACGTGCCATGGATAATAAAAGACCTTATTGATAAGGTTTTGGCACAGAAGGATATGACAACGCTTAATATGCTGGGGATTGGTATTATTGTTGTATTTTTCTTTCGTGGTCTATTTTATTATGGACAAACATATCTCGTTTCTTATGTGGCGGAAAAAGTCATAATTGATATACGGGAAGTGTTATATAAGAAATTTCAGGAGTTTCAGCTGTCTTATTATGAAAAAAAACAGACTGGAACAATTATGAGTTATATAACAAATGATGTGGCAGCTTTACAGAATGCTTTAGTCAATAGTCTTATTGACTTAGTAACAGAAGTGTCTATCTTCATTGGTTCGGTTTGTATGATGTTTTATCTTGACTGGAAGTTGGCATTATTAACAATTGTAGTTGTTCCATTAATAGGTCAGGCCATGAAGATATTTGGCAAAAAACTTAAAGTTAGCGGGAAAGTAGTGCAGGAACGTACTGCTGATATTACGTCTTTACTGCAGGAGAGTATTTCGGCAGTGAGGGTTATAAAATCTTTTGTGCGGGAAGATTATGAAATAGAACGGTTTCAAAAACAAAATTACTTAAATTTCCGCGCCAATATGAAAAGCGTACAGCTTATGTCGATGCTTACACCGACAGTGGAATTTTTAGCAGCTATTATTGTAACGCTTATCTTATGGTTTGGCGGCTATCAGGTTGTACATGGACATCTTACAGCTGGTTCATTAGTTGCTTTTTTGACTTATGCGGTTAATTTAGCTAATCCGGTAAAAAGAATCAGCCGTGTATTTGGAACAATACAAAAGGCAATGGCAGCAGCAGATAGGGTTTTTTCAGTACTCGATACCGAAGAATCTATTCATAATAGAGATAATGCCATTATTTTGCCAGAAGTTGAAGGGCGCGTTGAGTTTAAGGATGTTGTTTTTGCTTATGATAAAGGTCGCCCAGTAATCAATAATCTTAATCTTACGGCAAAACAGGGACAAGTTATTGCTATTGTTGGACCAAGCGGTGCCGGCAAGACAACCATTGTAAATTTGATTCCGCGTTTTTATGATATAACATCAGGTCAGGTTCTGATTGATGGGTATGATGTTCGTGATGTAACAATAGATTCCCTGCGTGAACAAATTGGCATAGTACCGCAGGAAACAATGCTGTTTAGTGATACTGTAATGCATAATATTCGTTATGGTCGATTAGAAGCTACAGATGAAGAGGTCATTGCGGCTGCTAAGGCGGCTAATGCCCATAATTTTATTTTAGATTTAAAAGATGGCTATGATACTAAAATTGGTGAGCGTGGTATTTCGTTATCGGGCGGACAACGCCAAAGAGTGGCTATTGCCCGGGCAATATTAAAAAACCCACGTATTTTAATATTGGATGAGGCAACTTCGGCACTTGATACAGAAAGCGAAGAACTAGTTCAAGACGCGCTTGATAAATTAATGGTGGGGCGCACCTCTTTTGTAATTGCGCACCGTTTGTCAACTGTTTTGCAGGCAGATAAAATTATTGTTATGGAAAATGGTGAAATGAAAGAAGCTGGAACACATGCGGAACTATTGGCCAATAATGGGTTATATAGCCATTTGTATAATATCCAGTTTAATGATAAAAAATCTAGGCAGGTGTGATTAATGCAAATACTATATAATATTGTAGTTGTATTGCTGATAATTATGCTGCTGCCGTATTTTCTTGTGCGTCTGATAAAGGAAAAAGGGTTTGGCGAGCGTATGAAGCAGAGTTTTGGTTTTTTGCCCAAGCATGCGTTAGATAAGGTGGCTAAAAAAGACTGTATATGGGTACATGCAGCATCAGTAGGCGAAATTGTGGCTACCAGCCCGCTTATAAAAGAATTTCGCAGAGAATTTCCCCATATTCCCATATTGATATCAGTAGTTACTTGTTCAGGTTATACGATGGCTAATCGAATAATAAAAGATGCTGACAGCATAATTTATTTTCCGTTGGATCTGCCATTCTTGGCAGCTAACACCGTAAAGAAAATACGGCCGCGCATTTTTTTGCCAGTGGAGACCGAATTATGGCCAAATTTGCTTAAAGCAGCACGTCGCTATAATGTTGCAGTAATGATGGTCAATGGCCGAATAAGCGATAAAAGCGTCAAGCGATATCAATATATGTTCAGTTTATTAACAGATATGATAGGAACTGTTAATAAATTTGCCATGCAGTCGGAAATTGATGCTTCCTATATAATGCGTTTAGGGGCAGATCCCAAGATGGTGGCAGTAACTGGCAATACAAAATTTGACCAAACATATACAGATGTATCTGATAAAGAAAAAATGCAACTGATTTCTGAAATGGGTTTAGATACGGCTGAGGGAATTATAATTGCCGGCAGCACCCATAAGGGAGAAGAAAAATATATCCTTGATGCTTTTAAACAGGTCAGACAGATTTTTCCAAAAATAAAAATGATAATAGCACCGCGTAAAATATCACGTAAAGAGGATGTAAAAATGATATGTACGCAGTCCGGATTTTCTGTGGCTTTTCGTACTGATTTGAAGGAAAAATGCTCATATGATCATGATATTGTTATTTTGGATACTATTGGGGAACTTGGTAAAATATACAGTACAGGTGATGTCATATATGTTGGTGGCAGTCTTATCCCACATGGCGGACATAATATACTGGAGCCAGCGGCACATGGCAAAGCAATAATTGTTGGCAAGAATATGTTTAATTTTAAAGATACCTATATGCTGTTCACAAAAAATAATGCCTGCATAACAGTGGAAAACAGTGCAGGACTTGGTAATGAAATTGTAAATTTATTTAGGCATCCGCAGATTCGTCATGATATGGAAGCGGCCAGCTTAAAAATAATAAATGAAAATAAAGGTGCGTCGCGCCGTTCAGCATTAATACTGCGTGAAGTCTTGGAGAGTTTAGGAGAAAATCCTAAGACATTATCGGTACCGTCAACTGAAGCCGTGGAAAATTTCCAGACGTATTTATTTGAATTAGTTCATGGTCGGCGAAAAAAGAATCTTACAGGCCATGTAATAATAAGTATATTAGATGTTTTTTCTTTTATATATGAAAAACTCGTAAATTTAAAATTATGGTTGTATAAACGTAATTTACTGCAACAAGAAAAAATAGACTGTTATGTTATAAGTATTGGCAATATAACAGTTGGCGGAACGGGAAAGACACCAACATCACAGCGTTTAGCTAGAGAAATAAGTAGTATGGGCTACAAGGTGGCAATACTGAATCGTGGATATCGCGCTAAATGGAAGGGCGATGTCGGAGTGGTTTCTGATGGTAAGGAACTGTTAATGACAGCTGCACAGGCCGGTGATGAAGCTTATTTATTGGCTAAGAATTTACCGGACGTTCCGGTATTAATTGGTCCAGACCGTTCTCTTACAGGACAGTATGCTATTGAACATTTTGGCGTGGAAATTGCGATACTGGATGATGGTTACCAGCATTGGCAGCTAAAACGCGATCTTGATATATTATTGGTTGATTCGATAAATGTTTTCGGTAATGGTCATGTATTGCCGCGCGGTACATTGCGGGAATCACTAGCACATCTTGACAGAGCTGATATCTGTCTGTTGACAAAAGTAGATCAAGCTGCACCACATTCTTGTGAATATATTAGGGAAACATTGGCGAAAAACAATGATCATGCCTTAGTAGTTGAGAGTATCCATAATCCTAAGGGATTTGTTGAGATAGGTGATTGGTCAACAAATATTGGCTGCAGCGGCAAAAAAATAAACGAAATGGCGGGCTGTAAAATAGTGGCTGTTTCGGCAATTGGTAATCCTGCGTCGTTAGAGCAGACCTTACAAAGTATTGGTACAGTTATCGTAGAAAGTATTCGTTTTCCTGATCATCATGATTATACAACAAGTGAGATTGCAGCAGTGATGGAGCAGGCGCAAAAACGTGGGGCAGAGGCTTTGGTGATAACTGATAAGGATGCTGTTAAATTTCCTAAAGAAATCATTAATAAGGAAAATAGAATTCCTATATATATAATAAGTATTGCAATTAAGTTCCAAAAAGGTGCTGATGAATTCCAAACATATTTACAGGAACATCTGCCGCCAAAGAATAAATAACAATTAGTCAATGCAATATTTGGTGAAGGAGAGCAATACGTAATGAAAATAATTTGTATTATACCAGCACGTTATTCTTCGACACGACTGCCGGGAAAACCGTTAGCTGATGTTGCAGGTAAGCCGTTGGTAGTAAGAGTATATGAACAGGCGATAAAAGCGGCTGTGCCTGATGATTTTATTGTTGCTGTTGATGATAAACGTATTTATGAAGCGGTAGAAAAAGCGGGCGGAAAAGCTATTATGACCCGCAGTGATCACTTTACAGGAACGGATAGGTTGGCTGAGGCTGCCCAGAAATATCCTGATGCCGATGTTATTATAAATATCCAAGGTGATGAACCTCTTATTGAGCCTAAACTCATTGATAGATTAGGCCAATTGTTTATTGAAGATGATACATTAATGATGGCAACGGTGAAAACACCAATGCTCGAAGAAGAAAAAAATGAGCCGGGCAATGTAAAAGTAATTACTGATAAAAATGATTATGCCATATATTTTTCGCGCTCATTAATACCCTATCCACGTAATGATAATAATGTGCCGGTTTATAAACATATCGGTATATATGCTTACCGCAGAGAGTTTCTCCTTAAATATGCCCAGATGGAACCAACACCATTAGAACAGACGGAATCATTAGAGCAATTACGAGCTATTGAAAACGGTTATAAAATAAAAGTAATAACTTCAGATAAGAGATTTATCGGGGTGGACACACCCGCGGATCTTATAAAAGTCAATGAATATTATAAGCAGAAAGAAGGCTGTTAACATGAAAAATGTAAAAATAGGTAATTTACAGGTAGGACCGGGCAATCCTTTATTATTGATAGCAGGACCATGTGTACTGGAAGGTTATGAAAGAAGTCTTAAAATTGGTAAACAGGCTAAGGAAATTGCTGATAAATTAGGCCTTTCTTATGTATTTAAAGCATCTTTTGATAAAGCTAACCGCTCATCTTATAAGGGGTTTCGCGGACCGGGAATTGAGGAAGGTCTTGAAATTTTACATAAAATCAAAGATGAACTCAATGTGCCGATTATAAGTGATATACATACGGAAGAACAGGTAGCACCAGCAGCTAAAGTGCTTGATGCTTTGCAAATACCAGCATTTTTATGTCGTCAGACCGATTTATTATATACAGCAGCTAAAAGCGGCTTACCAGTTAATGTAAAAAAAGGTCAGTTCCTTGCACCTAAAGATATGCAAAATGTTGTTGATAAACTCGAAAGTGCAGGCAATAATAATATTATGCTTACTGAACGTGGAGCTTCATTTGGCTATAATAATTTAGTTGTCGATATGCGTACTTTTCCTATAATGCGTTCATTTGGTTATCCGGTAATATTTGATGCTACGCATAGTGTACAATTGCCAGGCGGTGGCGGTACTTGTTCAGCAGGAAATCGTGAATATGTTGAATATCTGACACGGGCAGCAGTGGGGGCTGGTGTAGACGGCTTGTTTATGGAAGTACACGATAATCCAGAAGAAGGCTTGTCCGACGGTCCTAATATGGTTAAGCTTGATAATTTAGAAGCAATATTAAAAGATGCTATAGCTATTCATGAAATAACAAAAAAACATTTTTAAAATAAAATGGTTGGGGGATTTGATATGCAGGGGTCAATAAATGAAAAAGCAATAGAAACACTAACGATTGAATCGGATGCGGTAAAAGCTCTAATACCACATATAAATGATGAATTTGAAACTGTAGTAAAAGCAATATTGGATTGTAAAGGCCGGGTTATTTTAACTGGCATGGGAAAATCGGGACATATTGGCAGAAAAATTGCAGCAACCTTAGCAAGTACTGGTACGCCGTCATTTTTTATGCATCCAGGTGAAGCTTTTCATGGTGACTTAGGAATGGTTACAGCTGATGATATAGTTATGGCTCTGTCACATAGCGGTGAGTCAACTGAAGTTGTAAACATACTGCCAATAATTAAAAGAATTGGTGCATCAATAGTTGCTATGTGCGGTAAAAGAGATTCTTCTTTAGGCAAATATGCTGAGTACTATGTTGATGTCAGTATTGAAAGAGAAGCTTGCCCATTAGGATTGGCACCTACTGCCAGTACAACAGCAACATTGGCTATGGGGGACGCGATAGCTATTGCATTATTATCGGCACGCAATTTCACAGCTAATGATTTTGCCGTATTTCATCCCGGCGGAGCATTGGGTCGCCGGTTGTTATTAACGGTGGAAAATGTTATGCACAGCGGCGAGGATAATCCTATTATTGCTAAAGGTAAAACTGCTAAAGAAGCTTTATTTTTAATGACTGATAAAGGATTAGGTGCAACCTCGGTAGTCGATGATAATGGTAAATTTATTGGACTTGTCACTGATGGTGATATAAGACGTGGTTTGGCTAAAGGAATCGAATTTTTAAATGAACCGGTTGAGCATATGATGTCCAAAGCACCGCTTACAATCGCTAAAAATAAAATGGCAGCGCAAGCATTAAGCATTATGGAAAAGCATAAACCTCGTCCAATTACTGTATTACCGGTAATAGATGAAGCAAATAATCCTGTAGGTATAGTACATCTTACAGATTTATTGCGTCAGGGTGTGGTATAATGCAGTTAAAACAGCAAGCTGAACAAAAAGCCAATAAAATTCGGCTGATAATTTTTGATGTTGACGGTGTTTTAAGTGATGGAAAACTCTATTATGGTGATAATGGTGAAAGTTTAAAAACATTTTTTGTGCGTGATGGACTGGGAATAAGTCTCGCCCGACAAAATGGCATAAAAATAGCCATAATAACTGGTCGTAAATCACAAATAGTGGCTACACGCGGTCAGGAATTAAAATTTGATGCTGTTTATCAAGGGCAATTATATAAGCTGGATGCTTTCGCTAAATTAAAACAGGAGTTTTCGGTAACAGATGAACAGATAGCTTATATTGGTGATGATATAGTTGATTTACCAATAATGACTAAAGTTGGCTTTGCAGCAGCTGTAGGAGATGCTGTGCTTGAGGTACAGCAAACAGCACATCTTGTCAGTGATTTTGCTGGCGGAGCAGGTGCCGTGAGGCAGATAGTAGAATTTATATTAAAGGCACAAGGAAAATGGCAGCAGATAATTGATGATTATATGCATGAAGCTAATTCTGCTAAATTATTTGATAATAAGGCACAATAAAGTACTAAATGACATAAGCTGGAGAGGAGAAGAGTCGTTTTGCAATACAAAATATTGAAGTTTTTGAGCTTTTGCGTTTGTTTGCTGCCGCATAAATGTTTAATGTATATGGGAAAAGGATTGGGAATAGCATATTTTCATCTGATAGCAAAGGAGCGTAAAAGGGCCATTGCACAAATGCGAGCGTCTCTTGGCAATACGGAAGAGGAAGCGGCAAAAATAATAAAGGAATCCTTTATAAATATGGGAAGAACCTTTATGGAAATACTTTATATGCCGCGTCTTAATAAAGATAATATAAATGATTATGTTGATCCCGCAGGGCTGGAAAAACTGCGGACGGCATTAGACGAACAGCATGGCGTAGTAGTTCTTACAGGCCATGTGGGAAATTGGGAATGGATGGCGGCAGCACTGGCTTTTAATGGTATGCCAACAACTACAATTGTGAAGCCGCAGCCCAATTTACAGCATACGCGTATTTTAAATGAATATCGTGAAATGGTTGGGGTAGAGGTTTTTGCCCGAGGTACAAGCGAACTTTTGGCAGCAGCAAGAGCATTAAAAAAAGGTAAAATCCTAGGATTTTTAGCCGATCAGGATGCAGGTCCTGGTGGTGCATTTATTGATTTTTTAGGGAAAAAGGCTTCCACGCCTTTAGGACCAGCTGTTTTTGCCCGTAAATTTTCTTCACCGGTAGTGCCGTTATTTATCGTGCGACGGCCTGATGGCAAGCATCGCCTTATTGTAGGTGATATTATGCGGTATCATGATTCAGGTGATGAGGATAAAGATTTATTTAATTTCACTACTGAGATGACACGTTTTGTGGAAAAGGTAATAATAGAAAACCCTACGCAGTGGTTGTGGTTTCAAAAACGCTGGAATACATCAGAAGATGAAATGAAAATAAAACATCATGTAGCAGGAAGACGGTAAATATGAAAAAATTTAAACAAGATAAAAAGAAGCTGGCTATATATGTTTTTATTATATTTGCTATCGGTATTTGTGTATGGGCAGTAGTAACTAAGCCAACACCGGAAAATAAATCACAGCAGCAGATAAAAAAAGAGAACACCATGAAATATGGTGCTAATACTATCGTCGAAGAAAAAAATGGCAAGAAAATATGGGAAATAAAGGCCGATAATATCGATATGAATGTTACAACTAAAATGGCTGAATTGAAAAATATTCATGGCAAGTACTATGGTGATGATGGAAAAGTACTTACAATAACTTCACCGCATGGTTTTTATGATGATGCTAAGAAGAATATTATTCTCGATAAAAAAGTGCATGCCGAAGATAATGCCGGACTCAAATTTGATGCGGAAAAAGTGACTTGGGATAATGCTAAGGCTTTATTTACAGGTGAAGGCAAGGTTAAGATCGTGCGCGACAATATGCAGGCTACTGGTGATAAAATTGAAAGCAACAATGGTTTTACTGCTTTTAAATTATCAGGTAATGCTCATATAATAAAAGGAGTACAATGATGGCGATAAATTCCAAATTTAAAATAGTGTTTATAATGTCATTTTTAACGCTGGCACTTTGTATGGGTAACGTTTTTGCTGCCAGCAATAATAAACCGACAGAGGTAAATGCTGATACTATAGAATATAATACACAAAGTGGAGTCATTACAGCTACGGGAAATGTTGTCATGGTGCAGGAAGGTTCTAAAATTACCGGACAAAAGGCAGTATATAATACAAAAACGCAGCAGGGCAGTGTTACGGGCAATGTTGTAGCCGATAAAGATGATCTGCATATGACTGCTAATGAAATATTTACTCAGGGAGCAAATAATCTTGTTGCCAGCGGCAATGTAGTAGCACATAAACAAGATAAAACAATAACAGGCAGCCGATTGGAGTATAATTCGCAAACGGATTATGCCGTTATGCCTAATGGTGGAACAATAGTTACAGCCGATGGCAGTATAACGGGAAACCATTTGGAAGCATATATGAAAGAAAATCATTTTATAGCAACAGGCAATGTTCATATAGTTAGTCAGACGCGTAATATTGATGCCTATAGTGATAATGCTGATTATTACAGCGATGGCAGTGGTAAAGCTATTTTGCAGGGACATGCAGTTGCCATGCAGGACAATAATACGATCCGCGGCGATAGATTGACATTATATCTAAATGACGCCGGTCAAGCTGCAGTAAAATAATTTATAAAATTTAATACTTGCTAATGAGTCTTACCCTCCAGCAGATGCGGGCATGGTATGACACAATTAATAAAATATAATAAAAATAAAAAACTGGTTGTTGCCGGGCTTTTATTGTATACTAAAAAGTGCATATTTATATGCACTTTTTAGTTGGTTATTATGTACGAATCTGTTTTGGGGGTACTAATTTGAAGATAGAAGCCAAAAATCTTATAAAAACATATAAGGGACGAAATGTCGTCAATGATATTTCGCTTACAGTAAATAAAGGGGAAATAGTAGGACTGCTAGGGCCAAACGGTGCTGGTAAAACGACTACATTTTATATGATAATCGGGCTGGAACGACCGACAGAGGGAAATATACATTTGTCGGATATGGATGTAACCAAACTGCCTATGCATAAAAGGGCAGAGCTGGGCATCAGTTATTTGGCACAGGAATCATCTATTTTTCGTAAATTGACTGTGGAAGAAAATTTAATGGCAATTTTAGAAACGACAGGAATTTCTAAGTCAGAGCAAGAAAAGAAAAAAGATGATTTATTAAAAGAATTTGGTTTGGAGCATGTAAAGACAAGACAGGGAATGCAGTTGTCTGGTGGTGAACGACGTCGTGCAGAAATCGCTCGCTGTTTGGCTTTAGAACCGCAATTCATATTGCTTGATGAACCATTTGCCGGTATCGATCCATTGGCTGTTGCCGATATCCAAAATATAATTGCGTATTTATGCAAACGCGGTATGGGAATATTGATAACAGATCATAATGTGCGTGAAACACTGCAAATAGTCGATAGAGCATATATAATGAATTCAGGCAAAATACTTGTTTCCGGTGATAGTGAAACAATAGCCAATAGTGAAGTCGCAAGAAAATTTTATCTTGGCGACAATTTTACCTTATAGGAGCAACTGTACATGCGAATTTTAGACCGATATATATTAAAAGAAGTATTACTGGCATTTTTATTTGGCATATTTGCTTTTTCTGCTGTTTTTATCGGCTCGGGTACATTGTTCCGAATTGCTGAATATGTGACAAAATATGGTGCGTCGTTTTCGGCAGTAGTCCGATTATTTGTTTACAGCCTGCCAGGAATTATGTTATGGACATTTCCTATGTCCATGCTGTTGTCGGCCCTGCTGGTTTTTGGACGTTTATCAGGCGGCAGTGAAATAACAGCAATGAAGTCCTGCGGCATAAGTTTCTATCGTTTGATGCGCCCAGTAGTTATTATGGGTTTTTGTGTAAGTTTATTTGCGATTGCCTTTAATGAATATGTTGTGCCATGGTCCAATCAGGCTTATTCTGATGTGGTAAATTATGAAGTGAAACACAGTTCGGCACCACAGTCACGTGAGCATATTATCCTAAAGGACATAAAAGACGGCAGCATTCAGCGGCTTATTTATGCACGTCGTTTTGATGCCAAGAAAAACCGCATGGAATGGATTACCATGCAGGATTTTGAAAATGGTAAATTAGTGCGGGTAGAAAATGCCGATTATGGTGAATGGCTCGGTAATAGCTGGCTCATGCATAATGGCATAATTTATACGATAGCTAACGGCGAAATGTCACATACAATGCATTTTGCCACACAAAAACTGCCGATACAGGACAGTCCTGATAATATCGTTCGGGCCCAGAAAAAACCAGAAGAAATGACCATGAAAGAATTAACTGAGCAAATTGCTATAATGCGTAGCCAGTATGTTGATACTACCGATTTACAGATAGAATTATATCAGCGCATTACCATTCCGATGGCTAGTCTTATTTTTACATTGATAGGAGCACCATTAGGTTTACAGCCTAATCGCAGCAGCTCGTCAATTGGTTTTGGTCTTAGCATAATTATAATATTTATCTATTATACCCTGATGACCATTGCCAGTGTTATTGACAGAATTGGTATACCGCCGGCATTGGCGGTATGGATACCTAATATTATAGGGGCTGTTATTGGTATGTATCTCATTCGTAAAGCGGCACGATAATAATAAAAGAAAAGTGTTGTTAGTAAAAAGGAGGGGTATATAATGCATGGAATTTTATTGATGGCAGTACTTATTATTGTTGGTGGAATAATAGCTTTTATTGGTGACAGACTTGGCAGTAAGGTTGGTAAAAAAAAGCTTACTTTGTTTGGTTTAAGGCCGCGCCATACGTCAATAATAGTGACAATAGTAACAGGTTTTGCTATTACTACAATAACATTTGGCATTTTGGCAATTACCTCTAAAGATGTGCGGACAGCACTTTTTGGTATGGAAAAATTACAGCAGCAGATTAGTTTGTCACAGACTAATTTAAATAAGGCTAATAAAAATTTGCAGCTAGCACAGTCTCAGCAGACAAAAATGGAAGCAAGTCTAAAAAAAACACGTATAGAACTTGATGATGCGAAAGATAAAACGCGGCAAATGAAAGCGCAGCAGGAAATTTTACTGACGGCTAATACTAATTTAGAACAACAAAATGTCTACCTTGATGAAAATAATAATAAGCTTAAAATTTACAATGAAAATCTCAAGGGTGAAAATAGTAATTTACAGCAGAATAATGACAATTTGCAGCAGCAAAATGATGATTTAGCTCAGCGCAATGGTGATTTAAGCAGTAAAAGAATTATTTATCAGGCTGGTGAGCTTATTTTTGGCGGTGTAGTGCCGGCCACTACAGACCGGAATGCTGTACGGTCAAATTTTGCTAAATTAATAACTATTGCCAACGCCAAGGTTGCTGCTAAATCAGGCGAAACAACTGTAAAAGAAGGTTTGTGGCTTTATCCCAGTGAGTATGAAAGTGCTATAGATAAAATATGTTCTTCTGATAAGGATATGGTAGTTCGCTTAATTGCCGCTGCTAATTTAGTTAAAGATGAACCGGTAAGAACTAATATTGAGCTTTATCCTAATAAAATTGTTTATCAAAATAGAGAATTGGTAGCAACTGGCGATTTTGAAGTCGATGGTACACAGGCAACAGCACAAAAAACATTATTTAAATTTTTGCATGATATAAATAAAATTGCTTCCGCCAATGGTATGCTGCCCGATCCGCTGCGTGGTTCCATAGGCGTTATAAGTATGGATCAGCTGTATAGTGTAACTGATGAATTGACTAAATATAAAGGTAAAATATTATTGACGGCCTATTCACAGGGAAATACCAATATTTTAGGACCATTGCGCTTAATATTGAAGGTAAGGCAAGACAACAATGAATAAAAAATATATAATAGCCATAGATCCAGGGCGGGAAAAATGTGGAATAGCTGTATTATCAATTGATAATACAGTTATTTTTCATAAGACCGTGCTTAAAAATGATTTGTTTCCCTGCATGGATGAACTGCAAAAAAAATATACTATTGCTGCTGTTGTAATTGGCAGTGGAACTACCAGTAAAAATGTTTTACAGCTATTGCAGAAAAAATACCAGCAAATAAGTATAGCTGTAATCGATGAATACAGGACAACCGATGCGGCTAAAAAACGTTACTGGCAGGAAAATCCGCCCAAGGGCATAAAAAGACTTATACCAAGAGGAATGCTCATTCCGCCGGTGCCTGTCGATGACTGGGCAGCGGTTATTATAGGCGAAAAATATTTGAAAAATCTAGGAATAAAGGGAGAAAATGATGGAAAAAAGACAATTAAAGAAGCTGATTGATATAGCAAAAGGCCGCCAAAAGGCCGATTTTGTCTTGAAAAACTGTCGGGTAGTTGACGTATACAGTTCCCAAATAATAGAAGGCGATATAGCTGTCAGTGATAATTTAATTGCTGGTATCGGGCAATATGAAGGAATTCAAGAAGTGGATGCCAAGCGTGCTTTTATACTGCCGGGACTTATTGACAGTCATATCCACATAGAATCTTCCTGCGTAAGCCCCGAAGAAATTGGGTCCCTGCTCGTACCGCATGGAACATCAACAATAATAGCTGACCCGCATGAAATAGCTAATGTTTGTGGATTGTCAGGCATAGATTATATGGTAAATGCTGCGAAAAACACTAAGCTGGATATACAATATGTTATGCCCTCATGTGTGCCGGCAACGCCGTTTGAAAACGCTGGAGCGAATCTTAGTGCTGCGGCAATAAAAGATTCAATGGCATCGGATGAAATATTAGGATTAGGCGAATTTATGAATTTCCCCGGCGTTATAAATGCTGATGATGAGGTTATGGCAAAACTGCTGACGGCCAAGAAAAATAAAAAAATAATTGATGGACATGGGCCGGCTTTAACAGGTACGGATTTAAACGCTTATGTTGCTGCTGGCATCAGTAATGATCATGAATGCTCAACAGTTGAGGAAATGACAGCTAAAATTGCCTGCGGCATGTATATATTATTGCGTAATGGTTCTGCTTGTCGTGATCTACCGCATCTATTGCCTGGAGTAACAGCAGCTAATGCCAGACGATGCCTATTATGCTCCGATGATCGTCAGCCGAAAACGATTTTTGATAAGGGACATTTGGAAGATCATCTGCGTATTTGCGTTAAGGCTGGTATTAATGCCTTTACAGCGATACAAATGGCAACACTTAATGCTGCTGAATGTTATAATTTGACGGACAGAGGTGCTATTGCTCCCGGTAAAAGGGCTGATTTTGTCTTAGTGGATAATTTAGAGGATTTTAATGTAAGCGATGTTTATATTGGCGGGATATTAACAGCCAGTAATGGCAAATATCTGCCACAGGTTGAGAAATATCCTATCGATACAGTAACGGGCAGCTGCCATGTTAAAGATTTTACTGTTGATAAACTGGCATTAAAATTAAAATCGGATAAAGTAAAAACAATAGAAATTTTAGCTGATGGTGTAGTAACAGGTAATGGTAAGGCTCAGGTTAAATTGTTTCCTGATGGGGAATTTATATATTCACCTAAAGACGATATTGTTAAAATAGCAGTTATTGAGCGTCATAAATATACAGGTAATGTAGCAGTGGCATTATTGCAAAATTATGGCATAAAACAGGGTGCAGTGGCTGTTTCTATTGCCCATGATTCGCATAATATTATTGTTGTTGGTACAAATGATAAAGATATGTATTTTGCTGCACAGACTTTAATTGAGCAACAGGGCGGGATTGTACTAGCTTTAGATGGTAAGGTTATAGCACATATGCCGATGCCAATAGCGGGAATAATGAGTGATAAAGATGGATATTGGGTAAGTGAACAGCTTGAGAAAATTCATAAAGCAGCGTATGGACAGCTCAAAGTAAATCGTGAGCTTGACCCGATAATGACCTTGTGTTTTATGTCACTGCCGGTAATACCACAATTAAAGATTACTGATATGGGCTTATTTGACGTTGAAAAATTTGCTTTTACTACAGTTGAATTATAAATAATATTAGATTTAATGGAGTGGAGATTATGCGGGAAATAGTTATGCTGGGAACGGGCAATGCCATGGTAACAAAATATTATAATACCTGCTTTGCCATAAAACTACCTAAAGAAACATTTTTAGTTGATGCGGGCGGCGGCAATGGCATATTAGGGCAGATTGAAAAAGCCGGTATTGATTATGTCGATATCCACCATATGTTTGTAACTCATGGACATACTGATCATGTGCTTGGTGTAGTATGGATTATCAGAAAGATAGCAGCTTTACTTGCAGCCAGTAAATATACTGGCAAATTATATATATATGGACATGCAGAAGTTATAAGTATAATTAAGAGTATTGCTGAGCTTACCCTAAAGAAAAAGGATTTGCAGCAGCTCGATAAAAATATTGTTCTTACTGTTGTTTCTGACGGAGAAGAAAAAGACTGTATGGATATGCATATTACGTTTTTTGATATACTTTCCACCAAAAAACAGCAGTTTGGTTTTTCAGCTGTTTTTGCCGATGGTTATAAACTTAGCTGTTTAGGCGATGAACCCTATAATGAACATTGTAAAGATATAGTTGTGGGCAGTGATCTTTTAATGTCAGAGGCTTTTTGTTTATATGCTGACAGGGATAAATTCAATCCGTATGAAAAACATCATAGTACAGTTAAAGAGGCTTGTGAAACAGTACAAGGACTTAAGGCCAAAGCTGTAGTTTTATATCATACTGAGGATAAAACATATCCTGAGCGTAAGGTAAAATACAGTGCTGAGGCTAAACAGTATTTTAGGGGCGGTATTTATATTCCGGATGATTTGGAAAAAATAAAATTTTGAGCAGTAACCATATTGGATGATTTCAATATGGTTTTTTTTATTGGCGGGCATTGCTTATTTCGCTTTTTTAGTGTATAACTATATATATACTTTTACATGATAAAGACTTAACGAAAAAAAGATAATTGTAATAGGAGAGTATTATGAGTAATCCAAAATTGAAAGATGACTTAAATGACCATTTGTGTGAAGCGGTATTGAGCTTGGAAAATATAGAAGAGTGTTATCAGTTTTTTGAAGATATATGTACAGTAAGTGAAATAAAATCGATGGCTCAGCGCTTGGAAGTAGCGGCTATGCTGCGTAAGGGACATATTTATGAAGAAATAGTGGAGCGTACCGGAGCTAGTACAGCAACTATAAGTCGGGTTAAGCGCTGCTTAAATTATGGTGCAGATGGTTATAATATTGTACTTGATAGATTAGGTGTGCAAAAAGACAGTGAAGCAAAGAATGGAGGAAGAAAGTAATTGCTGCAAAATAACGATTTTTTATTGGAAATACCTTATGGAATGCGGGACTTTTTACCGCATGATGCCGCTATAAAACGCAATGTGGAAAATGTGTTGGCGGATTTATTTCAATTGTGGGGCTACAATGAAGTAATAACACCGGCAGTGGAATATCTTGATACGCTTACTATGGGCAATAAAGATGAACTTAATAAGCATATGTTCAAGTTTTTTGATAAGAATAATAGAACGTTGACTTTGCGTAATGAAATGACTACTTCCATAGCCAGATTAGTTGCCAGCCGCATGCAGGCTGAGAATCTGCCGCTTAAACTATCATATATCTGCAAAGTATATCGCTATGAACAGGCACAAACAGGGCGTCAGTGTGAATTTTATCAAGCTGGTGTTGAATTTATGGGCAATGAACAGCCATCAGCTGATGCTGAAATAATTGCTTTAGCCATTAAGAGTATGCAGAAAAGTGGTTTGAAAAATTTTCAGGTATGTATAGGACAGGTAGAATTTATTAATGGACTTATGCAGCAATGGCAATTGCCAAATACAGTTCAAACAGACATTCGCATGGCTTTGGAAAAACATGATTTGGTAAAATTAGAGCAGATAGCTGATGTAATAGATTTAGCAGCTGAAGCCAAAAAAATATTGAAAAAATTACCATTACTGCATGGTAAAGAGGAAATTTTACAACAGGCAGCACAAATTGCCGATAATGATAAAAGCCGCAAGGCTATCGAAAATCTTACAAATATTTATCAAATGCTTACAGAATACGGATTAGCAGAGTATATAGTATTTGATTTGGGTGTAATTCGTGATTTTAGTTATTATACCGGAATGGTTTTTGAAATTTATGCGCCAGGGCTGGGGTGTCCTTTGTGTGGCGGTGGTCGTTATGATAATCTTTTGGCAAATTTTGGCAAGGCTTGCCCGGCTACCGGATTTGCCTTGGGCTTGGAACGATTGATGCTGGCGTTGGAAAAACAAGGTGATTTAGAAGAATTGATCAATACAAAAGATAATTATGTGGCCTATGCTGATGGCAAATTAGCCGAAGCAATAGATAAAGCAATGCTTTTACGAAGTGCTGGCGAAATAACTGAGCTCGCCGATAGACCTCAGACTTTATTGCAGGCGGAAGAATATTGCAATGACAAGGGGTATGTAAATTTGGTTTATCTGCAATGATAAGACGGATAATGCAGGTATGCCGTGCATTACGAGCACAGATAACAACGGCAGATAAGCTGTTTATTGATAAATATTTAACAGCTGAACAGAAGAAATTATTTATGCAGATGAATACCCATGATAAAAAGCATGCCTTAAATACTGCCTATAGTGCAGAAAAATTAATGACGGGAAAAGCTGACATTAATCAAAAAAAATTGCTGAAAGCAGCACTCTTGCATGATATTGCACGTACAGCAGATGAAATTATCTTAAGTGATAAAATAATTTTTGTGCTGATTAGAGCAATATCTAAAAATTTATTAAATTATATTGCAGCAGACAATGCCAGAGGTTTTTTATCAAATAGGCGCAGAGCTCTTTATATTTGTGAGCATCATGCCGAAATAGCAGCAAATAAGCTGGAAGAACTGCAGGAACAGGAAATAGCGGATATTGTTCGCAGACATCATTGGCCAGCACAGAAAAATGATTCATTGGAACTTAAGCTGCTGCGTCAGGCTGATGAGCTTAATTAAAACATAATGGAAAGGCGTGGCTACATGTCAGCAGAAAATATGGAATATCTTACAATTGCACTGCCTAAAGGCAAGGTTTTTGGTAAAGCGGTGCAATTATTTGAGAAAATAGGCTATACAGCAGAAGGCCTTAGTGATAAATCACGTAAATTGATTATCACCAATGAAGAACAGAAAATACGATTTATAATTACCAAAACAGCTGATGTACCTGTATATGTAGAATACGGAGCAGCAGATATTGGTGTTATTGGCAAAGATGTTTTAATGGAAACAGATAAAGACGTCTATGAACTGCTGGATCTTAATATTGCCAAATGTCATTTAATGATGGCTGTGCCAAAAGACAAAAAACGAGCCAATTTACTCGATTATGCCAATACGCGTGTAGCAACGAAATTTCCTCACATTGCCGCAGCCTTTTTTAACAGTAAGGGTATGCAGATGGAATATATAAAACTGCATGGATCAATTGAGCTGGGGCCGATTGTTGGTTTATCGGAAAGTATAGTCGATATTGTAGAAACAGGAACAACCTTACGGGAAAATAATTTAGAAGAGTATGCTTTTATTGTTGATGCTACAGCCAGACTTATTGCCAACCGGGTAAGTTTTAAAATGAAATTTGAGCGCATAAATAAATTATTGGCGGATTTGCGCAAGATAATATAAAAAATAATTGATATTTGTGTTAATTAATAAATAGTGTAGCATTTAAAGCCGTTCCTGCACAGTGTGTACTATAGCTCTGCTTTGCCTACTACATTTCTAAGCACTAAAGTGCAAAGAACTGTAGCATAGAATGCTACAGCATTAAGAGCTATAGCATAGGGACGGTGGTTTGACGAAGTCAAGTCGGAAGGGTTAACCCCTCAGGCAGCTCTGCTGCCAGCTCCCCTAAAGGGGAGCCTTTAGGGGAGCTAAAATTTTAACTTAAAGCAGGAGGATATATATGCTTAAATATCGTGCAGGACTTAAAAATTTACCGACATATGATGTAGGCGAGGCTGACTGGAAGATAAAATTAAATGCCAATGAATTTAATATGAATCTACCGGCAGTAGTGGAAGACAGGGTTATGGGACGTCTTTCTCGTCTGGCATTTAATCGTTATCCAGGGATAGAAGTAGAATCGTTAAAAGAACAATTAGCAGCCGCCTATAATGTACAAATGGATAATATTCTTATTGCCAATGGTTCCAGTGAAATATTAGAAAAAGTATTTTTTTGTCTTGGCGGACGTAATCGTAAAATTGTTTATCCGCAGCCGTCTTTTTCAATGTATAAAATATATGCTGATTTAAGTGGCTCAATAAGCGTACCATTCGATTTAAATGATGATTATACACTTGATGCTGAAAAATTTGTTGATACAGTGAATATTAATAAAGCACATTTAGCTGTTATTTGCGCACCTAATAATCCCACAGGGACAGCGGTACCATTGCGTGATATTGAATACATAGCCCAAAATATCAATTGTGCCTTTATTGTGGATGAAGCCTATGTTGAATTTGCTGATGAATCAGCTATGCAGATTTTGTCTAAATATCCCCATATGATAGTGGCTCGTACTTTTTCTAAAGCTTATGGTTTGGCTGCTGCCCGTGTTGGGTATGCTATAGCAGATAGTAAAGTAACTACAATGCTTGGCAAAGTATTTATGCCTTATCATGTAAATAGTTTATCAGCAGCCGTTGCTGATATTGTATATCAGATGCGTCATGAATATGAATCACGTATTTCGATGATAAAAGCAGAGCGGCAAAGGGTAAATGATGAACTGGTTAAAATAGCTGGTGTAAAAGTATATCCATCTAAGACCAATTTTATTCTGATAAAATACGATAGAGCACAGCAGCTTAATGAATATTTATATAATATCGGTATTGGTGTCAGAAGCTTTGGTAATGCACCACGTCTTGATAACTGCATTCGGATAACGATTGGTCTGCGTGAAGAAAATGATGCCTGGATAAAAGCAGTCAGGGACTTTATAGTTAATAATTAAATAATACGAGGTGGCAAATATGCGGCAGTCGGCAATAAAGCGTAAAACAGCAGAAACAACGCTGTCGATTAAGTTGAATCTTGATGGCAGCGGCAAGCATAATATAGATACAAATATAGGTTTTTTTGACCATATGCTGACCTTATTATCAGTGCACAGCCTGATTGATCTTGATGTAAAATGTATTGGAGATATAGAAGTAGACGGCCATCATAGTGTAGAAGATACCGGTATTGTTTTGGGAGATGCTTTTATGCAGGCTATTGGTAATCGACAAGGCATAAAACGCTATGGGACTTTTTATATACCGATGGATGAGAGCTTGGCTATGGTTTCACTGGATATTAGCAACAGGCCTTATCTTGTATATGAAGTGGGCGATTTAGCACCGATGATTGGCAGCTTTGATAGCGAGCTGGCTGAAGAATTTTTCCGTGCGTTTGCTGTTCATGCCGGACTTACGCTGCATATTAAAGTTTTATATGGGAAAAATTCCCATCATAAAATTGAAGCTGTATTTAAAGCTTTAGGGCATGCACTGCGTGAAGCAGTAGAAAATGATCCTAAAGTGCAGGGCGTTCCCAGCAGTAAGGGGGTATTATAATGATTGCTATTATTGATTATGGCCGCGGTAATTTATTCAGCGTTGAAAAAGCTTTTGAATTTTTGGGTGCAGAAGCGAAAATCACTAATGATATTACTGAAATAAATAATGCCGATAAAGTGGTACTGCCAGGGGTTGGAGCTTTCGGTGACTGCATGGAGACACTCACTAAAAGCGGTTTGGTACCAGTATTAAAAAAGGCCGCTGCAGAAAAACCGTTTTTAGGTATTTGTCTGGGATTACAGCTGATGTTTGAAGGCAGTGAGGAAAGTCCGGGAGTTGCAGGCTTGGGAATATTTTCCGGTATGATAAAAAAAATACAGGCCAAGGATCTAAAAATTCCCCATATGGGCTGGAATAATATATTTGCTGAAGAATCAGCGACCTTATTTAAAAAATTACCACAGCGTCCCTATGTTTATTTTGTGCACAGTTATCATGCCGTGCCTGTTGATAAAAATATAATAACCGCATGGACGGAATATGGTGAAAAAGTAACAGCGGCAGTTGGTAAGGGCAATGTTCAGGCTACACAGTTTCATCCAGAGAAATCAGGGGATATTGGGTTACAGATTTTAAGAAATTTCATTGATAGCTGAATAAAATAATCAACAGCCATTATGTTATAATAAAGAAAATGAATAAAGGAGGAGTAATTGTATGGCAGAACTTTACGGATTAGAAACACAGTCAGATATTAATAAATTGGAAGTATTTTTCGATTATACCTGTCCTTATTGTTATCGCGGACATAAAAATTTAATAGAATTATTAGCAGATAATAGCATGGAGATTATTTGGCGGCCCTGTGAGGCACATCCATGGCCGGAAGAGCATGGAACTCATAGTGATTTGGCAATTGCCGGAATGTACTTTATTGAAGAAAATGATGGTAATTTAGTAAAATATCATCAGCTGGTTTTTGCAGCTAATTTTGCTGAGCAAAAAAATATTGCCGATATAAATGTTTTAAGTGCAATAGCAGAGCAATGTGATGTAGATAAAAATGCTTTTAAGAAAGCACTGCAAGCGGGTAAATATAAAGAGTTGGTTATTGCCGGAAATAAATATGCCTGGCAGGAAAAAGCCTTTTCAGCAGTGCCAAGTTATGCTCGAGGCTGTCATACAATTGGTTCTGACAACGGTATTATGGTAACACGGCAGGAATTAGCAGAATTTATGGTGAAAGACTTATAATAGAAATATTATTACGGTTAAGGAGTGTGAAGTTTAATTTATGTTAGTTATACCAGCTATAGATATTCGCGGTGGTAAATGTGTACGTTTATTTAGAGGTGATTTTTCCAAAGAAACGGTTTTTTCGGATAGCCCGGCACAAATGGCAAAAAAATGGATGGATATGGGAGCTAGATATTTGCATCTTGTTGATTTAGATGGAGCACTGGCCGGAAAACCGCAAAATATTGCTACAGTAAAAGATATTATTGCTGCTGTGGACATTCCTGTAGAACTGGGGGGCGGAATACGCACACTGGAAGATATTGAAAATATATTGTCAATTGGAGTGGACAGGGTTATCTTAGGCTCGGTAGCTGTGCACGATCCGCAATTGGTAAAAGCGGCTTGTGAAAAATTTGGCGAGAAAATAGTCGTAGGTATTGATGCTAAAGAGGGGATAGTAGCTGTAGAAGGATGGGAAGTATCAGGTAATATGGCGGCGCAGGAACTAGCTAAACGCATGGCAGCTGTCGGCGTGAAAAATATTATATATACTGATATATCTCGTGATGGAACACTACTGGGCCTAAATATAAAGGCTACGGCCGACTTGGCCAAAAGCAGTAGAGTAAATATTATAGCATCAGGTGGTTTTTCCAATTTAGAGGAAATTGAGCAGCTGAAAAAACATGAAAGTGATGGCATTACAGGTGTTATTGCCGGGAAAGCTATTTATACCGGAGCAATTGATTTGCGGGCAGCACTGAAAATTGCCGAGAAAAAGTAAATGTACACAAAAAGAATAATACCATGTCTTGATGTCAAGGAAGGCCGGGTAGTAAAAGGGACTAATTTTGTTTCTTTGCGTGATGCAGGTGATCCAGTAGAATTAGCCTGTTTGTATGACAAGGAAGCAGCTGATGAATTGGTTTTTCTTGATATAACCGCATCGAATGAAAAACGTAATACAATGATTGATGTAGCATCAAATTGTGCGTCCCAGGTTTTTATACCATTTACTGTAGGCGGCGGTATCAGGACAACACAGGATATGCGTAATATGTTAAAAGCCGGAGCAGATAAAATATCGCTTAATAGTGCTGCCGTAAATAATCCCAGCTTGATTTCTGAAGGAGCTGAAAAATTTGGCCGCCAATGTGTAGTTTTGGCAGTAGATGCCAAACAAAACGGTGAGAATTCGTGGGAAATATATATAAACGGTGGCAGGACGCCTACGGGGCTGGATTGTATCGAATGGGTAAAAAAGGCAGTTGATTTAGGCGCCGGTGAAATTCTATTAACTAGTATGGATTGTGATGGAACCAAAACCGGCTATGATATTGCCTTGACACGAAGTGTATCAGAAGCAGTTGGCGTGCCTGTCATAGCTTCGGGCGGTGCTGGTGAATTGTCACATTTTTATGATGTGCTGACAGCAGGCAAAGCCGATGCAGTATTGGCGGCATCCGTATTTCATTATGGACGTTTTAAGATTCGTCAGGTCAAAGAATATCTATTGGCACGTGGAGTGGAGGTAAGATTATGAGTATTGATATAAGTAAAGTGAAATTTGATGCTAATGGACTTGTTCCCGCCATTGTTCAAGAGGTGGATAATAATCAAGTTTTAATGATGGCTTATATGAATGAAGAATCTCTCCAGCAGACATTGCAGACGGGCTTTACATGGTTTTTCAGCCGCAGCCGGCAAAAACTCTGGAATAAGGGAGAGACTTCCGGCAATAAGCAAAAGGTAGAAGAAATATTTTATGACTGCGATGGAGATACACTGCTGGTGCGGGTACATCAAAGCGGTGTAGCTTGTCATACGGGTACTTATACCTGCTTTAGCGGACGACGGCTTGGCAAGTCAGCTAAAGCGATTGCCTTGGTTAATGAACAGGAGAAATCAGAGAAGAGTTTAACACGTGTGCTCAATGATTTATATAATGTTATCCAAGATAGAAAACTTCATCCAGTTGAGGGTTCCTACACGAACTTTTTATTGCGGCATGGTCAGGATAAAATTTTGAAAAAACTGGGCGAAGAAGCAGTCGAAACCATTATTGCATCTAAAAATAATGATAAAAAAGAAATTTTGTATGAAATGGGAGATTTGTGGTATCATTGTTTAGTCGCATTGGCTTATCACAATATAGCGCCGGATGAACTTTTAAATGAACTTGTTGGCAGAAGAAGCGGCGGCGAATACCATAAATTTATCGATCCTGATGATTTAGATCCAGAAGAATAATGAAACGAGGCTGTCGCACGTTAAAAAGTGTACAACAGCCTCGTATTTTATGTTTTAAGGGAGAAAAATTATATGAATAGAGCAGCACAGGAATTTTTACAGGAATCATCTTGGGAATCCGGGCAAACTGTAGAAAAAATAAATAAACCTAATGTACAATTATCATTCGACCGCAGTAAAAAAATGATAATATTGCCGGAACCAGAATTATTGCAGGATCATGAAGTTAATTTTCTGGAACTGATAGAGCTTCGTTCAACTTTGCGGCAATACAGTGATATACCATTATCATTGAAGGAATTATCTTATTTATTATGGTGCAGTCAGGGCGTTAAGGCCGCTAATGAAAATATGACTTTGCGGACGGTTCCTTCAGCAGGTGCCTGTCATTCACTGGAAACCTATATTATCATGAATAATGTTGAGGGTTTAGAAGCAGGGATGTATCGTTTCTTAGCTATTGAGCATGCGCTTATTCCACTAGAAATAAATAAGGACGATATTATTGGATGTTTTTCAACTTTTAGAGTTGTGGAGAATAGTGCTGTTTCTTTTTTATGGAGCACTGTTATAGAGCGATTAAGTTATAAATTTGGTTCAAGAGCTTATCGTTATGCTTTTCTTGATGCAGGACATGTCTGTGAAAATCTTTATTTGGCAGCGCAGACTATTGAAGCAGGTGTTTGTCCGTTAGGGGCTTTTGCTGATAAAAAAATTAACAGCCTGATGAATTTTGTAGAGGAAAAACAGTTTATGATTTATGGTGCAGCCGTAGGTAAAATATAATTGACAACTAAAAAACTGTTACAGCATTGTGGGCTGTAACAGTTTTTTTTATTTATCATCTTCATCTGAGGCGGCAGCAGCGAAAAATTTCTGTATTCCCATAAAGATACCTTCGGCAATTTTTTCGTCACCATCATCAGACATCAATAATTTTTCTTCATTAGGATTGGAAATAAAAGCCACTTCTATTAAGGTAGCCGGCATTACGGTATGTTTTACAACATAGAAATTACAGCTGCGCGTGCCGCGATCCGGTGTATGTATTTCTTCAATGACACCTTGGCGCAAACAGTTAGCTAGACGTTTGCTGACACCGCTGCCCTTTTCATAATAATAACTGGAAGTACCAGTCGCATAGCTGTCAGTAAATGAATCATTATGAATACTTAAAAATATATCGGCTTTATTTTTATTGGCAATATCACAGCGGGCCTGTAATTCTTCAATATCGGTGGCTGTAGGCGCGGCAACAGAAGTATCGGTTGTTCGTGTCATAATAACTTTGGCACCAGCTTTTTCCAATAATTTTTTTAAATCCAGACCAATTTGAAGTGTGGTATTTTTTTCCATGCCCTTAGATGGGCCAATGGCACCAGAATCATTGCCGCCATGACCAGGATCAATGGCAATAGTTTTACCCTTTATTCCCGGTGTTTTAAAAATACTCATATCAAAATTATTTAACTCTACTGTTGGTGTAGCAGTAGTTGGCGAGGTATTTGAATTTACTGCAGAAACATTGGAAGAAACAGCTGATTTTTCATTAGCTTGTGGGGTAGTAGAGGTTGAAGCAGCTTTATTAAAATCCATAACCACACGATAAGGAATTTTTCCGCCGCTTAAGGCAAAAACATCATAAGCATTTCTTTGAGCGGCTGTATTTACAACAATGCGTACGGTATTAGGCGTAAATTGGGCGATATGAACATTAATATCATCTATTGTGTATTTTGTTTTTAGCTTGGGGTTAAGCCATGAACCTTTTAAATCGATGACAATTCTATTAGGAGCCGTTAAGCCGAAAGATTCATAATCTACTTCTTTAGTGGCGTCAGCCACTAAGCGTAATTTGCCATTAGCAGAACTGACCCGCAAATCATCTATTCTAGCTAAAGAGGCAGCTTTTTGCTGGAAATCACTGGCATAGGCAGTAGGTGTGAAAATTTTAACGAAGACTGTCAGCATTAGTATTGTAATAAAAAAATGGTATAATTTGGGCAAAAAAATCCCTCCTGTCGTTTTACTCCATATATAGCAATATAATTATAATATATTATTTTTTTATATAATTAGACTTTCTAATATTGTACAACAAAGCAATAAAAATTACAAAAAAAAATTATACCACTTGTCATCAATGGTGTTTAATGTATATAATAAAATCGATAATATATAATGGGAGGTTAAAATGAAAAAAATAATACGTGATATAAAAACGAGAACAGAGATATTGTTAGCACCATTTAATTGGTTCTTTAAAAATGAATCAGGCAGTGGTATTATTTTATTGATATTTGCGATAATAGCGATGATTTTAGCTAATACAGCGGTGGCAGACAGCTATAATAAGTTTCTGCATACATATTTGGCAATAGGAACATTTAAACTATCGATATTACATTGGATAAATGATGGCCTGATGGCAATTTTTTTCTTTGTTGTAGGCCTGGAAATAAAACGGGAATTTTTATTTGGTGAATTAAAATCATTGTCAGCAACAATTTTGCCAGTAACAGCAGCAATTGGTGGTATGCTTGTACCAGCAGTAATTTATATGGTTATTAACTGGGGCGAACCAACAATAAAAGGTTGGGGCATACCAATGGCTACTGATATTGCTTTTTCCCTAGGCATTTTATCAATTGCGGCTAGTCAGGCACCACGCAGTATTGCAGTATTTTTAACAGCGCTGGCAATTGTTGATGATTTAGGGGCGATAATCGTAATTGCTCTATTTTATAGTAATGATGTTTCGCTTATTTATTTAATATATGGTTTACTGGCTTTATTAGCAGCGATTGTTCTTAATCACTACGGTAATAAAAATGTAATTCTTTATATTATTATGGGGATAATTGCCTGGAGAGCATTTTATGAGGCAGGTATTCATCCGACAATAGCCGGAGTTATTTTGGGAATGACAATTCCAGCGGACAATAGCCAATGCAGTGATAAATCTTTATTGCATAAAATTGAGCATGTTTTAGCGCCGTATTCTTCATGGTTTATCATGCCGATATTTGCATTGGCTAATGCCGGAGTACCTATAGAATTTTCTGGTTTGACGCAGGTATTTACGCCAGTATCTATTGGCATTGTATTGGGACTAGTACTAGGTAAGCCCTTAGGGATTTTTGGCACAGCTTGGTTTTTATTTAAAATGAAAATATTAAAAATTCCTGAATATACTTCGTATAAGCAATTTTGGGGTGCGGGAACATTAGGTGGTATTGGTTTTACCATGTCATTATTTATCGCATCGTTGGCTTTTACCGCAATCCCGGAATATCTTGTTGCCGCTAAAATTGGTATAATTTTGGCATCATGCCTATCGGGATTAATCGGTATAATTATATTTAAAACGATAAAGTATGAACAATGTTAAACTAAGCTGGCAGGATTGAATATATTAATAACGAATAGTTATATTATAAAAAAGACAAGAGTGAATTAATATGCTGAAAGGGGGGGACGTTTTGCAGGAAAATAATATAAAAAATGCCATTGTAAATATAAAGGTTATCGGTGTTGGCGGCGGTGGCAACAGCGTTTTGCAGCGTATTGCCAAAGAAAAAAACTCAGGTATGGAGCTTATTGCTGTAAATACTGATAAAAAACAATTGGAAACATTGGCACAAGATGATATAACTTTATTGCAGATTGGTGGAAATGTTACTCATTGCTTAGGCTGCGGCGGCAAAGTAAATGCTGGGGAAGCAGCTGTAAGAGATGATGAAGATAAAATAAAAGACGCCATTGTCGGAGCTGATATGATTTTTATGACAGCTGGCATGGGTGGGGGCACCGGTACAGGTGCAATGCCTGTAATAGCAGAGATTGCACGTTCTATGGGGATTTTAACTGTAGGTATTGTGACAATTCCCTTTTCGTTTGAGGGATCGCGTAAGAAAAAAACAGCTTTGGCTGGAGTGGAGCATATGCGTCCATTTATGGATGCAATTATTGTAATCCAAAATGATAAACTGTTGGAGCTACAGGCGGATAAGAAAATGTCGCTTATAAATGCCTTTCATATGGCCGATAGTGTATTACGGCAGGCAATTTACTGCATATCAGAATTGATTTTAACCGTAGGCATAATAAATGTGGATTTTGCAGATGTTAAATCTATTTTTAAACAAAACAGCAATGCGGATGCCTTTTTAGGAATTGGCGAAGCCGATGGAGCGGTAAAAGCTGTTAAAGCAGCTATTGAAAGTCCACTAATCGATAGAAAAATTGCCGGAGCGCGAGGTATAATTTTAAATATCAGCGGCAGCGCATCTTTAAGTCTATATGAAGTAAATGAAGCCACTAAATTTATTTATGAACAAACTGATGAAGAAGTAAATATAATCTTAGGCACAGTGATTGATCAAAAATTAGATAAAAAAGTACGGGCTACAATTATTGCTACTGATTTCATTGATGATAAGGAAACAGCAATACCAACAGTTGAAGCCGAAGTACATAAAAATGAAGGCAGTAAGATAGATTTGCCTCAATTTATGCAGAAGCCATAATTAACAGCTGTTAAAATTAATAATATAATGTCTGATGCCGATAAGTTAAAAAAAAATATATATAAGAGGCGGCTGCACGTTGATAAATACGTGCAGCCGCCTCTTATAGTGAATGGCTGAATTAAACTTTAAAAATATTAATATCATCGGTAAAATATTGGGCCAGTTTTTTGAATTCCCCAATTTTATCAAGCAGACTTTGAATACGTTCATTATAAGTATGAATAGAAGCATTTATTTCTTCCGTAGCAGCCGAGTTTTCCTGGGCTATGTCGACAATAGATTCTATTTTACTATAAACAGCGTTCATATCATCCATTTCTTTTTCGAGCTGGCGAATAATATCCATAGTGTTAGCCGATACATTATGGACTTTTTCTAAATAAACAGCATTCTCTTTGACAGCAGATACCAAGCTGCTGTTTTCTTTTGATAATAAGTCATATTCGTTGTCGACATGACCGACAACTTCTTCGATTGTATTGGTAATAGTAAGCACATCATCAGAGATGATTTTAGATTGCTCCTGCGATTGTTCAGCTAATTTGCGTACTTCTTCAGCAACAACGGCAAAACCCTTACCATTTTCACCAGCACGGGCTGCCTCAATAGCTGCATTCAAGGCTAAAAGATTTGTTTGACCAGCAATAGCAGCAACTGTA
Organism: Pectinatus brassicae; assembly: GCF_014201835.1. Classification (GTDB taxonomy): domain Bacteria; phylum Bacillota; class Negativicutes; order Selenomonadales; family Selenomonadaceae; genus Pectinatus; species Pectinatus brassicae. The sequence continues at coordinate 9,701 of NZ_JACHFH010000016.1, read as the reverse complement.
TTGGTGATTTCAGTAATACGCTTGGCTTGGTTGCGTAAGCCCTCTACCGATTGGTTGACTTTGGCAAAATTGGTCATGCTGGCGTTGATTTTATCTGTGGACAGGCGCACGTTATCAAAACAATTTTCAATTTCACTAACAGCGGTTTTTAAATGACCATTATTATCAACTTGTGATTTTACTACTGTTTGTAGGGTACTGACATTATCATTGAGGATATTTACAGCTTGTGAAACTTCTTCGGAGGCTTTGACCGATGATTCAGCCCTGATATTTACTACTTCAGCAATAGTATCAGACGTCTTGCTCATATCTTCTGCTAAATCGTTAAAAGTATTACCATAACGGGATAATTCATCATTATGGCCCTTAATACCAGTAAAGCGTTTGCGCATACTTACTTTATAATTTTCAAACTGAGCAGCAATGTCTTCAAAAATGTCACCGGACTTTACAGTAATAGTTGTAGAGTATTTATGTTCTTGTAATTGCTGTAAAATATCTTGTATGGCATCGGCGGGTTTAAGAATAATTTTAGCCGCTAACGTACTGATAATACCTGATAATATTGGCAGCCATAGGGGAATATTTAGTCCGGCAAAATTGCCGATGAGTGAAATAATAAATAGTGCAATTATATTTATCAGACCAATTTTAGCAGACAACGAAGGAATAAAGCGCAATAGTGAATTAAGCAAATAAGTTTTAGTATTAGTTATCGGATAGGAAAATTCTAATTTTAGAGTCAAAAAATCAGTGCCTTGTTCTACTGTTTCAATGTTAATTTTTTCCTTGTAGTGCAATGCTGCTCCATCAAGTAAGCCGCGAAAGTAATTAAACTTTTTGCGTTTGGAACGATATGTAAATAATGCCTCAGTAGTAGTAATATTTTTCATTTCGATGGAAGGCGGTTTGGCACCAGGAATTAATTTTGTTATTTCAACATGAATATCAAAAAGTGAATTTAAAAAGGAATATAAATTTTCTTTTTGAAAAAAGCCGGGATAAAATTCAAAAAATGTATTGGCATTGTCTTTACCGATAGCATGCCAAATTTGTGCGGGGGTTTGGCCAATTCGTTTGCCAATATTATCACCGAGTGCCTGCGCTATATTATCATCTATATCTTCACTGGGTAGAAAAACATGGTTGGGAGCAAGACCAATTTCCTGCATAACTTCCCTTACCAAATCCTCTCCCCATAATTTTTTACAGGTGCGGACCCAAGTACCAACGATTGTCCCTTTCATACATATGTACTCTCCTTGTATATAATATTTTTGTCTATTATATAACTTTTTTATAATTAAGTAAAGAAAAACATGTATCAACTAATAATTATTATTGAGTATTGCATTTAAAAACCGCACCATCAGTGAAGTTTTAAGACTGGACAGTGCGGTTTTATAATTAATCGATATCTATTTGTTTAGCGGTGCTTTGTGGCTCGGTTTTTGGCAGATTAATTATTAAAATGCCATTTTCAAATTGTGCCGTTACTTTACTTTCATCAATGTTATCAATATAAAATGAACGGCTCATACTGCCATAACGGCGTTCACGCCGCAGATATTTACCATCGTCATTTTCTTCTTCATTCGATGAAGTTGCTGATGTTTGGATGGTAAGATAACCATTATCATAGCTTAAGGAAATATCTTCTTTTTTCATGCCAGGTAATTCAGCAGCCAGTTCATAAGCAGTGCCAAGATCTTTTACATCTACTTTAAACGATGCAAATCCTGATATTGCCGAATGCATTGGTGCCAATGCTGAACTGAAAAAAGGTTCGTTAAAAATATCAAATAAGCGATCAAAACCTTCTCCCTTTTTAGTGATATTATTTTTACTAAAAGGAACTAAACCAAACATGTAAAAACCCCCTTAAAATATTGATTTATCTTTATAATTCATATTATACTCATAAAAGTCAAGAAGTCAATGATTATAATAAAAAAAGAAAAAATAGTATATAAATCTATTGGAAAAAGAAAATATTTTTGTTATTATTAATAGATATTGTATTAATGGTAATTTTTTTAAGGGATAGGGAGTATGTAGAGTAATGGACAAAATGAGTAATTTGCTAATTTTCCACGACATCATGGAAGATAATGTAATAAGAAAATACAATGAAGCAATTATTAAAAAATCAGAGGAATGCTGGCAGGAATTTCATTATGAAATGATAAAAAAGGCAGAAAAAATTGGCTTATCAGGCAATGCGTTTTCTTCTTATATAGTATATTTATTAGCAAAGGGCAATAATATAGTAGCCGATAACATTCAGCATAATGCAGTAGTAGGAAACAGCTTAAGTATATTATTGGAAGATGAGATGCAGCGGATTATGCCTTATATAGAAAGCATGCTGCCAGCAGATAAGAAAATAAACACGGTGCTTAATGACTACATACCGGGACAAAAATGTTCTATGGAAGGGTATAATGAACTGACAGCCAAATTAGCAGCAGTCAATTCGGCGCAGGAGGCTGCACAGACGTTAATTGCTCATTATAAAAAATATGGCTCGGGTCAGATGGTTCACTATCGTGCTTTTTGCTGGAGTAATGATAATAAACTTAAAGGAATTAATCATTTTGAAAAAATCCGCATGACAGATTTAATCGGTTATGCTAAACAAAAAAAACAACTTGTTGATAACACCTTAACTTTTATTGAGGGAAAACCATATAATAATATCTTATTGGTGGGCAGCCGCGGCACAGGCAAGTCATCTGGAGTAAAAGCTTTAGCTAATGAATATTATAAAAAAGGACTGCGTTTATTGCAGATAACAAAGGATCAAATAAAATTACTACCAGATATCATGGAACATTTACGTAGTTTGGCTGGCTACAAATTTATAATTTTTCTCGATGATCTGTCATTTGATCAGGAGGAACGTGATTATAAATATTTAAAGTCAGTTATTGAAGGTGGTGTAGCTTCCCGGCCGGAAAATGTTGTATTATATGCGACATCCAATCGTCGTCATCTGATTAAAGAAACGTGGAATGACAGAGAGGATACGCAGGAAGAATTATATCGTAATGATAGTGTTAATGAATCGATATCTTTATCAGATAGATTTGGCATCATTATTAACTATGATGCGCCCAATCAGGACGAATATTTGGCAATTATTGATTCATATCTGCAAAAGGAAGGTATAAGCCTGAGTGCGGAGCAATTGCGGGTTGAAGGACTGCGCTGGGAACTTACCCATTCGGGACGAAATGGCCGTGTAGCTAAACAGTTTGTTAATTGGTATCTAGGGCAAAATAAATAATGCAGGTAATTGCCGTGTAGTGATAATATGCGGCAATTACTCGTTTGTATACATAATTCAAACAATTTATAAGATTATTTATATAAAGTTATTTACATTTATATTTTTATCGTTTATAATAAATAAATGAGTAAACGTTTACGAAAAACAGCTTCACACAAATTTTTAGAAAAATTATAATAACACAAAAATATAATTGTTTTTGTTAACTGGAGTTGATAGTATAATATACATAATTTTAGGAACCAGGATTTATTGCTAAAATCTAATAATTAATTTAAGTGTAATATTAGGAGGATATATTATGCAATTTTTGACAATAGTAACCTTTATTCTGGCGTTGGCAGTAGCTGGGATATATACGTATAAAAAAATGAAAAAAGGTGAAACTGCTTCCGGTTCAGAGGACAGCTACTTTTTAGGTGGACGCAGTTTAACCTGGGGCGTAATCGGCATGTCCTTATTGCTTACAAACATGAATCCAACACAATTTGTTGGTATGAGTGGGCAGGTTTTCAGCCAAAATATGAGTAATATGGCTTACGAAGTAACTTCAGGTTTTGTTTTGGCAATTGTAGCGTTGTTATTAGTGCCGCGTTATTTAAAACAAGGGCTTACGACAATCCCGCAATTTTTGGAATATCGCTTTGATAAACAGACTAAGTCAATTGTTTCAATACTATTTATGATATTATTTATTATTAATATAATCCCAACGACTTTATACGCCGGTGCTGTTGCATTAAGTCAGATTTTTGATGTTCAGGAACTTTTCGGTCTTACATTTGCGCAAGGGATTTGGCTTACTGTTTGGATTGTTGGTATAATAGGTTTCTTTTATGCAATTTTAGGTGGTCTAAGAGCTGTTGCTATCTCTGATACATTTAATGGTGTTGCTTTGGCTATCGGTGGATTGCTTGTTCCTATTTTTGCATTAGTGCATATGGGACATGGCAATTTTGCAGCTGGTTTTGCGCAATTTGTATCATCGACTCCAGAAAAATTTAATGCAATTGGATCATTAGGTGATGCCGTGCCGTTTAATGGTGCCATAGTTGGTTTATTACTGGTTAACTTTTATTATTGGGGTACAGACCAGTCAATTATCCAAAGGGCTTTAGCCGCAAAGAATCTTGAACACAGCCAAAAAGGTGTTATGTTATGCGGTTTATTGAAAACGTTTACGCCAATTCTGGTTATCTTGCCTGGCATCATGGCTTTTCAGATGATTGGTAATGATGGTTCACCAGCTGATACAATGTACGCTAAATTGGTTTTGGCAGTATTACCTAAATGGCTCTTAGGATTATTCAGTGCAGCGATGTTTGGTTCGATTTTAAGTGTATATAACGGTGTATTAAACAGTGCTTCAACATTATTTGCCATCAATGTTTATAAACCACGCTGGGGTAAAGGTAAAAGTGATAAACAGATAATTTCTGCCGGGAAAAAATTTGGTATTGTAATAGCTATAATATCAATGATAATTTCACCGATGATCATGTATGCGCCAGCAGGGTTATTCCAATTCACCCAGACTTTATCAGGCTTTTTCAATGTGCCTATTTTTACAATTATTTTTATGGGCTATGTTACGAAAAAAGTGCCGGCAATTGCCGCAAAACTTGGATTGCTATTCTTCATTGTAGTTTACGGTGTTTTGCAGCTTGTAATTCAGCCGCAGATGTCATTCTTATATCAATTACTCATTTTATTTGCCGTAACTTGTTTATTGATGCTTGCAATTGGCAAAATAAAACCACGCTCGGAAGAATTTGTATTGGAAACATATAATATGGTGGAATTAAAGGAATGGAGCCATCGCTATGAAGCTGCTTGGTTTATAACCTTCCTGGTAATATTCTGGTATATTATTTTCTCACCATTAGGTCTGGCCAGCGCACAGGGAGCAGGTATGCATACCTTGATGTATATCGCAGTGGCTGCCGTAATTTGTATAATCGGTGCGATTATTACCAAGAAAAAATTTGTTGAACAATCGCATACTGATGATAGTGAAATAGATTTTTCCCTGAAGAATAAACTGCAGAACCATTAATTTAATAAAAAATTTGATTTTTTTATTAAATAATATATAATAAGACAGAGAAAACGTTTACGAAAATTATAAAAATAGAAAGGAGTCCTATAATGCAAATATTAGATGAGCTTAAAACCGTTTTTTCTCAGCAGTTTAATGCAGAACCAACTAATATGTTTTTCTCACCGGGACGTGTCAATTTAATTGGCGAACATACTGATTATAATGGAGGACATGTATTCCCCTGTGCTATTTCATTAGGGACGTATGCTGCCGCTGCTAAACGTGATGATAATAAAATTTGCTGTTATTCATTAAATATACCTGAGACTGGAGTAATTACAGCAGATTTATCTGATATAACTAATACTAAGGAACATGATTGGGCCAATTATCCGCTTGGTGTTATAAAAATTTTTCAGCAGCAGGGTTATAAATTTCCTTATGGCTTTAATATGGTAATTTATGGTAATCTGCCTAATGGCGCTGGTTTATCTTCATCAGCATCATTGGAAATGTTGACAGCTGAAATATTAAAAGAATTTTATGGGCTTGATATTGCAAGATTGGATATGGTCAAATTATCACAAAAAGCCGAAAATGAATTTGTTGGCATGAATTGTGGTATATTGGATCAATTTGCCGTAGGCATGGGCAAGGAAAATAATGCAATGTTTCTTGACTGCAATACATTGAAATATCGTTACGTACCATTGGTACTGGATGGTTACAGTATTGTGATATCTAATACCAACAGTAAACACAGTTTGGTCGATTCTGAATATAATATGCGCCGAAGTCAGTGCGAACAAGCTTTATCCGATATTCAGAACGTAAAAAAAGTAAACAGCTGGGGCGAACTTGATGAAGAGCAATTTAATGAGGTAAAAAACAGTATAAAAGATACTGTCTGTCAGAGAAGGGCTCGTCATGCTGTTTTGGAAAATCAGCGTACAATAAAGGCTGTAGCTGCACTTGAAAATAAGGATATAGATTTATTTGGTAAATTAATGAATGAATCGCATGTATCTTTGCGGGATGATTACGAAGTTACCGGTAAAGAACTCGATACTTTAGCTGAATTAGCCTGGCAGCAGGACGGCGTTATTGGTTCGCGGATGACCGGCGGTGGTTTTGGCGGCTGCACTGTAAGTATTGTTAAAAACGATTATATTGATAGTTTCAAAAATAATATTGGTAAAGCGTATACACAGAAAATAGGTTTTGCACCAGATTTTTATGTTGCTGATATTGGCAGCGGAACCCATATTATAAAATAAAAGTCTTTTGCCTATAGGGAATATGTATTTGCGCTCGGTAATATGGTATGATATTTCCGGGCGCAATTTTTGCTTAAAAATTATAGGCACTGATAATTAATAAAGTGAGGTTATTTATATGGCAATATTAGTATGTGGAGGAGCCGGCTACATTGGTTCACATATGGTGGATGAACTTTTAAAACGTGGGGAAGCTCCGGTGGTAGTGGATAATTTACGCACCGGACATCGTCAGGCCGTACCGGAAAATGTAAAATTTTATCAAGACGATATCCGTGATGAAAAAGCACTCGACAAAATTTTTACAGAAAATGATATTGAAGCGGTAATCCATTTTGCGGCGTGCTCATTAGTTGGGGAAAGCATGGAAAAACCCCTGCTTTATTTAAATAATAATGTTTATGGTATGCAGGTTTTACTGGAAGCTATGGTTAAGCATAATATTGATAAAATAGTATTTTCATCGTCAGCGGCTACTTACGGTGAACCGAAAAAAGTGCCAATTATGGAAGATGATGAAACTAAGCCAACCAATCCTTATGGCGAATCGAAACTTACTATGGAAAAAATGATGAAATGGGTAAGCCAGATACATAATGTACGTTATACATCGCTGCGTTATTTTAACGTGGCAGGTGCGGCTGAAGATGGTCATATTGGTGAAGCTCATAGCCCGGAAAGTCATCTTGTTCCAATTATTTTACAGGTACCATTAAAGCAACGTGATGCTATAACTGTATATGGGGAAGATTATCCGACAAAAGACGGGACCTGCATCAGGGACTATGTTCATGTTGTGGATTTGGCAGATGCTCATATGAAAGCTTTAGAGTATTTACGTGCTGGTAATAAAAGCGATATATTTAATTTAGGCAGTGGCAATGGCTTTTCTGTAAAAGAAATGATTGATGCGGCTAAAAAAGCAACAGGTCTTGACATAAAGGTAATTACAGGGAAAAGACGTCCCGGCGATCCAGCTCAATTAGTGGCATCTAGTGAAAAAGCAGAGCGCGTACTTGGCTGGCAGCCACATTATACTGATATGGAAAGTATTATCAGTACAGCGTGGAAATGGCATAAAAATCACCCAGAAGGATTTAAAGATTAAAAAATCGAGGCTGAGCAGATGAAAATAAATTATGAAATAAATAGGCTGCTTAATTTTGCTTGGCAAAATGGCATGATTGAAGAAAGTGATATAGTATATTCAGCAAATTTATTGCTGGATGTACTGCAGTCCGAGGCGTTTGAACCTGAAACAATAACAGAAGTACTGCCAGAGGCATCGCAAATTCTTGCTAATATGCTGGACTATGCTGTAGAAAAGAATATTATAGACGATACTGCCGCTCAAAGAGATTTATATGATACGCGTATAATGAATTGTGTCATGATGCGCCCATCGGAAGTCATTGCTAAATTTGATGCTTTATATACGGAATCACCACAAAAAGCAACGGAATTTTTTTATAAATTGAGTACAGTATCTAATTATATAAGAAAATCACGTGTTGATAAAAATATAATTTGGCAGACTGCTACTGAATATGGTGATTTGGATATTACCATAAATCTATCCAAGCCGGAAAAGGATCCGCGCGATATAATCAAGGCGAGAAATGTAAAATCAGCATCGTATCCCAAATGTTTATTATGCCGGGAAAATGAAGGTTTTGCCGGCACAATAAGTCATCCGGCCCGTCAGACACATCGCCTTATACCATTAACGTTTAATAAGCATCAATGGTATATGCAGTATTCGCCGTATACTTATTATAATGAACACTGCATTGTACTCAATGCAGACCATATTCCAATGAAAATAGCACGAACAACTTTTATTAATTTATTGTCTTTTGTAGAAAAATTACCGCATTATTTTATTGGATCTAATGCTGATTTACCAATTGTTGGTGGTTCTATTTTATCGCATGATCATTATCAAGGCGGTCATTATGATTTTGCTATGGCCAAGGCGCCTATTGAAAAAGAATATAGTCTAAAAGCTTATCCTAGTGTTAAAATAGGACGGGTGAAATGGCCAATGTCAGCATTACGACTAAGCGGCAGTGATAAAGAAAAACTTATTGATTTAGCGGAATATATTTTAAATAAATGGCGTGATTATTCAGATGAAAGTGTCGATATTTTCGCCTATAGCGGTGACGTGCGACATAATACCATAACGCCTATTGCCAGAAAACGCGACAGCAATTATGAGCTGGATCTGGTACTGCGCAATAACCGTACTACTGAGCAGTATCCGTTGGGAATTTTTCATCCGCATGCTGAGGTTCATCATATTAAAAAAGAAAATATTGGTTTGATTGAAGTTATGGGACTGGCCGTATTGCCAGCTCGTTTAAAGACGGAATTGGCCCAGATTGAGCAGGCTTTATTAACAAACGTAAGTGATATAAGTACTAATGAAACAATAGCTAAACATGCTCATTGGTATGAAAAATTGCATAAAAAATACAAGGGACATATTGACAAAAATAATATTACTGCTATCCTAAATGATGAGGTAGGTAATATTTTTATGCAGGTATTAACGCATGCAGGTGTTTTTAAACGTAATGAAACCGGTATGGCAGCCTTCGATAAATTTATATCTACACTATAATTTTATTTAAGGATGAGAAGCTGATGAAAACTACGACAATAATAGATGTAGCAAAAAAAGCCGGTGTTTCTGTGGCAACAGTATCGCGTGTTGTCAATGGAAATTATCCTGTAAAAGAGGAAACAAAGAAAAAAGTAATGAAGGCAATTGATTAAATGGGAGCCGCACACTCGTGACTTTAGTCGTGAGTTAGGCGACCAAACTAGTCAGTATGTATAGAAATATGCATATAGAGATTGGCAAAAAACCAATCCAATACTGCTTGAAATGCTGGAAACTCCTAAAGACAGTATAGCCACAACGCTAAGATGAAATAAGCTCAAACGTGACGGCGACGAAAGTAGAAAAAATATACTGTATGGTGCATGGTTAAACCCTAAACACTAAGAAAATGGACAATCAGCAGGAAAGCTCCGAACAGGAGAATCCCCAACGACTATTCCTCTTGAGGGAAGTACGGTC
>NZ_JACHFH010000015.1 GCF_014201835.1 Pectinatus brassicae | reverse complement strand
CCAGAAGAGCTTTTTGATGAAAATTTAGATAAAATATATTCTAACCAAAAATAATTATGGATAAAAAAGTGTTCAATTTGCTATTGCAATTTACGAAATAATTTAGTATATGTATGATTTATTAGTTTTTTCAGCTTATTTGTGTCATTTAATTCGAGAAGGGAGTACTAACCAAGCTAGAGCAGATAAAGAAAACGCTGCCAAATATTTGACAGCGTTTTCTTATTGAAGGAGAATATAAATACAATTTATGACTACGTGCAAAATGCAGACCATAAGTGACTATATACATATTGATCCAGATACTGTTTTCAACAGCTCGCTACCTATATGAATAGCTCTTTTGGTTCTGGACTGTTTTCTACAGTATAATAAGTTTTAGTTCATCAAAAAACAAGCTTTTAATTGAAGTTAATTACTTATTTGGATGCCAGTTCACCCTATTGATAGTACGCCCTATCATTTAAATCTTTTTACAGATTTTCCTTACATGCTTTTAGCATCTTGCACGTATGCATAAATTGTATTTAAGTTATATTGCACTTTTAGTATAACATGATATAATATATTATGCAAGAATTTTCTGATTTTTTTTACTCTTAGATATTGTATTAATGCAAAACTTTTACAAAAACTATATACACGACAAACATCATTACGAAGAAGCTATATATTAACACTGCATAAATTATTAATTTATCTTAAAAAATTAGTTCAGCATTTTTCTTCATTGACAATTACCTAATAAATAAGTACTAAATTACTAAAACTTTATACAGAAAAGAGGCCCGTATTATGATTGATTATTTGGTAAAAATAATAAATAAAAGTGAAAATATCGTTTTTTTGGTGGAGCCGGTGTATCTACCGAATCAGGAATTCCCGATTTTAGAAGTGCTAAAGGAATATATAATGAAAAAACCCGTCAGCAGTATACGCCCAAAATGATACTATCAGCCCCCTTTTTTTATAAATATCCAGAAGCTTTTTATGAATTTTATAAAGCTAAACTAATCTATCTTAATGCCAAGCCTAACAATTGCCACAAAGCACTGGCTGATTTAGAAAAAATGGGAAAATTATCAGCTATCATTACCCAAAATATTGATGGATTACATCAAGCTGCTGGTTCAAAAAATGTAATAGAATTGCATGGAACAATATATAAAAACTATTGTGTAAAATGTCATAGAGAATATACTATAGATTATCTATTGCAATCAAAGGGTATTCCTTATTGTGAATGTGGTCATTTTATCCGGCCCAATATTGTATTATATGAAGAACCTCTAAATAATGAAATCATATTTAAAGCAATATCATCAATAAGTAGAGCAGATACCTTAATAATTGGTGGCACATCTTTAGTTGTATCCCCAGCAGCGAATTTAATCGAATATTTTAACGGCAGTAATCTAGTGCTAATAAATAAATCAACAACCAATGCTGATAAAAAAGCAAATTTAGTCATTCATGATTCTGTTGGAAAAGTGCTGCACGAGGCAATGGCCTCCTTAAAAAGTTCGTTTGCCTGCTAAAATAAAAATATTATCAATTACTGTAACTTTATATAATATACCTTATTTATTAACAAACCATATATTTGAGCTTATCTTCCAATGGTATTGTCCTGTATAGCCATGAAAATTTTCATTTTTTATAACAAATACATGATTTACTCTTTTCTGCGAATCAATATTAATATTAAGATCAGTAAATATTGCATGATCAGAAACGACGGTAGTTCCCTTTAATAAATCTGTTATAAAAACATTTAATGACAACTGTGCTACTATTACAGACCGAGGTGTATAATTGAAAAAATAGCCATTTATTATTTCTTTGTTGGGCTCGATAGATACACTTGTCGTATGAAAATCAACGCCTTTTTGTGCTGCATAGACTGCTGGACTACTAAAAAATATTAAACTAAAAATTATGAATATTATGCATAATAATTTATTAAAATTCATTCCAATACCTCACTTTATTAAATACTTTTATATGTTATACATATATTATAGCAATTATTATATATAATAACAATATAATAATTGCCTATGTTTTCAGTAACAAAACATAGGCTCTTTATCATGATGATATATAACTCACAAAATTAACTTTTTACTTTCTGAAGCCATGCCCAATAACCACCTAGTGTAATCAGTATGCATCCCAGCCAGACAAATGCTATAAGAGGCTTAAAGCTAAGAGAAAGTGATTTTCCTCGGTCAGCTAAATAATAATCTCCCGTAATAGTATGTAAAATAGCCGGATGCTTTACGCCGATATTCCCTCTGCTGTCTAAGCGACTTTCTAATTTCATTGTATTTTTACCAAAGGAAAAATAATGAATAAATCCCTGCCCATCAGATGAATCCTGGCTTTTTTTGTAACGAAGTCCCTGATTAAATATTATTACATTAGAATTTGCATGTTGAAATACTATTCCTTTATGTATTATTTGGCAAGTTGAGGAAAAAAGCACTCCTAACAGCAGTAACGCTACTCCGGCATGGGCAATTTTTACAAAGATTTTTTCTATAGCTTGTTCCTTTAACTGTACAATAATTGCCAGTATAGCAATTGCTGCCCATAAAAAATATTGCAACTGATGCATTTTATAAAAAATTCCTATTATAGCAACTGAAAATATACTCAGAAAAATGCTAAACAATAAATATTTCTTGGATTGAAATATATTTTTTGACCAGCGCAATATAGAAACTATTGTTAAACATAATAGAAGTACTATTGCTGGAAATTGTAATGATTTATTATAAAAATCAATTGATATATTTTGTGGTTGACCTAAAAGCAAAGAAAAAATTGGCGTTGACATACCAATAAAAACTAATAGTGCTATTATAAGTAAAATCCAAACTCCGGCATACAACCAAAATCCCCATTGCTTATATGAAATTTCAAATTTAATATTGGAAAGGTTGCGCCATTTTATTGCTAACAACAATCCCGAAAAACCTATTATAGCAAAAATTACTGGCGCAAGAGGAACAAGACTTTTTCCCGCTTCAAAGGCATGTACAGAAAAATCACTAAGTAAGCCGCTTCTCGTAAGAAATGTTCCGTAAAGAATCAAAGAAAAAGTTAACCAGGACAGTCCATATCCTAAATGTGTAAAAGTTGATTTTTTACGCATATATCCCAAAATATGACAAAGTGCTGCTCCGGTAAGCCAGGGAACAAGCGAAGCATTTTCTACAGGATCCCATCCCCAATAACCACCCCAGCCAAGTGTTTTATAAGACCAGTAAGCGCCCATAAAAATCCCCATGCCTAAGGTTGTCCAGGCAAATATACTCCATATCTCAGCCGTTTTTATCCATGATTTATCGATTTGTTTTGTCAATAAACTTCCCATAGCTGCAGAAAATGGAACAGCAAAAGCTGTATATCCTAAAAATACAACAGGAGGATGTATAACCATCCAAAAATCCTGTAACAACGGATTAAGCCCCGCACCAACAGACATTGGCATTCCTAATACAAATGGATTTTTACTCAATAAAAAAATCACCAGCATAAGTTGTATAATACAATATACCCAAAATGCTGGTGCTGTTAAACGATCTTTATAAAGGAGCCAGCTTCCTATTAAAGCATGAAATAAGAACCATAATAAAAAGGATCCTTCCTGTCCTGCCCAAAATACTGAGACTTTATACCAAAAACCAAGATTTGCTGCAGAATGACTATATACATAAATATACTGAAAATCATCTTGTAAAATAGCACTCAAAAAAGAACCTGCTGCAATAACAACACCTACTGCAGATAAATAATAACATATCCGTCCAAATTTTAAAGGAGTTTTGCACCATAAAGATGGCAAATAACAAAAAACCGTTATTATAGTTAGCAGACATGCAAGAAAAAAACTAACAACACCTAACATTTATTATTTTCCTTTCTGGTACTTTGTAGGACATTTTGCCAATACCTTACTAGCTTGAAATACTCCATTAGTCATTTTGCCAATAATTACTATATTTTTTGCATGTGTAAAATTTTCCGGCACAGTACCACTATAAACTACATTCATATGATTACCAGTTTCATCATACAAAATAAAATGAAGTTGTTTTTGCTGATCATAATAAATACTATCCTTATTTTTCGATAATTCACCCTTTACCTGTACTGAAGCAGTAGAAGCTTTGGCTTTTGCTATTCCAACATAGGGATTAAGTGCTGACGTAAATTCTAGTAAAGTATAACCACCAAAAAAAATAATCACTAACAATATAAAGACATGACGTCGTTTCATATCTTTTTTGCTCCTTTCCAATATAAACAACGCAAAAAAATACAAGTGGCATCTAAAAGTGCTAAAAGCAATACTATAATCATAATATTATCCATATGTATCGTGCCACTCCTATTAATAATTGGATCAGGATGCAGTGAAAAATAAAAACGAGGAATAACAAATACCAAAAATGGCATCACTACACAAGCCAACAAAGAATATACCGCTGATATTCTGGCACGAACTTCCTTGACTTGAATTGAACTACGCAAAGCAAAATATGCGCCATAAATAAGCAATAAAACAAATATCGTAATTTGTCTTGGATCCCAATTCCAATATGCCCCCCATGTTAATTTGGCAAAAACAGCACCACTTATTGTACCTAACAAACAAAAAATCAATCCTAAACCAGCAGCACGAGAACTTATGGTATCATCACTTAACTGTTTTGATTTTAATACCCGCCAAGCATAATAAGCAGACAATAAAAACGCTAAAACCGCTACCCATGCTGTAGGAATATGAAAAAATATTATTTTTACCACATTTCCTAATCCTGCTACTGGTGGAATCAAAGTAAGAACAGCCCAAACCATTGCAACCGTATAAAAAAATAATACAATATCCTTCATTCGGAAATCCCTTCTAATTTAATACCATAAATAATCAAATAATACTGAAGACGTTCCCAGCATAACAACATCGTAACCTGCCAGAAAATACAATTGTTTTAAATTTACTGCCGTATCTGTTTGAAAAGATTGTGTCGTAAGTAAAATACCAAACAATAAAAGTGGTAATAATATTGGAAAACTAATAACCATGAATAATGCATTTTGATTATGAGCTGCCAATAAAAATGCCGATAACAGCGTCATGAGCACTGCCATTCCGATAGCCCCCAATAATAATGTTCCCAAAAATAATTCCCAATCAACCATTTCAACTGTAAAAAACATAAAAAAAAGCGGAACAACAAATAAAAAAAGAATTGTTAATAATATAAGATTATATAATAACTTCCCAAATAATACAGGTTGTGCACCTCCATATAAACGCAGAACATAAATAGTTCCTGTTTGTTGTTCCTGTAAAAAAGAATGTGCCAAACTTGCTATTGCTGAAAAGAACACAACAATCCACAAAAGTGATGCTAAAAAGGGCGGGGTCAGTGATTGTGACCCCAACGCCATACTAACAACAGAAAATGTTGTCAGGGAAAACATCAGCAAAACACCTATCCGCTGTGGTGAACGATATTCTATAAGAATTTCTTTATACAATACCAAGCAAACTTTACGAAAGGGCGATGTGTTGATCTCCATAAGATACCTCCTGGGCATCGTTTGATGCAATTATTATTGTATGTCCAGTTTTTTTCCCATTCATTACCAAGCTATAGATCAGCTCCCGTCCAGCAATATCTAAATTACTGGACGGTTCATCTAATAACCATACAGGACGATCTATTAATAAAAGAAGTGCTATTTTCAAACGTTGCCGCTGTCCAGTAGAATATACACTTAGCTTTTCTTTTTTTAATAAATCAAGTTTAATTTCTTCTGAAACCTGTTTTAAAACAGCATTATCAAACTTTTTTCCGGCTAATCCTGCTAATAATTTTAAATTTTCTGCTGCATTCATTGTTTCGTAAAAATATACCTCTGGACTAACTACTGCTAAAAAATTACGAAATTCATCTTTTGGCAGCAAAACATCATTTTGCCAATAACTAATTTTACCTTCTGACGGATATAATTGTCCTGTCAAAATTTTGCTTAATGTTGATTTACCAGCACCATTAAGACCAGTAATTACTGTAATATTATACGGTTTTATTATGCCGGATAAATTATTAAATAATTCATGATCATTAAATTTTTGGGTGATTTTTTTGTAAATAATGCTGATTCCCATTATTTTTCCCAGCTATCATCCAATACCCAGTCTACAGTATGACAGGTATTGCATTTTTTTGCTGATTGTAAATGATGTACACTATGACATTCATAACATTGTGGTGGTTGATTGCCCTTGGCATGAGTAGAATCATGTGGATTAGCCTTGCCATATTTAGCTGTTTTAGCTTTCACATCATCAAAATTATGACATTTTAAACACTGTTCATTTGAATATTCATACTCTGGTAATGGCTCTTTGTAGTTCCCAGTAATAAATTTTAATCCTTCATCCATTTGCTGACCAAGGCTAGGTTCATGACAATCATGGCAAGTAACACCAGCCTCAGCATGTTTTTTAGCAAGCAAATGACCTTTAGTATAAGTATCATAATAGGTCTGCATATTATGACAACTTGCACAAAATGCTGGCCGCGCACTAACAGTTTTCATTGCTGCATAACCTATACCACAAAAAACAATTATCAAAATACATAGACTACCCCATACTTTTGGCTGTTTTAATTGTTTCATTGTTATTTTTTTCATTTATTTCACATCCTTTAAAGTTTTGCTGCTACCGTACCAACAAGCCGGCCATAAACGAGTGCAAATGCATGGCTCACACCAGCTGTAACGATTGGATAATCTACCAGGAATCTTCCGCCCTGAGTATTACCTGCCGTATAAAGTCCTTCAATCCCATTATAATCTCTATCTAAAACATTGCCAGTTTCGGGGTTTACAGTAAGTCCACCCATATTGACAAGCATTGCCCCGCCAACCATTTTTCCTGCATAAAATGGTGCTGTTTCAATTGAGAACATTCTTTTTTTCATTTTTCCAAAATCTTCATCATGTCCTTTGTGGCAAAGTTCATTATAACGTTTAATCGAAGCAAGAAGATTTTTTTGATCCTGTATACTTTTCGGACATAATTTTTTAGCTAGTTCTTCAAGGCTTTGTGCAACAATAAGATCTTTTGTTTTTAAAAAATCTTCACGTGAAGTATAACCCATGCGTCCAATGGACCACTGGCAATCTGCTGGCACTTTAGGATTTTCTGAAGCTGGAAGACAGTAATTAACACTACCATGAGCTACTCCCATATCCTGCAACTGTTCCGGCCATTTATCATCAAGGATCTGCCATGCAAAATTTTGCGGCTGACGATAAATGGCATTAGAAAGCTGCTGCCCGCCAATATCTTCATTTACGAACCTATCTCCTTTAGCATTTGCAAGAAAATATGCATCTGTTCCCATTGGTCCGCCTAAAGTATGGATTACTGGTGCATGTGGACCATCTTCAATTTTAGCACCAGCCCATACAGCCATAATATGACCATCCCCAGTATTAGTAGGCTTATCTTTAGCATCCCTATTTGGAAAAACATTTACATAATCCATTGCATAAGGCACAAAATGTTTCATCATAGATTTATTATTGCCATAGTCACCTGCAGTTAATATTACTGCTTTTTTTGCTTTAAGTTTTATATATTTGCCATTAACATGCTGAGCTATTACTCCCTGAACACGACCTTTATTGTCTGGGCGTATAAGCTTTATTGCTCGTGTCGAAAAAATAAATTTGCAGCCTTGTTCTTTACATTTGTTATATACTCTTGTTTGGATTGGTTCCTGGCTTGGCAAAAATGCCATAACAGTAGGATAAGACGGGCTGTTTTCTTCATCTCTGTTATAGCCCGCCGGAGTTGGATAATGCATTATCATTAAATTTATTTTATTGCGGTCAATATCATCTAATTTAGTTTCTTCTATTACATTTAAATCCGGTGCCATTTCCAAAAGCCAATCAAAATCTTTACCACTGTGTTCTGCCCAATAATTCCAAACACGCTGGTCACTACGATAGCCCATTTGTTTCATATTTTCCAGAATAGCCGTATTCTTATCAAATGTAATTCCCATAGAACGTTGAATCTTATTATTTAATGTACCATATTGACCACTGCGGCATTGCCATGTTCCAGCTTTTTCTACAACTATAACAGAAGCTCCATTTTCAGAAGCTGCCCGTGCTGCTGCCAGTCCGGCAACTCCAGCACCTACAATAACAACGTCAGCTGTTTTTGTTTCGTTAATTTTACTTTCTGGTATATCAGGTGCTTTACCTAACCAATCAGAAGAAATTTCTGATTTTGGTTTTGGCTCTCTTAAATAATCATTTGGATTTTTGCTGCATCCCGATAAAAGCAGACTGCCTGTTATTGCAGTACCAACAGCCAATGCACTATCTTTTAAAAATGTACGACGAGCTATTTCATGTTTCTTTTCAATATTATTCGACATATTTATCCCTCTTTTAGATATGTACTTATAATTTATACATATAGTTTAATCATAATTGTTTATCAAAACAAATAAAGTATTGCAGAGCTAATCTGCAAAAAAATATTGCAAAATATATTATCGCGTGATAAATTTTAATTATTGAAAAAAACAAGGGGATTTTTTAGTGAATTCAAAACACTTCGATTTAATATATCTATTAATTAATACCAATATTTTACTTACAGCTGCCGCAATAGCTGACAAGCTTTCTGTTTCAACCCGTACAGTAATGTCATATATCTCAGATATTAATTTTTTTCATCCGCAACTTATCACATCATCATATAAAGGATACCGTATTGATAAAACACGAGGACGCGCTCTTATTGCTAGAAATAATTTATCACCACAAACAGCAAATGAACGCATCAATTGGCTTTTAAAAAATTCGTTGCTTTCAGCAGACTCAGATAACCAGATAAATATTGTTACTGCTGCAGAAAAACTTTGCGTAAGTACTGAAACACTCCATAAGGATCTTATATTGCTTAAACGTAAAATAAAAAAATACAAAATAAAAGCCCGCATTAATGCCGACTATATTTATTTAACCGGACTTGAAACTGATATCCGCAATCTTTTAAATTTTGTTCTTTGTGAAACACTAAGTAAAGATAAAGTATGTACATCATCATTGCAGCAAATTTTTCCTAAAGCACCTATTGATGAACTATATGATTTATTATTGCAACAATCATCGAAACAAAATTATTTTATCAATGATTGTTTAATTTTTAATTTAATTTTAGAAATACTTATAACTATGGAACGTATACAGCACAATCACATTATCAGCAAGTCACTAGTTCAATTATCAACTAGTCCAATCTCTCAAGCTATTTTTGACTATATTCAAAAATTTTATAATATTAAAGTAGTTTCTATCGAGGAAAAATATATACAGGAACTCTTATTAGGATATTTATTGCCTGCTGATTTTAATCACTTATCAATAACAGCATTAAAAAAACGTATGCCTAAAAAATCAGAAAAGTTCTTTAATGATCTTTTCCAAAAAATACGCTGTTTACTTCCCTTTATTGATTTAAACGAACGTTTCATGATTCGTTTTGCTTTAAATCTTCATAATTTATTATGCCGACTAAGTACCGGGCATATAAGCTATGATCCCCGTAAAAATGATATGAAAATTGCATCGCCATTTGCTTTTAAATGTACCGCTGCAATTGCTAATGAAATACAAAAAATTACTGCTGTCATTATAAATGAAGATTCCTGTGCCTATCTTGCCTTACATATTGGACTAAATCTGGCCAGTAAACATAAATTCGATTTTGAAAAAATATCTTGTGCACTATTAATCACGCCATATTTTGACTATGATAAAGAATTAAAAGAAAATCTTCAGCGTAATTTTTCTAACGATATATCAGTCAGACAGATACTTTGCTGTGAAAAAGAATTGTCACAACTAAAAAAAGTGGATTTAATAATTACAACGGTTCCATTGCCAATTGGCTTTAATACTGATTGGGTTGTCACTGACGCATTGCTTTCCACAAAGACAATACAAAATATCAAGCAGCATATTATAACAAAAAAGGCACAAAAAAAACGCTCCATAATCCAAAATTTTTTTAATAACTTCGGAAATGAAACGCTTTTTAAACATATTCCTGCACAATGCAGCTTAGAATCTATAAAACAACAAACACAAAACCTTCTTGAAAATAATGAATATATCGCAGCCTGTTCTAAATGTTCTACTGAATATAAAATCCATTTCAATACCTTTGGACATATAGCTGTTGCTGACATTATTTTTCATAATGTAAAAAAAACAGGTCTTGTGACAATAGTTAATAAAAAACCTCGTATAATCAATAATAATCCCATTGATATTATTTTTATTATTACACTGCATCCTGATGATTGGGAAATTATGCAGTATTCACTGGATTTAATTATTAATACCTTACAAGAAATTGATATTCTTCATAAAATAATAAAAGCTGTCAACTATAAAGAATTCAGTAAATGTATTTGTGAAACAATATGCTTTTAAATTATCTATTAATTAACTTTTCCTAAATAAACTCGTAATACATTGGGAATAGCTAAATCTCTATGACCTATGCCATAACCAATTTTTTCAATGGAAAAATTAATTTTATCCGTAAATTCAACCACTGACGATGCTAAAATAGCTGCCCCAGTAGGGGTAGTAGTTTCAAAAGGAACTATACCTAATTTAGTCGGTAAGTTTTTTACAATTTCTACAGTAGCTGGTGCAGGCACTGGTATTTTACCATGAGCACAATTCGCCCAGCCGCCGCCTAATTCAATTGTTGATGCCACTACTTTATCTACCTGTAAAGCCGCTAAACAAATACCTGCACCGACGATATCAATAATAGAATCCGTCGCCCCAACTTCATGAAAATGAACCTCATACAGATCTTTGCCATGAACCTTTGCCTCGGCTACTGCAATTTTATGAAAAATATCCATGCTTATTTGCTGAATCTTTTCTGACAAGCTACTGTTTTTTATAATAATTTCAATATCTTTTAAATTGCGATGCTGATGTTGATGCGTATGAACATCAGTTTCATGTTTGTGTACATGTTCATGATTCTTTTCATGTATAACATGCTCTGCATGCTGACCCGCCAAAACAACTTCTACTCTTGTTCCTGTAATACCATTTTTGCAGTCCCTTTTTATCTGCAATTCGTATTCATCTTGTATATATAATTTTGCTAATTCTTCCCGCAGATAGTTTTCATTTACCCCTAAATCTAAAAGAGCACCTAAATTCATATCGCCACTAATTCCACAAAAACAGTCATAATATAATATCTGCATATCCTCCAACCTTTCCAAGAACTTTGCTTCTTATTATACTCGTTAGTGTTAGCTCTAAGTCAATAGGCTAAATAATTATATTGGTAATAAATATAATTAATATTTGACGCAATGGTTTGCTTTTAATTTTCCGATATTAAACTATTGTTCCATACTTATCCATGACACACAGCCATGATCTACAAGCCATTGTTTAGATTCTTCTTTTTGTTTATCGGTAGCTGTTGCAAGATAAATCCTTGCCATATGTATTCCACCCAAAAGTACTGTCTCATTTTCTGGAATATCTACATTTTTTTCTTCTAATATTTCAACAATTTTCCATGTATTAAAATTGGCTATAGCCTCTTCAAATTCTTTCGTCATATTAATACTTCCTTTATAATTTTATATATAAGCTGCATGCTCAACTATATTAGATTTTATTAAAGCCTTTCTTTCATACATCATCTTATCTGCTTCTGTAATCGCTTCATCCAATGTTATTTTTTTATAACATATGTAATATCCTACAGTTATAGAAATTTAATTATTCTTAAACAATAATCTATATAACCAATGAGTTTTTATATCAATTGCCTTAGCTGGACATAATTCATGACAACAAAAACAACTGATGCATTTTTCCAAATTAGCTACTGGTTTACCATTTTGCAGTGTTATTATCTTTGCTGGACAACTCCGCACACAATCACCACAAGAAATACATTTTTGATGATTAAAAACAGGTTTAGGACGTAACGCTTTTATTAAAAATGATTCTATTTTATAGGGGACTATACCACTAACTAATGTTTTTTTGATGGACGCCGGTTTTTTAAAGGGAATTATGGGAACAGTTGAAAAATCATTACCCAATATATTTATGTCATTTAAATCACCACTAAATAAATTTCGTAGTTGAGCAACTTTAACAGTTGGTACTGATAATGGCTCCATTCCCATAATATATGTGCCAACTGTATCAAGAGCATAAGGGTTTTTAGCAGCTAAAAGCAATCCAACGTGACGTTTTTCTCCCGATGCCGGACCGTTTCCTTCCATTGCCTCAATTGCATCAATAATTGAGAAAACAGGTTTAATATATTCACAAATATCCAGTAAATGACCAGCAAAATTTTCTGCGCTATGAAGTTTAAAATGATATTCAGCCTTGGTAAGCCCTGGAATAGTGCCAAATAAGTTTTTTACGGCACCAGTGTACATCATCATGCAATGTGTTTTAAATTTAGCAATTGAAATAATTAAATCTACTGTAGTTGCTATGCGAATGATTTTTATTGAATGTAATTTATCTGCTTGCTGATTATTTATCTCTACTGAATCAAAATCATAATTAAGTTCGCAGCCAGTATTTTGAGCAACCTGCTGCATACCGCTGGCTTTGTAAATTTCCTGCATACGTTTTTTATAAAATGGTCCGCCAGGGCTGTCCCCGATAATAACCTGCCAGCCTAAATTCTGCATATATCTAACGACAGCTTCTACCACTGCAGGATGTGTAGTGACCGCATCCTCAGGGAGATTTTTTTTTAGTAGATTTACTTTTAGTAACACTTTTCCTGTAGTTTTATTTATTGTTTTTAAATCCAAACAATATTCCATACTGGAAAAAACAGCTCTTTCTACTTCGTTATAATTATAAGACGCGCATTTTTTTATAATAACATCTTCCATTATATACACCTATATCATTTCCAAAAAGCACAGGGAACATTAGTAACGCATTTGCCGCAGACGTCACTGCCAACGCTATTGGGCTTATCATCCGCTTCATTAGTATATGAGCTGCCAAAGTCTTTATATATCCGGGCATTTTTGCTGCATACTTGATAGCATGTTTTTCTATTATAACCATTATGGGTAAGCGCACCTGATGGGCAACGTTTTACACATATACCACAGCTGCCGTTTTTTTTATATAAACAATATTCATGCGGCTGTATATCATCTGGCTTTATATCAAGGTTTGTGACTATTGTATTATACCGGCCACAACAGCCTTTAGCAGTGATCAGCATATTATTTATACCAAAGCTGCCTAATCCAGCTGCACGGGCAATATGACGCTGCGACCAATCACTAATGAGTTTTTCTTTATTAAATGTTCCGGCTGCTTTAGGGACAGCTCCCCTATAACCAAGTTCGCCAAGTTTCTCAATGACTAATTTGTTTATTTCCCCAAATATTTTATTTGTTTCTTCATAAGCATAAGCCCATTCTACTGAGGCAATATCGCCTTCATTCTTATTAGTTGCTGCTAATTCCTTAGTAAATGGTAAAAAATAAGCAATAATAATTGACGGGTGAGGTAATACATCTTTAGGAACTAAATGGTTTAGTGATATAGTGTCTTTAAGATTTAATATGTCTTCATTGTTGGCGTCAGCAAATCCTACTAGTGGTTCTCGCCATAAAGGTATATTATTTATTCGTTTTTGCTTTACTTTTACATATTCACATATATTTTTGACTATGATTTGTTTTATACTCATATAAAAAATCCCCCCTACTGTATTCATCACTGCTGTTTATATTATAACATAAAGATTTTTATATATGATTTATTAATATGATTATATGTGATATAATCAATAATAACTTATAATAGTCAAACTAATAATATTAAAATATTGTACTAAGTATTACAAGGAAGAAAATACTTAAACTAAAGGAGTAATAAGTGTTGATTATGTCAAAAGTTAAAAACAACAATATTTTCAATAATCAATGTTATAAAAAAACAGGTTCAGCTTGTGAAAAAATAAATATGCCTAACGCACATACAATGTCTGATTTTGATGATTTTCTTGCGACCTTCACCGATGAAGAATTAATTTCAGCAATAAGAATAAAACCAAATGCTTATGTTTTAGATTTTTTAATGAAAAAATATACCAATTTTGTCCGTTTCAAAACACGTTCTTATTTTTTAATTGGTGCTGATCGTGAAGACATTATCCAAGAATGTATGATAGGACTATATAAGGCAATTCGTGATTTTCAAAATGATAAATTTGCATCATTTCGTTCATTTGCTGAATTATGTATCACCCGGCAGATAATTACTGCTGTGAAAACAAGTACTCGACAAAAACATATACCTTTAAATTCATACATATCAATTAATAAACAAATCTATGATGACTCAGATCGTACCTTGCTTGATATTTTATCAGAAGCGTATGCTAGTGATCCGGAAGAATTAATGATTAATTATGAAGAATGTTTAACAGTTGAATCTAAAGTGAAAAGTGTTCTTAGCAAATTAGAATGGCAGGTTTTTATCTCTTATCTTAGCGGTAATTCCTATAAAGAAATTGCAATTGATTTAAATCGCCATATAAAATCAATCGATAATGCGTTGCAGCGCATAAAACACAAGCTCGGACAATATATTGCAAATTCTCCTGATAAAGAGGATGATTTATCCAAATTAATATATGGTACAAATTTCCAGGAATACTATCAAAATCGAATATCTTAAGTCGATTTTCAGTAGATTTAAATACATAATATCAACGATGTCCTTAACGATTAATATTACGGACATCGTTGTAAATAATAGTTGCGCTCAATAGT
The DNA here is from genome assembly GCF_014201835.1 of Pectinatus brassicae. Taxonomy (GTDB): domain Bacteria; phylum Bacillota; class Negativicutes; order Selenomonadales; family Selenomonadaceae; genus Pectinatus; species Pectinatus brassicae. Next base: position 55,044 of record NZ_JACHFH010000015.1, on the reverse strand, counting down.
ATTATAAGATTTTTTAGAAAATTCTTGCATATATTTTTATATTATGCTATACTAAACACAAGGAAAAACTAAATATAAAATACACTTGATGCATGCGTGCAGGATGGAGAAATGCGCGTAACGAAATCCTAAAAAATTTCGTTCATTAACAAAGGATGAACTGGCATCCTGCAAGTAAGAAATTGGCCATACAATATATAACAATATTGTATTAGAATCAAAAACTTACCAAACTGTTTAAGGACAGACCTTAACCAAAAAAGAGCTATTACGTTATATAGTGCCGTAATCAAACGGATAAAAAACTATTATATTATTCATATAAATATGGGTAGTATGCAGAGGAATTGTCGTAAGATAATAAAATACCTGCTTAACGAATAGAATCACTTATGGTCTACATTTTGCATGCATCCATCAGGTGTATTTTTTTTGTCTAAAAAGCCAATATATGAGTAGAATTTAATCCATATAAGCTTATAATTTGATTTGTCAGAATTTGACAAATATTATATTTTTTAATATCATATATTCTATAGTTTAGTTGATTTACCCTTTGTTTATATACTTATGTTGTAAAAATGACTATTGTTTTATAATAGGGGGCAGTTAATTATGCAATCATCTAATGTATTGGAAAAGCGTTGTACGCATCAGCAAAAACGCAATTTAGCTATCAGTATTAGGCATAGAACTGTGAATAAAACAGCATCTATACTAAATAATTACCCAAACAAATTTATTAGATCAAAGCTTGTAAATGTCGATTATGATGGAATAGTCGATGGCTATATAAATTTATGGATTAAAATTAAAGGAGAAATTTATTAATTGTGTATCATGAATTTAACAAAGGGTAAAATCGTTATTATGTACTTATGAAGACTTTCAAACTTATATAAATTAGTTTGAAAGTCTTTTTAATTTAACTTCCCATTTTTATACCTGCTAATCTTTTGGCACTATACGAATAAAAAGTGTTGTAATATCATCAGCCTGTTCAGCTTTTCCTGCAAATTTAGAGATTTCCTGTCGTAAAAAATCATCAATATTTTCAATATTATTATTATGGCATCTGTTTAATATATTTATAAATCTATTATCGCCAAATAGTTCATTATTTTCATTTGCTGCTTCATTAACACCATCTGTATATAAAACTAATGTATCATCACTTTCCATATATAATTTATCGCATTGATATATTATCTTTTCCGCTACAGCCAAAGGTAATGCCTTCTTAACCTTAATAAATCTAAACTCCTCTGTATTTGACGCAAAAAGAGGTGGATTATGTCCGCAGGACACATATTCCAGACAACCATCTGATAAATCTAATACCGCAATAAAAGCTGTAACAAACATGCTGGTATTATTATCCTCACATAAAAGATTGTTGGCATTACTAATACCATCCGATAAATTCTCACTATTTAGAACACTTGTTTTTATGATATGTTTCGCTATTACCATAAATAATGAAGCGGGAATGCCTTTCCCACTAACATCAGCAATTACAACGCATAATTTTGTTTGGTTATCATCCATATAAAAAAAATCATAAAAATCACCACCAACAATTTTTGCTGGCTGCATTTTGGCATAAAGATTTAACCCATTAATATGTTCATATTTGGGGAATATTTTTGGCAGCATATCATTTTGAATATCAGCTGCTACATTCAACTCACTGTTAATTTTTTCTTTTTCAGCTATAGAGTTTGCAAGATTTCGCATATATGATTGAATATCCGTCCCCATTTTATTAAAATTATCAGCTAATTCACCTATCTCATCTTTACTTGTTACAGCAATTTTATAATTGAATTCTCCGGCACTGATTTTTTTTACACCTGCTGTCAATATTTTAATAGGCTTAGTTATTTTTCCAGCTAATTGGCAAGATATTACTACAAAAAAAACTAAGCATAATATAAATAATACAAAGAACCGCCAAACAATATCGTTAATGCTTTGATTTATATATTTTTGTGTTGCAGTGCTATAGCCATCAATCTTTGTTTTTGATGCCTCCGATGCAGCTACAACATCCTTGATAGGAATAATTAATCCTAATGACCAGCCAGTTGCTGGTAATACATTATAAGCTAAATAATATTCTTTATCTTTTATTGAAATTTTTTGTGTCCCAGATTTACCATTTATCATATTTGTAAGCGCTTTTTTATAAGTATCGCTTGCATTTTCCCTTGCATTTACATTAAATCCTGCCTGCATATAATCAGGATGTGCAATATATGCTCCTTTATCGTCGAGTAAAAATGCATACCCATTGCTGCCGATACGTAAACCAATAATTTTGTCTATTACTTGCTTAAGTATGATATCAGTTGCTACTACACCAATAAAATTGCCGTTGGCATCCTTAAATGCTTTGGCACATGTTATCTCCAATTTCCCTGCGGAATCAGTGTATGTTCCAATCCATACTATATTACCCTTTCGTGCCATTGCCTTTTTATACCATTCCCTTTTGCGGGGATCATAATCAGCAGTTAAATCATTGTCTTTGGAATAGTCATAACAAATACCACTTTTGGTTCCTATATAGCAATTATCAATTATATTATTATTAGCATAAATTGCCGAAAACATATATGTGGCATTAGAAATAAGCTTGATTTCTCTATCTAATATAGGGGTTTCAACGACATCAGGCGCCAGCATATATTTTTCGCTGGCCGTTCCCGCTTGTACCTGGTTAGGTAAGGGCATAGAAAATGACCTGCAAAAGCATCAGCATTTGCATATATTTTTTCCATGTACTGTGCCATACTATCTACCTTAGCAGCGATGTTATCAAAATTATAATTTATATTCTCGGCTTGCATATCAGCCATTTTCAATAAATATTTTTTTGCTTGCTGCTCTAAAGCCTGTCTGCTTTCATTTGCCGATATATTTCCCAGCTCACTGCTGGCTTGTTGTGTATATTGTGCCATTTTAGATATTTCATTATAAGAAATAAGACCTATGCTTGCTAATGCACTCACAGCAGTTATCAATATAATAATTAATATTTTTGTTGTAATTTTAGTTTTCTTAAGCATATTACCAGTCTCCATTACAATAATAAGATAATTGCCATATGTTATAGAATGAACGGTTATTTTTAGGGAATGAATAGCGATTAAAATAAAATTCTCATAGTATATACTATGTTATAATATATACAAATATATTCTGTTGCATATAGGAGGAGTCTCGCTATGGAAATAATACCTAGTAAAACAGCTGCCACCTTGATATTAACTTTGTCCGGACGTTTAGACACCGTAACCGCACCGCTATTACAAGATGCCTTAAAAAAAGATTTGCATGACATTACTTTACTGCAATTTGATTTAACCAAGCTTGAATATATTTCGTCTGCTGGTTTGCGTGTGTTTCTGATGGCACAAAAACAAATGAACGGAAAGGGTAAAATGGAACTTCTTCATGTAAATGAGGCTGTTCTGCAAATTCTTGAAATTTCTGGTTTTACTGATATATTAACTATCATTCAATAATTAATATTATGTTTATATAGCTGTCACAAGGGGTGTGATATTATAAGCACTTTAACTGTACCAGCAAAAATAGAATCATTGTATCTTGTACAAGATTTCATTGAACAACAATTACAATCCTACAGTTGTGATGAACAATTAATAATGCCAATTAATCTAGCTGCCGAAGAAATTTTTGTAAATATTGTTCAATATGGTTTTTCTAATACAAATGATAAAAATGTCATTATCATTAATTGTTTTATTGAAAATTCATCAATATTTTATTTGCAATTTTGCGATATGGGTGTACCTTTTAATCCCTTGCAGAAACAGATTCCCCTTATAGATGCATCTATAGAGGAACGCTCTATTGGTGGCCTGGGCATTTATTTGGCTAAAAAGCTCATGGATGGAATAACTTATGAATTTACAAATGGGAAAAATAAACTGACGCTCAAAAAATCATTGGTTTTACCTAAATAAAATATATTTATATACTATTTTTAAAAACTGTCGCACATCAATAAAAGGGTGCGACAGTTTTTATTATTTAATTATCAAAAAAACCTAATTGTTCCAGCATAGAAATACTTTTATCAAGATAGCCCAAACTTGTTATTGGCCACAAATAATTCAAACGATATAAGGCTTCAATGGTAAATTTATTTACTGCTTCGATTTCATAACGAGTATCACCATCATGTTCCATATAGGCAATAAGACCGGCGGCAGCTTTCGACAATTTTACATCCTGCATCGCTATATGAAGACACTCATTAAATTTTTCATCATCCACTATCTCAATAACAAAACCATGACGATTCATTGATGCAATAACATCAGACATAAAAATCTGATGATTATTATAAGGATGAAATACTGTAAACTCACTTTTAACAGCTGACAACTGCAAGATCGCGCCAGCAGTAGAATCAATTGGAGAAAACTCTGCCGGCGCATCCATGAGGCCCAGCGGAAATTTTCCTAAGGCCCTGTACCCTTGCAATCGCCGCATAAATGCATTGGTATGAAAATTGATTTGAAATTCACCATCACTATTACGGCTCATTAGATTACCGACCCGCATAATTTTACCATCCAAACCATTTTTAATTGCCTCAAGCATATACCTTTCCGCCATAAATTTGGTATGAACATAAGCATTATCCAGCAATTGCCCGAAATAAAGCTCATTCTCAGCAATACGCTTATTTGAGGGCGGTAATTCGTTTTTCCCTTCGCCCGCAACGCTGACAGTTGAAATTTGTATCAAACGTTTATTAAGCTGTTGACACAATGCAATCAGGTTTCTCACTCCCTGCACATTAATGCGCTCCAAGGAATCATCATGGCTGAAATGTTTAACACTGGCAGCACAGTTAATCATTGTAGTAAATGGCAGGTCTGCTAATTGCTGTAATGAATTTTCATCCGTTAAATCTCCATCGACGCACTTAATACGATTTCCCATCATTTGCTCATAGGTATCATCAAAATAATACATAAGCATTGTTGCTAACCGTTTTTCTACTGAAGCACGTTTTCCTTTACGTATTAAGCAATAAACAATGCCATTTTCTTGTTGCAAATACTGTTTTAACACATGTATCCCCAAAAAGCCTGTTGCTCCAATCAGTACAAGATTTCCCAGCGATTGCGCTTTTATCTCATTTACATACTCCAAACTATTATAGTTTAAAATACTTTGCAATAAATTATAATCATAATCTACAATTTCTTTATCTATTACAGCTGCTGTTGTTTCATTATTATTTGCTAAACTACGCATAGCTAATCGGCGTGGCGTGGTATATTGAAAAATATCACTATAAACAATTGGATAACCTTCGTTCATTGCCGCCATTGCAACCTTTGATGCACTAAGGGATGTTCCTCCTAATGCAAAAAAATCATCATTTATGCCTATTTTATCCTGCTTTAATACCTCTGCAAAAATATCGCAAAATTTTGCTTCCACTGAGTTTTGCGGTGCCTCATAACTTCGTTTAACAATATTGCATTCAACATCCGGCAGCTGCTTCTTATCAATTTTCCCATTAGCCGTTAAGGGAAATTCCTCTAACTGCACTAATACTCCGGGAACCATATAATGCGTTAATGCAGCTGCTAAATGGGCAGTCAAATCCTTTTTATCAATCGTCTCTGCGGCTGTAAAATAAGCAGCCAAAAAATCTTCACCATCATTATTTTTCATTACAACGATGCTGCTTTTTATTTGGGGAAAAGTATTTAATACTGCTTCTATTTCGCCTAATTCCACACGCAGTCCCCGTAATTTGACCTGATTATCCGTACGACCATGGAATTCTATTTCACCATTAACTAAAATACGGGCTAAATCGCCGCTTTTATATGCTGGCATTTCCCATAGTCTAATAAAGCTTTTTTTAGTTTGCTCCTCACGATTAATATAGCCTCGTCCGACACCTGCCCCCAAAATAACCATTTCTCCGAGTGCCCCTATTGGCAGTGGCTCATTATTTTCATCAACCATTACTACTTTTACATTAGTATTAGGAATACCGATTGTTATATGCTCAGCACTATTTATGACTGCCATCGTACAGCTTATCGTTGTTTCAGTTGGTCCATACCCATTCATAATATAAACAGTGGAATTTATCATCCGCAACTTTTCATAGAGTGCTGCTGGAAATGACTCAGCGCCCAAATCAATCGACTTTATCTGTTTAATAATTGGTAGCATGGCCGGTATATCAATAATATTAAGCAGAAATGATGGTGTGCAGGTCATTATGTCAACATTATTATCACGGCAGAGTTTTTCCAGCGCTAACGGATTATGAATCTCCTCCTCTGTTGCCATGCATATGGTAAGCCCGTTAGCCAGCGGAATAAATTCTTCCATAATAGATACATCAAAAGTGATAGCTGCTAAAGCTAATGATACTTTTCCATATTTGGTATAGCCCACTATTTCATGGTTTTTAGGATTATTATCAACGAAATTAACTAAATTTTGCTGAGTCAGCATTACGCCTTTTGGTTTACCAGTAGAGCCTGATGTATAAATACAATAAGCCAATGCCTGCGGTAAAACATCAATATCCAGATTTTCATCTGATATTGATCTATCAGGTTCATCAACAAAATGTATATTAATATTAAGTTCGTTTAAAAACTCTTTGCGATTATCATATACTGCGCGGCTGACAATCAAATGACCAGCCTGAGAGTCCTGCAATATAAAAGAAATGCGTTCATCAGGATATTGCGGATCTATCGGTAAAAATGCCCCGCCAGCCTTAAGTACCCCCTGACGAGCAATATAAACCAATGAACTGCGTTCAAGCATTACCCCAGCAATTTTCTCCGTCCCCAAGCCAGTTTGCCGCAAGCTTCTGCCTAAACGATTAGCCGCCCGATTCAATTCATCATAGGTCATCACTTCTCCCGCTGCAATAGCGGCTATTCGTTCCGGATATTTAGCAGCACTATCTTGCAGTAATCGATATGCTGGTCGTTCTTCTACTGGCCAATACGTATTATGCATTTCCTGCAATTTTTTTAATCCCTCAGGCGACAATAGTTTTATATCAGAAATTATTTGTGCATTAAAGATGCTCATAATCCCCATACGATAGGCATCAGCAAAGCTTTCCATAAATCCTGCCGAATATTTTGCACCATCATATTCCACTAAAATTTCAAAATCATCTTCGCGCTGAAATACTTCTACACTTATAGCTGCCATTGCTTTAGTTAAATCGAGCTGCTCAGGAACTACCGACGCTCCTCCCAACTTAATTCCTGTGAGCATTTCTCCCTGATAGGCAAATAAAATATCACTGGAAATATTATAGTTTCTGCTTATCTCTGCAAATGAGTAAATATCATTGCTTTTAGAGTCATCCAGTTGTCCACGCAGTAGCTGCATATATTCTTTTACCGATGTTGCCAAGGACATTGCCGCATATACGGGTAATGTCTTAACCAGCATTCCCACCATGTTAAAAGTACGCGGATCAGTTCGTCCATTATAAATAGTTGTAAATAAGGCTTCATCCGTTCCCATAAATCTTGCCAGTATTATACCAAATATTCCTGTAAACAACACATTCGGCGTAACATTATAATCATTGCAAAGCATTTTTATCTTGTCTGGCTGTATCATAACAGCATGACGGCTCCGGCATAAAAAGGATTCTTTTCCCCAGATATCAGCAGCAGGCAATGAATCAACAGCTACACCTTTAAATACTGAATCATAATAAGCCTTTGCCACTACAAGTTCATCACTATTTCTGGCAGCAGCCTCATCAATGGCTAAATCAAAGGCAGTGTACGTTTCTGCTTCTAGCACATATCCATCATAAGCTCGATTTATTTCATCTAACAGACGCATTACCGACTCTCCATCAGCTATAATATGATGAACTTCCAGCATTAAATATAATGCTTTCTCCGTTTGTAGAATACGTACGCGAAATAACGCCTTTTCTTTTAAGGAAAATGCTGTAAGTTTTGGCGGCATTACTGCCTCAGATATCTCAACATCTTCAATAGCCCATGTAAAATCTTTCTGAGCTTTCATATAAACATCACCAACAGCATCAGTAGTTATTATTGAATAAAAAATAGGATGACAATCAATGGCTTGCCGTATCGCTGTTTTTAAACGTAAAATATCAATCATTTGCGGTAAACGAATCAATAATGGGATATTATATGCATCTGAGCCATTTTCTTTCATACATTCTAAATATATGCCAAGCTGTGTTTGAGTCAGCGGACAATATTTTTGCTGAGGTTTAATTTTGTCAGTAACTGTTTTTTTCTGCAAGAGTTCGTTAACAATAATATTTTCTATACTGATAAGACTGGCACCTTGTAATAATGCTTTGACATCAATACTGCAATTGTAATTTTTTAATATTTGTCCAGCTAATTTAATTGCCGATAGAGATGTAAGTCCGGCATTGATAATCGGCATATCTATAGGTATTTGTGGAACGCCTATAATATCAGCAATAATTTTCATCAAATCATTTTCCAGCTGCGTACATGGTCTATTATTATCCTGTGTGGTAAAACTCATTTCCGGTAATTTACGTTTATCTACCTTCATATTAGGATTAAGCGGAATTTTATCAATTTGCATTGTTGCTGCTGGCACCATGTAGGGCGGTTTTTGCTCAGCAATAAAGGCATGCAGGTCATCAATCGATATTTTTTTTCCAGCTACTATATAGGCAAGTACCATCTGCCCTCCAGCTGGTGCTTGCTTAGCAATAACAGTAGCATCACTAATATCAGGAAATTCACGAATAACCTGTTCTATTTCAGAAAGCTCTATACGAAAACCGCGTACCTTTACTTGTGAATCCTGCCGCCCGATAAACTCGATATTGCCATCAGCAAGTAACCGCACAACATCTCCCGTATAATACATTCTGGCATATTCCGGCTCGTTGCTGAACGGATTTTTTTTATAGGCCTGCTCATTTTTATCTGGACGATTCAAATAACCGCGCGACACTTGGGGACCGGCTAGATAAAGTTCCCCTTCTTCACCAACAGGAACCCTTTCCCCACGTTTATCTAAAATATAAAAATTCATATTAGCTAAAGGTTTGCCAATAGGAACATTATCATAAAATTTATCTACTTCAAATACTGTACTGATGATGGTGCATTCTGTTGGCCCATACATATTAAAAAAACGATAATTAGCGGGCGGCTTTAAAGGTACCAACGTCTCACCACCTACCATTAAATAGCGTAATGAATGATTATCTTTTATATCCACAGCAAATTGACGGCCTACCTGTGTAGTCATAAATGAATGCGTAATATGATTATCATTGAAATAGCTATTAAGTTTTTCTAGCTCCAATCGCATATCTTCTGGAATAATATGGAGTACTGCACCGGCCAATAATGTTGGATACATATCCAGCATATTAGCATCAAACCCAAAACTGGCATAGGCTGCTACAGCACAATTCTCAGCCAAATTAAATCTTTTCATGTGGTCTTGGCAAAATGCCAATAAATTGCCATGTTCAATCATACATCCTTTGGGAATACCTGTAGAACCTGATGTATATAATAAAATAAACAAATCATGTATTTGGGGAATAACCGGCACTTTAGAATTGGGCAAATTTCCAATATTCTTCGTTAGTAATACTGGCCCATTATAATCTTTAATAATTGGCAACAAATTTTCATCAGCAATCAACAATTTTGCCTTGGCGTCCTGCATCATAAAATTAAGCCTTTCAGCCGGATATGATGGATCAAGAGGCTGGTAAGCCGCACCAGCCTTGGCTGTGCCCAATCCTGTAACAGGCATATACTCAGAACGATTTATCAATATTGAAACAACATCTTCCTTGCCTAAACCTAAACTGAAAATATATGACGCTAATTTATCAGTGATATCATCTAGCTGCTTATATGTAAGCTGCTTATTTTTAAAAACAACAGCAATATTTTGCGGATATTTTGCTGCTTGTGTCCTAAATAAAGATACAATTGTCTGATTGGGATCACAAGTATATTTATTTGTATTGCAATCTGCATAAAATTTCATATCCTCATTTGATATAATTTCTTTTAATTTACCGTACTTTTTTTCTTCCATGCTAAAGCTCCCCTCTTAATTATCTTTTTATAAAAATATTAAGCTTCAAAACTTAATATTTTACGATTATAACCTATTGTCGGCAAATAGCTGACATTGTTACTTACACCCCGAACTAGACGCAAGCCTAATTGTCCTGCTGCTTCCCGCTTTTCTTCTGTATTAAAGCTACGACAATTATCCCGCAGTATAAGTGTAAGCTCCTCATGAATAATCAATTGAATCTCTAATCGTCTATTATTTTGGTCAGGATTATGCTGTATCATATTTCCGCCAAGTTCTTCCAATGCTAAACATACAGGATTACAGTATTTTTCTTCTATATTTTCCTGCTGCAAAAAATCATGCACAGAATATACTGCATCCATAAGTGAATCTATATCAAGCTCTATTTCCAACGTCAAACGTCGTTGTTTACTTTTATCTAATAACATCAGACTAGATACTGGTGGGCTAAACTGTCTTGCTTTTTTTGCTGTAGCCAAGATTAAATATATTACCGCCAAAATCTCTGTGACAATAAAGCCCAGCCATAATCCATTGAGACCACCCAACCATAATCCCAACGCACTAACAGGTAACATTAGCAATAATCCTTTCATTGTTAAAATCATAAAAGTCAGCCGAGGATAACCAATAAACTGATAATAACTGCTCATGATTTCTGTAAAACATAAGAAGGGGAAAACATAGGCATAAATATGAATTCCTTGTTGTATCTGAAGCAGCAATGCCTCATCATAGATACCAAAAATATGCAAAAAATATGTAGGCATAAATTCTAAAAACAACCATAATAGAATACAGAAAAAGACACCTGTATCTCTGGCAATTTTCATGGTCGCTCTAATGCCATTAACATGGTTTTCCCCCATATACGTACCAATAATCGGCTGTATCGTTTCCCGAATACTGGCAAAAAATCCTGTAGCCAGGGCCATTACATTCACAATTACAGTATATACTACTACACCATCGCCACCATAAAAACGCATTATGAGATTATTGAAAATCATGGTTGTCACACCTTGATATATTTGACGAAACGTAAGTCCACTACCTGTTTTCATTATATATATAATATCTTCTACTCCCATTTTTCTAGTAAATAATAATATCGTATTTTTATGAAAAAAGGCAATTGACAAAATAATCATGCCAATAATAGCACTTGTTATCGATGCTAACGGCGCACCAACTATTCCCATTGTTGTATAACCTACAAAATAAATGTCCAAAATAACATTACATACAATAAAAACAACATTAGATATCATGGCCAGTGTAACACTTCCATCATTTCGCACAAAAAAATCCAGTGATATATATAAGGGCATTATGGGGAAAAACCCCAGACTAACCATGGTAACCTGCCTGGTCATATTGAATAAATCACCACTAGCACCGAGTATTTTAACCAACGGATCAATAAATACCAAGCCTATAATCATTATTACAAGACCAATAACAAATGATGCTGCCAATGTAGCCGTAAAATAACAATGTGCCTTTTCCTTATTGCCTGAACCGATTTCCATACTAAATGCATTACTGCCCCCCAGAGACATCATATCAGCAAATGCCTGCATCAAAAGCACTAATGGCATTGTAAGCGTTATCGCTGATAATGCCCTCCTCACCTAAAAAGCTTCCTGGAATAATGAAATCAAGAAAAAACGAAGCTGTTGTTACAATCTGTACAACAAAGGTAGTTATAAATATTTTAGTATATATCTGCTGAGTCAGTGAAGAATATTTCATTAAATTCACCTCCTGATACTATTTGTTCTAAAGCAATTTCATTTATCTTCGTCGGTATCAACTGATTCTTTGTGCACACAGCCAAAATCGTTTTATCCTTTAATATAAAGTTTTTAACACCAATATTTTCTTTACAAGCACTAAGCGCCAGTGCATCAACTAAATCAAGACTTTGATTTATACCCACCCCCTGGTATTTTAAATAACTTTCTTTTATCGTCCATAATTTTAATATTTCTAAAGATCGGCTTATTTCTGGTTGCGCAATAATCCATTCATATTCTGTTGAAGAAAAATGCATTTTAACTATTTGCATGCTTATTTCCTCCAAGCTTTCTATATCAACACCATTTTCTTCTTGCCCAATACTGCATGCTATCCAATTTCCACTATGGGATAAATTAAAAGAATAATTTGCTTCCGGCCAATAAGGCTTGCCATAACAATTATATTCAAAAATAATATCAGTTGCCGAACTCCCAGTTTTTTTAGCTAATAAATAACGTACTAAAAGTTCTGCCAGCATCGTCCTATTACGTTCAGCACAAAAATAATATTGTTTAATCCTCTTTTGTCGTGCTATAGAAAAAAGCGGCAACAAATCATCTAATACCTTATTGACAACTGATTTGATTGACATAATATAAACTTCTACTTTTTCTGCCACAGCCCTTTCTCCCCTCTTTTATATTATGAAAATATTGCTATTTTAATTATAACTAAATTATTTTAGTAGCTACTCGTTAGTGGAACGAAAAGTATTTTCTCGCGAATGAAATGTTTTCCCCTTTATTCTTAATGTTTTATGTCAGATATTTAGGATTTTTTTATACGTTATGATATACTTATAGATAGTATCGCACTATATAGCAGCAAAATAATCTGAAAAGGACTGATTTTATGCTACGTATTGCAATTTGGCAAAACAATTCAAATGATCAAAAATATCTTACTATGCTATTCGAAGAATATAAAAAAAAGAAACATCTTACTATATATTATGAATTTTTTTCTGATACTGAAGCTCTAAATTATTCAGTACGGCAAAAAAACGTTATTATAATGTATTTATTTTAGATATACTGTCTACTGAAAAAAAAGAAATTATTTTAATTAATCATTTAAAGCAAAACAATCCCAGCGCTAAAATCATTTTTCTTAGTGCCTTGACTAATTTTGTGGAAAAAAGTTATGATTTAGGAGCATATTATTATATGCTAAAGCCATTGCAGTCACGCAAAATTTTTCATTTACTTAACCGCCTTACAGCACAATCGCGCTTAAATAATAATCATTCACTATTACTACGCAGTATAAATGGCTTCCATCGTTTGCCATTATCTGATATTATTTATATTGAAGCTATGCAAAAAAAATATCAATGTCATCTTATCGATAATACGACATTAGAAGGACTGGACGGTTTTACCATAGCTGCAAGAAAATTGCTTCACTGTCCAGATTTCATAAAACCACATCGCTCCTATGTGGTTAATTTAAATTATATTCGTGACTGCTTAAATAATGAACTTCGTTTATTAACCACTGTTCGTATCCCGCTAGCTCGAAGTGTTGCCAAAGAAGTTCAAACGGCATTTATTAAGCATCACAATTTCCAATAATAAAATATAAAATTATTTCATACTATACAAAACAAAGGAGAACTTAAAAATGGAAGACGAAGCATTGCGACAAAAAGTGCTGGACAAAATGACTCGCGTTTGTCTATGCAAAGTAATAAATCGTGCAACCATGAAAAAGGCGATAGCAAATGGTGCCGATACTGTAGAGAAAGTAAAAAAAGCAACTGGTGCAGGCTCTGGACCTTGTCATGGGCGGCGCTGTACACCAAAAATCGAAGAACTATTAAAACAGTCCCAGCAAAAATAAATATATATTAAATGTAAATAAAAAATAAGCATATCTGCTATTTAATATCGCAGATACGCTTATTTTTTATTTACATTTATTTTTAAACCGAACTCTTGTAGATCCCTTTGTTAAATAGCCAAGTACAGCTTGTGGTGGAAATCCTAAACAAAGTCCTGTTACCACTACTAATTCCGGATATGATTCATTCATAAGTTCAAACAGTTCCATAATTTCTATTATCTCTTTATCTAGCATTACATAAATCAAAGTAATATCAATTTCTTCAAAAAGATTGAAACCAGCTGATTCCGCACACTTATATAATATTGAAATATACCTATTAAAATCGACATATTCATGGATAAAACCTTTTCGTGCTGCTTTTACATAATAGCTGGTAATGTCTTTATAATTTCTATGAACTCTATACTCTATAGCAAATTTTTTCATCAGATTTATAGAATTGGCTAATTGAATATCTGAATCTACTACAAAAACAGAACACGGTTTACGTTCTTCAATAATTGCCAGTAACGCCGTATAATTAGCCCCTAGAGGATTATTGTTTTTATCAGGCAAAACAGTTGGTGTATGATAGCATAAATTCTTCCAGCTTATTAAAGGCGAGTCAATCGAAATGTTATCAATATCAGTTGGCAATTCACAATCATATATTATATTTCCTTTATTGATAATAAAATAATTAGTATTTTTGCCACGAATGTTTTGCTTAAATATCCCATATAATTCTTTGCCGGTAGAATCAGTATATTCACCTTTTTCGCCTCTGCTAATAGTAGGTAATGACCAACCGTCTATTGCTTCCATTCCATTGTATTTACCAGCTAGATAAATTTTTTCATCTAATTTTTTTAACATAATCTCCACATCCTTATAAAAATAGTGCTGCGGATGTTGTGACAAAAAAATAAATACAATGCTGCAACAATTAATTTATAATATATTCTTATTTTATTATAATATATATATTTTGCTTTGTCTATACAATATGTTATTCATAATATATTGTTAAATCAGTAAATTATTTGTATTTTTAATAATTTTATATAGTTCATTAAATAAATAAAAGAGTCAGCCCATTTTCATGAACTAACTCTTCTATTTATTTAAATGCATTTCATGGATGCATGCAAAACGGAGACCATAAATTTTATTTGTTAGCAGTTTGATTATCTGGCGACAATATTCCACTTATCACTCTTTTTACAAGTAACATCATAGTCTTTTAACCGTTATAAACGGTGCTATATAACGAATAATCTCTATAGTTAAGGCCTGTTTTTTAGACAGTTAGTAAATACTATATTTATATAACCTACATATTATATAATATACTTTTTACTTTAAGGACGCCAGTTCGCCCCAGATAATGAAATCATAAAGATTTTCATTTCGTGCTTTCTTCATTCTGCACGCATTCATCAAATGCATTTTCTACTATGGATAAAGTATAACATACTCAAAATATAAATGCAAGAACTTTCTAAAAATTTTTATAACTTTTTTTATAACAAAAATAAGCAGTCACCCTATTTTAACGAATGACCACTTATTTCTATAAAACTATTCACTCTACATGATCTCACTATTTTTTAACTGGCAGTTCTAATTTTTCCTGCTTCTACATTAGTTGCTGTAATAAATTCATCAACCACAGCTTTTCTAATCTTTTCAAACAATTCTGGCTGTTTTCCGCCAACACTTATGCCATCAACTTTATCTACACGCAGGCAAAAATTACTAGAGCTTGTAACCAGTATTTCTTCTGCTTCCATAAGGTCTTTTAAATAATAAGGGGTTTCGCTAACCGCAATTCCTAATTCCTTGCATTTACGAATCAGATGTGCCCGAGCTATACCTGGCAAAATAAGTTCATCAGTAGGCGCCGTAAAAAGTTTACCATTCTTAATAATATGGCAGTTACTATGTGCACATTCTGTAACGCGTCCACCTGGACGATAAAGAATTGTCTCCTTACATCCCTTTTGCTTAGCATGTTCTGCTGCCATAACTGATGGAATAAGATTTAAAGTTTTGATATTACAATGATGAAAACGTGTATCTTCTTCTGTTATAACCTGAATCGGCTCTGTTCCATCTGAAACTTCTGCCGGAACAAGTGTTACCCATAAATTCCCTGCTCCAGGTGTAAAAGCATGATTTCGAACGCCTGTTCCTCTCGTGACCTGATAATAAACAAACTGATTACCAGTATCAAGCTTTTGAACTAATTCGTTTAACAAATTTTTTAATTCCTGTTTTGTTACTGGCATTACAATATCTAATAAGGATGCACTATTAAAAAATCTATCAACATGTTCATCAATAGCAAAGATGTTATAATTGCGGCAAGGCCCCGCATCATAAACACCGTCACCAAACCAATGTACACGATCATTCATTGGTATCATCATTTTATCTAATTCATCAAATTTTCCATTATAGTAGCCAAGATTTTTCATAATAAACTTCCTCTCTATTCATCCAGTATAATATATATTCTTATTAAACAGAAGCTTTCTTGTTTGTGCCTGCTGCAATATTTAACTGCACCTCATTAATAAGTGCTTCTACAATTTCTTGTTCGACACTTTCATCGAACCCATCCACATGTGGAACCTGTTCATGAGTTACGCCGTCAACACTGCCAATTGCCACAGTTTCTTCGATATAAGAAGCAATCCATGAATATTCAGGCATTAATAATTGTCCAGCCATTATCGATAAATAAGCGGCAATCCCATATGCCCCCCAATTAGATACACTGGCAATTACCAAAAAATCTACAGGAACTTTACAAGGAATTAAGCTTAATTCCTTCTCAATAATATCAGCCACTACCCCCATACCAATTTCATTACCGCCATCACCAACAGCAACTGTCTTTATTGAATATTCCGAAGCAATACTAAATAAAATATCTGCTGGGGCATTATGCTCACGTATAGATATTCCTCGCATATTTTGATAATCATTTTTATTATTTATTCCACATCGTTCAATAGAAATCATCCCCACTGGATGATAACGCATAATTAACTGCCGACAATATGCTGTTTCATCCCCAACTTCTATGGGAACTACTTCAAAACCACGAATTTCGAATAATTTTGCATATGCAGATTCTGTTACTATTATCGGCTTAAAGCCCATCTTACTTAATACTTCAGCGACTACTACAGTTCCTGCCGGCCCATCGGTTTCGGGGAATCCTGCAACATAAAAACCCGTTGTAAGGAATACTATGCCCCGTTTCCATGCCATAATTTCCTGTGCGGCAATTCCGCAATATTGTGAATCAAGATACGGCCGAAGTTTTTGCATACCTCTTTTCGAATGACGAAGAATAATATTTTCAATGTGATCCATTACATCCACCTGCTTTCCCGTAATTAACAAATCATCCATAAAAGCTTTCATCTTTGGCCTTTTCTGTAAAAAGCCATTCAAAGCCTATTTTTACTTTAATAAAAAAACAGACAAGGGGATTAGATATCAGACGCCCTTGTCTGTTATAGTGCCAGTATAACCATAACTAAAATATAACGCAATACTATTGATATCATTCTTTGTAACTTTAATTTTTTTTGCATAATATTTATTTTATCTCTGTAAAAATTGGATTCAGCTTAATTTAATTAACAAGCAAGTTAACAATAATACAATAATTCCATATATATAATTATAACAAAAAGCATTAACCCAGACAATTGTTTTTATTATCTGGGTTAATGGTATATATATATCTTATTATTTAATTGACTGTACTAACTTTTTAAAATGACGTCCACGCTGTGCCATACCATCATACATATCAAAACTTGCACAAGCTGGTGATAAAAGCACAACCTGTGGTTCATGAGCAAGACCATGCGCAATTTCCACTGCCTTTTCCATAGAATAACCAGCTTCATGAATATGATCTTCTGATATTCCCTGCATGACAGCAGCTTTATGAAAACGTTCTGCTGCATCGCCAAGCAAAATAAGTTCATCTACGCGTTCCTTGGCTAATTTCATAAAATCTGTCAAATCAGTCATTTTATCATCGCCGCCAGCAAGCAATATGATATGGTCTGGGAAAGTTTCCAAAGCCTTAATGGCTGAATCAGTATTCGTTGCCTTAGAATCATTATAGTATGGTACATTATTAACTGTAGCAAAGTATTCTATACGATGTTCCACACCAGGAAATTGTTTTAACACTTTAGTTATTTGTTCAGGCTTACAACCAGCCAAAAATGCAACAGCACTCGCGGCTAACGCATTTTCTACATTATGGTTCCCCTTAATGCCTAACTCTTTTACTTTACAAAGCTCATGTTTAGTACCATCCCAATTGATGACTAATATATCGTTTTGTAAATATACACCTTTTTCCAAAATTGTTTTCCGACTAAAGAAACAAACCTGTGATTTAGTGCGTTCTGCCATAGAACGGGTATGCTCATCATCATAATTCAATACAAGAAAATCATCAGCTGTTTCATTTTGAAAAATACGTTCTTTCATTTGCTGATAAACTTCCATTGAACCATGACGCACAATATGATCTGGCGTTACATTGAGCACCGCAGACACATGCGGATGAAAATCAGATGTAGCTTCCATTTGATAACTGGAAATTTCAGCAGCAATACCACCGCCTTCACCAATTCGCAATGCTTCTTCAGACAATGAGACACCTATATTCCCGCCAACACCTGTTTTTTCTTTACCATAGATAGTTTCCAATAGTTGCCCAAGAAGTGTAACTGTTGTAGTTTTGCCGTTAGTGCCAGTAACAGCAAAAAATGGCGAAGCAGCCAGTTTTTGTGCCAAATCCACTTCACTAATAACACTAATATTACGCTGCAGTGCTTCTTTAATAAGAGGAATACGCATAGGTACAGCTGGTGAAACAACTACAAGGTCAACACCATCAAGAAGGCTATTTTCCTGAGGTCCAAAGACAAGCTCAACCTTTATATCACGCAGCTCTTTAAAATCATACTTTAATTCTTGTTCGGGCTGTACATCAGAAAGTGTGACAGCTGCGCCGAAACGACGACCAAGTTTTGCAGCAGCGAACCCACTAATACCAGCACCAACAACCAGCATTTTCTTACAATAAAACTCCATATTAATAGCCTCCAATATTTTAAAATGACAATAGCATAAATATATATTATAAACATACAAAAACTATATATCATTATAATGATGTATTCAATAAAATAAAAGAGTTATTTATAAAATAAGCAAATACAGTTAAAACTTCTTTAAAATAGTTTAGTCCGAAATCTTAATTCCTCTATGTTCAACTACATTGGAAAACACAATTATCGTCTCCGTTTTTCCAAATTTTTGCAGCTCATCAATAAATTTATCTAATTTATCAGTACTCGGAAACATCACTTTAAGCATCATTGAATATTCTCCTGTAACGCAATCACATTCAATAACACAGTCCTGACTTCTAATAAATGGATAAAAAGTTTTTTTATCTGTCAAATCAACATCCACATTTATATATGCCTTAATATGATAATCAAATGCTTTTTCATTAACAGCTGTATAAAATCCTGTGATAAAATTAGCATCGACTAGATATTTTATACGGGCTGAAACAGCAGGTGATGATAAAAACACTACCTCAGCAATTTCTTTTATCGGGGTACGGGCATTTTTTTGGAGAATCTGCAATATTTTACGATCAATATGGTCGAGTTGGTTCTTTTTCATATAAATTCCCTTTAATAATTTATTTTGTAAATAAATAACTTTATACTTGATACAGTATATCACAAATATCATGAAAACATATACTATTTTAGGCTATGTTCTACAATGGAAAAGGAGAAGATTATAGATTTTTGCAATAAAAATTAATTTTTTGAAAATATTACTTACAAGTGTCAATTTTTGTGCTATAATACTAAAAAATAAAGGAGATGATTCTTTGAATAAAACAGAATTGATTGCTAATGTTGCTGAAAAATTAGGTGGGACTAAAAAAGACGCTGAAAAAGTTGTAACAGCTTTTTTTTCAACTATTGAACAGACTTTATCCCAAAATAATGCTTTACAAATTATCGGATTTGGCACTTTCGAAGTCAAAGAACGTGCAGCTCGCAAAGGAAGAAATCCACAAACAGGCAAAAAAATTAAAATTAAAGCATCAAAACTTCCTGTTTTTAGAGCTGGTAAGACTCTAAAAGATTTAGTTAATAACAAATAATAAATTGCATTTTATACATAATCCCCCCTATGTCTAATTATTATAATTATACATAGGGGGGATTTCATTATTACTTATATTATTTTTTTGCCACATTATACTCTTTCATAATCCCATTAATTTTATTTTGCCATACTTCAAGTCCTGAATTATAGCTGTTTTGCCATTCATTATGCGCAGCTACTGCACCATTATTCATTGTGACCTTAACCAATTTTTCAAAACCTTGTTTTTTAGATAACATATTTTATTCTCCTTTGTTTTTATTTCAATGTAAGTATAACATTGTTTTAAACAAAAGTAAATAATTTATTAACGTAATTCAATAAATTATTTTCAAATCTTTGATCGATATCATTTTATAAAAAAACTTACTTCCCGCGTATATGGGAAGTAAGTTTTTTTATTTATAATGTTTTCGTATAGTATCAGTTAGTAATATATTGTATTATCGTCTGCGGTATTCGTCTGCGGTTGTTTTACTATCATAATCATTACCCATAGCTCTCTTAGGAGTTATATCAACGATTTTTTCCTGCGGCCTTGACTGCATCATATCAGAATATTGTGACTGACGCTGATAATTACTTGTATTTTGCTTAGATGATCCCTTTAGCTTGCTCCAAATCATTCGAACAATTGCAATAACTGCAAAAATCATTACTATATTAAACAGTAATCCCATCATGCTGGAAAAGAAACCCGTCCCTCCCATGCCAAACATATGACCAAGCATACTGCCAAGAAACATTCCCCCGCCAAACAAGCCAATATTTCTCAGTGTATTCCCCCAACGAGAAGTACCTGTTGAAGTACTTGCATTAGACCTTGCCATATTAGTAGATTCCGGTGCATTTTTACTAATAGACTTTGCATCCTGTGACGGTTTATATTCTCTAGTTTTAGAGATTGACGGGGCTTTTTGATGACTTGAAAAGCTAGGTGCTGATCTAAATGATGAAATTCTGGCACTGCCTCTCGCAGCAAAAGTCAGCGATGACATAGCAAATATTGCCAAAACAGCAAGGATAATTATTTTTTTATAATTCATTTATTTCTCCTCGTATGCTTTTATATCTTCAGAAAACGCGTATATTTCATTTAAAGTATCTAATTCACCTGACAAGTATCGGTCGATGTCATGCACATCAATATACAGTTTGCAGTTAATGTCTAAATAGCCTTGTTCTTTTCCCTGACTTACATCACGAATTGCAACTAATTTTTCACGCAGTTTTAAACATTCTGTCCGCGTAGCATGAATATCGAGCTTGATTTCCGGGACACCATTTTCTCGAAGTATTTCCTGTAAAGTTAATCTTTCTGACATTTCTGTCCTCCCAATTGTTTGTTTAAATTATAGACATTCCTTTAATTATATCTATTTAGTACAAAACTTACAATAGCATTTACAATATATCACAATACGGCTTTATATTTATTCCATAATTCTACGATACTAAACTCAGATTTTATCATTTTTTCAATGACAGATTCTTTTTTACTATACATAAACTAAGGGTAAAACGACAGAACATGTCATTTTACCCTTAGTTTAATTATTATTTGCCGAACCAGATAACTTAATATAATCTCTTATTATATTTATACTGCCTCGTTCTGTTGCCGTTACCAAATCATAAAAATTAATCTCAGGATTGTCATTTAAAATACCATTAGCAATATGCGTATTAGCCATCATAAAATCACAGCCGACGTTGATTTTATTAATACCATATTTAACACTATTTCGTATATTTTTCTCACCTGAGCCTGAGCCGCCATGCAGCACCAACGGCATTTGTGTTAATTTTTTTATTTTCTGCAATCTGGCAAAATCAAAATCAGGAATCATGCCATCAGGATATGTTCCATGTGATGAACCAATAGATATAGCTAAAGCATCTATCCCCGTCTGTTTGGCAAACTGGGCGGCTTCTACAGGATCAGTATACATTGAACTGCTAGTGTAATTATCGTCAGCAACTGCTCCCATGCAGCCTATTTCACCTTCAACGCTTACTCCCTTGGGATGAGCATATTCAACAATTTCTTTTGTTGTTTTTATATTATTTTCCAGTCCCTGTTGTGAAGCATCTACCATGACCGAGGAAAAGCCATCGTCAATTGCCTTTTTTAAGTCAATAACTTCCTGCCCATGATCAAAGTTTAATGCAACATTTATTGGTGTTCTGGATGCCAATCTCTTTACTATTGGTGTTATTAATTCACTATCACAATGTTCCAATAGATGATCTTGAAATATATTTATTATAATTGGTGCATTCTCTTTTTCAGCAGCCGTTATTACCGTTCGTGCCGTTTCTAGATTAAAGCAGTTAATTGCCATAACTGCATAGTTTTTTTCATTTGCTTTTTCCAGCATTTTTTTCATCGAAACATACATATTTATATCCTTTCTGCTATTTAATTTGAATACCGCTTAAATCGATTTCTTCTTCATCTTCTTCGACGATTTGTTCTTCTACCGCATCTTTTTTTAATAATGTAAGTAGTCCGGCTGCTGTTATCGTACCCGCCGCAAGTGCCATAAGAAAACCAGTAGGATTATTCATTGCCGGAACTATAAACATTCCACCAGAAGGAACCTGTGATTCTACCCCAAATAGCATTATCAATGCGCCACCAACTGCCGCTCCGACTGAACAAGAAAATATTACTCGTATTGGATCAACAGCTGCAATAGGAATAACGCCTTCAGTAATCATGCATATTCCTAATGGAAAAGCCACTTTTATATTGGCGGCTTCTCCCTTGCTGTATCTTTTTTTACGTATAAGCCATGAAAGTGTAACTGCAAATGGCGGAATCATTGAAGCGCAAATTTTTATTGCCTCCGGGCCATATACACCTTGCAATAAAAGTCCATCAGCAAATAATGATGCAACTTTATTTACCGGGCCGCCAAAATCAA
Source organism: Pectinatus brassicae (assembly GCF_014201835.1). GTDB lineage: Bacteria > Bacillota > Negativicutes > Selenomonadales > Selenomonadaceae > Pectinatus > Pectinatus brassicae. Next base: position 32,092 of record NZ_JACHFH010000015.1, on the reverse strand, counting down.
ATGCTGCCATAGCTCCCATAATTGCCCCAAACAGTGCTGCTGATCCCCCCTGCATATTTTGCAGCATTGCTGTCAAAGCAAACGATGCTGCGGCAATAGGCCCTCCTATAACAAAGAACATGATAAAACCTACTATTAATGAAGCCAGTAATGGTAATATCAGCATTGGCAATAACGCTTGTGCCCAAACAGGAACTTTAACATATTTTTTCAATAAATTAATGCACCAGCCTGATAAATAGCCCCCCAGCATACCACCAAAAAATCCAGCATCAATAGCATTAGCAATCATCCCCATTAATAGACCTGGCGCAATACCTGGGCGGTCAGCAATAGAATAGGATATTGCCGCCGACATAATTGCCGGAATTAGCTGCATTCCATAAACACCAAGCGTTACCGATGCCTGCCATATAGTATATGAACTTTTATAGTCTGATATTAAAGATGGATTGTGTCCTAAAATATTGCCAATAGCAATCAATAAGCCTGATGCTACAACCAGTGGCAGCATATAGGAAACCCCAGTCATTGCATGACGTTTTAATTCACTTAATCGTAACTGTTCTACCATTTTCTTGTCTCCTTTCATGATAATCCAAGATCAGTGGCAATTTTAGTAATAAGTCCCTTAGGTGATTTAATTACAATACTAGTAGGTACTTCAACAACTCTTTTTCCTTTAAATCTTTCCATGCCATTAATTTTTATATCCGCCGCTATGATGACAACATCCGCCGCTGTAATTTCTTCTTTACTCAATTTATCTTCAGTGCCTATCGTTCCTTGTGTTTCAATATGAATATTATGACCTAATGCTTCGCCTGTTGTTACCAATTTTTTCTTTGCAATATACGTATGAGCTATTCCTGAGGTACATGCCGCAACACCAACAATATTCATAATAAGTTCCTCCTAAAGTCATCTATTAATTTTGAAAGCATTTAACTTTATCAATATCATTAAATAAGTTCATTTTATTTTCGATGGTTTCTCTACATTCTTGTATACAAGATGGGTATATTACATTGGGTTCACGTTCAAAACCGTTCTCATTTAAGTATCCTTCTACACCTTTCATAAAACTGAACTTAATATCACTTGAGATATTTATTTTACAGATACCTCTTTTTACTGCTTCGGCAACTTCATCATCAGAATTACTGGAACCGCCGTGCAATACTAAAGGTGTATCAACAAGTTCTCTGATTTCAGACAATAAATCAAGTTTCAATTTTGGTACGAATCCTTTAGGATAAATTCCATGTGCTGTGCCTATAGCTATTGCCAATGAATCTACATTAGTCTTTTCAATAAATGCTTTTACATCACTAGGATTTGTATATATTATTTCAGTAGTGCCACCTTCGATAGAATCACCTGTTTGTCCGATTGTTCCCAGTTCACCTTCTACCGAAACACCAACCGGATGAGCAGCATCGACTACTTTCTTTGTTAAAGCTACATTTTCCTCAAAAGATAACTGTGAGCCATCAATCATTACTGACGTAAAACCAAGCTGAATAGCATGAATACACTGTTCATATGTACCGCCATGATCTAAATGAATTACCATAGGGACTTTAGAATGATTGGCTTCATAAATAACACTGCTGATAAAACTGTCCCGTAAAAACTTTAATTCATCAGGATGAATAGCCATAATTACTGGTGCTTGTTTTGCTTCGGCACTTTCCATCATCGCCGTCAAGAGCTGCCCTGTTCCTGCATTGAAAGCTGGTACTGCAAATTTGTTTTCCTGAGCTGTTTTAAGCATTTCTTTCATCGTTATTAACATAATAAAAACCCCTTTGTTATATTTATTTCATTTCCTGCGAAAGCAGTTGTATGATTTCAGTTTTATCATTTGTTTCCAGCAGCCTGTTTAGCGTATCATCATCAGCCAAAGCCATGGCCACCTGCGATAATAATTTTAAGTGAACTGTCGTTTTGTCTACATTGCGCACAGCAAATAAAATTATTACATGTACAGGTTCGCCATCCGGTGATTCCCATTTAAGATCTTTTACTGTGCGTCCAAAGGCTATCGATGTAATTTTCACGGCATCGGATTTTCCGTGTGGTATTGCGATATGATTTCCTAAGCCGGTCTGACCTTCTTCTTCCCGATAATAAACATCTGCTATAAATTTTTTAGGATTGATAACATTCCCTTCACGATAAAGATCTGCTGTAAGTTCTTCGATAGCCTCTTTTTTGGTAGAAGCTTTCAGATTTAAATTTATCAACTGCTCATTTATTATTTCCCTGACATTATTAATTTCCATAGTAACCTCCTTGTTATTTATTATTTAAGCTCCAATAATAAATAGTTTTTATTGTATCTTTTGATAAATACTTTTTTTCATTAACATATATATCTATTGATTTATTTTTATCATTAGATATATCAACACATAACTCGTTATCATTTAATTTCATTGATTGGTAAACAAGAATATTTACCGAACTAGTTATATTGGCGGAAATAACAATTGGATTTTCTTTAATTTTCTTTAATTTTTCAGGAAGGATCTTAATGATTTTATCTGTACAGGTATCAGTAGAATTTTTATCAGGAAATTCTTTTAAAACTAATTCCCGTAAGTTATTAGCATCAGCGTCACTAAATAACGCATTGACATATGCTATGGGGACATTTACTTTGGTATTTAATTTTATTGTAGAGATAACCAGATCTATTTGTTCTGAAGCAATTGTTCCTTCAAAATTTTTCACTGAAATAGTATCTATTATGTTCCACTCTGGAAAATATTTCATAATACGTTTTTTTAATAAATGCGATGTTCCAATACCACTTGAACAAACAATAAGAACTCTCTTTTTATTTATTATTTCTTCAACTGCATTTTCAAAGTATATTACAAGATAAGCAATTTCATCATCAGTTATTATTGGCAAATTATATTTAATTTGAATTCTTATCATAATTAATTTTAACAATAGCATTATTTCCGGAAATTCATTTTTCACTTGCTCTAATATCGGATTTCTTATGTGAATTTTATATATTATTCGATTGAGCATTGGACGAAGATGTACTAATAGTGCTTTATACAAATTACTACTGAATGAAAATTTCAACGGATATATTTTTAAACTGCACTCAATTATTTCCTCGGCCATTTCTCGTATAAACGCTAAATCATCTAAATCACTTAGCTGGTTGTCTGCTTTGATAATTCCACCTGATGAGGTTAAATATCGATAAAGGTAAAACACTTCCGAATCATTTAATATGACTTTAAATTCTTTTTCAATACACTCTGACATCAATTTTGCTGCTAAATGAAAATGCTGATTAAAGGGCAGAAAATTTTCTTCAAGCTTCGTTGGATGCATTGTACGATTATTTTTTATTCTTTCAATTGATATTAAAATATGTGTTACTAAATTGATATAATAAGGGTCTATTATTTTATAATCTAAAAATTGTTCTGTTTTATCGATTATGTTTTTTACAGCTTTCACATTACTAATACCAAAATGCTGTTCCAACTCTTTTAATGTATTATCATCAATACGTGTACAATCTTCTTGAAAACAAATCTCCTTATTTTCCACTAGTTTATTTATTATATCCACCAACGCATGGCGGATATCTATTTCATTGCCATGCAAAAAAGTACCTTTTACGTTTTTATATAATTGCAAATTATAAGGCGCTATTTCAGCTTCAATTATTGTAAGATCATTAACAATAGATGTTTTACTTACAAAGTATTTATTTGCTAAAGATTGTATCGAACATTTTAATTGTTTGCCTTCCAAAAGATCAAATAAAATCTTCATTCGTCGTTGCATAATAGACAGCTCAACTGTACTTTGATCTTTTACTAAAAGTTCTCGTAATGGATATTTTTGATTTATTGCTAATCTTATTCCTTTACCCGTTAATTTTTCTATATTTACCCCCTGTTTTTCCCAATATTTTATATCATTGCGTATAGTTTTATCGGAACATGATAATAATTGGGCAAAAACTTTAACGGGCGTAAACTCTTCAAAACTTGTCAGCTCTTTTAAAACCTTTTTTTGCCTGTTATATGAATTCTCCATCTTATCTCTCCTGTTCTTTACCTTGTTATTATATTATCATTATTTGAAAATTTCAGAAATAACAAATATTTTCCATATGTTATTGCCATTTTTAGTATACTTTTTTATTTTTCAAGATAAAAAAGCGTCTACCTATTGTTAAGTAGACGCTTATAAATTCTTATGTTATACTATTTTTTATGGAGTAGTTCGGGCGGTCTGTTATCCAATCATAATATTTAGTTTTTATGTTGCTCTATGATTGGGGGTGATGCCATATGGATAATAATATTTTATATTTAACATTGTTAATCATTTTGGTTTTACTCATAAAAAAATAACCGCCCCGGTTTGCCGACTTAAGCGGTTATTTTTTTATAGTCGATTGAGATAGCAGACCGTCAGGACTCCTCTTTTTATGCTTTTATGATATCATATATTATAAAAATATGCAATTAACTATATTTTACGATGGAGGCATCTATGAATAGTCATACCTATATTGCAATTGATTTAAAATCATTCTATGCCTCTGTCGAATGTATAGAGCGCAATTTAGATCCACTTACTACAAATTTAGTCGTAGCTGATGCTGCCCGCACAGAAAAGACTATTTGTCTGGCTGTATCACCATCATTAAAAACTTATGGTATTCCCGGACGGGCTCGGTTATTTGAAGTTATACAAAAAATTAAAGAAGCTAATTCACTGCGAAAATACAATACACATCTTAAAATATTAAAAAAATCATCGTATAATGATTCAGCCTTGAAATCAGATCCATCATTAGCCGTTGATTTTATTACCGCACCGCCTCAAATGGCACTATATATGAAATACAGCAAAAAAATATATGAGCTGTATCTTAAATACATTGCACCAGAGGATATTCACATTTATTCTATTGATGAAGTATTTATCGATGTTACACCATATTTAAATACATATAAACTATCAGCAAAAGCACTTGCTATGAAAATAATTAATGAAGTGTTAGCAACTACTGGTATAACCGCAACTGCCGGCATCGGCACTAATCTTTATCTTTGTAAAATTGCCATGGATATTCAGGCAAAACATGTTAAGCCAGATGCTAATGGTGTGCGTATTGCTATGCTGGACGAAATAAGTTACCGTCAAAATCTTTGGGCACATCGTCCACTTACTGATTTTTGGCGCATAGGAAAAGGCTATGTAAAAAAACTCGAAAAAAACGGACTATATACTATGGGAGATATTGCTCGCTGTTCATTAGGCAAAAAAGATGAATTTCATAATGAACGGTTATTATATAAACTATTCGGCATAAATGCTGAACTTTTGATCGATCATGCCTGGGGCTGGGAACCATGTACTATTAAAAATGTTAAAGAATATAAACCTGATAATAACAGTTTAAGCTCTGGACAGGTACTGCAATGTCCTTATCCTTTTGAAAAAGCTAAAATAGTCATTCGCGAAATGGCAGAATTACTTGTTTTTGATTTAATAGGAAAAAATTTCGTAACCGACCAAATCGTATTAACTATCGGATATGATATTGAAAACATCGCAAGCGGCAATTATAACGGAGAAACAGCTACTGACTATTATGGACGTAAAATCCCTAAACATGCTCATGGCACAGCAACTTTAGAGAAATATAGCTCTTCTACCAAAATAATTGTAAATGCTGTTATGCAGCTTTCTGATAAAATACTAAATCCATCTTTATCGGTTAGGCGAATAAATGTTACGGCTAATCATATCGTAGATGAAAAAAGCGCTCAAACTTCTGTTATTGAACAATATGATCTTTTTGCTGACACTACCGCAATAGAAAAAGAGACCAATGATATTTTAAAAGAAAAAAAACAGCAAAAAACGATACTTGCTATAAAAGGAAAACATGGTAAAAATGCTATATTAATGGGCAGTGATTTACAGGCAGGCGCAACCACTATTTTAAGAAACAAACAAATTGGAGGACATAAAGCATGACTGGACCATATGATGATATTATTAATCTTCCCCATCCAGAACCAAAAACTCACCCACGTATGTCAATTTCTGCCCGTGCCGCACAATTTGCGCCTTTTGCAGCACTTACTCCTTATAATGATGAAGTAAAAGAAGCTACCCGAATAACCCATGAAAAACCTGAACTAGATGAAACAATAAAATATATTTTAAACGAACGGCTTTTATTATTAAAGAAAAATTTAAATAATAAACCGCAGGTGAATATAACATTTTTTGTCCCTGATATGAAAAAAGCTGGTGGAGCATACGTAATAAGCACAGGCTTTGTAAAAAAAATCAAAGAGTATGAACGCCTTATTGTGATGTCGGACGAGACACTTATTCCAATTGATGCTATTATCAATATACAAGGTAAAATTTTTTAGGTTAAATACCTTACATAATCCTATAAACTAAATAAATTACTTTTTTTATATTTTTGTATAAGTAATATTGCCAGAATACAGGATTTTTTTATTATAAGTTAGAATTAATTGAATATACTTTAAATTCTTAATACTAATATCAAACAGTATGTTCAAGGAGTGAGCATTATAAAAAATCTAGTTGAGTTCATATTATATATCTTTATGGGATTATCATTAATTATTCTTGTCTCATGCAGCTTATTTGCCGCCAAAATTATTTATACAAATGATTACAAAAGCTTGGCATTTAAATCTATTCCTCATAACACTGAACAGAATCTTCAAGGCTATGTCGTATCCATTGATGAATATAATGATGGCAACGTGCAGGTATTTCTACCTAACAATCCTAAGCTCTCACATTTGCCTGCTAAAGCAACACCTGTCGATCATTTTATTACCATTCATCCAACCCTGACACAATACTTGTATATTGCAAAACTATATACAACACAGCCTATAAAAGATTTTCAGAATACAACTATATATATTAAAGTCCATTTAATATATGATAATTCAATAAAACAGTATATTATCAATTATATAATATATGAAGGCACGATTTACTCACTAAGTACATCATTTCTTCTTATCCTCGCGTCTATTTTTGCTGTAATTATCTTTTCTTTTCTCCAATATAGGCTTAAATATCTAAGCAATGAAAGGGAAAATCAATAATCAATTAAAAAAACGACCGGAAAATTCACATGGTACTGAGAATTTTCCGATCGTTCGTCTATCTATATAAATTTATATTTTTTTATCTGACAACAATAACTGTGATTATTTTCTATTTTAAAAATTAATTTATCCCAATGCTCTTACTTCTTCTTTCAAACAAAACTACATCATGCCATTTGCCGGTACTTTCCATTTTAGCCAGCTTTTCCCGCACACCAATCTGGCGAAAGCCGCATTTTTTATGCAAAGCAATACTGCCGATATTTTCCGCCAAAACAGCTGAATAAAGCGACCAAAATCCTGCTTGTTCTGATGCCTTTATCGTATGATTAAGCAATATTTCTCCCAGCCCTAATCCCCGTGCTTCTTCGGCAATATATATACTTACTTCAACAACGCCACGATAACATTCACGTCCAGATACCGCACCTAATGCACTCCAGCCAACAATATTATCGTCTGCCCGTATAACAAAGCGGCATTCCTGTAAATGTCCCTCATCCCATTGCTTCCATGAAGGTAAATTAGGTTGAAAAGTAGCTTTATTGGTGTTTATTCCTTGTAAATATATATTTTTTACGACTTCCCAATCATGACCATTCATTACTTGTATACTGTACTTCATTTATCTATTGTCTCCTCTATCTGATTATTATCAGATATTATTATATATAAAACATTTACTGCTGCATGGACAGGCTTTATCCAAGCCTGATTTACTAAGTAAATCATTTGGGATTTCTGTGCGTTGTATTTCATTAAAATCCATTCGACTAAAATAAGCATCCGCTGTTTCAGTTAACAAGAATATCTTTGTGATTTTTTTCTTTGTCATAATTTCCAACATAGTTCGAATGAGCATTTTCCCAATTCCTTGTCGGCGGTTTTCCTCTCGGACTGCAAAAGAACGCAATAATACATTGCCTTCATCATCATAAACAGCGCCCAATATTGCAAGCAGTTTTTTCTGCTGTTTTGCCACAATAAAATCGCCTATTTGTTTTTCAATATTAACTATTGGTAAATCACATACTTGTAATAACTCTTTAATTGCTAACGCATCATCAATAGTAGCATTTTCCACTTCCAAAGTCTCCGCCATGGCTATCCCTTCTTCAATATAAAATTAAACAGATATAATGAGATTATCTATTACATATATTTTCTACAATTTCCATAAAGTGTCAAGTTTTATTTTTCAGATTCTAAATTTAACATAATAAATCAGTCTCCCTTTATACAAAAATACGCTCTAGTCATAAGTTTTATACCATGAACAAGAGCGTTAGTTTTTTATATAATTCAAAATTAATTTCTATATATTTTTATTTTATATACTTCTGATATGTAGCACATAGTTTTCAATTTTTCAAAGTTAAGCCACAGCATTAGCATTTATTCTTTCAATAACTTTACGTATCCCCATCCACACATTCATATCGTTAAATAACTCAACTACGCTACCTTTATCTGTAAATGGTGATTCCTGCAGTACAGAAAAATCTTTAAGTATGCCATTATGCACAATATACTCAACAATCTGATTAACAAAATAAATTTGTCTAGCATCAAGATTAGTATTGGACATAAATTCAGAAAAAGCTTCTTTAGCAGCATTCATATCGATTCCTACTATTCCCCGGACAAATTCGCCTAATGGTTTTTGCCCATATTCCAACTCATAATCATCTTTGGTCCCAATGTCATTCCATAATATTTTCTCCAAGGAAGTAATATCCTGCAAAGATAGTGCTTTATTAGTCTTAAGTTTAGCAATTACAATATTATCTTGATGCTTTCGAATATAAAACTCAGCTTTGGCTTTATAGTTTTTTAAATCATCACTGTCTAATTCGGATTCATTCCATTCCTGTGACAAAATATCATCATTAAAATGTGTTGTGTATTTCAGCACTTTATTTTTAGGAATATATTTCATAAGATTTCTTAAATTTTCTCTTATATATTCAAATTCATTAATACCAGCGCGTTCAATGTAATCCGTGTGAAGAATGTGATTAATAAATTCAGATTGTACTTGTATTTCCGGTATATTGGCAACGCCTGCTACAGCTTTTACCTTTTTCATTAAATCCTTTTTAGCCTTAGAATACTTCTTACCAGCCAAATAAGCCAGCTCAATACCATACATTAAGGCATCAAATCTAATTGCTGTTATTTCATCTGTATCAGGCAGAATAAGCGGTGCTAATTCTTCTTTTACCAGTAAAGTATCTTCATAAGTCAGTGTATTATAATTAGTTTCATTAGAATATAAATCAACATATTTTAAATGTTGTTTAACGGCAAAATGACCTCTATCAAGCTCCGTTACTTTATCTGTCATGGATTTTACTAAATTTTTACGATAGGCAGTTAAATCTTCGGTCTGATAGTCTATATCCTGCAATTTATAGACAGTTTGAAATTCTAAATTAAATATGGCACTTTGTAATGCCGGACTATTAGCCGCTGATTTTCCTTTACTAACTCTAAAAAATTCAAAATTTCCGCAGAAGTCAAAAATATAAAATTTCTTTTTATCTTCGCCATCCAATAGAGCCGGACACAACCGTGTTCCCCGACCAATCATCTGCCAAAATTTTGCCCTACTCATAACTTTTTTGAAAAAAACAAGATTTAATATCTCAGGGATATCGATACCGGTATCCAACATATCTACAGAAATAGCTATCTGCGGCATTTTCTTAGGATCGGAAAATTCATCAATAGCACTTTGCGCATAAGTCATATAATTATCAATCACCTTGGCAAAACATTGTCCATTTCGGGAAAGATGCGGATATTCTCTATTGAATATCTCAAGAATCTTTTCAGCATGATCATGATTTTTAGCAAAAATAATAGTTTTACCTAATGTTTCACCATAATTGATTTTATTGCCGTTTGTCATCAAAATGCGCAGCACCTGTTTTATGGTATCTTCATTAAACAGCCAGGTATTTAATGCTGCTGAATTAATTATTTTTGGTAATTCGCCGTGTTCATCTTCAAAAGTTTCTTCATATTCTCTCTTTTCTTCTACTGACAACTCATCATAGGCAATACCTTGTTCAATAAATTTCAATGTCGTTTCTACTGACATAAAATCTATCAGATAGCCATCCTTTACGGCTTGTGCTAATTCATAACCATATGTTGGATTAGTGTTTTCCAGTTCAAATATTTCATAAGTGTTTTTATCAATATCATCTTTAGGTGTAGCCGTAAGACCTATTAAGAGAGCATCAAAATAATTGAAAATATCTTTGTATTTATTATAAATAGAACGATGCGCTTCATCACAAATTACCAAATCAAAATGGCCGTTGGTAAAAAGCTTACCATTTTCATCTTTAACTTCATCAATACAGTTCATCATTGTTTGATAAGTAGAAAATACACAATGCGCATTATAATTATCTTTATCTTCACATAGATTGGTTACAGATAAGTCTGGCAGTAAATTTACAAAATTTCTTTTAGCCTGTGTTACTAGTGAATTTCTGTCGGCTAAAAATAAAATATTTTTAACCCAGCCAGCATTTAACAATATTTGGCATAAAGCAATAACTGTTCTGGTCTTACCTGAACCTGTAGCCATAACTAATAATGCTTTTCTGTGAGTTTTTTGTTCAAATTCACTACACACTGCTTTAATAGCAGCTTCCTGATAATACCGCCCAGCAATATTTTTGTCGACAATAATATTTTGAAGACTTGTACGCATCTTGTGCAGATTAAATAGTTTTTCCAAATCACGTTTAGAATAAATAGCAGCAGTTTTTCTTTCGGGATAGTAATTGTCGATAATTCTTGTTTCAAATCCGTTAGTTAAAAACACGACTGGTCTTCTGCCATATTGCTTTTCTAATAAATCCGCGTAAAGTTTGGCCTGCTGGCGTCCTTTGACTATATCCACACAAGTCCTTTTGGCTTCAATTACTGCTAGGGGCTTATGCATATCGTCATACAATATATAATCAGCAAAGCCTTTTTTAGATTTATTAGGCATGCCCGGCAGCTCTACTTCGTTAATCCAGTTGTAACCTTCTATCCAATCGGCATCTTTTAACATCGAGTCAATATAAATTTTGCGGGTTTTATATTCCGATAACTCTAGAGGCTTTGGTACATATGTAGGTTGCTGTTCTTCGCGTCTTTCAGTCAACTTTTCTTTCAAAGCCTTATTTTCTGTAATAAGTGCTTGTAAATCTATGTCACTATCAGCAGATTTTACTATATAATTATCATTTTTCTTTTCTAAAAGCGTGGGATTAAAAGCTTTTTCACTGTAGTCATCAGCATAGCAATACGCTACATAATCAAGAAAAATATAGAGATCTTGCAAACAGAGAATAGCTTCGTCTTTTGTCACTTTTTTCCCATTATGGGCGGCATTATTACCTGTTCTGCGAATAAAATGCATACGAGTTAATAAATCAGCATCTACTAAATCACGAAAATCATCAGTACTCATCAAACTGGCTAAAGTGTCCTGATAAGGCATAGCCAAGGCTTTATCCACGGAATACATCCATTTAATGGCAAATTCCATAGCTCGACGACAATTGATAATACAAGATTCTATATCTATTTGAATAACTTTTTCGGCGGCAATTGCCACAGAGGAAAAACTATTAAATTTTACTTCTTTTTTTAAATAATCAAAATTTGTCATATCAATACCTGCCTTTGCCAATTTCGCTGTATACCATTTTTAATTATTCCTTAATTCTTCGAGGCCTTTGAAAAATTTCCAACCATTTTCAGATAATCCGGTAATTAAATCAGCTGGCGCTGAAGGTGATTTAAAGGCTAGGTTTATTTGAGTTATTATTTTCCCATCGATTATTTTAGCTTTTTCATTTTCTACATAACTATCAATAATAGAATTACCTCTAGGGAAATGTTTTTTATCCTTCCAGTTTTTTGTAGTTTCAGCTGGACGCTTAATCTCACTGCCAGCGGCTAAAATAAACTTGCCATCTTTTACAAACAATTTAGCATTATGTTTTGCTGATGGATAATAATACTTTATTTGTTTCACTGAAACTAACTTCTCATCAAAAGCAATTCCCTCAGCATTTAACAAAAATTCTATCTGCTCAATAAATGTTTCTAAATTAGGTCGATCATAGGTACTGATATTAGGTTTATTAATGCGCAGATCTTTATTAGTTAATATATAGCTGCTTTTCTTAAACTTTTGGATAAATTTATACTCCAGGTAGTCTATTGATAATTTATCAAAACTATTATTGTCGGTAACAAATAAAATAGCATATGACCAAAATGCCTTAGCCCTAATGTGTTCTTCGATTCTTTGTATTCCATTTACGGATTGTCCCACATATACAATGTTTTCATCTTTACTTGCATCAAAAAGGAAATAAATAGCATAATTTGTTGCAAACTCTAAATCATAAATTTGTTTATAACTTTCACGAGTAAAATAAAAAGCACGAATTTGATTAGTACGATCTTGAAACATCTTTAAATTTGCAGCATTATCAGCGTCGGGGTATAAATATGTAATTGCCTTTTGCATAAGAGCTCCCTTCTATTATTTTAGCCAAAATACTTTTGCATTAATGAATCAAATAATAATTGCACTTCATCCAATGATTCTTGAACTTCAGTTTTTAATTTATCTACTTGCCGAACAAAAGAGGCAAATTGATTTTGAATTTCAATTGGAGGTAATGGGATTTCTAAATTTCTACATTGTTCTAAATTTAAATTTTGCTGTCTTATTCCTACTGCAGAATCAATAAAGGATTTTAATATTTTTGGCTGCATTAATGCATACAACAAAAATTCAGGAATAATTTTATCAGTTGCTCTAAATATAGCAATTGCTTGATTTATATTCCATTCATCATATGTTTTTGGTACAAGAGAAAATTTTCCTAAAGGTGGTCCTACAATATTCATTAATACATCATTTGGATATACTTTTGAACGTGATAAAATTCCATTATGAATTTTGGATTCAATAAATTGTGATTTTTTATTAAATAACATTTTACCATCAAAACTTAGATTATATACTTTCAGATATGGAACAAAGCCTTTTGAGTATTTTTCATATATTTCATCTGATTTTGGTGTTGTTCCCTTAGTAATAAAAGCACAAACATCTTTAACTGTAACTACTTTGTATTTTTCTTTCTCAAACATTTCAACAAAACGTGCCTTAATAAGAATATCCAATTTTTTCAACTGAGATTTTTTATTTAAAAGAATTATTTCAGTTTTTGACAGTATTTGAGCCATTTTTTTTTGTTGATCAATTGTTGGATAAGGAATCTCAATATTATCAAAATTCTTTTTGGTAATATGTTTCATTGTTGCTCCATGCATATACGACATCATTGTTAGAAGATTAAACTGTACCGCATAAACAAAATAATTTTTATCAATTTCTTTTTTGTCAAAAACCACTTTAAAAATATGTTGATTTAATAAAGCTTTTCCTTTTTTCCAGATATACACACCTAAACTTGCTGACCATGAAATTAGAACATCACCATTGTTTATTTCAATTTTTTTAGGATAATTTCCATCATAATAGTTTAATTGATAACTTGAACCAGTTAAATCCTGTATGCGAATAATTGGCAGACCATTCCGTCCCCAATCAGTTGGTTTAAAAGCATAACCATTAATATAAGATGCAACCTCACCTAATTTTATATTATTCATATTTATTCCTATACGTTTATATTTTAATTATGTTCATAGCATTGTTTTTAAATCAGCTAAATCATTAGTTATCTGTGCATCTAATTTCATTATTTTATTAATAATTTCTTCTGTGGGCGGATATTCAATTTTTTCATATTCTATTTCTTTATATTTATTAATAGAAAGGTCATAATCATTATCAGCTATTTCCTGTTTCGGCACAAAGAAAGATTTTTCTGTTCTAGCTCGATTGACTTCAGCGTTTCTATTATGAAATCTTTCAATAATATCTTTTATATCATTTTGCTCTACTGGTGTTCTTTTATCATCAAGGCTAAAACCATCAGCAGTCATATCATAAAACCAGACATTATCAGTACCGCCATGTTCTGTTTTGGTAAAAATCAAAATACCGGTTGATACCCCCGCATAGGGCTTAAATACCCCAGAAGGCATGGAAATAACCGCTTCTAAACGTTGATTTTCGACGATTTCTTTTCTAATTGATTTATGTGCTTTGGATGAGCCAAATAACACCCCATCCGGTACGATGCAGGCACAACGACCGCCTATTTTCAGCATTCTTACAAAAAGGGCTAAGAAAAGCAATTCTGTTTTCTTGGTCTTACATACTTTTAATAAATCCGGTGATACAGAATCAGCATCCAATGAACCTTTAAACGGTGGATTAGCAAGAACTAATGAGAATTTATCCTTATCAGCATTTTGCTCGGATAGACTGTCTTTATATTCAATAAACGGACTTTCGACACCATGTGTCATCATATTCATGGCGCCAATACGCAGCATTGTCCTGTCCATATCATAGCCAAAAAACATCTGGCTCATATAATGAGCTTTTTTCTGTTTATCAAAGAATATTTCTTCTTTATACTTTTCCTTTAAGTATTCACTGGCTGTAACGAGAAAGCCTGATGTACCACAAGCCGGGTCACAGATAATATCATCGGCCTGTGGACGCATAAGTTCTACCATCATGCGAATAATATGTCTCGGTGTTCTAAACTGTCCATTGCGTCCAGATTGAGCAATTTTAGACAATAAATATTCATATACATCACCGCGTATATCAAGCTCAGTTTTATCGGTAGCTTGTTTTGCGGCGTTCATAAGTTTATAAATTTCATCGAGAGAATCTATTACTTTAGACAATACTAATGGTGTTGGCAGCTTAAATATAGCATCATCCATATATTTAGAATAGGCACTGTTTTTATCGTCGTGCAATGTTTTTATAAAGGGAAATACCCATTCCTGCATAGTAGCATACATTTTTTGCGCAGGAAAATCATGAAAAACAGACCATTTTAAATTTTCACCGGCAATTTCTCTATCACCAATCTTTATCAATTCAGCAAATATGCTTTGATAAGACAGTCCCAGCATAGCACTTTCTTTTGCCCGTTTATTATCCGAGTCATCTAAATCATGAATAAACATAAGATAGGTTATCTGTTCAATTACTTCTAGCGGATTGACTAAACCACCAGCAGCAAATATATCCCATAAACTGTCAATTTTATTTTTTAATTCTCCAGTTATCATTTATTTATCCTCTCTATTCCATGTATAAGCGGTATAGCGCCCGCCGCCCAGTTTAATTATTTCATTATTTTTTACCAAATTATTTAATGCGCGTTGTATCGTTATTTGACTAATATCAGGGCATTTGAGCATGATTTCAGCTTTGGTTATCTTCCCAATAGTTTCCTTGATAATTTCCCGCACTCTAGCTGGTTTTGACAGACCGCTTGTTGTAAGCAGTTTGACACGTGCCGAAAATTCACGATAAGCATTTGCAATTATACCTAATGTATATTTAACGAAAGGCAGATAATCATTTTTGTTTTCATGCCAATCAGCAGATCCTGCCTGTAATACCTCATAATAAGTATCTTTGGATGCTTCAATAAGTTTTTCTATACTTATATATTTACCTACAATATACCCTGAACGATATAGCAATAAAAGCGTCAATAAGCGGCTCATGCGGCCATTGCCATCATTAAAGGGATGTATACATAAAAAGTCTATTATAAACATGGGAATGATTATTAATGGATCAGCTAATTCATTATTATTTATAATATCAGTATAGGCTATACAAAGATTTTCTATAGATACTGCTGTTTCCCATGCAGCAACAGGTGCAAATCTTATACGCTTATTTCCCTGAGCGTCTGTTTCAGCTATGACATTATCAGCATTTTTATAATTGCCACCGCTTTCTTTGCCGCTGAATTTATATAAATCACGATGCAATTGAAGGATGATAGCTGGCTTAATTGGGATATATTCATAACTGTCGTGAATTGTATTTAAAACATCACGATAGCCAGCAATTTCCAATTCATCTCTGGTTTTTGGCATAGTTTTGGCTAAGACAATTTTTTTCAGACGTTCATCCGAGGTGTAAATACCTTCTATTTTATTAGATGATTCAACACTTTGTATCTTAGCAACTTCTACTAATTCCGTTAACTCGTCAGCATATGACTCTATAAATAAAGTTTGCTCACCCTTGAATTCGTGAATTTTAGAAAGCAAGGATACAATATCGGGTGTCAATAAACTTTGCCATTTTTGCGTATAATTATAATCACGCATTTTAATTACCTCATTTAAGATTCAATTTAATCATTTTTTGTAGTTTTGATATAATTAAATAATATAGTTTAATTATATCATTGTCAAATTCAATTTAGCACAAGACATATCAGCTAGCTATATATGAATAAGTAAAAAGGCAATTGAAGCATGGAGCTCAGGGAAAAATCTTCTTAAATTTTAGGCAAAAAATAACCACCCTAAAAATGGGCGGCAAAATAAAAAAGGTTCCTACCTACTTGGTAGACGCTAATAAACTCTTATGATATACTATTATTTATGAAGTAGTTCGGGCGGTTTGTTATCTCAATCATAATATCTAGCTTTTATGTTGTCCTATGATTGGGGGTGATGCCATATGGATAATAATATTATGTATATAACATTGTTAATCATTTTGGTTTTACTCATAAAAAAATAATCGCCCCAGCCTCGCAAACTTGGACGATTATTTTTATGAAATAAACGATTGAGAAAGCAGGCCGTCAGGACTGCTTCTTTTGTTTTTATAATAACACAACTTGTGATGTATTTCAATAGTTATAGAGTTCCAAATTAATAATCAAGTTTTATTTTTCCTGATACAAGTTTTTCTAATGCCGCTAGCTGAGGCGATAACCACTTATCTTTATGAAACAGCATGCGAGCTGTAATTGGAATATTAATTACCTTGCTTTTAATACCGACTAATTCGCCTGTTTCTATTTCTTTTTGCACTGCTATTTCTGGCAATATTGATATACCCAACCCATATTTAGCAAATTGTTTTATTGATTCAATACTGCCAAATTCTAAAACAGTATGTGTTTTTATATTATGTTGTTTTAATATATCACGCAATTCCCAGGGATAACCAACTTCAGAATCAGGATAGAGCAGTGTTTGATTAACAAAATCCTGCAGCAGCAATTCTTTTTTATTGCTAAGCGAATGGTCCTTGGACATGATAAAGACGGCTTCCCATGAAAACAAAGCAGTCTGTCGTATCTGAGGCAGTACTATTTTATGCTGCTGGGAAAAAGCAATATCCACCATATTTTCCTGCAGCCATTGGGGAAATTTACTGCAGTCACCTATGCTGATACATAATTCCACGTTGGGATAACTTTGCTGGTATTCCTTTAATAGCGGTGGCAACCAATAGGAACTTAGTGTCTCTGATGCAGCAATTCTCAGTGTTCCTTGCATCATTTCTGGTTTTTGAAACATTATTTTTATATTCTCGGCTTGGCGTACCATATTATCAGCAATCGGCAGAAGATTTTTGCCTTCCTCCGTCAAAAATATCCTGCGACCGATACGTTCAAATAACTACACATCCAGCTCAATTTCCAGATTCTTTATCTGATCAGATACTGTTGACTGTGAATAATTAAGTATTTTAGCTGCCTCACCGAAGTTTAATACCCGGGCGGCCACTAAAAATGAATTTAAATTTTTTGTCTGCATAAATACCCCTTAATCGATTTTACCGATTGTTATATCTAAAATAATCGACTTATCTTTTATATGTTTTCATGATAATATAAATTCATATTTTGGACAAGTATTTTAATCTAAAGGAGTCGATTTTTATGCAAACATCAACTACACTAAAGAAAAGTCTTTCCTGGCTGCAGGGCAGTGCCATAACAATTGGTTCCGTAATCGGTGCTGGAATTCTTGTACTGCCGGCATTAACAGCGCAGATTGCCGGTCCCGGTGCGCTGCTTAGCTGGTTTTTTATGGGAATATTATCACTGCCAATGATAAGCATAATTGGCATAATGTCTGCTAAATACCCAAACGCCGGCGGCATTTCCACTTATGCTGATCAAGGTATAAATTCCTATTGCGGACAACTATCCAGTCTGTTTTTCGTAGGTGCTATGCCATTTGGCATGCCCATCACCTCACTTATTGGTACAACTTATCTTGGTGCATTTTTAGGCTGGAGTAGTGGAATGAATCATTTAGCCGCCGCTATACTTATTACCTTGGCTATTTTATTTAATTACCGCGGCATCAAATTTTCCGGCATGACTCAGCTTATCTTTGTTTTATTTATTCTATTCATTTTATTATTTGCTATTTATACCAGCCTGCCCCATATTCATCATACAGCATTTACACCTTTCTTCTTACATGGATTTATCCCCGTTTTAAAATCAATATCTTTAATCTTTTTTGCCTTTACTGGCTGGGAAATCATTAGTAATTTGGCAGAAGAATTCAAAAATCCCCAGCGTGATATTCCACTTAGTCTGGGGATTTCAGCAATTGTCATAAATTTTCTTTATATAGCAATTATTATTGCTATCATTGGCAGTGAAGTTTATTTAAAAGCCAGTCCTTTTACCGCCATGCTTACACTTTTTTCTTTCGGCTCAGGCAATTTAGCCGCTGGCATTATTGGCATTTTAGGTTGCCTAGCCTGTTATTGCCCCGTACATACGTTTTTTGCCGGCTTTTCCCGTGTAATTTATGCTCAGGCTCGTGAACATCATTTGCCTGCTATATTTGCCCAGCTTCATCCCCGCTTCCAAACACCTGCTAATGCGTTGTTATCTTTCTTGCCTATATGTTATTTGATGCTGTTTTTAAGTTATTTTTTTTCTTGGAATCTGCAAATGTTTATCAGTATTCCCTGCACTAATTTTCTTATGGTATATACCCTTGGACTGCTGGGAGCCGCTAGAATGTTGAAAAATTATAAATTTAAAATTTTAGCATATTTAAGTTGTATTATTACCGGTATACTTTTTCTATTTATGGGGTGGTATATTTTATATCCATTATTAATTACAATTATTTTCTCTATTAAATACTCCCACTTTTTAGTGCCTAAAAGGATTTAATAATTTCTCTGAATTCCCCACAAAAAATGCCACCAATCGTAAAATAATTAATACGCTTGGTGGTATTTTTGCTAGAAATAAAGTTATTTTTTCTGCCTGATTAGAATAACTTTCGTCCCATAAATTTTATAATTTCCGATAATACTATTACACTAAATGCTGTAAGGATTATTTTACCCCACATTTGCACATCAAGTGGAACCGTACCAAAAAAAGCACCGCCAAATTGAATAATAATCATCTGTAACAAAAATGTAAGCAAAATTATTCCCACCATCATTTTATTTTTAAATAAATGGGTAAAAATACTTACTAAGTGAAGTTCACGGCAATTAAAGGCATTAAACAGCTGAAATAAGGTAAATAGTGTAAATAATACCGTAATCATTTCCTGTGACTGTGCATTTAAGAAATTGATTATATACTGTGCCAAAAATACTACGGATATATATACACCTGTCAGACCAATTCTTATTAGCATCGGCTTAGATACGATACTTTCATTACGCTTGGTTGGTTTACGGCTCATCAAATCAGCATAAATGGGTTCAAGCCCCAATGTAAGTGCCGGCGGTCCATCCATAATAATATTAATCCATAATAACTGTAAAGCTGTGAACGGTGCCTTTAGTCCTAAGATAATCGATACAAAAACAACAATAACTGACGCTAAATTAACTGTCAATTGGAACTGAATAAATCGTTTAAAGTTTTCATAAATGCCACGTCCCCAGGCAATTGCCTTGACAATAGTGGAAAATGAATCATCTAAAAGGACAATATCACTGGCTTCTTTTGATACATCTGTACCCGATATGCCCATAGCAATACCAACATCGGCATTTTTCAATGCCGGTGCATCATTAATGCCATCACCAGTAACGGCAACTACATTACCTTGCTCTTTTAATAATTTTACTACACGCATTTTTATCGTTGGCGTACTACGGGCAATTACACTTATTTGCGGTAATATTTCTAATAAAGCATTATCATCCAAATCAATTATTTTCTTTGCTTCAACTGCAATTTTTCCTTCGTCTAAAATATGCAGCTCTTGAGCAATAGCAGTGGCGGTGATAATATTATCGCCTGTTAATATTTTTAAATCAATACCCGCCCGACGGCAATTTTTAACAGCTTCATATACATCGCTGCGCAGTGGATCTGAAATAGCGACAAAACCATCAAAAACCATATCAGTTTCCAGCAAAGGATGAAGATTTTCATTTTCATAATCACGCATTGCATCTATTTCTTTATGGGCAAAAGCAATTATCCGCATCGCCTTTTTTTCAGCAGCTATGATTTTTTGTTCAATTTTTTGCTGTTCTTCAGCAGAAATACTGCACATGGAAAAAATTACTTCGGGACTTCCTTTTACATAAGAAATAATCTGACTATTGACCTTACTGATGGTAGTCATATGTTTTAATTCTGAAGAAAAGGGAAATGCCATCAATACATCATGCTTAATACGTTCTTCTTTATAAGCTTTACCTATTTCTTGACGAGCTGACGACTTTTCATAAAAATTAAGCAAGGCACATTCAGTGGGATTTCCGATAAACTCGCCCTCAGGCGAAATATCGGCAGTGGAATTTAAACAGATATTATGATACATCCATTTACAGCTAAGCTCTAACGGATTAGCATGGAATTCATTGTCATAATAAGAAGCTACTGTCATTTTATTTTCAGTTAATGTCCCAGTTTTATCCGAGCATATAACATTAATACAGCCAACTGTTTCTGACGCAATCATCTTTTTAACCAAAGCATTTTGCTGTGATAGTTTAATGATGTTAATAGATAATGATACCGCTACAATAGTAGGCAGCCCTTCAGGAACAGCCGCTACTATCAATACTATACTGGTAATAAATGCTTCCAAAAGCACTTCTAAAGTAAGGGTACCTACTGTCATAAAACTTATAACTTCAGAAATAAAAATAATTGCTGCCGCCAGTACACCTAAAATAGTGATTGATTTTCCCAATTTAGATAGTTTTTCCTGTAATGGTGTAGAAGATTTCCCCGTTTTAGTCAATTCCTGGGCTATTTTACCAAATTCCGTATTATCGCCTACAGCAGTAATAAGCATCTTGCCATAACCATTAGTAATATAATTACCGGCATACAACATATTAATACGCTCAGCCAACGGCGTTTTTTCGTCTTTCAATATAGCATCTGCATTTTTCTTGACCGGAACACTCTCACCTGTTAACGCTGATTCATCTGATTCTATACTTACTCCTTCCAGCAGTCTTCCATCTGCTGGAATTTTATCCCCCATAGCCAGCATGATAATATCTCCAACAACAAGTTCCTGTTGCTTTAATATAGAAATTTCCCCATTACGAAGAACTTTGTTGCTGACATCATCACCAATTTTAGCCAGTGCTTCAAAAGCCTTGGCGCTTTTTCCTTCCATAACAACAGTGATTACCACTGAAAGAGCAATTGCCACAAATATTCCAATTGATTCTAAAAAATCAGCTTCGCCCATAGCACTTAAGCGTATAAAATTAACGGCTACATCAATAATCCCTGCCATAATCAGCATAATAATCATTGGCTCGGTAGAAGCTTCCCATACCCGCTTTACCATGGATTTTGGTTTCTCACGTGAAAGTATATTTATCCCATATTTTTCCTTGTTTTTTTCAGTTTGTTCATTAGACAGGCCCTGCTCTAAATCACTATGCAATTCCTGCAATAATTTTTTGCGGTCCTTTATAAACTCACTCATATACGTTCTCCCCGACTATTATTTTCGATAGAAATTGCTGTTGTTTAATAACTATTAAATAACATTTTCTAAACACTGGATAAAAATTCCTTTTATTAATTTTGCTAATACTACATAAAAAAGAGTTATCCGCATCTAAACAATATCTTACTATATTATAAAATATTATCTAAAGCAATAACTCTTTTATTATTATTAATTGTATATTATCCCTGCATTTAAGCTGGTATTATTTCCAGCCAATAACCATCGGGATCAGAAATAAAATATATTCCCATTTCCTTATTTTCATAGCATATACAGCCCATCTCTTCATGCAAAGCATGAGCTTCATCCATGTTTTCCACAGCAAATGCTAAATGAAATTCATTTTCTCCCAGATTATATTTTTCCTTACGGTCTTTTAAATAAGTAAGCTCTAATGTATGATTAGTTTTACCATCACCTAAATATACCAAAGTAAAATCAGGCTTTTCCTTACGACGTACTTCTTTTAAATTCAATGCCTTTTCGTAAAAAGCCATGCTTTTTTCTAAATCAAGCACATTAAAATTATTATGAGCAAATTTAAATTTCATAAAATCAGTTCCTTTTCTTATTAAAAGATAACACTAATTCATTTACATTAACAATATCTAGTTATAATAATCTAACAAAGTCTCGAATATTATTAAGCAGTGAAGAATCATTTTTTAATTTCTTTTTCTTTTAGCCAATCAGCTAATTTTTTGCTGGTCATATTACCAGCGGCAACACTGACTATAATATTCTCCATTTCTTCTTCGTCATAATCTATAATTATGTCATTAATATCTAAGTAAACTTCCATGCTGTGTACAGCGGTCCGCTTATTGCCATCTGTAAAACCATGATTGTTTGCAATACCATAGCAAAGCTGGGCAGCTTTATCAAAAATTGATGGATAAAGCTCTTCACTGCCGAATGTTTGAAATGGATTATTAACAGCTGAATCCAGTAATCCCAAATCTTTAATACCTGACTTAACAACAAAATCTTTTTCTAAATCATTATGAAAAGCAATGACATCTTCCATAATAAAAGCTCTGATTTCTTTAAAGTCCATTATTTATTCTCAAGAGCTTTATAGAGTTTAGCATTTTTCTTCATAATGCGTGCAGACGAAGCTTTTATTCTTTCAGCCAAATCATTATTATTCGCACTGGTAATAATTTTTCTTTTTTGCGGATTAATTGGTTTTTGTTTACCATCATTCTGTATCTCCATACAAAGCACTCCCTTCTATGTAGTTATATTATACAACAACAAATTATTAAAAGCTAACTCATTTGATATACCATATTCGCTAACATATCATACGTACGGAATCTTATTTTCACAAGGAACTGCTGTCTGGCATTTACCACAGCCATATCTAGGCGCATATTTTTCTTTGGTGCTATTCAAAAAGCTAGAACAAATATCATGATTTTTCCCTTGCGCCAATGAAATAGCACTGACTGGGCATCTTTTTACACAAGCACCACACTCAGTACAGTATTCATATATTTCCTTATACAGACGAATATCAGGCGCTAATTCCATGTCAGTAACTAAACTTGCCAAACGTCCAGCCATCCCTTTTTCGGTAATAATCCCCTTTGATAAACCAAATGTTCCAAGCCCCGACACAAATGCGACATGCCTCTCTGACCAATTGCTGGTAAATGAATTATCAGGATGGGCTGTAGCTGAATCATATTTACTTTTAGACCAAAATTTTTCATCCATAGCTGGAACAATTGCTTTATAACCAGTCTGCTGAATTTTTTGTTGTATATGTATAATGAATTTTTTAATAAATTCCTGTCCTTCAACGCGACCATATAGCCACTCCTGTGAAGGCTGGATTTTATCTTTTCTATTACTTATCCGTACCTGCTCAGTAAACGGCAGAAAAAATGATATAACACTTTTCGCCTGTGGTAGCCACTGCTGCGGCAAAAGGAAATGCTCACCTATCCCGGTTTCATTCTTTAATTCATAATAAAGACTGTCTGTTGCTGCACTTATCCCGCATAATGGCTCTTCGAATATCTTTGGTTCTGATAATTGATGAACATTTGCTCGTTCCTGCATCATAATATTATCTTTTGAGCTATTTACAAATGTTTCCGCTAAGGACATTATATCCATTTTATTCATAAAATCACCTTATTTAACTATATTTTCTTATATCTATACTATACGCCCACATACACTATTAGTAAAATCAATAAAAAACTCTTGCTGAAGTAAAAATTATTTCAACAAGAGTTTTTTATTTACATTACAGCTTCTTTATGTATTATTTCTTCTTTATCCTTCATCGCCATAAGCGTTTTTTCCAACAAATCATCTATTGGCCAATCAAGCATTTGTGCACCCTGCTTTATAATATCCCTTGAACAGCCAGCTGCAAATTTTTTATCCTTAAATTTCTTCTTTAGACTTTTTAGTTCCATATCCTGCACGCTTTTTGATGGACGCATAAGAGCTGCTGCCCCGATTAAGCCGGTAAGTTCATCACTGGCAAAGAGTACTTTTTCCATCTCTTCTTTTGGCTCAATATCAACGCAAATACCATAGCCGTGTGAACATACAGCATGAACGAATTCATCTTCCGCCCCGATTTCCTGCAATAACTGCGGTGCCATTTGGCAATGCTGCTGCGGATATTGTTCAAAATCAACATCATGCAAAAGTCCTACTTTTTCCCAAAAATCTGCCTCTTGTTCATAACCTAAGTTTTCTGCGTACCAACGCATAACCGCCCCAACAGTTATCCCATGTACAATATGGAATTCTTCTTTATTGTATTTTTTCAAAAGACTTATTGCCTGTTCTTTACTTATCGTTGTCTGCATTTAAATCACCTCATAATATATTATTTTACTGGTACTGCTTCTTTATAAAATTCCCGCAAATCCGATTTTAATATATAGTCTAGTTCCTGTTCATCATTCATTGCCGTTTCGGCAAAAACAAAACCAAATACATCTAAAGCAGGATTATCTATTTTACGCAAAGCCAATACTTTTTTAAATGACTGACAAATTTTTTCGTAATCAAATGCCCTACACGGTATATTTTTATCAGCTTTGTCAAGCAATATCAAGCTGTATAATAAGTTTCCCTTATTGGCAAGTATATTTGCAAAATCAGGTTTTTTATTATGTAAAAAATAATCTACAGTTATTATGCCATAAGCATAATAAGCCACATCAGTACTGGACAAACCGGCAAACCGCATCGGATTAAATTCTATTGGATAAACCCTGCCATTATGCATTCTTATCTCGGCATGCACTGGGAAATCTTTTAATCCCAAATACGTATTGGCTTTTTGAAAAAACTCTTCAAATGCCAGCTTATACTGTTCAATTATTTCTTTACTTGTGTAATATACTCTATCACTGACATCAGAACAGGAAGCGAATTTATGCGTAAAAATGTTTAAAATAACGGGGTTACCAGCTTCATCATAATAAAAATCAACAGCATATTCTTTTCCCGGTATATATTCTTCTAAAATGTAGCAGGATTTTTTTATTACTGCTGCCGGAAAATTTTCCGACCACTTCTGTTCATTCTTCTGTATTTCAGCTATCGCTTCATCAAAATCATCTTTAGTATAAATTGTATATACACCTAAACTTAAAAAGCCAACAGCCGGCTTTAATACCAGGGGATATTTTATTTCTTTATCCTTATATGCAACAAGATCCTCAAAGGATAATTCTTTATAGAAAAACTCTGGATATAATGGTTGCAATTTTTGTCTAAAAGCAGCCTTATCTTTTAATAATTGTATCTTTTTTACAATATCATGCTCAGGTAAGTTGACATATATCCATTCCAACGCATTCTCAGAGGTTGTATATAGTTTTCCTGTTTTTAAAAATTCTTGTTTAAATTTTTCATCATTCATAAGGTTTAGCTTATATCTTGTTGAACACTCTCGTGCAAAATCATTATTAAGTACCGGAATATCATTATCACTTAAATACTTTAACATTAATTCTGAAATATAAGGCCTATCCAAAATAACCACAACAACACTTCCTCCAATATATTTTGCTTATATATACAATAATATTATCCGACAAAAATTGTCTGTAGCAGTACCATATGAATAATAGTTCCTGCTGCAATACTAAGCAGCATATTACGACGCCATAAATGTAATATCACAATCACGCTTATAGAGATTAATTCCGGCAAGCCATGATTACCACTAAGAATAGTAGTGTCTTTTAATGAGTATATTACTAGTAAAGCAATTACTGCTCCCGGCAATGTATTGCCCAAATATTTTATGATTGGTGCAGGCTGTTTGTTTGACGGAAAAACAATAAATGGTAAAAACCGTGTCAGCATCGTTCCTAAAACTACTACGGCAATAGTTATAATGGCATAACTAGTTGACTGCATCGGCCTTCACCTCTTTTACTTTCTTTAATAATAAAAAGCTTACCACGATGCAAATCATCGCCGGAATTATAAAATTATCATTAAATAACAATAAGCAACAGCCTGAAATAAATAGCCCCAATAATGAAAAGCTATGCTGAGCATTTTGCAGCCATTGCTCAAGAAAAATCACGATAAATAATGCTGCCATAACAAAATCTATCCCCGTAGTATCAATATGTATATACTTGCCAAGTATTGCCCCGATAGTAGCTCCGCCAACCCAATAAATATGATTCAACAAGGTAACGAAAAACATAAACCAGTCTTTATCAATTCCATTGGGGACTCTGGTGGCATAATTTATGGCAAAACTTTCATCGCACATACCAAAAATAAGATATAATTTCTTTTTTCCCATATGCTTAAATTTATCCAGCATGGAAATACCATAAAAAATGTGTCTGGCATTTACTGTTAATGTCAGTATAAATGCCGCTAACGGATTAAAAGTTGTTAATAATAGCCCCATTGTAACGAATTCCATAGAACCGGCAAATATAAACATACTCATAAAAATAGGATATAAGGGCAAAAAACCTTTACTGATCATTAAAAAACCATAGGAAATACCTAAAAACAAAAAACCTGCTAAAATTGGTAAAGTATGGGGCAGCGCTGCGCGAAAAGCAGCCTTTTGTACAGACATAATTACCTCGCTTTCCAAACTATTATTGTATACAATATATTTTTACAATATTACACTTTTTAAGTATTACTGTCAAATTTTATTCTTATTATAATCGTTTGTTTTATTTTTTATTTATGATACACTAAAAGTGGCACTTATATAAGAGCCACTAAATAATAAAAAAACAGTGCCACCATTTTATTTGGAGGATAATATTATGATTTATCTTAATAAAAATACTAAACAACCTTTATACTTACAAATTTATAACCAAATAAAAACTGATATACTACTGCATGTTTTAAAAGAAGGCACTATTTTGACAGGCAGCCGTACCTTAGCCCAAACTTTACATATCAGCCGCAATACTGTTGATACTGCCTATAGCCAATTAGCTACAGAAGGATATATCATTGCCCAAAAAGGTGTTGGCTATATAATTACTGCTTTGCCTAAATTGTCCATCACCACATCTGCACAACCTTTTTTAGTGATAAAAAAGCCATTGCCAGCTACTTATAAAGCACAAGACATTAAATATGACTTAACTAATGGCAGCCATACCAATGATTTATTTCCTAAAACGCTCTGGCGCCGCACTACAATAAAATGCCTTGATATTCTCGACCAGCAAGCACGATTATCTTCACATTTAGACAAACAGGGAGAAATATATCTGCGGGAAAATTTACTTGCTTATCTCAGAAGAATTCGTGGTGTTAAATGCCAGCCTGAACAAATTATAATAACCTGCGGACTACAGCAATCATTAGATATTATTTGTAAGTTATTACATGATAAGAGACCTTCCGTTTTAATGGAAGAACCTGGTTATCATAAAGCTGCCGCTGTATTTAAAAATAACAACTTAAAAATCAAGACTATTCCGATTGATAAATACGGTATTAATGTCAATAAATTTCCCCAAGACATATCAAGCTGCCTAATCTATTCAACACCTTCGCATCAATTTCCCACCGGTATCACAATGCCAATACATAGACGATTAGAATTATTAACGTGGGCTAAAACAAATACTTCCTATATATTAGAAGATGATTTTGACAGCGAGCTGCGTTATTATGCCAAGCAAATACCATCCTTACAGTCCATTGATGAAAATAATAATGTAATTTATCTTGGGACTTTCTCCAAAGGACTATCACCCTCACTGCGCATGGGATATATAATTTTACCACCACAGTTACTAGAAATTTATATGGATAAATTCCAAAATTATAACAGTACTGTTCCTATCCTAAATCAATATGTAGTTGCTTATTTACTGGAAAACGGTGAATATGACCGTCATATTAGGCGGCTTAATAGTATATTTCGCAAACGTTTAGAGCTTTTTAATAAAGAATTTAGTATTTTTAATGATAAAATTAAAATCATTGGCAATAACAGCGGACAATATTTCCTATTGGAATTTGCTGCCGATGTCCAGCAGTCTGAATTGATTATCGCCGCCAAAAAACAGTCCGTCCAAGTTTATCCTACAATGCAATTTTGGCAGGATAGAGCAGACTGCCCTGATAATACACTTTTTTTAGGCTTTAGTAAAATTTCTTTAAAAGATATTCCTGATTGTGTACATAGATTAAAAAAAGCCTGGTCTAAATTTTTATGATTCAATTTCAATCTACTAATATACCTCAAAAATTCAACATATTTATAATAATAATGCGGCCTGTAAACAACCGTGGCTGCGAACGACAAAACCAGAGCAAGTGGACACTGTAATTGTGCCCATCAGCCCTGGCTTTCTATTATCTTGGCGAGAAGGTCTATTGTTTTTTAGTTTTTTAATTATTCGGGTTAGGAATAAGCTCGGTATATGACTAATAAATAGGCATGGACAAGATATCACTTTCTGTTATTTATGTTGTAAAACAAAAAGAGGAATTTACTATATTGAGTAGAAGTGTTATCAATTAGAATGATGGTTTTGGAGTTGAAATTATGATTTTTTTATTTAAGGGCTTAATATTAGGTCTTGCTGTTGCAGCGCCAATAGGTCCTATAGGAGTGCTTTGTATACGTCGGACAATCGCCAACGGGAGAACAAGTGGAATTATATCTGGTTTAGGTACAGCTACTGCAGATATGTTTTATGGATGTATAGCTGCATTTGGTGTAAATACTATATCAGATTTTTTGTTACATATTCATAGTTATTTACAAATTATTGGAGGAATATATCTAATTTATTTAGGATATCATATATTCATATCTCTACCAGCTGAAAAATCATCTAAAGCAAGGAGTACTAATAGATTAGAAGATTACACCTCAGCATTAATATTAACTTTAACCAATCCAATGACCATAGTATCATTTAGCGCAATATTTATGGGATTAGGAGTAGGAAATACTACAGGGAAATATATGTCAGCCCGGTTTCTTGTAATAGGTGTTTTTTTAGGATCTATATTATGGTGGATAATATTAAGCGAATTAGTAAATAAGTTTAAAAATCGGTTTGATCAAAGAAAATTAAACTGGATTAATAAAGTATCTGGAATAATAATTTGTACATTTGGTATGTATAGTATAATTTCACAAATTAAATAATATATTGTTTATATAAAAATAAAGTGCTATCAGATTACTGACAGCACTTGTGATTTATTTTTATTATTTAAGTAAATGAAACCAAATAATTTCTAATTGTTAAAATAATTTATTTGGTTTTTGCAGCAGAATATTTTTCTGAAGTAGCTTTTTTATGATGGTGATGATGTTTAGTTTGATCAGCTTGAACATTATTAGTTTCAACAGCATATTTAGGTTTAGTGTCAACCTTTGACGTAGCATGATGTGCGGATGCAATAGTTGCTCCAAATATGCCAACAGCCATAAATGAAGATAGAACAAGAGTGGTTAATTTTTTCTTTTTTAACATCTTTTTAAGATCTCCTTTTATAAAACATCTAATATAAATCACCAAATTATAATAGCACTTTTGTATTGTTTTGTATCAAATTTTTTATAAATATTTATTTATTTTTTTAAATAGTTTTCTTGACTTTTATTAAAATTAATAGATGAAATAAATTATACGATTTTATGCTTAATTAATATAAAAATAAGTGATTAAGACACTATTCTTTTCTATTTTTTTACTTATGATAATTATTTTCAAATATCAAATTGACTATCATAATGTCAATATAAAGGAGTTTACTAAAGTGAATACAAAATTTATTGGACATAAGAAAATGTATATTATATTTTTAATAGCAGTTTTCTTTTTCACAGGAAATGAAATATTAATAGCATCAGCAAATAATAAAAAAGAAAATATAGAAACTGAATTTAGACAAATGGAAAAAGATAATAATGCACGTATTGGAGTATATGCTTTGGATACAGAAAATGGATCTGTTGTGCGTTATCGTTATGATGAACGTTTTGCATATTGTTCTCTAGCTAAAGTTTTTATAGTGGGCGAAATTTTACGTCAAAACTCATTAAAAAATTTGAAAAAAAACGTAAGCTATAATAATGAAGATATTTTATCTTATGCTCCAATTACATCAAAACATATAGAAACAGGCATGACAATCGAAAATCTTTGTTCGGCAGCTATTCGATTTAGTGATAACACCGCAGGAAACTTATTATTATGCCAAATTGGAGGTATTAATGGTTTTAAAAAATCCTTATTAAATATAAATGATACGACCACACAAGTGATGAGAAATGAACCTACATTAAATACAGCTATACCAGGAGACACTTCAGATACAAGTACCCCTTATCAAATGGCAATGAATTTTAAAGCATATACTTTAGATAATATATTGCCAAGGGAAAAACGTACGCTCTTGCTTGATTGGATGTCGGGAAATAATATTACTGACACATTGATTCGGGCAGGTGTTCCAATTGATTGGAAAGTTGCTGATAAAAGCGGAAGTGGTGGTTATGGAACACGTAATGATATCGCATTTATTACACGTCCTAGCCATGCACCAATTATCCTTGTTGTTATGACTACACATAAAAATGTAGATGCAAAAAGTAATGATGCATTGGTGGCTATGGTTACAAAAATTGTGATAAATAAAATAAATAGAGGGCCATCAAGATAAACCTGTAAATTTATTGTTATCAATAAAGACAACAATAACCGTTCTAAAAATATATTGTAAACGATATTTTGAAATGTTTGCAATTGTAGTTAATGACGATATAAAAGGAGTAGTTTCCTTATATTAACATATAAGCTCAACTGTTAGTTTTGGTATAGGAATTTCACCAGAAAAAGGGGAAAGGCTATGCATTACAAGGTTCAAAAACAGCTATAGCATATGCTAAATCATTAGGTTATAAAATTATTGCAAGTAATGTTAATAAGAATTATATTGCTAGTATTAAGTTACATCAAAATCTTGGTTTTGAAATATATCAAGAGTATGTGAGTACAAAAATTGTAAAAACATGTATCTGTTTATACAATCTTTATCATAATAATATTTTTGAGCGTCTTATAAAAGATTCCAGAAAGCAACGGATAAATAACAGTTATCTGACTATACCAGTCTGGCTTTTAATTTTATTAAAGGAAGCGGATGTATTATTGTAGAAGTAATATTTATCAAATAATTATGAACGGAGTGAATGAAATGTTATTTTCTAAGAAAAATGGTGTTGATGTCGATTTGATTAATAAAAGCACAGGTACGGATGCGCTTACAAGAAAATTATTGGAAATGAGTAATCCCGGAATAGATTATTTGGAACAGTTAAAACCAATAATTATTGAAAATGCAGAAGTAATAACGGATAAATTTTATAATAAAATACTTTGGTTAATTGTATAATCAAATTGAACAGTAAATAAAAAATCCATAGGGACTATTCTCGTGTTAGAATATAATCACCATAAAAATATCTACACGGG
>NZ_JACHFH010000014.1 GCF_014201835.1 Pectinatus brassicae | reverse complement strand
TGCCTGTTTTACTTTAAAATGATTAGGGGTAATGTTTTTCATTGGTACGTAAAATTTTACCACAAAAAGAGGTCCATCAGCTCTTCTGAGCTAACGAACCTCTTTTTTAATTATCAGGGCGTTATTTCACAGCCCCTTTTATGTTAGAAATCAAAATGATATGCTGTTGTCGTTTTATAAACATTATCTTTGCGCAATATCGGTGAAACAAATTCTGGGATATTTACTGCATTAGGAAAATATTGGCTTTCAAAACAATAGCCAGAGCGTCTTTCCATTGGTACATTGTTTTTCCCTTTTACCTTGGGGTCGAGATAATTACCGGAATAGAATTGAAAACCTGGTAAATCAGTAAATACACTCATGCTAATATTCGTCTTATCACTATGTGCTACTGCAACTTTTTTAACATTGCCATTATATTCCGGTACGACTAAATTATGGTCATAACCGCCAGCTTCCTGAATAGTTGCAAATTGTGCATCCCAGCCCGCCTGCATTGGTTTTGCCTCACGCAAATCAAAAGGTGTTCCCTTTACCGATAATATTTCGCCATGCGGTATCGATTCACTGTCGGCTGCTGTATATTCATCAACCAATAGCTGTACTGTCTGTTCCCCAACATTACCGCTATTGTAGCCCGCCAAATTAAAATAGCTGTGATTAGTAAGATTGCATAATGTGTCTTTAGTTGTACGGGCATAATATTCCAGAACCAAAGTGTTGCAATCAGTCAATTTATAGCTAACGGTAACTGATAACTCACCCGGATAATTTTCTTCGCCATCAGGACTGATATAAGTAAGCTGTACTTCATTATCATGGACTGTTTTTGCCTGCCATATTTTCTTATCAAAACCTGTTTTACCGCCATGTAAATGATTTTTACCATTATTTATGTATAAATCATACTCTTTACCATTTAAAAAAAAATGACCTTTTTCTATTCTGTTGCCAACACGACCAATCAACGACCCAATATATGTATCCTGCTGTTCATAACCTTTAGCATCGTCATAGCCTAAAACAACATCAACTTCACCAGCCTTGGCTGGAATAATTATTTTTTGTACAGCACCACCAAAAGTAGAAATAGCTGCTTTCATGCCATTTTTATTGCTGATGGTATAAAGTTCTACATTTTGACCTTCACTAGTAGTACCAAAACTACTTTTTTCTATACTCATTATACTGCCTCCTAATATTGCGTCATTTGTATAGTAAACCTTTTCCTTTTATAAATATTATAGCATTTTTTATAAATTATTCAATTTATTATTTTCTTAATTTTTGATATTTTTATATTATCTTTTACTACTGACTATGCGTTATCATAGATAATAGCAAAAGATAATAGCAATTAACTTAAAATTTCTTCGATTGCTTCGAGCAACACATCATTTTCATCGCGTGTTCTGACTGCTACACGAATAAAAAATTCTGATAACCCCGGATAATTGGAACAATCCCTGATAATTATGCCCTTGTCGAGCATCTTATCTTTAAATTCACTTGCAGTCATGCCACTATCCTGAATATTGATAAGAATGTAATTAACCGACGGTTTATATACTTTTATTTTTTTTTGCTGCAATAATTCTTCATACAAATAATTTATTTCACTGCGCATATAATTACGGCTGCGTCTTTGATATGTATTATCGTTAAGTGCGGCTAAGCCTGCCTTTTGCGCTAATACATTTACATTCCAAGGGTCTTTACTAAGCTGCATTCGTTTTACTACCTCTTTGTCATGGCAGGCACCAAATCCCAGACGCAAGCCTGGCAATGCAAAGAATTTTGTTAATGAATGGAGCACAAATAAATTATGGTTATTTTTTAACAATGGCTTTGCCGAAAATTCCTCACTATTAGCAATAAAGTCCATAAATGATTCATCAATAACCACAAAGCAGCCATTGGCTTCGGCATGTTCTACAATCATTGTCAGATCCTGCGTTTCAAGCAATGTTCCGGTAGGATTATTAGGATTGCATAAAAACAATATATCCTGCTCCTTTAAGGCCACAATCAGGGATGCTAACGATAATTCAAAATTGTTTTTTTCCAGTAAATTGCAATATGTAATTTGGGCATTGACACTTTGTGCCGCTCTTTCATATTCACTAAAAGCAGGTGCCGTAAGCAACACTTTTTTTGGCTGCAGTACATGACATAATATGTATATTAATTCTACAGCTCCATTGCCAACAATAATATCTTCTGCGGCAATATCATATGATGAGCTTATTTTATTTTTTAATTCCATCATCTCAACATCAGGATAATGAATAATGTTATCTATATTATTTTCTATAGCTTGTCTAACAGATTTACTAAGCCCCTTAGGATTTATATTAGCACTAAAATCCAGTAAATTTTCCTTACCGGTCTGTCTGCTGATTTTATCAACAGCACCGCCATGTTCATACTCTTGCTGCATGCTTTTTCCTCCTTCTTGAAATCTTAATCTATGTATATGGCTTTATTATATACTATTTTAAAAACAGCCGCCTGATATCAGCTGTGAAATGCCTAAAAATTTAATTTCCTGACAATTCTTTTTTACTTTATCAATACAGCTGTTTAATTTATCTTTTTCACTGTCAATAGGAAAAATTACTCCGATTAAAGTACCACTATGAGCAATATTAATGCCGACGGCACCGTACGACTGTACTATTGACCAAATTTCTTCCAACTGCGGTTTATATAATATATCTTGATTGGCCAATGCGCTTAAGGTACATCCTTGGCCTAACGCTTTAACGTCATTATATTCTATACCATATTCAACTAATGAAAATGCTTGCCTGACCATTTTCTCTTTTTGCCTATTAAGAACGGGCAGTTCATTACGCTGATTAAATAAAATCGTATCAACACTGCCACCACAATCAAAAATAATAATTTTTACCGGTGGTGGTTCTCCCAAATATTTTAATATTTTACCATTTATATGGTTAAATTTAACAATCCCCTGACAAAAAACACCATCAGTAGGTTCAATATCAGCAGCAATTTGAGCCACTTCATTGTCTTTTATCACTTTATTACAGCTTCTGGCTGTCGCATAGCATACTGCCGCTATATCAGCACTGCTCGATGACATACCCTTGCCTTCTAACAGCTCTGAATATAAGTTCACCTTAATATTTTCTTCAATACCTAATTTTATCCGCGTCTTCATCAAAGCATTTTGTGCTTTTGTTTTAGCTGGATTTATCATTCCAGAAGCAGCAATCGTTGCCTCTGCCCGCGCAAATCTATTTATAGGGCAAGTAACGAGAAACGGCATGTCATCAATTACACCTTGTACCAACTCACCACACGACCCAGGTATTCTCACTGATACTGCCAATATCCCTTCACCTGACCTTTCTTATCTATCAATTAATCAATATTCACCATAAGTAAACGGTGTAACAAAATCCTTAAAACATGGTGCTGTTTTATCTTTAGCAGAAAATGTGAATTCTCCCTGACACCATTCATCCCAATTAACACCGATATCAGGATCATTATAAATGATACTGCCTTCTGTTTCCGGTGCATAAAAATTATCCGCCTTATACATGACTTCCACATCATCAGTAATAGTCACAAAACCATGGGCAAAACCACGTGGCACATAGAGCTGACGTTTATTTTCCGCCGATAATTCCACTGCAATCCATTTTTTAAACGTCGGTGATCCTTTACGAATATCAACAGCTATATCCATCATTGCACCACGTGTACAACGCACTAATTTAGCCTGAGTCATCGGGGGATTTTGAAAGTGCAGCCCACGCAATGTTCCCTTAGGTGCTGAATAAGACTGGTTATCCTGAACAAAATTAACCTTTATACCATGTTCTTCCAATACACGATAAGAATATGTTTCCATAAACCAACCGCGATTGTCACCAAAAACTTTTGGCTCAATAATATAAGCATCTTGTAATTCTGTTGCTAAAACTTTCACGAGATAATTCCTCCATTAACTTTATCAAAATTTACTTATTTTTTATCAAATTCATCAAGTACTGTCCATATTCATTTTTAGCCAGCGGCTGGGCTAATTTTAAAACATCATTTTCATTTATATAGCCTAATCCATAAGCAATTTCTTCCGGACAAGCTATCTTCAACCCTTGTCTATCCTGTACTGTTTCCACAAATGAAGCTGCCTGTAATAATGATTCATGCGTCCCCGTATCAAGCCAAGCATAGCCGCGTCCCATAGTTTCCACATGCAGCTGACTATTATTCAAATAAATTTTATTTAAATCAGTTATCTCTAACTCCCCACGAGCCGAAGGTTTTAACGATTTAGCATATTCAACTACATTTTTATCATAAAAATATAATCCAGTTACAGCATAATTTGATTTAGGTATATTAGGTTTTTCTTCAAGGCTTACAGCTTTACCCGCCTCATCAAATTCCACGATACCATAGCGCTCTGGATCTTTTACATAATAGGCAAATACTGTAGCGCCTTCTTCTTTATTCACTGCTCTTTTGGTTGCAACTGATAAATCATGACCATAAAAAATATTATCACCAAGAATCAATGCACAGCCTTCACCAGCAATAAATTTTTCACCGATGATAAAAGCTTGCGCCAATCCATCAGGACTCGGCTGAATTTCATATTGCAGCGATATTCCCCACTGACTGCCATCACCTAAAAGCTCCTGAAACAGTTTACTATCCTGCGGTGTTGTAATAATAAGAATATCCTTGATTCCGGCCAACATCAATGTGCTTAATGGATAATAAATCATCGGCTTATCATAAATTGGCATCAACTGTTTGCTTACAACTCTCGTCAACGGATATAATCTTGTACCAGAACCGCCTGCTAAAATAATGCCTTTTTTTATCATATAATTCTCCTTATTTTACGCCCATTTGTATATAAGCGAGACCAAATTTTTCTAATATTTTTTCCTTATATTGATTACGCCCATCAATAATATAATTACCTTTAAGCCTGCCTTTTATTTCCATAAAATCAGGACTTTGGAATTCCTTCCATTCTGTAACTAAAATCAAGGCATCAGCCTCATATAAGGCATCATACTTATTTTTGCTGTATATAATATTATCAAAATCTTTAAGATAATACTGCTGCGCGATTTTCATAGCTTTAGGATCATAGGCCTTTATCGATGCACCATTGCCAACTAAGGTTTTTATCAATTCAATTGATGGCGCTGCCCGCATATCATCAGTTCCCGGTTTAAAAGCCAGCCCCCAAATAGCAAATGTTTTGCCTGCTAAATTGCTGCCAAAAATATTCTGTACTTTTTGTGCTAATATATGTTTTTGTGCATAATTGACTTTTTCTACTGACTGCAGTAATTCGGCTTCATAGCCATATTCACTGCTGGTTTTAATCAACGCCTGTACATCCTTAGGAAAACAACTACCACCATAGCCACAGCCCGGATTTATAAAACTGTAACCAATACGGCTGTCACTGCCAATGCCTCTGCGTACTTTATTAACATCAGCCCCAACACGCTCAGAAATATTGGCTATTTCATTTATAAATGATATTTTAGTCGCCAGCATGGCATTTGCAGCGTATTTAGCCAATTCAGCACTTTTTACATCCATTATAATAAAAACTTCACGGGAACGAATAAACGGTTCATATAACTCTTTCATCGTTTCTATGGAATCAGGCTGTTCCGAGCCAATAATGACCCTGTCCGGTGTCATAAAATCGGCACAGGCATTGCCTTCTTTTAAAAATTCTGGATTAGATATAATATCAAATTGCAGTTTGCTGTTGCGTTTTGCCAATTCTTCGGCTATAACCTGCCTTACTTTTTCACCAGTACCCACGGGTACTGTTGATTTATCGACTACATATGTATCCTGTGTCATATAACGGCCAATATCACGGGCTGCTGACAATACATACTGCAAATCAGCACTGCCATCCTCACCCATCGGTGTCCCTACAGCAATAAAACAAATATTAACTTTTTGCAAAGCTTCTTCTATATTTGTCGTAAAGGATAAATTGCCTTTTTTTACATTGCTTTTAACCATATCTGCCAAGCCTGGTTCATAAATAGGAATATGACCATCTTTTAACTTATTTATTTTTTCAGCATTTACATCTACACAAATAACATCATTGCCGGTTTCAGCGAAACATGTACCGGTGACAAGCCCTACATAACCTGTTCCAATCATTGCTATTTTCAAACTAATCTTCTCCCTTAAAATATTATATTATAATATTTTCGCTTAATATATTTTATTCCATCATAATTATGTCACATATTGTTGAAATTTATCTGATAAACTTATATTTATATTAAATTTCTGCAATTTATATTGTCCTATATTTATAAGAAATTTACAAGGGCTTTAAAAAAATCATTTATTAGATTATAATGGTACTTAATTATTATTGTATATTAAGGAGACTACTAATGAACAATTTTTCTTATAAAACATCCGGCACTTGCTCCAAACAAATTAACTTTGAATTAGATGGCAGTACTGTTAAAAATGTATCTTTCATCGGGGGCTGTGATGGTAATTTAAAAGGCATCTGCAATATAACTGACGGCATGGATATTAAAACTGTTATTGATAAATTCAGCGGTATAAAATGCGGCAGTAAAAATACTTCCTGTCCTGACCAGCTGGCCAAAGCCCTTATTGAAGCTACCGCCAACTAAAAGGAGGTAATTAATATTTTTTTTGACTGCCATATACATACAGCATTTTCTGCCGATTCTGATATGATGCTAACAGCCGCTATTACCGCTGCCAAACAGCAAAATATCGGCATTACAATCACTGATCATATTGATTTTTATTTTCCCGGTGATGATATATACGAATTCGACTGCCAAAAATATTTCTCTGCTTATAAAAAATATCGTGATAATGAGAATGTTTTACTGGGCGTAGAAATTGGCATGCAGGATACTACCGCTGAGCAAAGCCAGCAATTTGCCGTTAACCAGCCTTTTGATATGATAATAATCTCCCAGCATATCCTGGAAAATTATGATTTATATTATAATGATTATTATCAAAATAAAGATAAGCAAACAGCTTATCGTATTTATTTAGAAGCACTTATAAAAGGAATGAACTTGCACTCTTTCGGCAATGTTTTAGGTCATATTGATTATATCTGCCGCAAAGCTCCTTATAATGATGTTCATCTTTATTATGATGAATTTTCCCAGCAAATAGACAAACTATGGCAATGTGCCTTAGATAATAATATTATCCCCGAAATAAATACACGTCGCTTTGACAATAACATAAATCCTAAACATCTTTTGCCTATTTATAAGCGTTATCATGATATGGGCGGACAATATGCCACCATTGGCTCTGATGCCCATGTTGAATCTGCCATTGGCTATAAATTTATGGATGCTGTTTGCTTTTTAAAGGAAGCCGGTTTAATTCCTGTATATTTTAAAAATCAACAGCCTGTTATTATGGTTTAATTTTAAATGTTTTTATGAGAGAGGAGCTTCATAATGATAATCTCAAGCAAAAAAAAATTAAGAATACTTTCCACTGCTTTATGTATATCACTGGCTGTTTCCAATGCCTCATTAGCTCTTGCCGACTCGTCCATAACTACCGGTACAGCTATCACTGCCAATGCTGCTGACAGCGGCAATGCTCTGCAAAACAAATTATCCTCTGTAGAAAAAGCTGTTTATGGAACACCACAAACAGGTGCCATCATCGACCGCATAAATAAATTGGAGCATGATTATTATGGACGCAGCCAATCTACAACCTTAGTAAAACGTATTGATAATTTATATGATAAGATTTTTAATAATGACTATGCACCTTCTGCTATTGCTCAAATGAACGGAGTAGAATGGTCTCTTATGAATAAAGTATCAATGCAGCCAATAAACCAACGTTTATCTGACTTAGAAACAACACTTTATGGACAACCTAAAGAAGGTACTTTTTACAATCGCATGCTCGATTTGGGAAAAGTAGCATTTGGCAGCTCACAACAAGCCATTCCGTTAAGTCATACACTAGTACCTGCCAATACCTTAATAAAAATAAAACTCGTTACTCCGGTCAATTCTGAAAACATGAAGGCGGGCGATGAAGTAAAATATCAAGTCGCTGAAAATGTCGTCTATAATGGTAATCTTGTTTTTGCCGCTGGTGCTTTAGGCGAAGGACATGTGACTAAAGTAACTACTGCTAAAAATTTTGGCCGCGATGGCAAAATTGATATTGATTTTGAAAAAACCCAGGCTTTTGATGGTACATTAGTCGATACCGTACTGGGTGACAAAGCCAAAGAGGAAATGAAATCAGAAGCAATGGCTGCTGGTGCCAGTATCGCCGGAATAGCTTTATTGGGACCAATCGGCATTGTTGGCGGTTTATTCGTTCATGGCAAAGATATTAACTTACCAGCTGGAACTGAATTATTTATCCAGACTAAATCTGATATAAATTTATTTGGCGTACATAGTGCTTCTGCTGATGACAACAGCACACTAGCTGCTGCCGGACAAACAGTTGAACAGACTAACTCTACCTCGCAAAACATCTTGAATGAACGAAGCAGCAATGATTACAATGGCTCTGCCGTTGCTTCTGATACAGCTACTTTAAATCAATATAAATCACAGGAAGATATGCGCAGCAGCTTATAATTAATATATTATGTAAAATTTTATAGTTAAAACCTTTTCGGATGTGGATTTTTCTAGAAATATTCTATTTTCGCCACACAATTGCCTTTGGCATTTGTGTGGCGTTTTATTTTATCCAAATAATTATATAAGGAGCAATTTTATTAATGAACTCACGACATTATCCATTATCAGTATTCTTAGGCGGCTGTTGTTACGGCATCTTATCAACCTTTGTAAAACTCGCATATACAGCTGGCTTTACTGTTCAACAGGTCACCATCAGCCAATATTTATTTGGTTTTATCCTAATTTGGTGTTTTTATTTACTGACAGCAAAACATGCTCTTAACATTAAACAAATCAGCAAATTACTATTAACAGGTACTCCCTTTGGCTTAACCGGAATATTCTATTATCAATCATTACAAACACTCAATGCGTCGCTTGCTATTATATTTTTATTTCAATTCGTCTGGATTGGCAGTGTCTTTGATTATTTATTTAATAAACATCTTCCCTCACTGCAAAAAATCTTATCAATTATCATTCTTTTACTTGGCTCCATGTTTGCGGCTAATATTTCTTCCCCACAAAATATATCAATGGCTGGTTCTATTTGGGGACTGCTGGCTGCTTTTTCCTATACCATCTTCTCTTTCTTAAGCAGCTCTATAAAAAAAAATGCCCCACCTCTTTTAAAAAGTGCCTTGATTGCCACTGGAGGGTTAATAACAATCAGCATTATCTATCCGCCTACTATTGTTATTGATTCAACCTTATTACTGCAAATTGCTCCTTATGGTTTTCTGCTTGGTTTTTTTGGTGTTGCCCTGCCACCCTTTCTATTTTCGATTGGCATGCCGCATGTTGGTATCGGTTTTGGTTCGCTGTTAACCGCATCGGAGCTTCCTATTGCTATCATTATGTCAATGTCTGTACTAGGTGAAACTGTCTACTTATCTCAAATATGGGGCATTGTATTGATATTATTAGCAATCATCCTCTACAATTTAAAATTTAATAAATTATTATCCTTTTTCCTTCATACAAAATCACAGTAAAAAACAGCCATTATAAAACCAAATAGGAATTGATTTTATAATGGCTGTTTTTTTATTTCAT
This sequence comes from Pectinatus brassicae, assembly GCF_014201835.1. GTDB lineage: Bacteria > Bacillota > Negativicutes > Selenomonadales > Selenomonadaceae > Pectinatus > Pectinatus brassicae. The sequence goes on along the minus strand of NZ_JACHFH010000014.1, from coordinate 60,316 downwards.
ATCTGCATCACTAAAAGAATATGGTAATAATTCCTGCCATGTTACTGTTTTTATCTCATTATGCAAATTTGCCATAATGACTGTATCTATCTTAAATTCTGCTATTACCTGACGGCATGCTCCACAAGGTGATACAGGTCCCTCGGTATCAGCAACAACAACCAATGCCGTCAAATCTCTTTCCCCTTCAGATACTGCCTTAAATATTGCTGTACGTTCAGCACAATTAGTAATTCCATAAGAAGCATTTTCAATATTGCAGCCACTGTATATTTTACCATTTTTAGTTAAAACAGCTGCACCAACTTTAAATTTTGAATAAGGGCTATACGATAACAATCTGGCGTTCTTAGCTGCTTCCAGTAATTTTTCTTCTAACATATCAGCATTTATCCCCTTAAAATTTTTCTACTTTATCTTTTTCTACACGGGCAAAAACTAATGGTATATCAACTGGTTTTTCTTTGCCAATTACTATTGCTTCATTATACAAACGTTGTGCCTCTGGCAAAGCGGCCTGCTTAGATGTATATAATATAGCTAATTCATCGCCTTTCTTGACAAAATCGCCATATTTTTTATTGATAATGATACCCGCTGAAAAATCAATGATACTGTCCTTAGTTTCACGACCTGCCCCTAATATCATCGACACAACACCACACTCTTCAGCATCCATTTTAACTATGTACCCATCATTTTGAGCAATAACAGCCTGTTTATATGGTGCTGAAACAAATTTATCAGTATCAAGTAAGACCGTTGTATCCCCGCCTTGTGCCTCTACCATCGCCACAAAACGCTTAAAGGCACTGCCATCCTTAATGGAATTTTCCGCTATTTTCCGACAATGCTCCAGACTACCTTTATCTATAAGATACAGCATATTAGCCGCTAATTGCAGACAAACCTCGGTAAGGTCTTGCGGACCTTGTCCCTGTAATGTCTTTACTACTTCAATTATTTCCAAGGAATTACCAATAGCATGTCCCAATGGTACATCCATATCAGTAATCATTGCTACTGTCTTCTTGCCGGAATTTTCACCTATATTTACCATTTTTTGCGCTAATTCTATCGAATCATCCAACGTTTTCATAAAAGCACCGCTACCAGTTTTTACATCCAGTAAAATACAGTCACTGCCTGCTGCCAATTTTTTACTCATAATAGATGATGCTATAAGTGGTATACTGTCAACTGTTGCCGTAACATCACGCAGTGCATATATTTTTTTATCAGCTGGTGCTAAATTTCCTGTCTGTCCAATTACAGCCGCACCTAATTTATTAACAATAGCAAAAAATTCTTCCTTATCCAAAGCGGTTTTCATGCCAGGAATTGCTTCCATCTTGTCAATTGTTCCACCAGTATGACCCAAACCACGGCCGGACATCTTAGCTACTTTCCCCCCGCAGGCTGCAACTATCGGCGCAATAATAAGTGTTGTTTTATCGCCAACACCGCCAGTACTATGTTTATCGACTTTTTTTCCTGCAATTGCTGATAAATCAATCATATCACCTGACTTTGCCATTGCCTGTGTAAGTACAGCAAGTTCATGATCATTCATACCCTTAAACCAAATTGCCATAAGCATTGCTGCCATTTGATAATCAGCAATTTCCCCCTGCACAAAACCATCGACAACATATTTTATTTCAGTATCTGTTAAAACTTTGCCATGCTTCTTTTTGTTAATAATATCAAATATTCGCATAATTTCGCCTCATTTATTAATATTTAAAACATCATTGCTATTAGCTGCTATGGTTATAATTAGTCCATAGCAGCAATTAATTACTTACATTATTTTTTCAAGAAAACTTTTACCTTGTGTTGCTAAATCCAAATCAAAAATGTCTATTACTGTAGCTGCTATATCAGCAAAGCTGTTCCGTGTTCCTAAATTTACACCAGCCTTAATCTGTTTACCCCAAATAAGCAATGGTGTATATTCTCTGGTGTGATCTGTCCCTGGTGCCTTAGGATCACAGCCATGATCGGCCGTAATCATCAATATATCATCATCATTCATTTTAGCCATAAACTCACCAAGCTGTTTATCAAAAACAGTTGCCGCTTGGGCATAGCCGTCAACATCACGACGATGACCATATTGCATATCAAAATCAACTAGATTAACGAAACACAATCCGGTAAAATCATCATCTAATGTAGCAATGGTTTTATCCATACCATCTTCATTACCGGTTATTCCTATATGTTTACTAATACCACAAGCAGCAAAAATATCAGAAATCTTACCAACACCAATAGTCGCTAAATTATTTTTATGCAAGACATCGAGCATTGTTTCTGCTGGCGGCTGCAACGAAAAGTCATGACGGCGCGCTGTACGTTTAAAATCAGGATATGTCCCAACAAATGGACGAGCAATAATCCTGCCCACAGCATGTTCGCCAGACATTATTTTTCGTGCCATTCGGCAATATTCATATAATTGCTCTACCGGTACAATATCTTCATGGGCAGCAATCTGTAAGACACTATCTGCTGATGTATAAACAATAAGTGAACCAGTTTTCATATGCTCTTGTCCATAATCTTCAATTACCTGTGTACCAGAATAAGTCTTATTGCAAAGTATCTTCCGATTAAAGGCCTGTTCGAGTTCGTTAATCACAGACTGGGGAAAACCTTGGGGATAAGTCGGTAATGGATGCTCGGAAACAATACCAGCAATTTCCCAATGCCCTGTTGTTGTATCTTTACCACGCGATCTTTCCTGTAAACGAGCAAAGCTGCCTGTAGGCTGTGCTTCACTTGTTTTATAATCAACATCATCAATATTAAAAAGCCCGATTTTTTTCATATTAGGTGTATCATATAGCGGCGACGATACAATAGAGCGCAATGTATTGCAATCATTATCGCCAAATTCAGCCGCATCAGGCTGGGCACCAATACCATAGCTGTCCAGCACAATCGTATAAACCCTTTTTATAGCCATAATAACTCTCCCTATCTTTAAAATATTTTATAAGCACTAAAAAATAAATCTATAAAAAACAATATTCCTAAACCATATACTATGGGATTTATTGTTTTAGCCTTACCTATACAAATTTTCATAAATGGATAAACGATAAAGCCGAAAGCCAAACCGGTAGAAATACTGCCAGAAAGCGGTATCATTACAACTAACAAAAAAACGGGAAACCATTCTGTAAAATCATTAAACTCCACATACTGCAATTGCTGCATCATCATTGCGCCAGTAATTATGATAACTGGTGCAATTGCTGATGCTGATACATAGGACAGCAATGGAATAAAAAATAACGCTATGGCAAATAAACAGCCGGCTGTAATAGCCATAATGCCCCGGCGGGCACCTGCGGCAATTCCCGCAGCGCTTTCTGCTGCTGCTACTGTCGGACAGGTACCCAGCAAACTGGAAATAATTGTCACTAATGATAAAACAGCAAAAGCTTTTTTCAGTCTATCTTTATTAGGCAATATGCCTTCTAATATTCCTATCGTATCAAAAATCAATATCATGCTCATAGAAAATACCGCCAGCCAAAACTTAGCTTCTCCCATTACCGTAAAATCAGGCTGAAATAATAATTGCCGATAATCACTAATGTTAGCAATACTTATATTCAGCACTGTCTTATCCGTAATATTCCAGTAGTAACCAATAAAACTAATAGCTACAATCGCTATAAAAAAACCGCCATCAATTTTACGCAAATATAAAACAAGACTTAAAATCAAACCTAAAATTGTCAATAACGCTGCCGGATTTTGCAATGATGCCAGCTCAATAATAGTATTGTGTCCAGTTTCTATCAAGCTGCCTTTTTCCAAACCAATTTCTACCAGAAATAATCCAATACCCGCAGTAATACCATATTTTAATGATGCTGGGATAACCTGCAGCAGCCTGTCCGATAAATGCGTGCAGGCAATCAGTGCGAATACTATTCCGGCGAATAATGATACTGTCAATCCTTGCTGCCAGGAAAATCCCATATTTTTTACAATAGTATAAGTAAAAAAGGCATTAACCCCCATCCCCGGTGCTAATACAATCGGCGCATCTGCCCAACAGCCTACGGCCAGACAGCCAATAATTGAAATAAATATTGTAGCGAAAATACTCAATTGCATAGGAATACCGGAATCTGCTAAAATCAAAGGATTGACTATAATAATATAGGATATAGCAAAAAATGCCGTTATACCTGCTATTATTTCCTTTTTTAATAAATTTTTGCTTGCCAAATATATCTACTCCATGTATTAATCTGCTATTGCTGTATCAAGAGCAATTTTTATCATATCGTTAAACGAAGTTTCACGTGCCTTAGCAGTTGTTTCTTCACCAGTAAGCAAATGATTGCTGACTGTAAATATAGCTAACGCCTGCACATTATAACGAGCTGCCAATGTATATAAAGCAGCCGCTTCCATTTCTACGGCTAAAATTCCATAATCAGTTAATTTTTTTCTATCGATTTCATCATTATAAAAACGATCTTCTGATATCACATTGCCAATTTTAACAGCCATATCACTTTGCTTAGATATTTCATAAGCTTTGTGTAACAGCTCAAAATCAGCTAAAGGAGCATAATTTATGCTGCTGCCAAAAATGCTTTTTATTATACCGGAATCTGTCGTTGTTCCTTGAGCAATAACGACATCGCGCACATGTACATCCTCACGCATTGCCCCGCAGGTTCCTACACGAAATAATTTTTTTACACCATATTCATTAATAAGTTCATTTACATATATTGATATAGAAGGAATTCCCATACCAGTTCCCTGTACTGAAACTTTTTTCCCTTTATAAGTACCTGTATAGCCAAATATGTTGCGAATGCTATTATAGCATTTAGCATCCTGCAAAAAATTCTCAGCAATATACTTAGCTCGCAATGGATCTCCCGGCAATAAAATACTTTCAGCTATATCTCCCACTTTTGCTTCGATATGTAAACTCATAATAATTCCCTCTTTCTTAAAATTAATATTTCTCTTTAATAATACAACATTAATAGCAAAAATGAAAAGGACACATGTCTTGTTGTTTTTACTTATGCTATTTGTTAATATTAAGTATATCTGACCCCAATAAAGGAGATGGCTATTATCAGCGATCTGGATGCGATTCCTACAATTCCGCAATTTTTACGTACTAAAATGATAGAAAAACATATTGCTGCCGGCGAAGATATTGTCATAAAAGGTTATACTGCCAATCGTGTATACCTCCTGCTCGATGGAACAGTAACTGTCAGCAATGAGTTCATTAACGGTCAGCGTTTTACCTTTGCTCAATGCAAATCTCCCAGTTTTATTGGTGAAGTTGAATGCTTAGCCGTACAAAAAAATTATGCTGCCACTGTGCAGGCACTTACCACTTGTTCTGTTCTTTATATGGATAATAATACCTTCCTATTATGGTTAGAACATGATTCATCTTTTGCTGTATTAATGGCGCATCTCGTCGCCAAAAAAATGTATCCTACTTCTAATGAAAATGGCACAATAAAATTTATGTCCAGCAAAGAAAAATTACTGCACTACCTATTGCGTCACTATCAAGCACCACAAGATAACGGCTTCTTTTATTTAAATAAACGACGCCAGCAGATTGCTGACGAGCTTGGTACCAGTGTCAAAACAGTTAATCGCTGTCTGGCTAAATTTAAAGCAGCAGACTGCTTATCATTGTTTCATGGCAAAATATATATTACATCAATACAATTCGCTAATTTACAAATTTTTCTGCAAAACAGCTTATAACTATAAGCTGTTTGTTGTTTTTATTTACCATATAAACAAACCGCCAATTCCTGCCGATAATAAAGATACTAATATTCCCGAAAGCAGTAAATAACTTACATTAGAAGAAATCAGCTCGTTTTTTTCTGTAATAACTAATGATTTAAAACAGCCAATAATCATACCGATGGTTGAAAAGTTAGCAAATGATGTAATAAATATTGTTAAAGTCCCCTGTAAATGACGGCTATATTCAGATAAATGCGGTCCAACATTAAGCATTACCACAAATTCATTCGTAACTATTTTAGTTCCCATATACTGGGCAAAAGCAAAGGCCTCATGGGTATCTAATCCCAATAGCCAAGCAAACGGATACATAATAATACCTAATATATGTTCCAAACTGAGCTGCGGATAAATTGATCCTAATACTTTATCTATTAATGCAGCTAATGCTACAAAAGCAATAACATTAGCTGCAATTATCAATATCAATCGTCCGGCCCCAATAATGGAATTGCCCAAAAATGAAAATAATGGCTCTTTTTTACCCTTAGTACCATTTTCTTCATTACTGCCTATTGATGCTACTATATCTTCTTTAGACTCTATAATAACTGGATTCAAAATACTCGTTACTAACAGCGCATTTATTACATTAAGTGGTATAGCTGTTAAAATAAATTCTGCCGGCATCATCGTTGTATACACACCAATTAATGATGCTGTAACGCAGCTCATTGACATCATTGCCAATGTTAAATTACGTTGTCCCTTCATCGCCTGCAGCTGATGTTTGGATACAGCTAAAGCCTCCGTATTTCCTAAAAACATCATCTCAATTGCAAAAAATGATTCAAATTTAGGCTGTCTGCTGATAATAGCTAATATTTTTCCTATCCATTTGATTATAAATGGTAAAAAGCCAATATAGGTAAGTAAATCAAACAATGGTACCACCAATAAAATTGGCAATAAGGCTGATGTAAAAAAGTCCATTTGCGGTACTTTTACCCAATCCGAAAAAGCAAAGCCTATTCCGGTATAGGCAACAGATAGCAGCCAAGTAAAACCAGCAGCTGCCGCTTTTACTACTTCACGACCAATAGAAAATGTTGTCAAAAACCACGCTATAAAAATATTTAGTATAATCAGCATACCAACCGACCGCCAATCAATTTGCTTCCTCTGCTTAGAAAATAATACTGCTATAAGTAAAAATACCATAATCCCCAAACAATCAATAAAGAAAAACATTTATTATCCCCCCTATGGCTATTATTTATACAGCGGTTTAATTAATTTAACAGCACTGCTGGCACCAATACGAGTACATCCCGCCTGCAAAAATGCCGTAAATTCTTCCTTGCTGTGAATGCCACCAGCTGCTTTTATTTTTACGTTTTCACCAATATACTGTTTAAATAATTTAATATCTTCTATTTTGGCTCCAGCTGAGCCAAATCCCGTAGAAGTCTTAATATAGTCGGCATTCCCCTCTGTTACACATTGGCATAATTTTATTTTCTCTTGCTCCTCTAAATAACATGTTTCAATAATAACTTTAAGAATTTTTTCACCGATATTTTTCTTAATAGCTTTTATTTCTGCTGTAATTTTTTCGTAATCATTATTTTTAACGTCACCTAAGTTAATTACCATATCAATTTCAACAGCTCCATCGTCTATAGCCTGTTTTGCTTCAGCAATTTTTGCTCCTGTACAGGCATAGCCCAAAGGAAAGCCGATAACGGTACATATTGTTAACTTATCACCATATTTCTCTTTGACTCTTTGAACATATGAAGGAGGAATACAAACTGATGCCGTTTTATATTCAACAGCCTCATCACATAACTGCTCAATTTCTGTCCATGCCGCATCAGCCTTTAATAAGGTATGATCAACATGTTTTAATATTTCATCCATTTTCATTTTGTTTGTCCTACTTTCTATTTTTGAATTTAAAGAAAATTTTATTTTTTCCAAACAACATCTTTATATTAAATAAATCATTTTATAAAAAAAAGGACAGCTGTCCCTTTTTTTAATTTATCCTATTACAAAATAAAAAACCGTATTTCATGTTAAACAAAATACGGTCAATTTTATAACTTATGCACAAATTTACTAACAGGCTTATAAACGAACCATGTCAAAATAGAATTAATCCCTGCCTTAACCAAATTAAACGGAATAATAATTGGCAAGAGCATTTCAATTACTTTCGTCAAGGGTGCACCTAAAAACAACGGTGTCAGCAGCAGATTAAAAGCTATCATAACTACTGTCATCGTTATGCTGCCGCAAAACAATGCTGTCTGCGCGGCCCGTTTAGTACGGCTGCGATGATAGATAAGTCCCGCCACCAATACAAAACTACCTGTTGCCATAAAATGCATAATAATACCGATAGGCCCGCCATCCGTACTTATAAGCAATCCCTGCAAAATTACTGTTATAGCTGTAAGCATCAGGCCAGCTGTCGTTCCGAATAAAAAAGTTCCAATCAAAATAGGAATATCGGCTGGATCATACTTGAGGTAGGGCGCTGCTGGTATCAGCGGAAAATTAATTATTGCTACCATGACTAATGATAATGCTGCAAGCATCGACATGCTCGTTAATACTTTTATTTTATTTTGTGGCATAAATATTCTCCATTCTTAAGCATAATACCTTCGTGCCTATTATAGTATCCGTTGTTTTTCTGGTCAAGCCACTTTATATAATACTGCGGTAATTGAGCATATCCACCAAGTGCCCCTGCCGTTTAATTAAGTCTGCCGGCGTCCCCTCTTCAATTATTTCGCCTGCCTGTAATATTATTATTTTATCAAATTTTTCCACTGCACTTAAGTCATGTGTTATTATCAGCACCGTTTTATCTGTTAAGTTCATGATTGTTTCCATAATCTCATGTGCCGTCAATGCATCAAGTCCTGCTGTCGGTTCGTCTAATATAAGCATATCACTTTTAGCCGCTAAGGCTAGGGCAATTGACAATCTTTTACTTTGGCCGCCTGATAAATAACAGCCCCTGCTGCCTGTATAGAGATCTAGTTGGGCTGGGCTGTTCATTATAAAGTCCGCTAATTCAGCCTTTTCCAGCGCTGCGTAGATCTCTTTGTCGCTTATCGCCGGATATAGTAATTTAAAATTTTCTCTTATTGTCATAGCAAAAATATACTGGTCCTGCAATGCTACCCGTATCTTATTTCTTATCTGTTCAGGCGTTATTTGAGAATATGCCTGCTGCTCATAAAAAAGCGTGCCCTCTTCATAAGCTAATAACCGCAGTAAAATATTTACCAGTGTACTTTTACCGCTGCCACTGCCCCCCAGCAGCGCTGTTTTTTTATTTTTCTCGATAGCAAAATTCATATTTTTAAATAACCGATGCTGTTTAAACGAAAACACTATATTTTTTGCTGCTATAATTTCATTGGTATTAATCAATTCTTTTTGAGCCGGAGGCAGCGCCGTATTTTGCGGCTGCAATAATTTATCAAGTCGTTTTAATGCCATTTGGGCTATCTCCAATTGTTGACCGATAGCTGCCAGCGGCACAATTATTTCCATGGCTGCAATTATCGCCAACAACAAAACAGCTGACTGCGTTGCCGTTATTTGCGGCATTACCAAAATAAACAATGCCAGTATACTGACAATCACCACCGCAGCGATAATTTGCGCCAATGTTTCGGCCCAAAGAGAAAAAGTAAATAAATGATTTTCGGCTATAGTTCGTTCATTTATTTTTTTATAGGCCTGCTGACGACGTTTTTCTGCATAATCAAATAATTTCAATTCACGGGCACCAGCAATAAATTCCCATAATTCCGCCTGTAATGATGATTTGCTGCTATTATTGTGTTTATAAAAACAATAGGGAATTATTATAATAATAATTAAAAAACCTGCCGCTAAAATAATAGCTGCCAATATGCTGTACGGCAAAATAAAGGCAAATAAAGCCATTGTCATTAACCCAGCCGTAAGCGGTGGCAACAGCAATCTTAGTACCGCATCACGCAATTCATCAAGCGACTCAATAACAGCCATAAATATATCGCCGTCATGCATATTTTCCTGCGCAAACGGCAATGCCATCATAATATTTTTATAAACAGCCAAACGCAGCCTCTGCCATATTAAAAAGGCCGCATTATGTGATATATAACGTTCGGCATAACGAAAAACAGCCCGTAAAATACCACAGGCCCGCACAGCAGTTATCGCCAATGACAATTGATACAGCGGTACCTGCAGTGCTGCATTAATTATAAGATAGGCCGCAGCTGCCATAAGTCCTATTACTGACAAATTACAGAAAAATCCCGTTATAATTGCCGCTGCAATATAATATTTAACAGGTGCTGCTAATGTCCATAAATTTATTTTCACTGCAATGCACCTCCTGTTATCTGCTGCATTTTATAATAAAAACCCTTACTCTCCAGTAGTTCTTTAATACTACCCTGCTCGACTACACAGCCATTATTTAATACATAAATTTTTGCAGCATTTTGCAGCGAGTACAAACGGTGGGCTATTACTATTACCGTCTTATTTTGTACTAATTTTTGCATGGTCTTCTGTACAACAGCCTCTGTTTTTACATCCAGCCCTTCCAATGGTTCATCAAGCAATAGTATTGGTGCGTCCGCTAAAAACACACGTGCTAAAGCCACTCTTCTTACCTGCCCAATACTTAAAGCTATGCCGCCGTTTCCGATAACAGTATCAATACCTTCCGGCAATTTTTGCACTAATTCCGCTAACTGTGCCTGCTTTACTACTAATTGCAGCTGTTCCTCTGTTATAGTGCGGCCCAGACAAATGTTTTCCCGCAGACTGGCCGCAAATATATGGGGATTTTGCGGCATATAGGCAATATTATTCTGCCAGCTTGCTACTGAATAATTATTTATGTCCTGATCACCAGCCAATATCCGTCCTGCCGTTGGTTTTATAAAACCCAACAGCAATGATAATACTGTCGATTTGCCAGCACCACTTGCACCTACCAATGCTGTTATTTTTCCTGCTGGAAAATCCATACTTATATTATCAAGTGCTTTTCCCCTACTTTCGCTATAACTCATACTGATATTTTCCAAAATAATCTGTGGTGCTGTAACTATAGATAACTTAGGGATAATAGCTTTTTCAGTAATAGTGCTGATTGCCGTATAAACGGGTGCAGCATTAGTCAATGCTCCCATAGCATCATGAAACATACTGCCAGTCTGGCGCAATGGCTTATAAAATTCCGGTGCCAACAGCAGCATAAAAAACGCCGGCAAAAATACCGCATGACCAGCCAAAAGCCTCAGTCCTATATTAACGGCAATCACGGCAATACTTAAAGTTGCTATTAACTCCAGGAAAAATGCCGACAAAAATGCTATGCGCAAAACCTTTAATACTGCCTGAGAAAATTCATTGCCGGTCTGCGTCAACTGTTTTAACTGCTCAGTAATTTGATTATATATTTTTATTACACTTATACCTGAAAGCATTTCCATAAACTTATTACTAAGCCTTGTCAATGCTTCCCATTGCTGCTTATTTTCAGCTTGTGCCCTTTTTCCTATCAATATCATGAAAAAAGGAATAAGCGGCAATGTCAGCAAAAATACTATGCCCGAAATTAAGTCACTATAAAAAGCTGTAATAATAATAAATACGGGTATGCATACAGTTGTTAATAGTTGCGGTAAAAACCGCGAGTAATAAGCATCAAAGGAGTCTATCCCCTTAGTTGCCAGCTGCAATATGTCCGTCTTATATACAGCAGCTAACGGGCTGCTTCCAATAAGCCGGTCAATAATCCGGCGGCGCAGACTGCTTCTTATTGCTGCTGATATATTATGTGTTAACAGCCGTATTCCTGTACTAAATAATATTTCTACGGTAAAAGAAAAAAACAGCAGTACCAAAAATGGCCCTGCTGTTCTTAAATTTATTCGTGAAAATAACATTTTATCAATAATGTCTGCTAACAGATAACAGCGTATGATAACAGCGACTGCCCTCATTATATTCATTGCAGTGATAATATATATTTTTCGCCGATACGGCTGTAATTCTTGCAGCAATTTTTTATCAATCATCTATTATTTCCCTTATCTTTAATATTATTAATACTTTAAGTCCTTGGCTGTTACTCTCTTTCTAAAAATCCAGTATACCCAGCCCTGATAAATCAACACTATTGGCACAAAGATAAATGCCGCCACTGTCATTATCGACAAAGTATACGGTGATGATGAAGCATTTGTCACCGTAAGACTCCACTCGGGATTCATGGTGGAAATCAATATACGTGGAAATAATCCGGCGAATACAGCAGCTGTTGTACAGATAATTGCCAAGGAGCTGCCTGTAAAGGCCCAAATACATCTATTATAATAACGAGCAATAATCGCCAGAACAAATACAATAGCCGCTAATACCATCAAGCCTAAAGACAACGATGATTTATACATATCAGTATCAGCATATGTCATCGCCATACAGATAAGGTAAAAAATAGCAGCAGTTCCCCCTAAGCATGTCCCCACTAAACGCAGCCGCGGCAATAAAACTGATTCTTTATCAATTTTTAATGACAAATAAGTAATACCATGGAAAGCAAATACCAGCACAAACGTTATACCGCCAACTAAAGTATATACAGAAAGCAAATCCCAGAAAGTTCCCATGTAAATCTTATCACTGTTTATCATAAAACCCTTCATCAGATTTGCTACAGCTACGCCCCATAAAAAAGCTGGTAAAATGCTGCCCACAAAGATCAAATTATCCCATAATTTCCGCCAGCAATCACTATCATGCTGACCACGAAACTCAAAAGAAACACCGCGTACAATAAGGCCTACCAGCATCAAAAACAAGGCCATATAAAACATGCTGAACATCGTGGCATATACATGGGGAAAAGCCGCAAACATCGCTCCACCAGCCGTTATCATCCACACTTCATTGCCATCCCAGACCGGCCCGATACTATTGATAAACATGCGGCGTTCTAAATCATTTTTAGCAACAAACGGCAAAAGAATGCCTACACCATAATCAAAACCTTCCAAAAAGAAAAAGCCAGTGAATAATACTGTTACAAGAATAAACCAGATAATCTGTAATTCCATTATAAACCGCTCCTTTCTTCAGCAGTAATATCCTTTTTAATGATTTTTACTGCAACAAATACTGCGGCTACAGCTAATAATGCATATACTACAGTAAATCCTATCATCGATATCCAAACTTCTGTTGTCGTTATATTCTGTGAAACAGCCTGTGATACCTTTTGCAGTCCTTCAACCATCCATGGCTGACGACCACCTTCGGCAATATACCAGCCTGTACTGTTAGCAATAAATGGTAAAATTATACTGGCTACAAGAATTTTAAGCCAGCAGGTATTATATTCTGTAAGACGATTAGTAACACTTAAATATAACGTTACCAACATTAAGAAAAGCATCAAACCACCCAAGGCCAGCATTATACGGAAGCTCCAAAATAATGCCTCTACATTAGGCACATAATCAGACTGACCGTATTCTTTAGCTTCTTGTGCCTGTAGGGTTTTTATGCCTTTAACTTCTCCAGAGGGCTTGTTGTTAAGCATAAATGATAAAGCATACGGAATTTCTATCTGATTAGTATTTTTTTGATTTGTTACATCAATATTAGCATATAACGTGAAACCTGCCGGATCTTCATTTTCCCATAAGGCTTCCATCGAAGCCAGCTTCATCGGCTGGTTGTGCCCAATATACTGCGTATGTAAATGACCTGTTCCCATAACTGCAAACAAACCTATTACCGCATATAGTGAACCAATTTTTATACCTGTTTTATATATATTTACATTGCGGCCTATAAGCAATTTATAGGCACTTACTGCTACAACTAAAACACCAGCAGTAACTAGTCCCGATGTAAAAACATGGGCAAACTGCCCAAATACATACGGATTAGTCAATAATGCCGTAAAATCTGCCATTTCAGCCCGGCCATTTCTTATAACATAGCCTACTGGATGCTGCATAAAAGAATTGGCAACCAAAATCCAATAAGATGACAGATTACTACCTAAAGCTACCAGCCAGATTGACAGACAATGCAAATTTTTGGGCAGACGGTTTTCTCCAAAAATCCATACACCTAAAAATACTGATTCCAGAAAAAATGCCGTCAGAGCTTCTAAGGCTAATGGCGCCCCAAAAATATCGCCCATAAATCTTGAGTATTCTGACCAGTTCATCCCAAAGTGAAATTCCTGGACAATACCGGTAACAACGCCCATGGCAAAAGACACAATAAATAATTTACCAAATAATTTCGCCAGCTGCTTATAAACAACATTGCCATTTTTTAAATACAGCGTTGACAATATTGCCACAAGCAAAGATAACCCCAGAGACAGTGGAATAAATAAATAATGATAGATAGTTGTTATCGCGAATTGCAAACGCGATAGTGTAATAACATCCATTTGTACAGCCTCCCCATCTAAATAAAATATCATATCTGACATATAGTATAGATTTTTCTGGATAAAAATGCAATGAATTATTAAGTAATAATTATTATTTATTGTTATTGTTATCATAATATTATGATCTTAATATTATAATACGCTTTTTATGACTATTTTCCTTTATCTTACTATAAAAACATAAAAAAAAGACAGATAACAATCTGCCTTTTTTCACATTTATTTAAGTTAATTAATATAAATAATTATATAGTATTCTTTTTTATTTTTTCCTCTAAAAAAGCAGCATACTTTTTATGGTGCTCTACAGCAAAACCAATGCGCTTTTTAATCTCCTCATTATCCACTTCATCTAAGGCTATTTCCAGCTTTTTACAACGTTTATGTATCTGTTCAAGTTCATCAGTCAATGGTTTTTCATCAGATAAACCAAGTCCATAAATAGAATTAATACATTCACGCACATTGCCAGCATATCCAGCTTCTCCCGATATTTTTTCCAAATATTCGGCGATATGAAATATTATCTCATAAGGACTGCGCCCTTCATTGATCATCTGCATTAGATCAATTTTTATATTTTGCTCTTTACCATATGCTATTTGCGTATTTTCATCATTCATATACTTTAACTATTTTATTTCTTGCTGCCGAATTTTTCCTGCAAGTATTCTTTAATATCTGAAGCATGTTCCATTTCCATGATTTTATTCATAGCTTCTTTAGCTTCAGCCATACTTACTTTACGAATCAATTCTTTAACGCGCGGAATAGATGGTGCACTCATTGAGAGTTCAGTTATCCCCATAGCCATAAGTATTACAGCTGCCATTGGATCACTGGCCATTTCGCCGCACATTCCAGCCCAAATTTTATTTTCATTGGCAGAATCAATGGTACGTTTGATAAGTGCCAATACACCAGGATTAAACGGATCATATAAATAGCTTACATTACTATTTACACGGTCAACCGCCAGAGTATATTGAATAAGGTCATTAGTCCCGATACTGAAGAAATCAACATGTTTGGCAAATATTGGTGTCATTACAGCAGCTGCTGGAGTTTCTACCATTATCCCTAATTGAACACTATCGGAAAACGGTTTATTTTCCTGTGCCAATAATACTTTAGCTTCAGCAACGATTTGTTTAACCTTATCAATTTCACTAAGTCTGATAACCATAGGCAGCATTATTGCAGCTTTACCATATACACCTGCACGTAAAATAGCTTTTACCTGCGGCATAAAGATATCACGGCGTGATAAGCAGATACGAAGTGCACGCCAGCCTAAAAATGGATTTTCTTCCTTAGGAATATTAAGATATGGTAATGGTTTATCACCACCGATATCCATAGTACGGATAACACATAAATTGCCATCGCATTTTTCTACTGCATCTTTATAGGCCTGGAACTGAGTTTCTTCATCTGGTGCTTCGCTTTTACCCATGAATAAGAATTCTGAGCGGAAAAGTCCAACACCTTCAGCACCAAAGTTAGTAACAGCAGCTTCCACGTCAAGATGTGTGCTGATATTAGCAACAAGCATAACTTTATGGCCATCAGTAGTTTCTGCTGGCAGGGAAGTAAGCTCGGCATAACGTTTTTTCATTACAGCCTGTTCTTTGATACGTTCATTAAAAGATTCTATAAGTTCTTCAGTCGGTGCTACGTATACTTCACCAGTTTCCCCATTAAGGATTAATTCATCACCGGTTTTTATATCCTTTAAGTTAGCTTCTAAGCCAACTACAGTAGGAACTGCTCTGGCTTTGGCAATAATAACAGCATGACAGGTTGTACTTCCCTGACCTAATACAACACCAGCTATGAGTTCTGCCGGCACATTAGCAATAACTGATGGTTCTATTTCATGCCCACAAAGTATAACCGGTTCAGACCCTATATCTGGTCCTTTAAGCCCCAATATTTGACGTACTACTCTTTTACCTACGTCACGGATATCAACAGCACGTTCACGGAAATAGGCATCATCCATATTTTCGAAAATAGCTGCTGATTCCTTAGCTGCAGCCAAGGCTGCTTTTGGTGCTGATTTAAGTTCGCCAGCTTTAGCAACAGCATTATCAAGAAGCATCGGGTCTTGTACCATGACACGATGTGCTTCCATTATGCCGGCTTGTTCTGGCATTTCTTTTTCGGTAAGAGTTTTTACGTTTTCTGCCAGTATTTCGGCAACTTCGCTAATTGCTTTTTTTACTTTGCTGATTTCTTCATCAGCAGTTCCGGGTTCGTATAACGCAATATATTTATCTAAATCTTGTTCAAGAGTTATAGCTTTCGCTACGACAATTCCAGCAACAACGCCTTTGCCTCGTAATTTTATTGACATTAGTAGACCTCCTTGGGGCTCTTTTACCGTTAAATAATAATATTATTATTCTTCGCCAAATTTGGATTTAACGAGGTCTGTTAATGCATCTAATGCTGCTTGTGCATCTTCACCATCAGCATTGATAGTAACATCAGTACCCTGTTGAAGACCAAGGCTCATAATCATAAGAATGCTTTTTGCATCTACGCTTTTGCCTTTTGCAGTTAATTTAATTTTTGCTTTGAATTTGTTAGCAGTCTGAACAAACATTGATGCTGGACGAGCATGTAATCCTGTTTTGTTTTCAATAGTTAATGTTTTTTCCATGAGTCTATCCCCTTTAAAAAAATAATTTAGTTATTGCAGCTATGCTGCACTTATTAAATTATACCGAATACACAAGAAAATTACCAGTAAAAATTTACATAAAGTATATAATTATTTAACAAAAATCAGATACTTTTCTTGTTTTAATATTATTTTTGCTTACGAATTATATTTTTTAATTATCATTGCATAGATTTTTTTTGTTATATTAAGTTATTATTATTTATAAATGCAAGCAATTATCTGCTATTATTTATATTCTAATCCCCTAGTAGCATTTTTCTTGCTTAAATAGTAAACTACAATTATATTTCATTTATTCACAAGAAACGAAAGAAGGTTCTGCTATGTATGATTTTACTGCGAAAATAGATAGAAAAGCTACTGGGTCAAGCAAATGGCTGATGATGAATAAAGCCAATCCTGATATCCCCGATAATATTGTGCCCTTGTCCGTTGCTGATATGGAATTATCTACTCCACCAGAAATACTTACCGGCCTGCAGGATTTTTTGCATAAGGCTTCATTAGGTTACAGCCTGCCAACAGATAATTATTTTACTGCCGTATCCAACTGGATGCAGCGCCGTCACAATTGGCATATTGAAAATGATTGGATTCTCCCTTCCCCAGGAGTAATTCCTGCTCTGTTTAATGCTGTGCGCGCTTTTACCAAAAAGCATGATGGCGTTATCGTTATGACCCCTGTTTATTATCCTTTTTTTAATTCCATACAAAAAAACAACCGGCAAATTATAAAAACATCATTGATTAACAAAGATAATCATTATTATATCGATTTTGCAGATTTTGAAAAAAAAGCCGCTGATCACAACAATAAAGTCCTTTTATTATGCAGTCCGCATAATCCCGTTGGCCGTGTCTGGACTAAAGAAGAACTGGAGAAAATTGCCGATATCTGCCTGCACCATAATGTATTAGTTATATCTGATGAGATACATTCAGATATAATCATGCCTGATTATAAACATCATGTTTTTGCCACTATAAATAACCAAATAGCTGACAATTGCATAATCTGTACAGCCCCAAGCAAAACTTTTAATATTGCCGGACTACAGGTATCAAATATAATAATAAAAAATCCCCTACTGCGTAAAAAATTCATAAAGACTGCCAGAAAAGCCGGCTATGGTATTTTGAACAGCATGGGCTACAAGGCCTGTGAACTTGCTTATAATGAATGTGAACAATGGCTGGATGAGTTTCTTGAATTAATTGTTTATAATAAAAACTTCTGCGAAAAGTTTCTGCAAAAATATATTCCAAAGATAAAAGTTATTAATCTCGAGGGCACTTATTTGCAATGGTGGGATTGCCATGCCCTTAATATGGACAAAGACGAATTGGAAAAATTCATGCAGCAAAAAGCCTATATTTTTGCCGATGAAGGCTATATTTTTGGCACAGAAGGCGACTGCTTTGAAAGAATAAATCTTGCCTGCCCAACTATAGTCTTAGAAGAAACCCTAAAGCGACTGCATAAAGCCTTAAAAAATATAAATCAGTAAAAAAAACTGCCCCCCAATAGTTAGATTTTTAGATCTAACTATTGGGGGGCAGTTTATATATAGCTACCCCATTCTTTATAATGTTTCTAAATATTTTTCTGCTGCCTGAACAGCAATTGCTCCATCATTAACAGCAGTTACTATCTGGCGGAGAAATTTTTTGCAGACATCACCAGCACCATAGATGCCGGCAACTTTAGTTGCCATATTATTATCGACGACAATATAACCTTTATCATCGGTAATATCAACATTTTTGGCAAAATTCGTTATAGGGTCATTGCCAATATAGGGGAAAATACCATCAGCATAAATGTCCTGCATTTCGCCAGTATTGGCATCCTTTATTTTTAAGCCTGCAGCCCGACCATCTTTTATCAGCACTTCCTGTGGCAGTTTATTTCTAATAACTTCTATTTTATCATTAGCTAATACTTTCTGCTGTACTGACTCATCAGCACGAAATACATCGCGCCGAATAATAATCGTAACTTTCTTTGCTACACGCGTAAGGTAAATTGACTCCTCTAATGCTGAGTTCCCCCCGCCAACAACAATAACTTCCTTATCCTTATAAAAGGCAGAATCACAAACAGCACAAAAGCTTATGCCCTTGCCAATACAAGCCTGTTCACCAAGAATATTCATCAAGCGTTCAATCGTACCTGACGCAATTATGACTACACGGCCTTGGTACTCCTTGCCATTTTTACAGATAACTGTCTTAAATTGACCTTTGTCAATAATATCGACAGCCTCGGTAAAGACAAATTCCGGACAAAGCGCTACAGTCTGTTCATACATTGACCATGCTAAATCAGCACCATTTACTGTTTTTATCCCCGGCCAATTTTCAATAGAAAAAGTCTTTACCAATTTACCGCCTGGGGCATCAGCTTCAAGTACCACAGCTTTTAAGCCAGCTCTGCTGGCATATATGGCTGCAGTCATACCAGCAGGTCCACCACCAATTATGACAATATCATAAGTATTATTATTTTCCATAATATCACTCAACATTTCATTTTAGTTCTTTTAATTTTTTTACAAGTTCATCCTCAGGAATAAAACCACTCATAGTACCTACGGCTTCACCTTTAGCTATAAAATATAATGTAGGTACAACTTCCACATTGTATTTTTGTGCTAATTCCATTTCCTGATCGATATCGATTTTTACAATATCGACATCGACTTCACCCTTGGCCTCAATCGATTCAAATACACGTCCCAGCATTTTGCATGGGCCGCACCATGTTGCAAAAAAGTCCACCAAAAATGTTTTCTTTTCCGCCATCATTTTATCAAAAAGTTCTTTATCTGCATGAATTATTGCCATGACAGATCCCCCTCTCATATATATAAATTATTTACTATATTATAATTCATAACTTACTATTTGTCACGCTTTTTAATATTATATGTTTATAAACCATTAAAACTAACGACTAATAATTATGATTATCATTTATTTAGTTTTCATTTACCTGCAACCGGGCTTTTGTTCCCCAAATTTGTCCGCTAAGAATTTTTTTCTGTTCAATATTTTTCTTATTGCTTGTTAATTCTTCTCTAAATGCATCCTTTTTCCCTGCTTCATCGGCAATTTGTCCAAAGGTTTTATTAGTCTGGTAGCTTTCCTGCAAAACACTATTTACTGAGCGATTTGTCAGCTGCGATACTATTTGTGCCTGCTGTACCTCAGCTGCCGTTGCCGCAAATGCTGTAATTGATGCCATCACGATTCCTAAAACCACTGCTAAAATTATAATAATTTTTTTTCCAGCCATCACCAAACCTCATTTCCATAAATTACTAAATTTATATTAGCAATTATTTATGACAAAATAATGACAATACCATTAAATACTCATTATTTCATACCATAAAAAAAACATATTTGTTTGCTACTATTTATTTGTTAAAGAATCTGTTAAATTAAAGGTATAAGATAAATACATTACTAAGGTATATATTACAATTTCGAGAAATATTTATTAATTTATCTAATAAAAGAAAGGATATACTTATGAAAAATATGCTGATTGCTGAAGATAATGAACAAATTGCCACAGTTTTAGGAGAATATGCCCGGCAGGAAGATTTTAATGTTTTTTTTGCTGCTGACGGATTAGAAGCCACTGAAATATTCAATAAAGAAAAACTTGATATCGTATTACTTGATATTATGATGCCCCATAAAGATGGCTTTGCCGTCTGCCGCGATATCAGAAAAACTTCTAATGTTCCCGTAATAATGATAACAGCACGCGGCGAAGATTTCGAACGCATAATGGGACTTGATATCGGTGCTGATGATTATATTGTTAAACCTTTTTCACCAGCTGAGGTAATGGCTAGAGTTCGTGCCGTATTACGCCGCTTAGACACATCGTCTTCTGACAAGACACATATCTTAAAATACGATGATATGACGGTAGACCTTAACAGTTATGCTGTAAGTGTCAAGGATACTGATATATCGCTTACAAAAAAAGAAATTGAGCTATTATGGCTGCTGGCATCAAATTACGGCAAAGTATTTTCGCGTGATAATCTGCTTGACAGTATTTGGGGCTATGATTATTTTGGTGATACCCGCACAGTTGATTCCCATATCAAACGACTGCGTGCCAAATTAAACACCAAAAGTATTTATGGAAAAATGATAAAAACAGTTTGGGGGGTAGGGTATAAATTTGAAGCCGCAGAAAATGAAAATTAAAATTGTCTATAAATTATTTGCTTTTTTCACTATTCTCCTATTCATTTTTATGCTTATAATCAATAGTTTCTTCTATTTCTTTTTCAATAAACAAACAATTGAACTCCATCGCAATGATCTTAAAGAAAAAGTTGTTACGATTGCTAATACTATCGGCTTATTTTTACAGGATGATATTCCGGCTAATGCCCCTCCCCCCTATCTGCATTCGCAACAAAATCATATGGGGATGATGGATTCAAATTCGAATATGAACATGACTGTCCCCCCCCCTATCGATCCTAAGCTGCCTTATTATCGAGCATTGGGCTACTATATAAAATTACTCAATAAGATGGATATGTGCGATATCTGGATTATAAACAATAACCATCAATTTCTTATAAGCAATAACCGACATCATAAACCTGTTGAATACAATGATCTGCCTACCGGCGGCATTGATGTTATAAATAAAGCGTTAAAAGGTGAAACTATTGTTGCCAACAGCTTCAGCAGTGTACTAGGCACTCCTGCTACCACAGCTGCTGCCCCAATTAAAGACGCCCAAGGGAACTATGTTGGTGCTGTCCTTATGCATGCACCTATCAGCCAGCTTGATACCTCGGTTTTTTACGTCATAAAACTGCTTGGCATTAGCTCTTTACTGGCTATGTTTTTATCTCTGCCGGCCTCGCTGCTGTTGTCCTATTACTTTACCAATCCGCTGCGTAAAATGAAACAAACTGCCTTAGCTATTGCTGACGGCAATTATACTAATAAAACAGACATACATCATTCTGATGAAATAGGTGATCTGGCCATTTCCCTCGAACAAATGGGTACACGACTGGCCGCCGCTGCTGAAGAAAGCGGCCGCATTGATAAAGCACGCCGTATATTCACTGCTAATGTTTCCCATGAATTACGCACACCTGTTGCCGTATTACGGGCATCACTCGAGGCTCTTACTAACGGCGTTATTAAAGACCCCGAAAAACAAAAAGAGTATCACCAGCAAATGCTCAAAGAAACCATTTATTTAGAACGTTTGGTCAATGATATGCTGGAATTATCCAAACTGCAAAATCCTGATTTTAAAACTGAAAAATCAAAATTTATCTTAAATGATTTAATTAATGATGCCGCCCGCGCTATGCGTCCTTTTGCCGCAGCCAAACAAATTGCTATCAAAAACGATATTGCTATACCACCTACTGAATTTACCGGTGACTATGGCCGTTTACGCCAAATGATAATTATTGTGCTTGATAACGGCATTAAATTTTCGCCAGCTAATGGTATTATCGAGATGCAGCTTACTGCTGATAATAATATCTGCCTGCAGATAAAGGATCATGGCTGCGGCATAGATGATTCCATATTAGGCCATATATTTGACCGTTTTCATAAAGTCAATAATGAACGCAATAAAAACGGTACCGGCTTGGGTCTGGCCATTGCCCAACAAATAGCCACCCGCCATGACATTGATATAAAGGTAGCCAGTAAACTTGATGAAGGTACGACATTTAGTTTTATCTTTCCAGAAAACACTAAATAAATAACAATAAAACTGTTATAATAAAGACAATTGGAAAAATAAGGGAGGATTGAAGTATTTTGGAAAATTTAGGAAGATTTATCGAATATGATCCAACAGGCTTTACCCTGCGCGAAGCAATTATAGAAGCAAAACGCTGTCTCAATTGCAATAAACCTCTTTGTCGTACCGGTTGTCCGATTGAAAATGAAATTCCTGATTTTATTCAGGCCATGGCTAATGGCAATTTAGGTCTAGCCAGTACAATTATTGCCCATCGCAGTAATTTACCGGCTGTCTGTGGCCGCGTCTGCCCGCATGAAAAACAATGTGAAGGCGCCTGCATTTTAAATAAACGCGGCAAGGGCATAAAAATCGGCAAAATTGAGCGTTTTATTGCCGATATGGATGGAGAACTCTCCTTAACCGCTGCTATAATAAAAAAGAAAGAGGCTGGTAAAATAGCCGTTATCGGCTCTGGTCCAGCTGGTCTCACCGTTGCTGGGGATTTAGCCAAAATTGGTTTTTCCGTAACTGTATTCGATGCCCAACAGGAAGCTGGCGGTGTATTGATGTACGGTATTCCAGAATTTCGTCTTCCCAAACAGGTAGTTCGTCGTGAAGTGAAAAAAATAGCCAATCTAGGCGTAGAATTTAAATTAAATACCATGATTGGTCCAAGTCTTACTATTGATAAATTATTTGCCGATGGATTTGATGCTGTCTTTATTGGAACAGGTAATGCCTTAGCTAAATCTCTGCCTCTGCCGGGAATAAAACTGCCCGGTGTAATGCAGGCCACTTATTTTCTCCAAATGGTTTCTTTGGCTAATCAAGGCAGCATCAGCAGTATTGAAGTTCCTATTCATAGTGGTGATAACGTCGTGGTAATCGGTGCCGGCAATACTGCTATTGATGCCGCCCGTACTGCCGTACGCCGCGAAGCAGCTTCGGTAACTATCATAAATCGTAATCGCGCTGAAGAAATGGCCGCCTTGCCGTCAGAAGTATCAGCTGCCTGTGATGAAGGTGTACATATAATTTCTTTACGCAGCCCCATGGAATTAATCGGCGAATATTTTGTTACCGGACTTCGCTGTAATATTGTCCACGATCCTGGCAAAGACAAAAATCTTATAATAACAGAAAAGTCCACCATTATCCCTGCTAATAAAGTAATAATTGCCATCGGGCAACGTCCTGCCAGTCGTATAATCGGTTCTACTAAGGGTATTGAAGTAGATAAAGCCGGATATGTAAAAACGCGTCCCAATCCTTATGGCATGACTATGCGCAGCGGCGTATTTTCCGGTGGTGATGTTGTCAATGGCCCGGCAACTGTAGTAAAAGCCATGAAAGATGCGAAAATGGTAGCCAAAGGTATTGCCGAATACGTTGAAGCAAAAAAACTCATGGAAAAATGCGGTTTAAAAATGATTGATTAAATAAAAAATATCCCACTTTTTTTATATTTATATTGAGGTTTATATTTTTAAGGTGTATAATGTTAAAATATTTTTGCTATATTATTAGTATTTGCTTGTGCAGACAAGAACTAAATTCATTGGAGAAATTACTATGACAAAATTCGTTTCACATTTAAATAATTGTTCATTGGAAGATGCCATAAAAGCATTTTATAACGACAATCCATTTACCAATGATTTAGGCATAAATATTAATAATATTTCATCTGATAAAATATTATTAAGCCTAAAAATAGAAAAGCGCCATACCAATGTCTATAATATCGCCCATGGCGGCGTCATTATGTCATTGGCAGATACTGCTATTGGCGCAGCCTGTCTTAGTTTAAATAAACGAGTAGTAACACTTGACTTTAACAGCAATATGCTTAAGGCTGTTCCTTTTGGCATAACTATCTACGCCAAAACTAAAATTATTCATAATGGACGTCAAACTATTGTTGTCGAATGTTCTATTGAAGATGATAAGAATAATCTATATTGTAAAAGCCGTGCTACTATGTTTGTTTTAGGTCAGCTGCAAGATAATAATTAAAAAAGAGGGATTTTCGTGCGTTTTTTTCGCTATTTGAGTTTCACCATATTACTTTTCTGCTTGTATATTGTTCCGGTTTCTGCCCAGTCTGTTTTTAATATTAATACACCACCCGAATATGGTCTTACTGCTAAATCAGCCATTTTAATTGAAGCCTCTACTGGTCGGGTTATCTTTGAAAAAAATGCCGATGCCCGTGAATATCCAGCCAGCATGACTAAAATGATGACTACTATTTTATCATTAGAAATGACCCGTCCCGATGATATTGTCCATATTTCTAATGAGGCTGCTGCCGTTGATGGTTCTTCCTTATATTTAGAAAAAGGCGATATTATGCGCATGGATGAACTACGCCAAGGCATGATGCTTGTTTCCGGCAATGATGCAGCTGTAGCTATAGCCGATGCTATAAGCGGCAATGTCCCCGCGTTTGTTGCTTTGATGAATAAAAAAGCCCAGGAAATTGGTGCTGTAAATACACATTTTGTCAATCCTAATGGCTTGCCCAATCCCCAGCATTATTCCACGGCACGTGATATTGCTAAAATAGCTGCCTATTGTTATCGCAATAAGGATTTTCGCCAAATAGTGAATACTAAAGAAAAAGCTATTCATTGGATTTCCCCTAATAAAACTGTTACCTTTGATAATACTAATCATCTATTATGGACATATTCTTACGCTAACGGCATAAAAACCGGTTATACCGACGATGCTGGCGGCTGCCTGGCAGCTTCTGCAACTGTTAATGGTGTAACCTTGATTGCTGTGGTAATGCATACAGAAGATGCTGCTGACCGATTTACCGCTGCCAGGGAATTGCTCGATTACGGCTTTAAAAAAGTTTCTTTAAAAGATGGTTATCGTAAAACTGATTTAATGCATACCGTTCATGTTCATGATGGTAAAAACGCTACTATCAATGTTACTCCAATTGAGGATATAAACTATCCTATTATCAGTGGTCAGGATAACAAAGAATACTCTATAAAAATGAATATTCCCCGCTACGTTGATGCTCCCATAAAAACCGGTGATAAAGTAGGAACTGTTGATCTTTTTTATGATAATAAAAAAGTGGCAGAAATTCCTGTTGTTGCTGATAGCCCAAGTCCTAAGGGTTTTAATATCAAATCTCTTTGCTATAATATCTTTGATCATATTAGTGACTTATGGACAGCTTAATAATAGCTCCCGCTTTTTTAAAGTGGGAGCTATTATTTTATTTACTTTGCCAAAAGTATATATGAATCAAGCTAGACGCTACTATCCCATTATGTTATACTATTTTTCATTGATAATAGTGAATATATTAGGAGGTCATTATTTTGACTGTTTTTTTACATGCCATTGCCGGCGTACTTACACTGCTTTTAATGGGACTTGCCGGTTATTTTATGGCTTATAAACAATGGATAACTCCAGACAATAAATCATTATTGCCTAAATTAGTTAATTATATTTCCCTGCCGCTCTTTTTTATATATAATTTGACTACTACTTTCAGCAAAGATAAACTGCTGCATTTAATTTCCGGGGCAGCTATTCCTTTTATTGCCATGATCATTTGCTTTCTCATCAGTTTTTTACTGGTTCGCTTATTAGATATCCGCCAAAATCACCGCGGTACCTTTTGTTCTTCTTTTACTAATTCCAATTCTATATTTGTCGGCATCCCTGTTACAGTAGCCTTATTCGGTCAGGACGCTGTCCCCTATGCCTTATTATTTTTCTTTGCCAATACTACACTATTCTGGTCATTAGGTAATGCCCTCATTCAATCTGATGCCAATAAAAAGTCCTGCTGGCGTGATTATTTAACACTTGCTACCTTGCGTAAAATATTTTCACCCCCCATATGCGGCTTTTTACTCGCTATCCTTTTTATCCTATTAAATATAAAATTACCAGCTTTTATAATGGATACGGCTAAATATCTCGGCAATATGACCACGCCGGTAGCGCTTATTTTTATTGGGGCTACATTATATTCAATGAATTTTAGAAAAATCTCTTTTAATCGTGATTTAAACGGTGTTTTATTTGGTCGTTTTATTATTGCACCCCTTATTACTTTTATTGTAGCTTCATTTTTTCCCATACCAACACTTATGTTAAAGGATTTTATCATCATGGCTTCGCTGCCAGCAATGATACAAACAGTACTTCTCTCAAGTCTGTATAAAGCCGATGTTGAATATGCCACCACCATTGTTTCTTTAACCACTGTAGCATCAATTATCACCATTCCCATATATATGCTGTTATTTAGTTTTATGTAAAAAAAGCTGTAAACAATGCCTTCTGACATTGTTTACAGCTTTTTTATTATCTAAGTAATAATCTTCCAAACTGATACAATATAACAGCTATAAACCAAGCTACAAATAGTTGAAAAAATACTGAAAATACTGCCCATCTTATTTTGCCAGTCTCTTTTTTTATTGTCACTATACTGGCTATACAAGGCGTATATAACAAACAAAAAACCATTAGTACATAAGCGTTAAGCTGGGTAAAACCGACATTAGCCAATTGTTTTACAACGCTGCTCGTGCCCATTACCGAATTTATATCAGACACACCATATAATATGCTGACACTTGAAACAACAACTTCCTTAGCTGCTATCCCTGACAATAATGCCACTACCAGCTGCCATACATCAAGCCCAGCTAAAGATAACAACGGTGCTGCGGCTTTGCCAATATAAGCGCCAAAGCTGTCACTAATATTAGTGACCATTCCATTCATATTAAAATGTAAAATGAACCACATCAATAATGATGCCACAAAAATAGTCGTTCCGGCCTTAGATAAATATGACTTTACTTTTTCCCAGGCATAAATAAAAATTGATAGAACATTAGGTGTCTTATATTCCGGCAGCTCAATAAGCAATGTATTACTGCTCTTACTTTTATCAATACGAGAGAATAACAGCGCTAAAGCAATGGCTACAATTATACCAACTACATATAATGAAAAAGCCACATACATTGCCATGTCACCAAAAAACATGCCCGAAAATAGAATATAGATTGGCAGACGCGCACTACAGGACATAAATGGCGTGATTAATATTGTTTTTAAACGATCCCGCGGATTTTCCAGCGCCCGTGAAGCCATTATTGCTGGTACACTACAGCCAAAACCCAATAACAACGGAATAAATGCCCGCCCTGATAAACCTACTTTCCCCATAAGTCCGTCCATTACATAGGCTACCCGCGACATATATCCACTATCTTCCAGTACGGCTAACGCCAAAAACAAAATAAATATATTAGGCAAAAATGCCAATATACTGCCCACACCAGCAATTATCCCATCAATAAGCAAAGAATTTATCACGGGACTGACATTTATGCTTGTGAGTAAATTTTGTAAAACTCCGGCAGTTATATCAATCCCCTGCACTATCCACTCTTGGAAAAAATCACCAATAGTAAATGTCAGAAAAAATATAAATGCCATTATTGCTAAAAAAACCGGCATTCCCAAGTAACGGTGCGTTAAAACAGTATCTATTTTGTCAGTGCTCTGTGATTCTTTGTCCTTGTTGAATAATACTTCTTCAATTATTTCTTCAATAAAATCATATTTTTGTTTTATAATTTCTTTTTCATAACTTTTATCAATAATTTCAGGTATTTCCAAAGGATATTTATTCATTATTTCTTCATCATAGGCCAATAACTTCAAGGCATGCCAGCGTGGATTTTCTATGCTGCCATACTTTTCCCATAAGGCATTTTCAATAGCGTCAATCTTATCTTCCAACCAATCACTATAGACTACTACAGTATCCTTATGATGATTATGACGATGTCGGCTTTTTTGTTCCTTTATTTCATGTTGGTGTTCAATACTGTCCTTACGCGGATGATTTTTATGATGAGCTACTGCATGTAATAGAATCTGCAGACCTTTTTTGCGGCGGGCGCATACCGGAATAACCGGTACCCCGAGCATTTCCGGCAGCCGATGCAGATCTATATCCATACCGCGTTCTTCAATTACATCCATCATATTGAGAGCAATAATAAGCGGTTTTCCCAGCTCGATTAATTGCAGGGCTAAATACAGATTGCGCTCTAAAGAAGAAGCATCGACTACATCAACAATGATATCAACTTCATCTTCCAGTATATATTGCCGCGACAATCGTTCTTCCATCGTATATGAGGTCAAGCTGTATATTCCCGGCAAATCAACTAATTTATATTGATTGTTATGATACTTTAATGCCCCTTCTTTTTTTTCAACGGTTACACCCGGCCAATTAGCAACTTTCAAATGGGCTCCGGTATAAGCATTAAACAAGGTCGTTTTACCACAATTAGGATTGCCGATAAATGCTACATGCACATCATTTTTCATTATTTATTTCTCCAATCTCTATGCCTGCAGCAATTTGTCTCCCCAATGCAAAACGTGTTCCACGCACTTTCAATATAATAGCTCCACAACGTTTTTTATTTAAAATTGTAAGCATTACTCCTGTTGTCATTCCCAGCATTTCTAAGCGGCGCTCAATATCTTCTTCCAAATACATATCCTGTACAATATAGGAATGAGCAATTTTTCCGTCAGATAAAATCATTAAGTAATCTACTCCATTATCTTTTATATCTTTTCAACAAAATTTCTTAGCTATCACTGTCTATATCTTATTAAATCAGTATAATAGAATGTATAATTAAAATCAATATAGATTAATATAAAAGCTCCTTTTCATAATATCTCCGTTTAAATATTATATGCCGTTAATATAGTATAATTTTATGGTTTTATTAGCATTTATAAAGTATAATAAAATATATACTTTACATTTTATTAACAGTACACTTTACTAATAGTGCATCTGTTGCATACTGGAGGAGTTTTATGTCAGAAAACAAAAAATTTCTATCTCCCCATAAAGAATATCAGGAAATAAATGCCTATGTTATTTTTTGGGGACTATTCTATGCGGCAATTTTTGCCTTGGCCATTGGTTATCTATGTCTAAAAATTGGTCAGACCGTAGATGCATTTGCCCCTGTATCAGCTATGGCCATGGGTGTTGCCGCTATGTTGAAACGCAAAAATGCCTTTCCGGAAAATATACATATTCAAGCCATAGCCAGTGCTGGTACCAATGGCATTGGCGGCGCCATGTTTATCTTACCTGCTTTTTACATATTAGGCAATGATAATCTAAGCTATTTTGAGCTGGCCGTTCCCATTGTACTCGGCAGTCTTTTAGGCGTACTTATTGCCGCAGTTTTTCGCTCTTATTTTTGTGAAGAACGAGCTGATATCTATCCCTTTCCTGCTGGACAGGCCGCTGCTGAAGTTTTAACCTCTAACGAAAAAAGCAAAGTCAAATTAATGATTGGCAGCAGTATTATCGCTCTTATTTACGATTTTATCCTCAATACCTTCGGTTGGTGGCAGGAAGTAATATCTACAACAGCCACCAGCTGGGGCACCCAGCTTGCTATTAAAACAAAATTAATGTTTAGTCTTGATACCGAAACAGCCCTGCTTGGTATTGGATATTTTACTGGTCTACGTTATGCGGCTATAATAACCGCTGGTTCTTTTTTCTCTTGGTCGGTATGTATTCCGATTATTTATTACCTTGGCGGTGACCATCAAATGCTTGTTGATGGCAAAACAATATTGTTAGCTAATGCTCCCATTACTGCTGTTTTCTCTGAATACGTCCGTCATATTGGGATTGGCATGCTGGCTATGGCTGGCATCATTGGTCTTGTATCTATGTCTAAAGTAATGCTGCATGTCGTAAAAAATGTATTCAGTGAATTATTTAAATCGTCTAATAAAATATCGGCAAAACTTCTGCGTACACAGCAGGATTTACCAATGTCCGCCATTGTCGGTGGTGCTATAGCCATCGTTATACTTTTTACCGCTTTTTTCCATTTATATTTTGCCCAAACTATATTACAGACTATCCTAGCACTTATTATTATTACTGCCTTTACCATGCTATTTTCTATTGTAGGTATCAGCTCCATTGCCTTTACTAGCAGTGAACCGGTATCAGGCATGACTATTTTTATGCTTATTATATCCTCTGTGGTATTAGGCAAGGCTGGTATGCATGGCAGCGGCGGCATTACTGCCGTGCTTATGATGGCTGCTTTTTTATGTACATCACTTGGTGTATCTGGCAATTTTATGTCAGAATTAAAAGTAGCTAATTTATTAGGTGCTACACCGCGTAAAATGGAGCAATGGCAGCTTGTTTCTCTTACAATGACAGCAATATTATCTATTGGTGTTATCATTTTATTAAACCAAGCCTATGGTTTTGTTGGCAAAGGTGCTTTGCATGCTCCTCAGGCTAATGCCATGGCTGCAATTATACAACCATTAATGGATGGCGGTAGCGCTCATTGGCCGTTATATTTAGCCGGTGCTTTTATGGCTATAGTATTATGGATGATGAAAGTACCACCATTAGCATTTGCTTTAGGCGCATATCTGCCAATGGAAATAAATACACCTTTGTTGGTTGGCGGTGTTATCTCTTACCTTGTATCGCACAGCAGCAAAGATAGTGTCATAAATTCTCTGCGCCTGAGCAAAGGACAAACTATTGCTTCCGGCCTTATTGCTGGTGGTGCTATCGGCAGTCTTCTAAGTGCCATATTACGTATTTTCGGCTGCAATTATTTTCAAACAGTTTGGAGCAATAGCCCGGCAGCTACTTACATTGGCTTATTGCTTTATCTCTTATTGTGTGTTTTTATTTATAAAAAGGCCACTAATATTACTGCCAAATAATCAAAAATCCCGCTGTAATTAATACAGCGGGATTTTTTTAACTATAAATCTCAATATCATAATGAGCAGCAAATTCAGCTCCACCAGCTATGCTATTGCCATATTCTCTATCACCTAGATTGCCAGAAAAATTATCACTGTCACAACGACCATACCATGGTTCAATACAGATAAATGGTGCATTTTTATTAGGCGGTGACCAAATACCTGTTACCGGTGCAGCAAAATGCATTGTAAGATACGGCTTATCATTATTGTCCAGCATAGCAACTTCCTTAATCTGATAATCTTCAAAAACTAAAGCATCATAAGCAAATACATCTTTTGTAAACTGCCATTTTCCTTCTATCAAAGGCAAATCGTAAACTTTATCCAGCAGCAGTGAATCCTTGCCCAATAGTTTATATTGCAAATTATCTTTAATATTAAATTGCAATTTACACATATCTGCTTCATCAATCGGACACATAAATGCCGGATGTGCACCAATTGAAAAATGCATTATTTTATTATCCATATTGATTACACGCCAACGAACCTGCACTTTACGCCCTATCAGTTCATATTCAATTATAAGCTTAAAGTTAAACGGATAATTCTCATATGTCAGGCTATCACTATTTAATACCAATGCTATTTTATGCTTATTACCAGAATCCAATAATTCAAACTGCCTATCTCTGGCAAAGCCGTGCTGGCTCATATTATAATTTTTACCCTCATATGTAAAATGATTATTTTTAAATCTGCCCACCAATGGAAATAATATTGGTGATGTTCTTTTCCAATATGCCGGATCGGCCAACCACATATATTCCCGACCATTTTCTAAAGAAATCAAAGAGCGTAATTCTGCTCCTAAACTATTTATTTGAATTTTTATATACTCATTTTCTAATTCATACATCATATTTTTCATCCCCTTTATATTATTTTTTCAAAATACAAAATTATATAAATATATGTATATAATTATAACATAACTAATATATCCCTGCCTAATAAAATAACCACAGCCATGTCGACTGTGGTTATTTTTGGGGATAACTGAAGGGGATATTTTATCTATTCTAGAAAAAATACCTGCTGCATTTTTGGCTGAGCGCCAGTTTCCGTATCCATTTCCATTGTCATTACATCCTTCATATATTCATTCCATTTGTCGACAACTGCGCTTTTTGCCTGATACTTTTCAGCATATTGTACACCTTTGTCACATTCAAAATAACCGAAAACTTCATTGCCAACATTCCAAATTGTATAGTTTTTTATACCGGCATCTTTTAATACAATTTTCATTTCCGGCCAGATATTATCATGACGCTTTTTATATTCCTGTAATTTACCATCTTTTATCATAGCTTTCCAGGCAAATCGTTCCATTTTATCAGCTTCCTTTATTATTTAACTAAATGTCCATAACGTTCTATTTCTATATCTTTTAATGTTTTGCCACTGGTATTTGGCGCGCCAATAGTTCCAATAATCCAGCTGATAAAGGCAAATGCTACCATCAGCATGGCTGCATATCTAAAGCCCAGTGTCTGCATGATAATCGGTACACTAAAGCCCCAAATCGCTGCTGCTATACGTGTAATAAAGAAAGTAAGTCCCTGTGCTGTAGCCCGGTATTTAGTGGGGAATAATTCCGAGCACCACAACTGATAAAAAGCCTGCTGACCTGAACCATTATTAATCCCGGCAAATACGGTAAACATAATCAACATCCACATACTGAGCATGGTTGGCGGCAACACCCATACACCCCAGCCAATAACATAAATACCACCAATAATCATATATAAGGTGCGACGGCTTACCTTGTCACCCAACTGCATAAAAATAAAATATGTTTCAATAAAAGATATTACAAATGAACCAACAGACATTATCTGTGACATACTATTGGATAAATGACCTACATGTTCATAAATATATGGCATGAAAAAGCCCCAAGTGCTGGCACATAAATTCCATACAGAATAAACACCGCATAAAAATAATACTGTTCTTAAATTTATACCCGATAAAAGTGTTTTATAAGAAACTTTTTCTACCTTTCCATCAGCAATAAGTTTTTCTTCCGCTTCCTTGGCAGCGCGCCAATCTTTTGATTCCGGCATTTTAAGGCGCTGATACCATACCCAGGCTGCCACCACTATCAAATGAGCAAATACAATCTTATTGCCAATAATACCAAACTGATTAATCCATGCTGATATCAGCAAAACAACTGCTGGCCCAAGCGCCCAGGCAAACTGGGCTGAACCGCAATGCTTAGCCCTGTTTTCCGCTGGGGCTTCTTCGGCAATAAGTGTCCATGATGCCACAATATCAGCCCCAACCCCAAGCCCAACTATAATATAACCAGTCAAAAGCATTGGATAATTAACGCCAAAAACAATAAACAGCATACCGATTATATAAATCAATAAATCATACGTATAAACAAATTTACGACCGTATTTATCGCAAATTCGCCCACCGATAAGTGCCCCGACAGCTGCCGAGCCAGCATTTGATGATAATGCTGCCAAGGCTCCCATCTGATAGCCATCCATCCCAAGATAAGACTGCCATAAACTTAGTCCGGCAGCTCCGGCTACTATAGAACCTGCATCAATATAACTTGTCATCGCCGCCAATATCGTTTTTTTCCAAGGTGATGGTTCTGTATATTCCATATTTCTCCCTCACTTATATAATATATATTTAATTAATAAAATTTTTATATGAGTATTTTTTCTGATTTTTTTGTAAATATTTATTTTAGTATTATAGCGATTATCTGCTGACCGTATTATTACGGCCAGCAAATATTTTTTTTATTTATCAAGAAACTCTTCATTTAAAGCAATATTAAATTCCCGACCTAAGTCACGAAAACCCTTATCGCTGATGGTTTGTTTTTTTCCACCCATAGATATGACCTTTACAGCTATCTCTGCTGCTTTTTCTACTGTGTCCATAAAACCAAAGGCTTCATCAAAATCCTGACCTGCACAAAAAACTCCATGATGCGCCCAAATAACAGCATTATATTTTTTCATGAGTTCACCAGTGGCATCAGCTATTGCTTTGCCGCCTGGTACCATCCAGGGAACAACACCGATTCCTTCGGGAAATATAACGGGAACTTCTGTCATCATTTCCCATAATTCATGGGTAAAAGCTTTAGCAGTAAGCGGTAATATAAAGGTTAAAGCAATTGCATTTATTGGATGAGCATGATAAATAACCCTGTTTTTCCCATTGGTAATTTCTTTTTTTATAGCATGGTTCATTAAATGAGTAGGCAGCTCACTGGTAGGACGTCCACCATGTTCCAATCCCCATACAATGCTGTAATTCTCGCCTTTTTCGTCAATTTTTATTACAGCGATATTATCTTCTGGTGCCAAAATAACATTGCGCATATATTTGCCGCTGCCGCTTACTACAAAATATTCTCCGGCCAGATTAGGCACAGCTGCACCTATAACTTGCCACTCCACTGCTGGTTTTAATGACGGCAGTATTTCTTCCAATTCCTGTTTTTTTATACGATAACTGAAATTACCGCCATTTCTTTCATGCCAGCCTTTTTTAAACGCATCATCAGTCAGGCGAATATAGCCCTGCATAAATTCTTTATCTGTTATAGCCAATTTTATCCCTCATTTTTTATTAAACTGCCAGTAATACTTTCTTCTGGCGTTTTGCTAAAACATCTTGTTCATATTTTTTTATTTCGTCAAACCAGGCTTTTCCCTGTGGTACATTCTGCATTTCACAATAATAATCCCAAACACTGCCAAACGGACAGGTTTTTAATTCTTCCAAGGTCACCATAAGTTCAGTGAAATCAGCATTATCCTGCATTTTTCTCAAAGCTGCATGTGGCATTAACGATCCATATAATATCGCTTTTTCCATATTGCGCATACCAATAACCCATGCAGCTACACGATTAATACTGGCATCAAAGAAATCAAGACCTATAAATACACGATTTAAGGCATCACAACGAACAAGCTCCTTGCCTATTTCTTTAAGTTCATCATCAAATAAAATTACATGGTCACTGTCCCAACGAACTGGGCGGCTTACATGCAATGCCAAATATTCATTAAACAGAAGCATTGTGGAAATTTTATCAGATACAACTTCTGTTGGATGATAATGACCTGTATCAAGCAGACACATCTTATTATTTTTGGCAGCATAATTCATATAAAATTCATGCGAACCTACAGTACATGATTCTACACCGATACCAAATACTTTACCTTCAATACTATCAAGCATATATTTTTCATCATAATTTTCCGTGAATATTTCATCAAGTGCTTCTTTTAAGCGGCGGCGTGGACCAATTTTATCAGCTGGTACATCCTTATAACCATCTGGCACCCAGATATTATTTAAAGCTGTTATTGATAATTCTTTGCCAAAATAAGCTGCTATTTTGCGGCTGGCCTTGCCATGTTCAATCCAAAAATCGCGAATACTTTTATCGGGATTAGATAATGTAAGATTATCTGCTGCTTTAGGATGGGAGAAAAATGTCGGGTTAAAATCAAGTCCTAAGTTATTTTCCTTGGCAAAATCGACCCAATCCTTAAAATGTCTTGGTTCTAGTTTATCCCTATCTACTTTTTCCTTAGTGATAGCATAGGATGCATGCAAGTTCAATTTATGATCACCAGGAATAAGTGATAATGCTTCTTTAATATCACTCATAAGTTCTGCCGGATTAGATGCCCGTCCCGGATAATTGCCGGTAGTAGATATACCACCAGTAAGTTCAGTAGAATCAAAGCCTAATACATCATCGCCCTGCCAGCAGTGCATTGATACACGTACTTTTTTTAATTTTTCCAAAGCTGCATCAACATCGACTCCCATTTTCCCATACATTTCTTTTGCTTCATCAATCTTTGCCATCTTATCCCACACTCCTAATATTATTAACTTCAAATGAAAATTCATTATTGTTTACTTTTTTTACTGCAAAAGACTTAGCAATTACCCTGCGTGCTTCCGGCAAATCACTAAATTCACCTGCTTTGAGCATTTGTGCTGCAATATTGCCTATCGCTGTCGCTTCTACCGGGCCGGCATAAACATCTTTTTTGGTATAAAATGCTGTAAGCGCATTAAGAAATCTATCCTGGCAGCCACCACCGATAACATGTATATCTTTATGACAACTGCCCGTCATTTCCTCAAGTTCCTGTACTACATCACTGTAACATTTAGCCAAGCTGTTATATACACAAAACAGTATTTCACCTTCAGTCTGCGGTACCGGCTGTTTTGTCTGCTGGCAGTAATTACGGATTGCCTCACTCATGCTTGCCGGTGCCAAAAAACAATCAGCAGTAACATCAACAGTCGATTTAAAATACCTTCCTATATAAGCCAATGTAAATAATTCCTCAAACGTATAAGCATGCTTAAATTCCTTACGCAGCGACTGCATCATCCACATTCCCATTATGTTTTTTAAATAACGATAGCGATGGTGATAGCCTCCCTCATTGGTAAAATTATGTAATCTGCTTTTTTCTGTACAATCAGGTATTAATCTTTCAATCCCCATCAATGACCATGTACCGGAACTCAAATAAATATCATCTTCATTATTTGACGGTACAGCCATTACTGCTGAACCAGTATCATGCGTAGCAGGCAATACCACCTCACAGGAAAAACCCAATTGTTTTTTCATTGCTTCACTAAAATTGCCAACTGTTTCTTTAGGCATATATAATTTACCAAATATATTTTTCGGCAAGCCCAGCATATCGATTAATTCCCAATCCCAATCCCGTGTATCAGCATTTACTAATTGGGTCGTTGTGGCATTGGTATATTCATTTTTTATTACATTGGTTAAGCGGTAATTCAAGTATTCCGGTATCATAAGAAAATGTTTAGCTGCCGCCAATAATTCCGGCTGTTGTTTTTTTAAGGCATATAAATGATATATTGTATTTATAATCATTTTTTGGATGCCATTGCGTGCATATAATTGTTTTTCATCAATTATTTTATAGACTTCTTCATCCATCCCAGCAGTGCGGCTATCACGGTAACCAACAGCATCACCAAGCATCTGCATATTTTCATCGAGCAGGACAAAATCAACTCCCCAGGTATCAATACCAATACTTTTGGGCAGACGATTAAGTTCTTTACATTTTTTTATGCCATTTACTACTTCAGCAAATAATCGCTCCATATTCCAGCAAAGATGATTATTTTTATTTTCTAATTCATTAGTAAAGCGATAGATTTCTTCCAAGCGCATTTTGCCATTTTCCTGCCAGCCTAAAATATGGCGTCCACTGGAAGCACCAATATCTACAGCCAAATAATAATCAGTCACAAATTACACATCCTTTACATTATATTAAATTTTCAGTTTTTTTATAAATAAAAAAAAGACCAGCATCCTAAAATGTTAAATTTATTATGTTTTTATGTTGTTTTTTCTTCTTTTATCTTTGTTAATGTAATAATAGCATTCGTAAATATACTTGTCAATATTATTTTATGTTTTTATGTTGTTTTTTCTTTATTCTATCTAGAACAATCTTTATTTGATGATAATAATATAGTATTATATAATAAAGATATTATCTCATACTAGAAAAATGGAGAATAATTATGCTAGGAATAG
The DNA here is from genome assembly GCF_014201835.1 of Pectinatus brassicae. Taxonomy (GTDB): domain Bacteria; phylum Bacillota; class Negativicutes; order Selenomonadales; family Selenomonadaceae; genus Pectinatus; species Pectinatus brassicae. The sequence goes on along the minus strand of NZ_JACHFH010000014.1, from coordinate 22,095 downwards.
AACGCCGTGAGAAAATCCTCACTATAATACAGCAAAACCATAAAGTCTATGTAAATGAATTAGCCTTAACATTTGATGTAACTGAAGAAACGGTTCGCCGTGACTTGGAAAAGCTTGAAAAAAAAGGCCTATTGCAGCGCAGCTATGGCGGTGCTGTTCTAAAAAAACATACCTATGATGATATTTCCTTTGTACATCGCAGCAATATTAACCAAAGTGAAAAACACAAAATCGCAGAAAAAGCCTGTCTGCTCATCAATAACAATGATTCCATAATGGTTGATGCCAGTACCACTTGTTTGGAGGTAGTTGAATTATTAAAAAATAAAGATGATTTAACTTGGATAACAAATTCTATAAAAATCGTCTACACCCTAGTTAATAATAATGCCAAAGTAATTGCCTCCGGCGGTGTTTTACGCAATAATTCCTATGCCTTAACCGGCGCTGATGCTATAAAAACACTTGATAATTACTGTGTTGATATCGCTTTAATCGGCTGTAAGGGTATTTCACTTGAGCATGGTATAACTGAATCCAATGAAGCAGAAAGTATTATAAAAAGAAAAATGGTCGAACAAGCAAGAATAACAATTCTGCTTATTGACCATTCCAAATTTAATAATAATGGTTTTGCCAAAACCATTGGCTTTAATGATATTCAGTATGTAGTAACCGATAAATGCCCTGATGATAACTGGGTTGAATTTTTTAAGAAAAAAAATATAAAATTAATTTATTAATACTTTAGGAGACAGTTTATTGAAGCTGTCTCCTAAATATTATCAAATTTTTTCTTTTGACTGCGATTTTCCCGCATCTGTCTAAAAACAAAATGATTAATTTTCTCCTGTACCGCAAAAGGCATTGCTGTAAAAGTAACGGCAATCATATATTTGCCGTATTTTTCATTAACTTCCTTACATCTTATGACCTCAGCTTTTTGGCGATAGTGGCGTAATTTAGGTGAGGCAAATTCCATATCGATCATTATACTTAGGCCCGGAACCATGAATATATCACTATAAAAAGCCAAACCACCACCGCTTATATCAACCGTTTTAACCTTATGCAAATCAATGAAAAAATTTTTTATCAATGACTCTATCTCACGATTTTCTTCTTTATCTATGAGCAACACAATAATATCTCGTTCCATATTTGTACGCACAAATTCTCTTTGTTGTTCTTTGTTTATCTTAGTAGGAAATTTTAAGCCAACTGTAATACGTTTTCCCACATTTATATAAGAACATTTTTCTATAAAAGTATATACTTCCTTCTTTGTATTTATCCTAACAAATACACTATCATTTTTTTCAAATGGCAGTTCATTAATTTTATCCTGTGCCAAAACAAAGTCTATTTCGCTATTCATTATCACTTCTATTTTAGCTTCAAAGTATTTTCTTGTACCGGATACCGCCCGTAACTCCACTTTCAGAGCCTTTTCCAAAATTTCTTTTATACTCATTTCCATAATAATGCACTCTTTCATCTTAAAAATAAATAATTATTGATATTTCAGTACTACTTTTAAAAACGAAATCCAACATATTAGGTTACAATAGTGTTTATATTCTATTTTATTATATATAATTCCTTGAAAATTAACTAAAAAAATAGACACCACTTAATGATGTCTATTTTTTATGCTGTATGCATAGAGGGAAAATTTATTTATTTAAATTGGAGAATTTAATCATTTATCAAAATAACGTTTAAGCAAACCGTTAAAACCACAGCCATGACGAGCTTCATCTTTAGCCATTTCATGAACAGTATCATGGATTGCATCAAGATTTAATTCTTTAGCCAATTTGGCTAAATCAAGCTTACCCTGGCAAGCTCCATGTTCAGCAGCTACACGCATTTCCAGATTTTTCTTGGTGCTGTCTGTAACAACTTCACCAAGGAGTTCAGCAAATTTAGAAGCATGTTCAGCTTCTTCAAAAGCATAGCGTTTATAAGCTTCAGCAATTTCCGGATATCCTTCACGTTCAGCTACACGACTCATTGCTAGATACATTCCTACTTCAGAACATTCACCAGTAAAGTTTTGACGAAGACCTTCAACAATACGTTCATCAACACCCTTTGCTACACCTACACGATGTTCATCAGCAAATACTAATTCGCCGGCTTGTTCGACAAATTTACTAGCTGGAGCTTTACAGATTGGACATTCTGCTGGAGCACTTTCACCTTCATAAACATAACCACAAACACTGCAAACCCATTTTTTCATAATAACTTCCTCCATTTTATGTATTATATTTTAGCTATTATTGCATCTAAGATTACCATTAATTTCTCTTTCCTTCAGATGCATGTGATTTATTATTTTAATCAATCACTAAGCTGTTCTTGCTTTCAACAGTTATTATTATAATAAGTATCACCTATTTTTAAAACCTTTATTTTTAGCTATAATTATATATTTTTATATAAAATACTTCTATATACTATTATTTTTAACTTTTATTATAAATATTTACTTTTTTTTAGTTTTTTTTATTTTTTAATAATTATTATCCCGTTAAGAAATATTTAATACACAGTATTTATTTTTTATTTCATAAATTAACTATTGTAATAACAGCTTTTTGTAAAGTTATACACATATTTATCCACTTATCAACAAGTTTTATACAAAACATGTTGATAAGTTTTTTTATTTTTATTGCAAATTATTATCATTACCATTATAATAATATTGTAATTGAAAACTATTCTCATTGTTTTGGAGGACTTTTTATGGACTATTTTCAGCACTTTGAACAGTTATTAGCCTTTCACTCCGCCCCTACTTTAGCTGGTATTAAGACCGGCAGTTTGATATCCATTAATAAACAGAAATTGAAAAATTTCCAGCAGATTAAACAAAAATATTCCAAATGTCTAAAATGCAGCAATGTATATATGTTCACTGTCTCTGATTCAACTAATTACCGCTTACTTTTAATCTATAATAAAGATAAACTAAGACAGCTGCTCAGCCAAAAATCTATTCAGGAATTTCTACAAAGTTATGGCTATAAAGATTTTACTAACATTTTAGCCTGCCTGCGTTACCTTAAAATCCGCATGCTTTTACAAAAAGGCTTTCCCCATGAGATTGGCATATTTTTAGGCTATCCCTTAGCCGATGTTAAGGGTTTTATTAAAAATAACGGGCAGAATTTCAAATGTTGCGGTCCTTGGAAAGTATATGCCGATTTAGCTGCTGCTGAAAAATTATTTTCTCAATATGCCCAATGCTCACAAAGATTTTGTAAATGTCTTGCTAATGGCTTCAGTCTGGAAGACATAATCGGCCAGGCTGTCTAATTATGAAAAACAACTATAAGAAACGAGGATTATTATGGAAAAAATAGCAATTATTTATTGGAGCGGCACCGGCAATACCCAAAAAATGGCCACGGCTATAGCTGAAGGTATCAATGAAACATCAGCTGCATGTGAAGTTTTCAGTAGTAATGATTTCCCAATTTCACGCATCGCTGATTTTAATAAAATAGCCTTTGGCTGTCCGGCTATGGGAGCTGAAGAATTAGAAAGTGGTGAATTTGAACCACTTTTTAACGTATTGCTACCCCATCTCGCTCATAAAAAAATTGCCCTATTTGGTTCGTATGATTGGGGCGATGGTGAATGGATGCGTATATGGCAAAATCAGGTTGTCAACGAATCCAACGCTATTCTCTTTGATAATAAAGGCTTTATTGTACATAATACACCTGCTGAAAATGATTTACATAATTGTAAAAATTTTGGGTTGCTATTTGCTCAATCTTAAATATCCCACATAACAAATTTACATCATCTATAGTGATTTATATTATTTTTATTTATATTTCACTATAGATTTTTTTGTATTTTATGATAAATCCATTAAATTATTGTAAGAATATAGACATTACCATAAAATTATAATAATATATAGATAATAACTAAATATTATTAGTCAAGGAAGACTAGGTATAAGTATATAGCCAAGTCTTTTTTTTATACCAAAGTGAGGGATATTTATGAATTTAAAACGAAAAATGACCTTGATTATTTCCGTATTGATGGCACTAATTGTTATTATTATATCTGCTGTAGCATATTTTTATACGGAAAGAATGCTAAAAACACAAATCGAAACACATGCCAAGGAAGTTGTTATCGCCAACAGCAATAAGCTTGATGGCTGGCTGGCCAGCAAGGCTGCCGTTTTAACAGCAACCTCCGCCACTATTAATCAGCTTACCTTAAACAGCCCCATAACTTTTCCTATGGTCAGCGGTTTTAAATCTGCTGATGACAACATCAGTGATTTATATTTTGGCAACGCTGCTGATGGTTCTATTGTTGATGGATCGGGCTGGACACCACCAGCTGATTTTGACGCCCGCACTCGTTCCTGGTATAAGGATGCTGTGACTGCTGGCAAGCTTACATTTGGCGAACCTTATCTTGATGGCGTAACAAAAAAAATAGCCCTTCCAATATGTATGCCAGTAAAAGACAGCAATGGTCAACTGCGCGGCGTATTATCAGAAGATGTATTAATCGATACAGTACTAAAAACGGTAAATGCAATTAAGCCATTTGAAGGCAGCTTTGCTTTCTTAATAAATAATAAAGGCACTTTGATGGCCTATCCTGATGAAAAAATAATTAATAAAGATATAAAATCCATAGATAGTATAAAACCATTAACTGCTGCATTAAATGCCACTAATTTTACAAATCAAAAAAGTGGATTAACTACTTACACCATTAACGGGCAGGAACTTTTACTGATATACGAAAAAATTCCTTCTACCCAATGGGTTTTAGGCATTAACATCCCTACTTCCGTAGCTTATGCGCCGCTTAATACATTAAAATGGATATTTGTAATCGGAACTATTATTGCTCTGCTGCTGGTAGTCTTTATAACCGGCCTGTTAGCAAAAAAATTCACTGACCCCATAGCTGTTTTAGCCAATCATGTTGAAAAAATATCCAATGGTGATTTTACCGAAAAAATAGAAACAATCAGCAATGATGAAATTGGTCTGCTTGGTAACAGCTTTAATACTATGCGGGAACAATTAATAACTCTTATTAAAAAAATACAGGAACATTCTGAACATATTGCTGCTTCTTCGGAAGAATTGACAGCCAGTGCCCATCAAACAGTTGATTCTGCCAATCAGGTAGCTGATTCCATTACCAATGTTGCCGGCGGCATCAGCAGACAGACGACTGCCACCGACCAGGTATCGCAGACTGTAAATGCTATGACTACTACCATTGAAAAAATTGTAAGTGACAGCATCAAAGTTGCCGATGAATCCTCTAAGGTAGCTAATTATGCCAATGACAGCAGTGCTAATGTCGACCTTATGGTTAAAAACATGAGCGAAATTGAAACCTCAGTACAAAATTCCACCAATGTTATCATCCAATTAGGCGAACAATCAAAAAAAATTGGTCAAATAACTGAGACTATTTCCAGCATAGCCTCACAAACCAATCTGCTAGCCTTGAATGCTGCTATTGAAGCAGCCCGTGCCGGCGAACAGGGCAAAGGCTTTGCTGTTGTTGCCGAAGAGGTACGTAAACTGGCTGAAGAAGTCCAGCAGGCCGCTCAGGAAATCTCTGAAGAAATTCTCAGGGTTCAGCAAGACACCCAAACTGCTGTCACTACAATGACCAGCGGCAATGAAAAAGTAAAATCCGGAGTGGACAGCGTAAATGTTGTCAGTGAAAATCTAAAATCAATTGCCAGCTTGATCCATACCAGCAGCAGCGGCATTAAAAATATTCATTCGTCCTTGAAAATAATTGCTGATCACAGCGAAAATTTAAATCATGCTACTAAAGATATTGATAGAGAAAGTAAAACTAATACCGATGAATCACAAATGGTATCGGCAGCAGCTGAAGAACAATTAGCTGCTATGGATGAAATAGCCACTGCCAGCCAGAGTTTGGCTCAAATGGCTCAGGAATTACAACAGGCTATCGGCGTATTTAAAATTTAACTCTCAAAAAAACTAGGCCACTACACATTTATTGTGCAGTGGCCTAGTTTTTTTATGTATGATCTTTTAAACTTTGATTATTTTCCTTAGCATATTTCATAAGATATTGGCAGATTCGTTCCTCATCACTGCTTTTTCCAATATCATTCCATATATTGCGATGTACTGTTCCCAACATTCTTCCATCATTGGTAAAAAATGATATATCCCCCTGCCATAAATTATTATTATTTATATCATACTTATACTGCCCTACGGAATATGTCATCGTTGTCCAATCAATATTATTATTAATTTGCTGCAGTATTGTTATTGTATCCTGCGGATTCCAATAAACTTTTTGCGCCAAAAATACAATTACATTTTTATCGATTTTGCTTGTTTTTTCCTGATTTAAAATTGCCATCTGTCCATAAGCAATAGTGCTGCTATCAAAATAATAACGATAGGCGTCAGTAGTAATTATTTTTTGCCAGCGCATCTGTGCCAAACCAGTACTCAGCAGCGTCAGCATAAAAACAGCCGTTAATATAAATATTTTCTTCTTCATAAGCAAATCTCCATATAAACATATTTTATTATACTTTCGCCATAATATATTTATATCCTGCAAAATCCCACTAATCTGCTTTAATATCGCTATTATACTTTAAATATATTAATCTGACTGTTAAGCTCTTCTATCATTTCCGCTAAAGAATTACTGGAGTTAATAATTTTTTCCAGCGAAAATGATTGTTTATTTACTACTTCTTTCGTTATTTCCATTTGATTATTTACATTACTGACTTCCATATTAATTCTCCCTACACTTTTTTGCACATTTTGTGATGATGCCGCTAAATTGCTTATAGTTTTTGCTGTCTTAACAATATTTTCTGACATTTCATCGCTTACCAATGCTAAGATTTCAAATGATTTACCTGATTTATGTATACCGGCTGCACCTTGTTTTATTTCCTGCGTATTTATCTGCATTATATTAATCGCATTATCCGTCTCGGAAATTATATTATTTATAATAGTTTCAATTTGCCTTGATGCCTGCTGTGACTGTTCTGCCAACTTGCGTACCTCTGCCGCCACTACAGCAAATCCCTTACCAAGTTCTCCAGCATGTGCCGCTTCTATTGCTGCATTCAATGCCAATAAATCTGTCTGATTGGCTATATCTGTTATCGTATCAATTATTTTACCTATCTGCTGGGAATTTTCCCCCAACAGCATAATTTTTTGGGCTAGTTTGCTATTTGTTGTTGTTATTGAGTTTATTTGCTGTATGGAATTATCAATATTTACTGTACCGATTTGCGCTGTTTGCACTGATTTATCTGCTGTTATCACTATATTCTCTGTATTATTGCTTACTATCTCCATATCATCTGCCATTTTATTTATCAAATCTGCCGTATCACTTATACCGGCCGTCTGTTCATTTACTGAAGCTGACACTGACTCTACCGCGGTGTTTACCTGCCTGAGTAACTCTGCCGTATGTGCCGATGTATCTACTATCTGCTGTGAGGTCTGTGCCGTCTTATATGCTGTCGCCTGCATCATTTTTATTAAATTACCAATTTTATCCAACATGATATTATATGAATTAGTTATTCGCATAAATTCACCGCTGCCTGCATACTGCAGACGCAGTGTAAAATCTCCCTGCGAATTTTTTTCCGTTGTATGTAAAAATATATTTATAAATTTGTTTATGTATTTGCCAAATATGATACCTATAATAATAGTAATTATAAATACTATTGTTATACCGCCAATAACTGCCATAACAGCTTTTTTATATTCTTTTTCGCCTGCCTGTACTGTTACATTTACAGCGCCTTCATTCAACTGCTTAAAAGTTTCTGCTAAAGTTAATAATTTACTATAGGCCTGACCTAATTTCCCTGTATTTGATAATTCTCCTGCCATCTTATTATCATCATAATTATTATCCACCGCCTGTTTGGTGAGTTTTTTATACTCAGCCCATATTTTTTCTATATCCCCCAGCTTATCTGCTTGATTTTTATGAGCATAGCGTTTCATTAAATATATATGCCTATCTATTTTTTTGCCATTTTCTTCTATATCTTTTACTATATATTCCTTTACCGCTGAAGAACTCTTATCGCTTTTGCGTTCCCATAATAATTTATATGTATCAGCTTTGTATTTTTCGAGTAGTTGTACTGTTTCCTGCATAGTCGTCATTTCTGGCAGATTATCAGTTGCTACTATCTGCAAATAATTATTTACTGTTTTTAAGCAAAATACTGCATAACCGCCCACACATGCCGTAAAAAAAATTATAACTGCCAGGCTAAGTGCTAATCGTACTTTTATGCCCACATAAATCCCCCTATTACAATATATTATTTATCTAATATTATATATAGTGGTAATTCATTTTTTATTAAAAAAAAGTTAATTTTTTCTTAATTTTATTATTACTGCCAACATTAATAGATTGTAATAATCATATTTTAGTTATACAATAATAATTATGAATTTATTATTATCGAGGTGTTATATGGATAAATTTACCAATTTAGTCAATATATTAAAAAATTATAAAAAAGTTGTTGTTGCTTTTTCCGGTGGTGTCGACAGCTCAGTCTTAAGTCAAGCCGCTTACATTGCTTTAGGTGATAATGCCCTTGCCATAACCGCTGATTCACCGCTATTGCAAAAAGATGAAAAAAATGATGCTATTGCTGTTGCAAAAAAAATTGGCATAAAACATATTATTATGCCCAGTGATGATCTGGCTTCACCGCAGATAGCTGCTAATGATAAAAATCGCTGCTACTACTGCAAGAAATTTCGTTTTACTAATATGTGCCAATGGGCTAAGGACAATGACTTCCCCTTTATTATTGAGGGCTCTAATATTGACGATAAGGGCGATTATCGTCCCGGCATGCGAGCCATTGCTGAATTACATGATATGGTTAAATCGCCATTTTTAGAAGCCAATATCAATAAACAGGAAATTCGCCAGATAGCTAAAAAATACGATTTACCAGTTTGGAATAAACCCAGCCAAGCCTGCCTTGCCTCCCGCCTTGCTTACGGCTTAGAACTTAATTCCGAACGACTTAAACAAGTAGATGCTGCTGAAGCTTTTTTACGCCAGCATATTGATGGGCAAATTCGTGTGCGCCATCATGATAATCTTGCCCGTATTGAAATAATGCCATCAGAATATCCCAAATTATTAAATGAAGAGCTACGCAGCCAAATATATAATAAACTGCATGAACTAGGCTTTACCTTTGTGACCTTTGATATAAATGGCTATAAAATGGGCAGCCAAAATGCTGCTGTATTGTAACTTTATATAATTATCTTCCTATATAACCTTGTTATTATTGTTTCTTTATGGCAAAATATATAGAGCAAATATATTAATTGATATAGCATTGATTTTAACCAGTATATACGAATTGCCTTGGCTTAAGTATTATTCTACTTAGTCCAAGGCAATTCTAATGTCATTATTGATTTTTTTTATTATCTGCCTAAAATCATATATTTGCTTGATAAAAATTTTTATAAAGGAAGTAGATTATGAAGAAGTACTATGACGTTGAGGAAAAAGTTCCTTTACTGCAAGGCATTCCTCTAAGTTTGCAGCATTTGTTTGCCATGTTTGGCTCTACCGTTCTTGTTCCCTTTTTATTAAAAGTAAATCCGGCCACGGCTTTATTTATGAATGGTGTAGGCACTATCTTATACCTTGTTATTTGTAAAGGTCGTCTGCCTGCTTATTTGGGCTCAAGCTTTGCTTTTATATCACCGGTATTAGCTGTTCTTGCTGCCAGCAATATGAGCTATGGTGATGCTCAGGGGGGCTTTATCGCTTTTGGTTTATCTTTCGTAATCTTATCATTTATAATTAAAAAAACCGGCACAAAATGGATTGATTTTATTCTGCCGCCAGCCGCTATGGGCTCAATTGTTGCCGTCATCGGCTTGGAACTGGCACCACTTGCTCTTAATATGTCCGGTTTTATCCCTAATCCATCTTCTGCACCGGCCATTCCGACGCATTTAGCAATGATTGCTTCAATGTTTACTTTACTCGTGACCATTTTAGCTTCAGTATTAGGCCGTGGTTTCATTGGTATTATTCCTGTACTCATCGGTGTTGTTGCCGGCTATATCATGTCTTTTTGCTTAGGCATCGTGGACTGGTCACACGTCCAAAGTGCACCATGGTTTGCCGTTCCTACTTTTTATGAACCTAAATTCAATCCCAGCGCTATAATGATGATAATGCCGGCATTATTCGTTGTTTTCGCTGAACATATCGGTCATCTGTTTGTTACCGGCAGTATTGTTCATCGTGACCTTATAAAAGATCCCGGACTACATCGCTCTTTATTTGCCGATGGTCTTTCCAATATTATTTCTGGTTTTGTCGGCTCCACCCCTAATACAACTTATGGTGAAAACATGGGTGTAATGGCTATAACCCGTGTATACAGCGTCTGGGTTATTGGTGGTGCTGCCGTATTTGCTATTGTCTTTTCCTTTATTGGTAAGGTTTCCGCTATTATCCATGCTATTCCTGTCCCTGTAATGGGTGGAGTCAGCATTTTACTATTTGGTATTATCGCCTGTTCCGGTATTCGCATGCTTATCGAAAAACAAGTTGATTATACTAAATCCAAAAATATGATTCTGACAGCCGTAACTATGGTAAGCGGTTTAAGCGGTGCTGCTTTGACAATCGGACCTGTTCAATTAAAAGGTATGGGTCTGGCAACAGTCTGCGCTATTGTATTAAGTATCTGTTTCGGTATCTTTGAAAAACTCAGTATCGATAATGAAAACTGATATATAAAAAAGGGGCATCCGGTTTTTCCGGATGCCCCTTTTTTATGCCTGCAATTTTCCCACTATTTGTTTTATATTGGTCAGATTTTTTTCTTTTAGATATTTTTCTAAATCATCATATATCTTATTTATTATATCAGGCTGAACAAAATTAGCTGTACCTACAGCTACAGCATCAGCGCCAGCCAGCATAAATTCGATGGCATCAGTCGCATTCATTATGCCGCCCATACCAATTATTGGCAGTTTTACCGCCTGTCGCACCTGCCAAACCATCCGCAAAGCTACCGGCTTAACAGCAGGTCCTGATAAACCACCAGTTATATTGCCTAATACCGGTTTCCATGTATTTACATCTATCGCCATGCCCATAAGTGTGTTTATCAGTGAAATAACATCGGCTCCGGCTTTTTCCGCTGCTTTAGCCATCATAACAATATCAGTAACATTCGGTGATAATTTTATAATCACTGGTTTATTGGTATTTTTTTTGGCTGATTCAATAACACGTGACATACTATCCGGTTCCACACCAAATGCAATGCCGCCTTCTTTGACATTAGGACACGATACATTAAGCTCTACCGCAGCCACATCAGGTACATCAAGCATTTTTGCCAACTCACCGTATTCTTCGACAGTATTGCCGGATATATTAACAATTACCGGGCAGTTATATTTTTTTATTCTTGGCAGAATATCCTGTAAAAATGCTTCTACGCCAGGATTTTCCAAACCAATACAATTAAGCATGCCAGCTGGTGTTTCAGTAATTCTGACACCTTTATTACCGCTGCGCGGTTTTAATGTCGTACCCTTTACTACACTGGCACCGAGCTTATTAAAATCGACAAAATCAGCAAATTCTTCACCAAAGCCAAAGGTTCCTGATGCTGTCATTATTGGTGAATTCATTTTTATACCGGCAATTTCCGTTTTTAATGATATATTACTCATTAAAAAATACCTCCTGACTGACAAATACCGGACCATCCTTGCAGACTTTCTGCCGTCCCCTGGTAGTTTCTATCGTACAGGATAAACATGCGCCAAGACCGCAGGCCATGCGTTTTTCCAGTGACACTTCACAAGCGATATTATGCTGTTTAGCAATTTCAGCCACGCTTTTCATCATGATTTCCGGCCCACAGACAAATATTTTATCATAAGCTTTTTTTGCCAATACATCCGGTAGATGCTGTGCTGTAAAACCTTTTAATCCCATGGAGCCATCATCAGTCGTAATAATATTTTCAGCCGTTATATTATCATACATTTTTACCGGCCAATCCATTTCAGCCGCATTTTTACAGCCCATTAATATATCGGCTTTACCTTTAAATCTTTTAGCCAGTAAAATCAATGGTGCAATACCGAGTCCACCGCCAACTAATAATGGTTTTTGACAATCGAGATTAAAGCCATGACCTAATGGTGCTAATATATTTACAGTATCGCCACATTGCACACGGGTCAGTCTTTTTGTCCCTTTGCCGATAGCCCGATAAATTAAGATAATTCTCGTACCATTTACATCGGCAATACTGATAGGGCGGCGCAATAATATTTCGCCGTCCGGTACCTGCAGCTGGACAAATTGTCCGGCTGCATATTGTTCAGCATCAGTAAATATATCTATATCCAGCAGATAAACATCATTTGAACCTATCTGCTCATGTCTTATCACTTTGCCATCAATTAATTCATGCTTAGGCAAGGTCATCACCGCCACCTACATAATCCTGTAATGCTAATGTATAGACAAGACGACGTTCACGCATAAATGATAGTACGCGCAGTACCTGCCATGCTGTATCAAGTGCTGTCAGGCAGGCTATGCCATGCTCAACAGTGGAGCGGCGTATTTTAAAACCATCAGTAGCTGATGACTGGCGCGGCTCTAATGTATTTATTACCATATTTATCTGACCGGCCTTAATCATTTCCAGGATATCGCCCTTACTTTCATGCACCTTGCCAACAACATCAACATCAATGCCCATTTTTTCAATGGATTTAGCAGTTCCCTTGGTTGCTACCAATTTAAAGCCTAAGTCCGAGAAGGCTTTAGCTAATTGCTGCATTTCATCCTTATCTTTATTAGCCACTGTAAACAATATCGTTCCTTCGGTTGGTATATTCATACCAGCACCCGTTATTGCTTTATACAGTGCTCTTGAATAATGGTAATCAATCCCCATAACTTCCCCGGTTGATTTCATTTCAGGTCCGAGTGAGATATCAACATCCTGCATCTTGGCAAAGGAGAATACCGGCGCTTTAAGTGCTACATATGGTTTTGGCGTAACAAGACCAGAATGGTAGCCCATCTCTTTTAAAGTATGTCCCAATGCTGCCTGTGTTGCTACATTTACCATGTTAATATCCGTAACTTTACTTAAGAATGGTACTGTTCGGCTTGAGCGTGGATTTACTTCAATTACATATACTTTTTCATCAACAATTACATACTGTACATTCATAAGGCCTTTTACATTAAGTCCCAAAGCCATACGCTTGGTGTAATCAACTATTGTATAAATTACACGGGCTGATAAAGTCTGTGGCGGATATACAGCAATACTGTCACCGGAATGGATACCAGCACGTTCAATATGCTCCATGATTCCCGGTATTACTACATCAGTACCATCACAGATGGCATCAACTTCAACTTCACGTCCCTGCATATAATGGTCAATAAGAACAGGATGTTCCGGTGAAGCCTTTACTGCTCTTCCCATATAATCGCGCAGTTCATCTTCATTATAGACAATTTCCATAGCTCGGCCGCCTAATACATAAGATGGACGGATTACACATGGATAGCCGATTTCATTACCAGCTTTGACCGCAGCATCTACATTGGTGACACTTTCACCACGCGGACGCGGTATATGGGTTGCTTCGAGCAATTCATCAAAGCGTTCTCTGTCTTCAGCTCTGTCGATATCATCAACTGATGTACCTAATATTTTTACACCGGCTTTTTGCAATGCTCCGGCTAAATTAATTGCAGTCTGACCACCAAACTGGACAATAACACCTTCTGGTTTTTCCTTATCGATGATATTAAGTACATCTTCCGGTGTCAATGGCTCAAAATAAAGTCTGTCTGAGATATCAAAGTCAGTACTTACTGTTTCCGGATTATTATTGATAATAATCGCTTCAATGCCCATTTTACGCAAAGCCCATACCGAATGTACCGAACAGTAGTCAAATTCTACCCCTTGCCCGATACGGATAGGACCGGAACCAAGTACTACTACTTTTCTTTTATCAGAAGGCTGTACTTCATCTTCCTGCGCATGGAAGGTTGAATAATAATAAGGTGTAGCCGCTTCAAATTCCGCTGCACAGGTATCAACCATCTTATAGCATGGATGTATCTTCATTGATTTGCGCAGATAGCGTATATCAAGCATATCCTTACTGGTAAGTTCAGCTATTGAACGGTCAGCCAAACCGACATTTTTAGCAGCTGTCAGTAAGTTTTTAGTAAGTTCCTGCGATTTTAATTTATTTTCAACATCAATTATATTTTTTATCTTTCTGATAAACCACTTATCGATTTTAGTTACAGTATTTATCTCATCAATCGTTGCAATATTACGGCGTAGCGCTTCAGCTATAACAAAAATACGTTCATCATTTATAAGTTCAAGATTTTTTACTACTGTTTCATTATCCCACTGGTCGATATGTTCCATTGATAAACGATGTACACCAATTTCCAAAGAGCGTATTGCTTTTAAGATTGCCCCTTCAAAATTTCGGTCAATTGACATTACTTCGCCGGTAGCTTTCATCTGGGTTCCCAGTGTATGGTCAGCTAATACAAATTTATCAAACGGCCAGCGTGGGAATTTAACTACGCAGTAATCAAGTGCCGGCTCAAAGCAGGCTTTTGTTTTTTCTGTTACCGCATTAGTTATTTCATCAAGGGTATAGCCGATAGCTATTTTCGCTGAAACTTTAGCGATTGGATATCCGGTGGCCTTAGAAGCAAGTGCCGAAGAACGGCTTACACGCGGATTTACTTCAATAACTATATAGTTATTGGTCTTAGTATCAAGAGCATATTGGGCATTACAACCGCCTTCGATACCAAGCTCTCTGATAATACGCAATGAAGCTGAGCGCAGCATTTGGTATTCATGGTCGGTAAGTGTCTGTGATGGTGCTACAACAATACTATCACCGGTATGAACACCTACCGGGTCAAAGTTTTCCATGTTGCAGACAGTAATGCAGTTATCATTGCCATCACGCATAACTTCATATTCAATTTCTTTCCAGCCGGCTACGGAGCGTTCAATAAGTACCTGGCCAATCATACTGTATTTTAAGCCGCGGATAACTGTTTCTCTTAAATCTTCTTCATTATCAGCGATACCGCCGCCAGTTCCGCCCATAGTATATGCTGGTCTGACAATTATCGGATAACCGATTTCATTAGCAAATTTTACAGCATCTTCTACAGTTTCAACAATAGTACTTTCAGGAATTGGTTCACCAAGTTTTTGCATTGTTTCCTTGAACAATTCACGGTCTTCGGCTTTTTTAATAGCTTCGAGCGGTGTTCCCAATAATTCCACATTGTATTTTTTGAGTACGCCGGCTTCATGTAACTGCACAGCCAGATTAAGTCCGGCCTGTCCGCCTAATGTTGCCAATAAACCATCAGGTCTTTCCTTACTGATGATTTCTTCAAGGAATTTTACCGTCAATGGTTCTATATAAACACGGTCAGCAATATGGGTATCTGTCATTATTGTTGCCGGATTACTATTTACGAGTACTACTTCAAGTCCTTCTTCTTTAAGGGCACGGCAAGCCTGTGAACCGGCATAGTCAAATTCTGCCGCCTGTCCAATAATTATTGGGCCGGAACCGATTACCATTACTTTTTTTAGATATTCTTTTTTTGGCACGATTATTTTGCCCCTTTCTTCATCATTGCAATAAATTCATCGAATAAATAGGTGTTATCATCTGGTCCTGGTGATGCTTCCGGATGATACTGCACTGAAAATAAAGGCAGCTCATTATGGTGCATTCCTTCTATTGTTTCGTCGTTCATGGATATATGCGTTATCGTAAACGGTAATTTTGCCAACGATTTTTCGTCAACGGCAAAACCGTGATTTTGCGATGATATATAAACGCGGCCGCTGCGTAAATCTTTTACCGGCTGATTGGAACCACGATGACCGAATTTTAATTTATAAGTATCGGCTCCACTAGCCAAAGCGATAAGCTGATGACCAAGACAGATACCAAATACAGGTTTTTTGCCGATTAATTGTTTGATTGTTTCTACTATATCAAGAACATCCTTAGGATCCCCCGGGCCATTTGATAAAAAGATGCCATCAGGATTAAGTGCCATGATTTCTTCCGCACTGCTGCTTGCCGGAACTACTGTTACTTTACAGCCGCGTTCATGCATAGATACCAAAATATGTCTTTTTACACCAAAATCCATTGCCACTACATGAAAACCATCATTATCCATTGTATATTGTTCAGGTGTAGTTACTTTAGCTACAGTGTGGGCATCCAAAGGTACTGCCATTAATTCATCGCATTTTTCCTTACAGGTATCTTCGGCTACAATAATACCTTTCATCGTGCCAGCTGAGCGCAAGCGACGAGTCAGGGCTCTTGTATCAACATTATAAAGACATGGTATTTCATTTTTATTTAAAAACTGACTTAGTTCATTTTCTTTTTGCCAATTACTGCCAACATCGCATAATTCCCCAATTATAAAACCATTAGCAAAACATTTACGACTTTGATTAAATTTGTCAGCCGTACCATAATTGCCAATAAGCGGATAAGTAAGCGTTATAATTTGTGAGCAATAAGATGGATCTGTAAGTATTTCCTGATAACCAGTCATGCCTGTATTAAAAACAACTTCACCTGTAGCCAGTCTATCGCCTAATAATTCACCAGTAAAAACGCTGCCGTCTTCCAGAATCAATTTACCTTTCAAATAGAGCACCTCCGAGATTTAGCTATTCATTTGCTATTGTTCTTTTTATAAATATAGCTTCGCTGCTCCATAACCAAGAACATATAGTACATGAATAATAATTTATATCTGTATTTATATTTTTTACTTCTTTATTTTATAATTATACCATTTTGCATAATTATTCGTCCAGCTACAATTGTAGAAATTGCTTTACCTTTTAATTTTCTGCCGACAAATGGTGAATGTGACCCCTTTGTATAAAATTTATCTTTATCCACTGTCCATTCTAAATCAGGGTCAATAATCGTTATATCAGCAACAGCATCTTTACTTAATGTTCCCTTGTTAAGACCAAATATCTTAGCCGGCGCACTGCTCATTTTTTCAATAATAAGTGGCAAATCAGCTTTACCTGTATGGTATAAATCTGTCAATAACACGCCCAGTGCAGTTTCGAGTCCCGGAAAACCACTTGGTGCATATTTATATTCCCGGTCTTTTTCTTCAACTGCATGCGGTGCATGGTCAGTAACTATCGCATCAATTGTTCCATCAAGCAGACCATTAAGTACAGCATTTACATCACTATCAGTACGAAGCGGTGGATTTACTTTAGTTGAAGAATCAGCCAAATTAACCATATCTTCAGTCATTGTTAAATTATGCGGCGTAGCTTCTGCTGTCACCTGTACACCGCGTTTTTTTGCCTGGCGGACAAAATCAACGGCATTTTTTGTACTGATATGAGCAATATGGATAGGTGCCTGAGCATATTCTGCTAACAAGATATCACGCATTACTGCTATATCTTCGGCAACGGACGGACGACCCTTCATCCCAAGCATCGCACTTTTATGACCTTCATTCATCGCGCCATCTTCTACTAACGATGTTTCTTCAGCATGAGAAATTATTATTTTATTGAAGGTTTTTAAATAATCCAGACCATTAAGCAATACTTTAGCTTTATCAACATAATGACCATCATCAGAAAAAGCAATGGCTCCAGCCTCAGTCATATCGCCTACTTCAGCCAGTTCTTCACCTTTTTGTCCTTTAGTTAATGCCCCAATTATTTCTATATTTACTACAGCTTCTTCTTTAGCTTTTTCCTGTAAACCTTTTATTAAGATAGCATTATCAATAACAGGTTTGGTATTAGGCATAGTTGCTATGGTAGTATAGCCCCCAGCAGCTGCGGCTCTTGAACCTGAAGCTAAATCTTCTTTGGCTTCCTGACCAGGTTCACGCATATGCGTATGCATATCAATAAGTCCTGGTGTTACGATTTTTCCGGCAGCATCTATTATTTCGGCATCATCAGCTTTTATATCCTTGCGAATTTTGCTTATTTTACCATCTTCAATTAATATATCAGCAACTTTATCCATTTTATTGGCAGGATCAATTATCCGTCCGCCTTTAATCAATAATTTCATTATTTTTTCCTCCTGTCAAAATAAGTGTTAAAAGAGCCATTCGTACAGCTACGCCATTTTTAACCTGTTCCTGTATAGCTGAATTAGCGCTGTAAGCAACACTTGGAGAAATTTCCCAGCCTTTATTCATCGGACCTGGATGCATTACCAATACATCTTTTTTAGCCAGAGCCAGTCGTTTATCATTAAGTCCGAATATGCGTGCATATTCTCTTGTCGATGGGAATAAGCCTGATTTTTGTCTTTCCATCTGTATTCTTAGTACATTTATTACATCAGTATTTTCAATAGCATCTTCAATACGGTCATGTATGAAAATACCTTTTTCTTCATAAAGGTATCGCGGTATAAGTGTACGCGGGCCAGCCAAATGTACTTCGATACCCATTTTTCGCATTCCCCAGATATCGCTGCGTGCTACACGGCTGTGCAAAACATCACCGATAATCGCACATTTTAAACCTGTAAAATTACCTTTATACTGTTGGATCGTAAATAAGTTAAGCAATCCCTGCGAAGGATGAGCATGAGCACCGTCACCAGCATTAACTATTACCGGTGATACAACATTGGACGCATATTCCGGTGCACCCTCAGCTTTATGGCGCATTACAATGGCATCTACTCCCATATCCTCAACGGTTAGAAGTGTATCGCGCAGGCTTTCACCTTTAACAATACTGCTGGAGCTGGCTGTTATATTTATTACATCAGCACCAAGGTATTTTCCTGCTAATTCAAAGGAAGTACGTGTTCTGGTGCTTGGCTCATAAAATAAGTTTACGATGGCTTTGCCACGTAATGCCGGAACTTTTTTAATATCACGATGAATGATATTTTTCATTTCCTTAGCCGTTTGTAATACAAGTTCAATCTCATCTGGTGTAAAATATTCTAATCCTAAAATATTTTTTCCTCGCAACGAAACATTCTTATTTTCCAACTTATTCGCTCCTCTTTTTTTATATACAAAAAAAGCTTTCTCATGCGCAAGGCATAAGAAAGCATAGCTATCCCGTAAAAAGTCTCTTAAACTCCCTTTCAACCTCGCTGGATTTTATTAAAGGGTCATATTATGTTGCTAAAATAATAGCACATATAGACTTTAATTGTCAAATTATTCTTTTGGCTCTTTTTCATATAATTTTTTGTAAGAGCTCTTATTTTTTAGTACTTTTTGCACATAAGTACGTGTTTCCTCATAGGGGATTTTTTTATAGTCATTAAAACTGCTGTCCCAATGATATATGTCCTGCCAATGTTCAATCTGCCCATGACCGGCATTATAAGCAGCAATTGCTAATATTTCATTAGAATTAAATTCTTTCATTAAAAAGGATAAATACCATACACCATAATGAATATTCGTCTCTGGATCATAGAGCTTAGCATCATTATATGATTTATCATTGATATTTTTCGCTATCCATTGACCTGTTTCCGGCATTATCTGCATTAGCCCAATAGCGCCGCGATGTGATTTGGCTTTGGGAACGAATTTACTTTCAGCTAAAATTATTCCCGCTACTAAAGTATTATCCATATTATATTTTTGAGCATATTTATCGACTATTTGCGCATAAGGATAAGGGTATAAATATTTTTTTTCAATAGATTCTATTACCTTAGTCTGCAATCCAGCATATATTCCTGCAAAAATAACTGCTAAAAACAGCATGAGAATAATAAATCCCTGCATTACAGGCCGCACATAGCTTACTGAAGACTCTACATTATTATTCATTATAAAACCCCAAGCGTTTTTTTAATGAACGCCATAATCTTTGTGTATTTTTTCTGTTTACAGCCAGTACATTTCCTGTATCAATTACCCGATCAGCCATTTGCATTTTTTGCTGTAATGACATCTGTGATCTTATACGCTGACGGGCTTCAACATAAGTATAATTATTTCTCTGCCGCAACCGCTTAATCTGTGTTTTTTTATCTATATACACTACCCATTTTTCATCAACATTTTTATCCCAGCCGGTTTCAAATAATAATGGTACGTCTATTACCACTATTTTTTCCCCCTGCTGCTGTAAATTTTTTAATTGCTGCTCTATTTCCTGCCAAATCAACGGATGGCTTATTTCATTTATCCAGGCCTTTTCTTTACTATCATTAAATACAATATTGCCAATCATTCGCCGATTAAGTGTATTATCACTTAATAATATTTTTTGTCCAAAGTGCTCATAATAAGCCTGCCATAAAGCTTTTCCCGGCAAAGCCAATGCATGGGCAATAGCATCAGCATCAATAATTACTGCCCCTGCTTCACGTAAAAATTTACCTATAGTTGTTTTTCCGCAGGCTATGCCGCCTGTAAGTCCTATCTTATACATCCTGTATCCTTAATCTTATGACTTTTGACATTTAGGACAAAAACATGTTCCTCGTCCAGCCACTTTAATTTTTTCTATTATTGTACCACATTTACGACATTTTTCTTTTTCCCGGCCATATACAAATAAATTATTTTGATGCTGACCCTTTTTGCCATCGCCATCGACATAATCGCGAAAAGTAGTCCCCCCATCACGAATGCCATCAGCAATAACTTTATTAACCGCATTGTATAATTTAATAAATTTATCAGCAGGCACCATATTTGCTTTAATTTCCGGATATATACCAGCTATAAATAAAGCCTCATCAACATAAATATTACCTAAACCAGCAATATTTTTTTGATTTAATAAAAATGATTTGATTTTGCTGTTATTATTTTTTAGCTTTTTTTCTAAATATTCTAAGGTAAATTCAGTTGATAACGGCTCCGGTCCTAATTCATATAACCCTTTTATTTTACTGATTTCATCTTTATTTATACAATGAAGTGTTCCCAGTGTTCTGGTGTCAGCATAAATAAATTTATCACCATTATCAAGTTCGAAAATAACTCTTTTGTATTTATCTTCATTTATATCATTACTACTATAACAAAGCCTGCCTGTCATGCGCAAGTGAAAAACAGCTTGAGCTGCATTAGACATTTTCATTATAAGATATTTACCACGTCTTTGCATAGCAATTATCTTTTGTCCAATAAGCATTTTTTTGTATTTTTTCGGCTCAGGATATTTAATAAGCCGTGGCAGTAATATATCAATGTTTTTTATAGTGCGTCCGGCAATTTTATTATTTATTGTTTTTCTTATTGTTTCTACTTCAGGCATTTCCGGCATATCTATTCAATTCCCTTTTACTATTTAATAATTTTATTTACATAATCTTTTACATTAGTTATCTGCACTATCTGCCAATTACCAGATTCCGACTTTTTCATTAATAAATCTATTGTCATCTCTTTTTTGGCATCAGGCATTGCTATTCTTAGACCGATATTGGCAGTATCACCATTTTCTTTTACATATTCAACATTCTTAAATTTAATATTTTTTAAACCTATTTTTTCATTTATTGATGCATTTTGTATTAACGGCTGTTCTGGCGAACTTATTTTTGGCTGCTCCTCATTTGCCCACTTACCAGTTTTTATATAAGTATTTATTTCATTTTTTAAATTATTTACGGCTAATGGCTTAGCCATCTTTATAATTCCCTGAGCCAATCCCTTTAACGGACTGTTCATAATCATTGTATCTGCATCCATGTAAGCGGAAAAGTAATCATCATAGCCCTTCTGAACCTCCCACGACTAAAGTCGCGGGGTTCCTGTTTCACAGATAGTTGCGCAAAATTCACGTCTTACATTATCTCCACAGGCTATCCCCGTAGTTCCTACGGTTCTTATATATGTTATTACACTGCTGTGTTTAAAATTCTTAATCCTTCA
>NZ_JACHFH010000013.1 GCF_014201835.1 Pectinatus brassicae | reverse complement strand
TGCATGTTAGAATCATCCTTTTCCTGTTTTCTTTAAAGTATACAGGCTGGATGTTTACTTGAACATATTTATTTTTTATTCATGCGTTTGTCGTGATTCCTGTTGCCTTCAAAGACATTACTAAAGATGGTAAACTTATTGTAGGCGATGTTTTTCTTGAAACAACTTTAGAAAATTTAATCCAAAATCCTCAGATTGCTATTTCAGCTTATGATGCCAAAAACCTTGTGGGCTATCAAATCAAAGGAAAAGCAAAATATGTTACTACTGGCGATATTGTTGATACATTTAAAATAATGGTAGAAAAAATGTTTGGAAATGTTGCTACTGCAAAAGGAGCACTTATCATTACACCTGAAAAAATTATAACAACAACTCCTGGAAAAGATAATAAAAATCTTGTAAGCTTATTAGCAGATTAAAACTTTAGAATTTACCAAGTATGCTTTTTGGAACCACGCAGCAATCGCGTGGTTTTCTTTTATATACAAAAAGAAAAGGCCTAGCGAATTTCGCTAGACCTTGATTTCATTATGGCAGAGAGGGTGGGATTCGAACCCACGGTACGTTGCCGTACAATTGATTTCGAGTCAATCACCTTCGACCACTCGGACACCTCTCCATTGTTACAAACATAAAGATTATAGCATATATTATATGAAAATTCAACCATGCTTATCTGCCGAAATATTTTATTCTTCAGTAACAGCTTTTTCTACTATAGTTTTAGCCATTTTTTCAAATTTAGGTCGCGGCATCATTACATAGTGACCACATCCGCAGCATTTTATGCCAAAATCCATTCCTACCCGTAATATTTCCCAGGTATCACTGCCACAGGGGTGTTGTTTTTTCATTTTTACAATATCACCTTTTTGGTAATTAATCTTATTCATTATCAGCACTTCCCCTTTTATTTGAATTCATTTCATATTTCCCTTTAGCATTCTTGAAGATAGGCTCTGGATGTATTGTTACATCGACTGTTTCACCCAGTTTATATTTTATTTCCCCTTCTATTTTATCACAGATATCATGCACGTCTCCCAGTGTCATATCCGCAGGAAAATTTATATGGGCATCAATCATTTTATATGCTCCAGCCGCCCGTGTGCGTAAATTATGATAACCTATTACTTCTTTATGTGCCAAAAAAATATCGGCTATTTTCTTTTCATAGGCAACTGACAAGCTGGCATCAGTCAAATCTTTGGCGCTTTTTACAATCATTTTATAACCCGCCCGAAAAATTATCACTGCTACTAGTATCGCTATTACCGGATCAAGCCATTCCCAGCCCAGTATATGTATACCAAATAGTCCAGCCAACACGCCCAATGAAGTCCATACATCAGCCTGTAAGTGCAGTCCATCTGCTTCTAAGGCTTGCGAATCAGTTCGTTTTGCCACTAGGATAAGACGTCTCGATACCAATAAATTTATCACAATTGATACTGCCATTACTAAAATACCATATTGCAAAGACTGCATTTCATGCGGTACTCTAAATTTATCAACAGCTTCATATATTATCATAACAGCAGCTACTACTATAAGTATTGCCTCCACTGCCGATGATAAATTTTCATATTTGCCATAGCCATAACCATATTTTTCATCTGGCGGTATCATCGCCTTACGTACTGCCCAAAAAGCCAGTAATGCCGCTAATAAATCTACGCCAGAATGCATTGCTTCCGAAATCAAGCTTATCGCACCAACATATAATCCAACACATAATTTTAATACAACAAGTATTGTATTAGATATTACTGATAAATATGCTGTCCGTCTTTTTAATGCTTCTGCCTGTACCATATTCATACAAGTCCCTCTTCTCTATCTGTATGTATCTATCAAAAAATATCTCTAATACCTATTATATAAAAAAAATTACCCTGCGGAAAGGAAATCCGCAGATTAATTTACATTATTTCACTATATACTTTTATTCTTAAGCTTTACCAATATGGGCAATATGCGTAACTGTATATCCTAAACCATCTAATTCGGCTTTTATTTCATCAATTTGAGAAAAATTACCACGAATTATTGCTTCAGAATCACCAGTAGGTGTATTAAATGAAACAAAACTGTCAATATTCATGTTATGTTTGGCAAATACATCGGCAATTTCTTTTGTTGCACCCATTTTATCTTTAAAATCAAGTGTCATTCTGGTTTTACCGGCAGCCAACCCCATAACTTTTACAAAAACACGAAAGATATCCGTTTCTGTAATTATGCCTACCAACATACCGATACTGCTTACGACCGGTAAACCGCCAATCTTATTATCACTCATCAGTAAAGCTGCTTCTTCTACTGTAGCATCACTTTTTACTGTAATAATCGGTGTTGACATAATATCCTTTACCGTCATTTTTGCTAAGAGGGAATTTATCTCATACTTAGCCAATGTTGTTGCCGGCGATGGTGCTATACGGGAAATATCGCGATCACTTATAATCCCAATAACTTTTCCTTCTTTAATTACTGGCAAACGACGAAAATGATTCATTTTCATCAAGCCTGTCGCCTCATCTATAGGGGTATCTGGTGATACTGTAATGGGATTTTTAGTCATATAATTTGATATAAACACTTCATCAGGCTCCCTTCAAAGTCAGATTGTAATAAATACTGCAATATATTTTATAGCTAGCTCTAACAATTATCAGCCGCCAAGATATGCCTTGCGTACCTCTTCGCTGGCTGCTAACTCTTTAGCATCACCACTAAGGCTGATTTGGCCTGTTTCTAAAACATAAGCTCGATTAGCTATTGATAAAGCCATATTAGCATTTTGTTCTACAAGCAGTACCGTTGTTCCTTCTTTATTTATGTCTTTTATTATTTCAAAGATTTCTTTTATCAATAATGGAGCCAGCCCCATTGATGGTTCATCAAGAAGTAATAGGCGCGGTGCACTCATAAGTGCTCTGCCCATGGCTAGCATCTGCTGTTCACCGCCTGATAATGTACCAGCTTCCTGTTTTTTACGTTCTGCCAGCCGTGGAAAATGATGAAAAACTTTATCTAAGTCAAGTTTTATCTGGCTTTTATCATTACGGATATAAGCGCCCATTTCCAAATTTTCCATAACAGTCATATTGGAAAATACACGCCGACCTTCCGGCACCTGAGAAACACCGACTTCAACTATTTTATGTGCTGCAGTCCCGCTTATTACTTCATCTTCAAAAGTAATTGTACCAGTTTTAGGTTTAAGCAGTCCAGAAATAGTCCGTAGAGTTGTTGATTTACCAGCGCCATTAGCTCCAATTAATGTAACAATTTCACCTTTATTTACTTCCAGACTTATTCCTTTTATCGCATGAATTGCTCCGTAATATACATTTATATCGTCTACTTTTAACATTGTTTCCATGCTCAAGCCTCCCCACCAAGATACGCCCTGATAACTTCCGGGTTTTTCTTAATTTCTTCAGGTAAACCATGGGCTATAATCGAGCCATATTCCAATACATATATACGCTCACAAATCCCCATTACCAGACTCATATCATGCTCAATTAGAAGTATTGATAAGGCAAATTCTTTTCTGATCCAGCGTATCATATCCATCAATTCATTGGTTTCCTGTGGATTCATCCCTGCTGCCGGTTCATCAAGCAGTAAAAGCTGTGGTCTCGTTGCCAATGCACGTGCTATTTCCAAGCGGCGCTGTGCACCATATGGAAGGTTCTTGGCAATTTCATCAGCCTTATCTTCCAGTTTGAATATTTTGAGAAGCTCACGTCCAGCCTCTTCAATGCGTTTTTCTTCCTTCATATAACGACCGACACGCAATACAGCTTCCGCCAGATTATATTTTAAATGTGTATGGTAAGCAATTTTTACATTATCAAGTACGCTAAGCTCAGAAAAAAGACGGATGTTTTGAAATGTACGGGCAATACCACGCTGTGTTATTTGTGATGGTTTCATGCCCTTCAGACTTTTGCCAGCAAAATTTATAACACCGGTAGTCGGCTGATAAACGCCTGTAAACAAATTAAATGCTGTTGTTTTACCCGCACCATTTGGCCCGATAAGTCCAATTAGCTCACCTTTATTTATTGTCATATCAAAATTACTTACAGCCTTAAGGCCGCCAAACATTTTTGATACTTCCTTAGCTTCTAACAATATGCTCATTTTTATTTTCCCCCTTTAAAACGTTTAAAAATGGGTAAACTGGTAAGCTCAATATTACCAAACAACCCTTGGGGACGATAAAACATCAGTAAAATAAGAATGACAGCATATATTATCATACGCAATTCCGGCCAAGCTGAGAGTAATGCTGATACTGTAGTAAGTATAAAAGCACCAGCGATAGAACCTGTAATAGAACCCAGCCCCCCCATAACAATCATTATTACATAATTAAATGATGCTAAAAAGGTAAATGATGAGGGATGAACAATATAGAAAGTATGACCAAATAAACAACCTGCTACACCAGCAAAACCAGCCCCTACCATAAATGCCAGTACTTTATATTTAGTAGTATTAACCCCCATGGTTTCTGCTGCTATTTCATTTTCACGAATAGCTATGCAGGCTCGGCCAAAAGATGAATTTACATAGTTTTTAATGAAAAAAACTACAAACAGCATTACAAAAAATGCCCAAGCAAAGGTAGTGTATTTAGGTATTCCCATAAAACCGGCTGCACCACCAACATAATTAACATTCATTATTACTATACGAATTATTTCGCCTAACCCCAACGTAGCAATAGCTAAATAATCGCCGCTCAGCCTTATTGTTGGCAAACCGATCATCGCTCCTAGTATTGCTGCTGTAACGAAGGATATAATAATGCTAATTAAAAACGGTGTATGAAAATTAACAGTTAAAACGGCCCCTGTATAAGCACCAACAGCCATAAAGCCGGCATGTCCCAAGGAAAGCTGTCCGGTATAACCATTTATAAGGTTTAAACTTACCGCCAATATAATATTAATGCAAATTAATATCATATTTAATTCCCAAAAATTATCAAGTATATCTGCAGTCAATAAGCCCTGCAATATTGCAAAACCGATTAGGCTGATAATTATTGCTTTTGCATCTAGTTTACGCAATGAATTCATTTATCACACCTACACTTTCTCATTTGTATTTTTACCTAAAAGACCGGTTGGTTTAAATAATAAAACAAGAATCAAAATAGCAAATGCTGCTGCATCCCTAAAGGTTGAAGAAATAAAACCACTAACCAATGCTTCCACAATACCAAGTATAATTCCACCCGCAGCAGCTCCCGGCAAAATTCCGATACCGCCTAAAACAGCTGCGACAAACGCTTTTAGACCTGGCATTATTCCCATCAACGGATCTATGGAATTATAATATATACCTACCAACACACCAGCAGCTGCTGCTAGTGCTGAACCGATACCAAAAGTGAAGGAAATAATTCTATTGGCATTTATGCCCATAAGCTGTGCTGCCTCGGTATCAAAAGAAACTGCGCGCATAGCCTTACCGGTCTTGGTAAACTGTACAATATATGTCAAAAGCGCCATCAGTATTATGGTAATTGCAAAAATCATTATCTGCTGATTATTAACAACAAATGGTCCGATATGATAAGCTACATCACTAAGAATATGCGGAAAAGTCCTTGGCTGTGGAGTTACAAAATACATCATCGTATATTCAAGGAAAAACGAAACACCAATTGCCGTTATTAATACTGATAAACGAGGTGCTGAACGCAGTGGTCGATATGCTATGCGTTCTATTAAAATTCCTAAGAGTCCTGTTAATACCATTGATATTACTAAAGCCGGCAAAACCGGCAAATGCATTATTGTTATGCAGAAAAAACCCACATAACCGCCAACCATATAAATATCACCATGCGCAAAATTGATTAATTTCATGATACCGTATACCATAGTGTATCCTAATGCAATAAGTGCATAAATACTGCCCAATGATATCCCATTAATCAGCTGTTGAAAAAACTGGTCCATGATGCCCATTAGAAATCCCCCATTCGTTTTAACTTTATTTATTTAATCAATTTCCAGTTATAACCATAATAAAAATAAAATATATTCTCTTGTTTATTTATATATTAAACATAAACAAAATAAAACCTTTAGCTAAGCAGCTAAAGGTTTTATAATAACCACAGATGCTCAACAGATTGCAAGCTCGCCGTTGAGCATATACCAATAAAAACCGTATCATACAGGTTTTATTTATAAAATCCCGGATAGTATCCAACGAATCAAATACAAGATAATTTGATATCTACATAAATTCAACCATAAAAATTAAACTTATTATTAGCTTTTAGGTGCAATTTTTTCTTTTAATACTTTATTACCATCTTTTAGTTCAATGATTACAGCAGGTTTTACTGGATTATGATCTTTGTTCATACTAATAACACCAGAACCTACCTGTACATCCTTGAGTTTTTCTAAAGCATCGCGTATTTTTTCTGGATCGGCACTTTTAGCTTCTTTTATTGCTTCAATAAGCATTTTTCCTGCATCATAGCCTAATGCTGCAAATACGTTTGGATCTTTACCATCATTTTCTTTTTTGAACAATTTAATAAAGTTTTGAACATCCTTATCCTGTTCAGAATAATGGGTACTGAAATAAGTATTATTAAGAGCTGCTTTACCAGCTATATCAACTACTTTAGTATCATCCCAGCCATCTGTTCCAAGTAGTGGACAAGTAATTCCCATTTCACGGGCCTGTTTTACGATTTTACCTACTTCTTCATAATAAGCTGGAATAAATATTACATCAGGATTTGCTGCTTTTAGATTAGTAAGTGTTGTTTTGAAATCCTGGTCCTTTTGAATAAAAGCTTCCTGCGCTACAATTTTGCCACCAGCTGCTTCGAATTTTTCTTTAAAAACCTGACCCAGACTCTTAGAATAATCTGTGCTGGAATCTATGAAAATTGCTGCTGTTTTTGCATGTAGTGTCTTGGTAGCAAAAGTAGCCATTACTTCACCTTGCTGCGGATCGATAAAGCAGCTACGGAATATAAATGGTTTCACTTTTCCATCTTTTCCTACTGTAACTAAAGGACTTGTAGCAGCCGGAGCTACAAGCGGTATTTTTGCACTCGATACAACTGAAGATGCCGCCAAAACATCACCAGTAGTTGCTGGTCCGACCATTGCTACAACTTTATCTGTTACCAGCTTTGTTGCAGCATTAGCAGCTTCTGATGCTTCTGATTTACAATCAGCCTGTTCCAGTTCCACTTTTTTGCCATTGATTCCGCCGGCATCATTAACTTCCTTGACAGCCAATTTAAGACCGTTTAGGGCTGATGCTCCATAATTTGCAGCATTACCTGTCATTTCAAAATTCGCACCAATCTTGATAGTATTACTATCGGATGCACTCTTTTCGCTGCCACATCCAGCAAAGACTGCAGCCAACATTGTTGTGCCAAGCAGTGCACTAGCAAGTTTTAAATGCTTTGCTTTAAACTTCATAAACGCTCCCCCTAAATAATGTATCTTCCTATCGTTGCGGATAGATATATTATAGTTTGCAACTATACACTAGTCAAGATTTTTTTTAAGCAGGTATGTTTTTTTTATAAATAAAAAAAAGATTTTTATTTATTTATTTAATATTTTATACTTTTTAAAGCCTCATTTGTTTATTTTTTTATTATATATACTTTTTCGTCGCTATACTATTATTTACAAATGTGTAGTTTTTTCCTTTATCTGGAATTAATTGTTTCATGCAAAACAATTATATTTTATTTTTTTAAGTATTTTTATTACATTTTTTCAATACACCGATATACATAGACAAATTTACTTTGTATTTTCATTGTCTTTATTTTTAATATTTATACACTTTATTATTTTTATCCAGTAAACTTTCGTAAACTTATACTGTTATTTATCTTTTGCAAGCATTTGGATATGGACTATTATTTTCATTTGACGTATGATATATATAATAAATATCAATGAGGTGACTTATGTTATATCCATTAAAATTACAATCGCCACTCAAAGATTATATTTGGGGCAGTACTCGTTTAAAAAACGAATTCAGCAAGGAAACAGATTTATCCATTGTGGCCGAAAGTTGGGAACTGGCCTGTCATAAAGCCGGTACCAATATAATTGAAAATGGTGAGTATCAAGGACAGTTATTATCTTCCTTCTTCGCTAAAGAAGGAAAAAATGCCATTGGCACAAAAGCCGCTGCTATTGATTATTTTCCGCTATTAATCAAATTGATCGATGCCCATGATAATCTATCAGTGCAGGTTCACCCCGATGATGCCTATGCCCAATTAACTGAAGGTGAACCAGGAAAAACTGAAATGTGGTACATTGTTGATGCTGAACCTGATGCCAAATTAATTTATGGTTTTAAAAATAAAATCAGCCGTGAAGAATTTGAAAAACGCATCACTGATAATACTTTGCTTGAAGTCTGCAATCAGGAACCTGTTAAAAAAGGCGATGTTTTCTTCATCAATTCCGGCACTTTGCATGCTATTGGCAAAGGAATTCTTATTGCTGAAATACAGCAAAATTCCAACACAACTTATCGTGTATACGATTATGGTCGTATTGGCAAAGACGGCAAACCACGCGATTTGCATATTGCCAAAGCGCTCACTGTAACTAACCTGGATGTTCCTACCCATAAAACAGGTGCCATCGCTGCTATTGATACATTATCTGATTATAAGATGAAAGTATTAGCACAATGTGATTTATTTACTGTAATTCATTTTGATTTAGCTGGAAACTGCTCATTATGTGCAGACGAAACATCATTTCATTCCATTCTTGTTTTGGATGGGGAAATATGTCTCAACTGTGCCAGTGACAGCATGATTTTACAAAAAGGCGACAGTATTTTTATCCCAGCCAATATGCAGGATTATCGCATTAATGGAACTGGCGAATTTATTTTGACTACTTTATAATTTTTTGCAAAAATAAAAAGGCAGTTATAAAATTAAACTTTTTCTTCGTTTAATCTTATAACTGCCTTTTACTTATTATTTAAATAATATCTTTATCCTGCGGTTTCTCCGGCACAAAATAAACAATTAGTGCCCCGATAATAAGCGTCAGCACTGTTAAAAGCATCGATCTTTGCAGTCCAATAGACTCAGCGGCTACAGCTGTCAATGCCGTACCAATCCCACCGATACCAAAAGATAATCCCAGCATCATGCCCGATGCCAAATTTTGATTGTTCGGTAAAAATTTTTGGCACCATACTAAAGATGATGGATGTGGTGCCTGCAAAAAGAATCCACACAAAGCAAGCATCGTAATAGTTATTAAATTAACTTTACCACTGCTAAGAAAATATATTGCTGGAAAAATAGCTAAAAACATTGATATCCATATGATTTTTTTATAGCCAATACGATCATTAATATAACCACCAACCAGTCCACCGACAGCTGCTCCCACGAGAAAAACGGTTAACAGCCAGCCGGCTAAAGCCTTATCATAGCCGTTTAAAATAAGTAATGTCGGCAAAAATGTAGTCATTGCTCCATGCGACCATGTTCGTATAGCCATTGCAGCATTTAATCGCATTAGTTTTTTATTACAAAAAAGTTGTTTCCAGTTCAAGCCTGCTTTATTTGCATAAGAGCTACTCACTGTTGATATTTTTTGCAAATCGGCTTTATAATACAGCAAACTTAATAAAATTGCCGGTATAATTAAAACTGGCAGCATTTTTAGTGAATACAGCTGAAGAAAATAGACCAGCACTATCGGTGCAAAAGCAAAACCAATATTGCCGCCGCCAATAAATAATGATAATGACATCCCCATTTTTTGTGGTATAGCTGCCTTACTGACTATACCTGTAGCCATCGGATGAAAAATTGATACAGCTAAACCACTAAGCGCAATTAACAATAATAATATAGCAAAACTTTTGGCAAAACTAACCATGCAGATAAAAAAAGCTCCCATTGGTACTACCAATAATAGCAACTTACTGCTATTATGCTTATCCATATAATAACCAAAAACAGGCTGCATTACATTAGCGGTAAAAGCCATTGCCATTACTAATATCCCGCTTAATGATAAAGACAGTCCCATATTGCTTATTAATAGTGGAATAAGTATTGGCAAAAAATTGCAATAAAAATCATTTAATAAATGTCCCATCGATAATAATGCCACATTATATGTATTTTTACTAACTGGTGCTGCCTTTCCATATGTTCCATGTATCGAATAATTCAAAATACCTGCTCCTTTTTTGAAAAACAAAAAAAACCTTCTTCAATGGGAAGAAGGTTTTACTTACAAAATGGTGGCTCACCCGAGATTCGAACTCGGGACACCCTGATTAAAAGTCAGGTGCTCTGCCAACTGAGCTAGTGAACCATTATGTCTGCCTTAAGCCGACTACGATAGTATATCAAAGCCGTTTACTTCTGTCAAGCATTTTTTAATACTCTTTTTAGAAATAATTGGCTGGGGTAGCTGGACTCGAACCAACGCATGCGGGATTCAGAATCCCGTGCCTTACCAACTTGGCGATACCCCAACTTGAGCTGACTTAGATATTATATATGTATTTTTAAAAAATGTCAAGCATAAAATTGTTATCTTGACGATTCTTTATTTATTATGGTACTGTTTAATTGTTATCTCATCATTTTAAGGAGGTTTTTTATGAAAAAGGTGTCAGTTTTTCTTATACTTTTTTACAGTTTTTTGTATATATATCAATCTTCCTGTGAAGCCATGCATATCATAAGTTCACAGCAAATTGCTTCATTTAATACCAGTGATTTATGGGGAGATGTCAAGGGAATACGTACCACTGGACAGTGGGGACGATATGTACGTTTTCGTTTTTATATGCCTAGTGATTACAGCGGTAAAATTAGTGGTGAACTATTAGTAAATGGCGAATCGCAAAATTTGCATTTCAGTTTTGTACCAGGCAGCACTATAAAAATTTTCGAATTCAAAGCGTCTGACCCTAATATGACTTTTTGGATATTAAAAGATAATTCGGTAAACGAAAAAGGTCTTACGCATGATTTTTATTTAATTGGTCCCTATAAAGAAAGATATGTTACCTTCGTCACTATGGACACACTGGTTAAAAATATGAGCTGGAGCAGTGTTAATATGAAAGTACGACAATTGGCCACTGATGAAGCTTGGCCTATATTACAAGGCTATTCTGATAATGGTGATATTTTGGCATTGACTGAAAATCTTGTCTTATCTTGGGATAATAATGCTGAATGGTTTAAAATGGAAACTTATCCACTTGATACTTTAATACGAAATTCCATTTATAACGAATAAATTTTAGCAAAATACTTTCTATATGACAATGACAAACATACTGTTACATGCTACCTTAAGTTTCAGTCCCCCAAAAAGTTATTATTGAAACCCTTCCGTCACTGCTTTGCAGTGCCACCTTCCCTGAAGGGACGGCTTTAAAATATAAAACACGAGGCTGTTGTACGTTTCTCTTAACGTTCAACAGCCTCGTGTTTTTTTATTGCTGTTCAATTATTTCTTTTAATTTATCCATATCTAAAGCATTGCGCACAGTTTGGGCTAAGCGATTAAAAGCTGCTTGTTTTTGCGCTGCATAATTTTCAGTCTGTGCCAAAGGCGGCAACCCTTTCTTATTACGCAGTATATTGAGCAATGTCCGTCTATAATCATCGTTATCAAAAATACCATGGATATAAGACCCCAATACCAATCCATCGGCAGTAGAAGCTCCATCAATTTTATTTATTTCCTCACCATTTCTGATATTTATAATAAATGGATGTTTTACTTTTTCGGTGAATTCTGTTACGCCCATATGTATTTCATAACCATTAAGTTCGGTAAAACTATGTGTTTCACCAAGAAATTCCCAATCCATAGACTGGGCCTTAACCTGCGAAGTCACTTTTTCCTTGGCAAAAGTGGTTATCATTGGCAGGAAGCCCAATGCGTCGACTTCATCATATTTCGATTCTGTATGGTACGGATCGCATATTTTAATTCCCAGCATCTGATAGCCGCCGCAAATACCAATTATGGGAATATTGGCAGCATGAGCCAGACGCAGTTTATCTTCAATGCCGCTTTCGCGCAAATACAATAAATCTTCCGTAGTATTTTTACTACCCGGTAAAATTATAATATCCGGTGCCCCCAACTCCTCTGCTGAAGAAACATAATAAATACATACGTCTTCCTCACGCGATAATGCATCAAAATCGGTAAAATTCGATATTTTAGGCGTGCGAATGACAGCAATTTTTAAAGGAGCATTGGGATTTACCAGCATTTTTTTATCATCAAGTGACACTGAATCCTCATCATCAATCCCCAAATTTTCCAAGTAGGGCACTACGCCTAATACAGGTTTGCCTGTCTTTTCTTCTAAAAATTTCAAAGCCGGTTCTAACAGTTTTATATCACCACGAAATTTATTTATTATTAAGCCTTTAACCAATGCTTTTTCTTCATCGTCTAAAAGTTCCAAAGTCCCTACCAGGGATGCCAACGCTCCGCCGCGGTCAATATCGGCAATCAGAAGAACTGGGGCCTGCAAATATTTAGCAATACGCATATTGACTATGTCATTGTCCTTTAAGTTTACTTCAGCCGGGCTGCCTGCACCTTCAATTGCCAGCATTTCAAACTCATTCTGTAATTTCCCCAAAGCTTCCTTAACAGTATCAAATGCTTTTAAAGAATATCCCTGATGATATTCCTTTGCCGACATATTGCCAACTGCTTTCCCCATCAATACAACTTGTGAACATGAATTCCCTGTAGGCTTTAATAATACCGGATTCATTTCCACTCTTGGCGTAAGACCAGCTGCTTCAGCCTGAGCAATTTGAGCTCTGCCCATCTCTTTGCCGTCTTCAGTTACATATGAATTAAGAGCCATATTTTGAGCTTTAAAAGGTGCAATATTTATACCATCTTGAAAAAATATACGGCAAAGGGCTGTCGTTAATATGCTTTTGCCTACATGTGAGGATGTTCCCTGCAGCATTATATATTTAGTCATTAAAATCTCTCCTAATGTAAAATTTGTTAAAAATAAGCTTACCACAGCTATTAATAAACTACAAGCCTGCAAATACGTTATACCAAAACAACTCCGAAATATATTTTTCATACTTCGAAGTCATTTTATTACTTAGTTCTTTTATATTCTTTGGCCTTATTAACAAAATGCTCAGCCGATTTAGGCGCACCTAAAAAATGCATATGCAGATATGAAGCCAAAATATTTTTATAACAATAACCAGCTTTATACTGGGCATTATTTCTGTTTTTGGTAAAAATAAATGCCCAGGGAAAATCGTTAGCCGGCTCTTCCTGCACTGAAAAATGAAATTCGTGACCACGAATATTTTCAGCCGTATCCAGCAATATATTTGCTTTTAGTGCCTTTGCCGTAACATAACCAACTGTCTGTAGTTTTTGCTGCATAACTGCCCGTGCCGGAATAATTCCTGCCATTGGCCATACCTTGCCGTCAAAATCAATTATTTCCTGCATAAGGTACATAAAACCACCGCACTCAGCATAAATAGGCATATTGTTTGCAGCTGCCCTTTGCAATGATTGCAGCATCAATTTATTAGCTGATAATTCATTTACAAATAGCTCAGGAAAACCACCGCCTAAAATAATTGCATCACACTCAGGCAGGTTTTCATCATCCAGCGGACTAAAAAATTCTATTTCAGCACCATATTTTTCTAAGACAGCTAAACTTGCTTCATAGTAAAATGAAAAGGCCTTGTCTCTAGCCACGGCAATTTTAACTGTCTTAACTATTTTTTCTGCTGCTATATCAGCGGCTATTTCCAGCCTCGATGCTGTTTGTGCCACTGCCAATAATTCAGCCAGGTCAATTTGCTGTGCTATTTTTTCAGCAATATAACTTATTTTTTCTTCAGTATCTTTTTCGCCAGCTGGCGTGAGTCCTAAATGGCGTTCAGGCATCTGCATAGCATTATCACGCCTGACTGCCCCTAATACCGGAATAGATATTTTTTCCATAGCTTCACGAATCATCTGCTCATGCGTATCAGAACCCAGACAATTTAAAATAACCCCGGCAAAATTAATATCCTTGTCATATGTTTTAAAACCTAAGGCCAAAGCTGCAGCACTATCGCCCATAGAACGACAATTAATTACCAATATCACCGGTGCCTGCAATTTTTTGGCCAGCTGTGCCGTTGAACTAATACCATTTTTCCCGCCATCATATAGACCCATAACACCTTCGATTATTGAAATATCGGCAGTATGACTCGTCTTGATAAACAGCTCGTCTATTTTTTCCTCAGCTACCAGCCATGTATCAAGATTATGTCCTGCTCGTCCAGCTGCTAGTGCATGATAAGATGGGTCAATATAATCAGGACCTATTTTATAAGGCTGCACCTGCATTTTTTTATTTCGCAATGCTCGTAAAATCCCCGTAACTATTGTGGTCTTACCTGAGCTGCTCTGCGGTGCCGCTAGGACAATGCGCGGTATATTGTATTTCATCGTCCTTACCTGCTATTATCGATCATATACATAACAGCATTTACACAAGAAGCGGCAATGGGGCTGCCGCCCTTAGTTCCTTCAACTGTTATAAAAGGGACTTTGGATCGCTTTGCCAGCTCTGCCTTTGATTCGGCTGCACCGACAAATCCCACCGGTGTTCCTACAATTGCTGCTGGTCTGATATCTTCCTCTTCCATCATCCGCAAAACTTCAAACAATGCTGTTGGAGCATTGCCTATCGCTATAATTGCACCATTTAAGTCTGTGCCAAAACTGCGCATTGCTGCCATAGAACGGGTAATACCTTTTTCTTTAGCTATATCCATTATAGCCGGATCAGATACCTTACAAAAAACTTCGCCGCCGAATGCAGCTAATTTACGTTTATTTATGCCGGTTCTTACCATTTCTACATCAGTAAAGATATTACAGCCCTTTTTTAAAGCAGCTTTCATTGAATCAATTACATTTTTATCTATTTTAATTACATTGGCATATTCCACATCACCTGAGGCATGAATCATGCGTGAATATAATTTTACTTCTTCCTCATTTAAGGAAAATTTTTCCAGGTACGGTGCTATAATTTCCATGCTGCGATTTTCAATAGCCATTGGTTGTTTTATGAATTCCATTTTGAACCCCCGATTTATTTTATTCTATGTAGATAAAAAAGTCTTATGCTAAAACAACTAACATAAGACTTCTTTGTCAAATATCTAAATTACGTACTAAATTAGCATGTTCTTCAATAAAGCGGCGGCGAGGCTCAACCTTATCGCCCATCAATACTGAGAAAATACTATCTGCTTCTTCTGCTTGTGTTAAATCAACCCGTAATACAGTACGACCTTCTGGATCCATTGTCGTTTCCCAAAGCTGTTCTGGATTCATTTCACCCAAACCCTTATAACGCTGTATAACTATACCATCGCGACCTACTTCATCGAGCTTTCTTGACAATTCTTCATCACTGTAAGTATACCAGTGCTGGCGCCCTTTTCTTATTTGATACAAAGGCGGCTGCGCTATAAATACGCGTCCATGATCAATCAACGGTTTCATGTAACGATAGAAAAATGTCAATAATAATGTACGGATATGTGCACCATCGACATCAGCATCTGTCATTATAATAATCTTACCATAACGACTTTTACTGATATCAAATTCCTCACCAATACCACTGCCAAAGGCAGTTATCATTGTACGTATTTCTTCATTATTTAATATTTTATCGAGACGGGCTTTTTCCACGTTTAATATTTTGCCACGCAATGGTAAAATCGCCTGGAAACGACGATCGCGGCCTTGTTTAGCAGACCCTCCAGCACTATCACCTTCGACTAAATAAATTTCAGCCTGCATAGGATCCTTGATAGAGCAATCTGCCAATTTTCCTGGCAATGAGCTTACTTCCAAAGCATTTTTACGGCGGGTCAAATCGCGCGCCTTGCGGGCAGCTTCACGGGCACGAGCAGCCATTATTGATTTTTCAATAATTTTTTTGGTTACCGCTGGATTTTCCTCAAAATACTCGCTAAGACCTTCACTAACAACCGAATCAACAATACCACGTACTTCAGAATTGCCTAATTTTGTTTTAGTCTGACCTTCAAATTGCGGTTCTTTTACCTTTAAATTGATAATACAGGTAATACCTTCGCGGACATCTTCA
Organism: Pectinatus brassicae; assembly: GCF_014201835.1. GTDB lineage: Bacteria > Bacillota > Negativicutes > Selenomonadales > Selenomonadaceae > Pectinatus > Pectinatus brassicae. The sequence continues at coordinate 55,537 of NZ_JACHFH010000013.1, read as the reverse complement.
CCGCTTAAGGCCGCATCGTTAGCTTTTATTATTCCCTGTTTACGGGCAAAATCATTAGCCGCACGGGTAAGCGCACTCTTAAAGCCAGCTAAATGTGTCCCGCCTTCTTCTGTATGAATATTATTGACATAGCCATATATATTTTCAGTGTAGCTGGTCGAATACTGCAAAGCAATTTCTACTATTGTTGTATCTTTTTGTCCATTAAAATAAACAGGCGTATCATTTAAGACATCTTTGTTACGATTTAAATATTTTACAAATGAAGCAATACCGCCCTCATCATAAAAAATTTCCTTGCGTTCTTCACCGCGTTTATCAGTCAGGGTAATATGTATACCACCATTTAAAAATGCCAGTTCACGCAAACGCTGTTTTAAAATATCAAAATCATATACTGTTTCGGTAAAAATCGTAGCATCAGGCTTAAAGTGCACCGTAGTTCCTGTTTCAGTGCATGTGCCGATTTCACGTAAAGGTTCCTTGGTTATGCCATTAGCAAAAGATATACGATATATCTTGCCGCCACGTTTAACCTCAACATCCATTTCACAGCTAAGTGCATTAACTACAGAAACACCTACACCATGCAGGCCGCCGGAAACTTTATAACCATCGCCGCCGAATTTACCACCGGCATGTAATACGGTCAGCACAACTTCAACCGCTGGTTTACCGCTTTGATGCATATCAACAGGTATACCGCGACCATTATCGACAACAGTTATACTATTATCTTCATTGATAGAAACCTCAATATGGGTACAATAGCCTGCTAAAGCTTCATCAATACTATTATCTACAACTTCCGATACCAGATGATGCAATCCATGAGAAGACTGATCACCAATATACATCCCAGGTCTTTTTCTTACTGCTTCCAATCCTTCTAAGACTTGGATCTGACTAGCACCATATTCTGTTTTTACTGATGTCACATCATTACTCATTACTTCATGATTAATTTTTATATCAGTTAAATCAAGTTCATCATTTTTATTCTCATCAAAACTCATAACATCATCCTTCTATATTATATACATACATTTAATATTACCATTTTTTTTGTTTTTAATCAAACACAATACTTACATTATACAATATTGATAGCAGCTTTAATAGGCTTTATGACGCGTAGTTTTTACAAATATACTTGCTGAAAGCATAATAAATCCGGCCACAACAAATACTTCTTTAAGTCCCCAATAGGTTCCTATTACACCACCTAATAATGGTCCAGCCATAGAACCAATTTGCTGCGCTGAAAACAACATACCAAAGACACTTCCCTGCGCTGAGCTTTGCGTATTATTTGCCAGAACAGCACAAATAGATGGGTTTATTCCAGCAAAGAACAGACCGCAGACAAACTGCATCATGGCAAATAAAATAAGTGTATTAGGCAGTGATTGTATCAACATGGCTATACCTGCTCCAGCCATAGCCATATACATCATTTTGCCAAAGGATTTTTTCTGTCCCATGCGCCCCCAAAATGGTGCGGCGATTGATGCAGCTATTCCGCCCAACGAAAAAACGACACCGGCAATGAGCACAATATTTTCCATCGAACCACGCAAATGTGCTACATATAAGGTAATTATCGGCTGCAATATCAAAATGACCATCTGAACAAATATCGCCAATAGCAGCATACGGCGAATTATTGGTTGACGTAACAAATCTTTTTGTCGCACGCGAATTTTGCCATCGTCCTTATTTCGCAATGGTTCAGGGACAAAAAATATTGTTATCAAGGATATGGTGAATAAGGCACACCCTGCAATCATAAATGATGCCCGCATACCAAAAACATGTGCTAATACACCGCCCAGCAATGGTCCGATTACCCCACCGCTGGTTAATCCTGCTTCCATGATGCCCAGACTAAAACCTAGTTTTTCCATAGGCACCGAACCAGCGACAATTGCTAATTCAGATGACCATAGGCCGGCAGCAAATCCTTGCAATATTCGCACCATAAACAGCTGCTCCGGTGAAGTAACTATTCCGCCCAGAAAATAAGTAACAGATAATCCTATGCTGGCACGCACCGCCATCATTTTGCGTCCTTTTTTATCGGCTATCTTCCCCCATATAGGTGCCATCACCGCACCTATTAAAAATGTTATTGAAAAAATAGCCCCATTCCACATATTAACATCTGCTTTATCCACACCCAGCTCTGTTATTAAATAAAGCGGCAGAAAAGGAATCAGCATTGTATAACTGGCTGACATCAAAACTACGCTGCAGGTTAAAACTGCTAAGACGATTCTCCAATCTCGTCTTTTTTCCATCAAAACTCCTCCAAAATTTTAAACAAATAGTTATTTAAATAAACTATATCCTTAATAATATTAATTCACAACATCTGTGTGCAAAAACTCACGTTTAATTACTCGTCCGTTGTTTTTAAACAAACGATATGCCGAAGCTGAACCATCCCTATTTACAATCCCCTGCAAGGCTATATCAAATTTACTCTTATCCTGCTTACTGCCAAAAATCTCTACAGTCACTGCTGAACCGTCCACCTGTGCATAAACATATATTGGCTTAGTTAAATTATTTCTAAATTTAAAATCTATGATACCATAAGCAACTGTAGCATCAAGGGCCCGCGGCATATAGCCTACTGGAAAATAATGTGCTGTGCGTGACACTGGTGTAAGACCTGCCAGCAAGATTGCATTATATAAGGTTGAGCTCACCTGGCAAACACCGCCACCAATCCCCGGCACCAATTTGCCATTGATTATAACAGGTGCTTCTTTATACCCAGCTGCCAACAAACGTGGTCCCACTGTGTCATTAAATGAAAACACCTCCCCCGGTTTTACCAATGTCCCCGACAGATTTCGTGCAGCTACAGCAATATTGCGGCTGCGATTAACAGCTCCGGTATTAAAATAACTGGTATATGAAGCTAGCAGTGTATCAATATTTTGTAATTGCTCTTCGCCAATTGCCGGCTTAGTAATTTTAAGCGGAATGTTAATTTGTGTTGGATATTGAAGATCAGCTAAAGCCTTTTGGGATATTTCCAACAGCTGTTTTTTATCAACTTCCCGGCCATCTTTACCCGCCATTATTTTTATCTGTCCCTTATCCAAATAGCAATATGCATTAACTGGTTTTTGCTCCAGTTTTTTTGCCAAATTTTCAATTATATTATTTAATTTTTCTTTATTGTATTTTATTTTCAATGGAATAGATTTTCCATAATAACTGCACACAAGTTCTTCAAAACTGTCTTTAATAAAATTACCACTGGCACCTATTTTTTTGGCCTGGATTACAGTATCTTTACTATCACAGTCTAAATCTATATCCCTTTTTTTCATTTTTTGTATTTTATTATCATAATGAAAATCGATAATATCACCAGATGTCTTACCAGCAAAAAAATCATTCAAAGTTTTCTGCGCTGTTTTTTCATCCATTCCTGCTAAACTTATTTTTTCTGAATAAACACCATTAGCTATTCCCGGTAAGTTTTTTATCGCTAGTACCGAAGAAGCTCCCATGACAAAAACAACTACCACTAATAATATAAGTATTTTAAATATAAATGCATACGATTTGCCCAAAAAATCCCTCCAGCTGAAAACAGCTAATATTATCTTCCAACAACATTATAACTATTGTTACATATTTTTACACTATCTTTTAATATTACAGCAAACAAATTATTTTATAAACTACAAGGAGCCCCTGTAATTACAGGAGCTCCTTATAACTAAATATTTATTTTACATTCATGGACAGCTCAATAAACTTATTGGCTAATTTAGCTTTTTGCAAAACTTCCTCAGTTATATCTGCCCCTTCTTCTGCTATAACAATACCATTATCAGTAGCTATACGACGTGTCGCTTTCTTACCTAAAAGAAAACGGCGATGTCTGTCTTCGGCTGAGCTTGTAGTTACCGATGGTGTTTCTTGCCCGACTGGTGCCGAATTGGCATGTTCTGTTGCAGCCTCAGCTGCTTTTTTTATTTCTTCTTTAGGTGCAGGCTTTGCTTCTTCAGCTTTTTTATCTGCCGGTTTAACTTCTTCTACCGGTTTTTTTTCAACTTCCGGAGCCTTAACTTGCTCCTCAGTTTTTTTCACTGCCGGCTGTTCCTGTTTTGCTGGTTCAGTTGGCATATCAGCTGCTTTTTCCGGTACTTTTGCTTCAATTACCGTTTCTACAGGCTTTTCTTTAGTTTTTTTTTCCGATGTTTCTACTTCGGCATTATTTTTTTTGGCAGGAACATCACTTTCAATAATAGTAACTTCCTTACCAAAAATTGATATATTTTCCGAATCAACTTCTTTTTCCTGGCCATCCTGCGCATTTAAAACAACTTTGGCGATACTGCCATCATCATCTATAAACAGATTAGATACCACGCCTTGAATTGTCCCGCCTTTAGTAATTGCTTTTGTTCCAATTACGCGAATGTTTTGGTCTAAAAAGGTCTCAAAATCAGTTGCATCTTCTAGGTTAAGTATATCTTCACTGCTGGTTATAGTCACTGCATCATCACCAATAGCAACTACTGATTCATATGGCAATAATTTTACACCGCGATACCAATCTTCATCTTCAATAATAATAGCTGCTACCTTGCCATTTTCAGCGTCTATCAATAAAGACTTGCTTACACCTAATTCACGTCCTTCTGTTATGCTAATAATGGGCAGCGCTAAAAACTGTTCATTCTTTTTCATAAAATAAATCCCCCTATCTCAATATAAAATAAATTAATATCAATTATAATATAGATTTTCTTGTGCCTGTTTGAGATATTCCTCAGGTATTTCGTCAAAGGACATTGACTCCATATGATAATTGGCTAATAGCTTTTGTAACTGCTGTAAAAAATTTATTTGGGCAACAAAATTTTCCTTTATATGCTCATTATTAAGAAGCACTGGTAAAGAGCATGCTCTTCTCAATATATTTATGGCCTGTTTATATGCTCCAAATTTTTTATAAATATTACTGACCTCGATACAAATAAACGGCGCATATTCGCTATTATAATGCTTAGCTAAAGCATTTTGCAGCAGCCATAACGAACGTCCAAAATTTTTTTTAGAGTTCTGTTCATAAACACAATTGATAATTTCATCAATTGACTCTGCCTTAGCAACGAAGGCAACGATTTTTTCTTTTTCAATCTTCAACAGATTCAAGGATGACAATGATATTTCTGCATTTTTAGAACAAGCTATATCATTTATCTTCGATACAAGATTTTTTTTATTGGAGCCATAATACGACAAAATCTTATCTTTCTGCTGTTCCGTTAAACAATTTTTAGTCATTTGATAATTATTGTCAGAATTTTTTAGTGTTTGCAATTTTTCAAGCTGATATCGTGATTTACCCTCGCCAGCTTCAGCTAAATCATTAATTACAGCAACTTGTTTACTCGCAGCTAACACATTATTTTCGGCTGTTTTTGCTTTTATAGCTGTCTGTTCTTGTTTTTTCTTTTCCAGCTTAGTTTTATAAAATAAATTTTCAGCAATCGTTTTTTGTGAAGTATCAACACATTCCACATCATTTACTAAAACAACATCCTCTATAGATGACAGTTGATGTTTATTTGGCTTTGTTAACAGCCTTCTATTATATAACACGGAAATAGTCGTTCCTATTAACACTATTCCTATTATCAGATAATTATAATAAATTGTCTGATACCCCGCTAACGGCCAAATCATAAAGCACAATGTAAATGCTAATAGCGCAGATAATACAATTGCTTTTAACTTTATTTCCACTTTAAAAAAAGTTACTATTTTGTATATAAAAAAAACACTTATGACCACTACGATTAAAGCCGCTCCTAAAAACACCATCAGCATTTCATTCACAACCTTATCTAAATAGAAATCAACTATTTTATTTTACAACGTATGCCTTTATTTTGCAATTAGTACAACTTATATTTCCGATAAAAATTTATTATTTTGAATAAAAAATCACCAGTCTCATTTCCCACTCAGATAAAAGTATTAATATTTAGTTACTATATGTTATAATATTTTTAGTTTAATTTACAATATGTTCTAAAAGGAGATTTTTATGAATAACAGTGAATTTCATGCTTTAACACACCTTGTTATGGATTCCAAGAGCAAACCACCGCTTTCTTTATTTGCCAAAGGCTACGACGACTGGCATGTCAGAGCTCGTTTAGCACATTTTCTGGTACTGCCGGAATTTGATAAACAAGACGAAGCAATCGAATTATTCCGCTCTATTGTTGAAGTTGATGTCAATGAAAATAGTTCTGAAGATATAGAAGAAAAAGTTTATGCCCTGCAGCATTTGAGTATAACCTTACGTGACAATGAAAATTTTGAGGATGCTCTTCATTATATAAATCTAGCTATTGAGCTGGCTGAAGATCATGACTTCCTATATAAATACATATTACGCGGTGAACTTTGGGCCGACCGTTGGAATCTTCTAACCCGTATTCATAAAACTGATACCGCCTATGATGAAGTAAATGACAAAATAGCTGCGTATGGTGAGCTTCCTGTTAAGCATATAAGCTATTTATACTATGGTTATCGCTTCTTTGCCCAGCTGGCTGGTGCTAATTTCAAAAAGGACCAAGCTATTGATTTTATGAAAAAAGCTCTCTCTTACTTGGAAATACCAAAAGAAAACCAAGAACTGCTTGATGCTGCCATGAGTGCAACACACGAAAACACTTCCTGGATATTGCTGGAAATTGATAAGGCTACGCCTTCCCTAACCTTAACAAATTGGGATATTTAATAGATTCTTATTTACAGCAGCCTTATTTTATGATATATTTTTTAACGTACAAAATAATATAATCTTTGACTCGGTTTCCGATTACTCCAACGGCTGCCTGGTTAAAAGATACAAATTTTTTAGGAGGATTCACAATGCTTACACAAGAACAGAAATTACAGATTATCCAAGACAACGCTACCCATGAAGGTGACACTGGATCACCAGAAGTACAGATTGCGCTTTTAACAGCTCGTATCGTTTATTTGACTGAACATTTAAAAGCTAACAAAAAAGACTTCCATTCCCGTCGCGGTTTATTAAAAATGGTTGGTCATCGTCGCAGACTTCTTGGTTATTTACGTGATAAAGATATCGAACGTTATCGTGAAATCATGAAAAAATTAAACATCGGTAAAGCTAACAAAAGATAATTCGATAAAACATAACACTATTTAATTTTAACAAAATAAATTTTTGTTATACGATCCGACATTAGCGATTATCAGCGGGCGGGCTGTTGTCTATTTGTATAATAGACATCTCCCGCCTCTTATTTTAAAAAAATAAAGAAGCAGCGTGTCCAGTGGATAGTGAAATGTTTATTTGGTATTTTTTTATTAAATAAATATTTCACTGTTTACTGTGCACATTTGCTGCAAAATTTTAGGAGGTAAATTATGCACAGTTTTGAAACTACCCTAGGCGGTCGTAAGTTCGTTATTGAAACAGGTAAAATGGCCAAACAGGCTAATGGTGCTGCCCTTGTACGCTACGGTGATACCGTTGTTTTAGTAACAGCTACTGCATCAGCTGAACCACGTCAGGGAATTGACTTTTTCCCTTTGACTGTAGATTATGAAGAAAAAATGTATGCTGCCGGAAAAATTCCTGGCGGTTTTATAAAACGCGAAGGTCGTCCCGCTGAATCAGGTATCTTATTCAGCCGTCTTATCGACAGACCTATCCGTCCGCTTTTCCCGGACGGTTTTAGAAACGATGTTCAAATCGTTGCCACTGTATTATCAGTAGAACAGGACAACCCACCAGAAATTGCTGGTATGATTGGGGCTTCTGCTGCTCTTTCTATTTCCGATATTCCTTTCCAGGGACCTATTGCTGGCGTTCATATTGGTCGTATTGACGGCGAATTAATTGTTAATCCTACCGTAGAACAACGTGAAAAATCTGAGCTCAATCTCACTATTGCCGGTTCACGTGATGCCGTTATGATGGTTGAAGCCGGTGCCAATGAATTGCCAGAAGAAGTTATTCTCGATGCTATCATGTTCGGTCATCAGGAAATCAAAAAAATCGTTGAATTCCAAGAAAACATGGTCAAAGAATGCGGCAAAGAAAAACGCGATGTAACATTATTCCAGCCAGCTGAAGAGCTTGTGGAAAAAATCCGTGAATATTCTTATGACAAACTCAATGCTGCTGTTCGTGATGAAGATAAGCTTCGTCGTGATGAACATATCTCCGAAGTTAAAGCTGAAGCCATGGAACATTTCTTAGAAGAATATCCTGAATCCACCATGGAAATCAACAGTGTCTTGCATAAATTAGTAAAAGAAATCGTGCGTAAAATGATTACCCACGAAAAAATACGTCCTGATGGTCGTGCCGTAGATGAAGTACGTCCTGTAAGCTGCGAAGTAGGCTTATTGCCACGTGCTCATGGCTCGGGGCTGTTCACTCGTGGACAAACTCAGGCTCTTACTGTTGCTACCCTTGGACCACTTGGTGACGAACAAATCATCGACGGTCTTGGTCTGCAAACTTCCAAGCGCTATATCCATCATTATAACTTCCCTGGCTACAGTGTTGGTGAAGCTCGTCCTATGAGAAGCCCTGGACGCCGCGAAATTGGTCATGGTGCTTTGGCTGAACGTGCACTTGTACCTGTCATTCCATCAGCTGACGAATTCCCATATACCATCCGTCTTGTATCCGAAATCTTGGAATCCAATGGCTCCAGTTCCATGGCCAGCACCTGCGGCAGCACGCTTGCCCTTATGAATGCCGGCGTTCCTATTAAAAAGCCTGTATCTGGTGTTGCTATGGGTCTTGTTAAAGACGGTGATGCTTTTACCGTTTTAACTGATATTCAAGGCATGGAAGATGCTTTAGGCGATATGGACTTCAAAGTAACTGGTACTGCCGATGGCATTACCGCTATCCAAATGGATATTAAATTAAAAGGCATAACCCGTGAAATTCTTGCAACCGCTTTAGAACAGGCCAAACGCGGTCGTGCCCATATTCTTGCTAAAATGATGGAAGTTATCGACAAACCATCAGAAAAATTATCACCATATGCTCCAGCTGTTACTACTATCAAGATTTCTGTAGATAAAATCCGCGACGTAATTGGACCTGGCGGTAAAGTAATCAAAAAAATCATTGAAGATACCGGTGTACAAATTGATATTGAAGATGATGGTACTGTCCGCATAACTGCTGTTGGTCAGGAACCTGCTCAAAAAGCTATTGCTATCATCAATGACCTTACCCGCGATGTTGAAGTAGGTACAGTATATACAGGTAAAGTTAAACGCATCATGAACTTTGGTGCTTTTGTTGAAATTCTGCCAGGCAAAGAAGGACTCTGCCATATTTCCCAACTTGCCAAAGAACGTGTCAATAAAGTTGAAGACGTTGTAAATATTGGTGATGAACTTGAAGTAAAAGTAACTGAAATCGACAAACAAGGTCGCGTAAACCTTTCTCATAAAGTACTACTATAAGGCAGGTAATCACATTGCATATTGTTCTTATTGAACCACAAATACCACCCAACACCGGTAATATCGCCCGCCTTTGCGCAGCTACCGGCTGTGAACTGCATTTGGTAGAACCGCTTGGCTTTTCTACTGATGACAAACACTTAAAACGTGCCGGTCTTGATTACTGGCACTTACTCAAAATTCATTACCATAAAAATTTTGATGATGTATTAGCAAAGTATCCCACTGCAAAATATCATTATCTATCTACTAAGGCTCCACATACGTATACTGAAATCACTTATGGTGATGATGACATGCTTGTATTTGGTCGTGAGGATGCCGGTATTCCCGAAGCTCTTCTCAAAGCCAATATTGATAACTGCGTTCGTATTCCTATGATAAATGAAGCGCGTTCGCTCAATCTTTCTAATTCTGTATCTATTGTTGTTTATGAAGCATTACGGCAGCAATCATTTATCGGCCTTAAACAAAACAGTAATTATCTTGATGATATAGACCTATAAATGTAAGGAATGAATCACATGTCTATTCTTAATGATTGTATAAAAAAATTACAAACTATTTTACCAGATGATAGATTATTGCTTAATGCACCTATGTCTGAACAGACGACCTTCAAAATAGGCGGTCCTGCCGATTGTCTTGTATTTCCTGCATCAGTCAGTGAAGTAAAGGCCATTCTCAATACCATAAAAGCTTATAATGTCCCTTATACCATAATTGGCAACGGCTCTAATATTTTAGTCTTAGACAAAGGTATTCGCGGCATTGTTATAAAGTTTGCTGAGCAAATGTCTTATATTAACGATAATAATGACTCTATTATTGCTGGTTGTGGTGCATTACTGGCAGATTTATCGCATTTTGCTGCCGACAAATCCCTTACGGGTCTTGAGTTTGCTGTTGGTATTCCCGGCAGTATTGGCGGTGCCGTTTATATGAATGCCGGTGCTTACAATGGTGATATAAAAACCGTTGTAAAATCAGTAACAGCAGTATCCGCTGCTGGTGATATCATTAAATACAGCGATGACAAATTAGATTTTGGCTATCGGCAAAGTATTTTTCAACATAATGCCAATACCATCTGTGAAATAGAATTAACTTTGCATAAAGGCGCTAAATCTGATATTTTAGCTATAATGGATGATTTAACTAAACGCCGTGAAAGCAAACAGCCTTTGGAAATGCCCAGTGCTGGTTCTACCTTTAAAAGGCCGCCGGGCTATTATGCTGGTACCTTAATTGAACAGACCGGTCTCAAAGGATTATCCGTAGGCGATGCCCAGGTTTCAACAAAACATGCCGGTTTTGTTGTTAACACTGGCCATGCTACTGCCCAAAATGTACTGGATTTAATTCATAAAGTACAGGAAAAAGTTTATGAAAAACACGGTGTAAAGCTTTATCCTGAAGTACGCCTTATTGGCGAAAAATAGATTTATAAAAAATCTTATTGATATTTCAATCCGTATTTGTCATATTGTTTTTTTCTAATATGATAAATGCGGATTTTTTAATGTCATATACGAGGAGACAGCAACTTGAACAAAAATGAAACAAAAATGAAACGCGGTTTAAAAAATCGTCATTTGCAGATGATTGCACTTGGCGGCTCTATCGGAACAGGTCTTTTTTACGGATCAGCACCTGCCCTGCAGGCAGCAGGACCATCTTTATCACTCGCCTATGTACTTGGCGGTATTATCATATTCTTTGTTATGCGCATGCTGGGTGAAATGGTCGTTGATGAACCTATTGCTGGTTCTTTCAGCTATTTTGCCAATAAATACTGCGGTGAATTCTGGGGATTTATTTCCGGCTGGAATTACTGGTTTTGTTATATCTTAGTCAGTATGTCCGAACTTGCCGCAGTCGGTATTTATGTGAATTTTTGGCTGCCCGACTTTCCCCAATGGATCTCAGCATTAATTTGTATAATAATTATAACAATTGTAAATCTTGTTAACGTCCGTTCCTATGGTGAAGTTGAATTTGGCATGACCATCATAAAAATTGCTGCTATCATCGCTATGATGGTATTTGGCGCAATAATCATCTTTACTCAGCTTGGTCCTTTCCCGCAAAACTTTAGCAATCTTTGGGCACATGGCGGTTATATGCCGCATGGTCTTTGGGGCTTGGCCATCTCTTTGGTCATTGTAATGTTTTCCTTTGGTGGTATTGAGCTAGTCGGTATTACTGCCGGTGAAGCAGAAAATCCCAAAACAACTATCCCCAAAGCTATCAATGATGTAATATGGCGTATACTACTATTTTATATTGGTGCTTGGTTTATATTAATGGTAATCTATCCTTGGAATCAGGTTGGTTTATCAGGCAGTCCATTCGTAGAAATATTCGCTAAAATGGGCATACCAGCAGCTGCTAATATTTTAAATCTTGTCGTACTCACGGCAGCAATTTCCGTATATAATAGTGCCATGTACAGCACTTCCCGTATGCTCTACAGTCTGGCTAAACAAAATAATGCGCCTAAGGTTTTTGGCAATCTGACCCGCTCTGGTGTTCCTGCCTTGCCAACACTTTTATCCTCTTTTATTACCTTAATTGCTGTTGTTTTAACTTATTTATTTCCACAAAAGGTCTTTATCTATTTGATGGCTGTTGTTATTATTGCCATTGTAATCAGCTGGTTTACCATAGTTTTAGTTCACTACAATTTCCGCCGTAAAAAAAATAAATTAGGCGAAAAAACTTCTTTCAAAACATTCTTTTATCCATATGATAATTATATATGCATAGCCTTTTTCATATTTGTAATCGGCATGATGACACAGATTCCCAGTATGCATCTAGCCGTTGTGATATTACCTGTTTGGATAATATTGCTTTCGATTGGCTATATCATAAAAAAACGTTCTGGTCATTGACCAATAAACAAGAAAACCGACTTTTCTCTCACAGAATAAGTCGGTTTTTCTTATTTATTAGCATATTTTTACATATACTCATTGAATTTATATTCTTTAACAAAATCAACAAACAATTTTACTATTGGCATTTCTTTAACCAAATCATTATACAGCATCCATGTTTTGCGGGTAATAGGTTCCCCATCAGGATTTTTAAGCTGTAGCTTATGGACATCACTATAGTCTTTAATTATACGTGCCGGCAATGGTGCATAGCCCAAGCCGTGTATAACCATGCGTTTGCAGTTTTCTAAATTTGATACATGCATACTTACCTGCGGCGGTTCCTTAAAATTTTCCCGCCACCATTTATCAAGCTGTGATTTTAGCAAATAATCACTTTCATATTCTATCCTCGGTAATGACGGCAAATTCTCGATAGCAAACTCATCACGATATACCATATATATAGGTTCTTCATACAACAGCAGCTTATGCTTTGACCCGCCATAATCAATACTAGTAAACCCCACCTGTATTTTTTCATTATAAATAAGGCTAAATACATTCTTACTCCAGGTCGTCAATACACTATATTTTATTGCCGGGTATTTTTGCTTAAATACTTCCAACAACCGCGGCAATATATACATCGTCAAATAATTAGAAGCACCAATCTCCAAAGTACCAGCATTTTCTTCCATAAGATACTGAACTTCATTTTTAATATGATTTAATTTATCAAGTACTTCTTCGGCTTTTTTTACCAGATATTCTCCCTCTGGAGTAAACTTAATTCCTTTAGTACTTCTATGTACAATGCAAACATCAAATTCTCTTTCAATATGTTTTAAGCGTGATGTAAGTGCCGGTTGTGACATATATAAGGCCTGGGCGGCTTTAGTTATATTTTTTTCAGAATATAATTTTTGTATAATACGCCAATCGCGATCTTCCATAAGCTTCACTACCTTCAAATAATTTGCTGTGATTATTTACATTATAACATATAATTTACAAATTACCTTCCGAAAAAAATAAGGAACACCCTATATACAGGTGTCCCTTAACAAAACTACTGTCAATCAAGTATTGGTTTACGTATTACATCAATAATACTACCATCACGATATTCAATAACCGCTACAATATCTTTATCATCACTGCTAAGCTCTACTTCTTCCGGCTTACCGACAAATTCATAAGCTATTTTCTGCAATTCTTCAATTGTACAAATTGGTAGGCTGCTGCCTTGCAGCTTTTCCACGAGATCCTTACGTTTAGGATTGATTGCTATACCACGGTCGGTAATAATAACATCAACACTGTCTCCAGGTGTTACCACATTTTGCACATGATCACGTATCATCGGCAGTCTGCCGCGTACTAGAGGCACCACAATAAGTGTAAGTGCTGCTCCGGCTGCCGTATCACTATGACCGCCCGAAGCGCCCATACATATACCATTCGAATCAGTAATCGCATTGACATTAAAATCCAAATCAACTTCAGTTGCACTTAAAATTACTGTATCAAGATTATTTACAATCGGACCAGCATTCCAAGGATTAGCATAAAATGATGCTGATATTTCAATATGATTAGGATTTTCTTTTATAGATTCAATAGCTGCGGTATCAAAAGTTTGTGTATCATAAGCTGCTTTAAATAACCCATCTTTTAGCATATCAGCAAAAATACCGGTTATGCCGCCAATACCAAAACTGCCTGTTATCTGCTGCTTTTCCATTTTTTCTCTGATAAATTTAGCAACTGCCAATGATGCACCACCGCTGCCCATCTGCATGGAAAAGCCTTCTTTTAATACACCGGTCTGTTCCATAATTTCAGCAGCATATTTAGCTAAAAGCAACTGGGTAGGACTTTTTGTCATTCTTATAGCGCCTGATGCAATACCTGCCGGATCGCCAATTTCATCCACTTTTACTATATAATCAACATCAGTTTGCGGAATACTATACGGATAGACAGGATCTTCCATAAGATTATCGGTAATTAATACAACATTATCAGCATAAGCTGAATCAATCATAGCGTAGCCCATTGAACCAAATGCCGACTTACCTTTACGCCCTGTAGCATTGCCTAAATGGTCACAAGCCGGCACTGCCATAAATGCTGCATCAATATGCAGTTCACCCGCTTCAATAGCACGCGCTCTGCCGCCATGGGAACGAATTATTACTGGTTTCTTTAAAGCCTGTGGATTTTTGGTCAGATATTTTCCAAGTTCTCCACGTAATCCGCTTGATTCCAAAGCTGTTACTGTTCCGTTTTCAATATAATTTATAAGAAAATCATGACAGGGACTAAGCGAACTTGATGCTATCGTAATATCTTTAATTCCCTTGGCAGCAATACGTTCTACTACCATCTTCATTACATAATCACCATTTCTTAAATGATGATGAAAAGATATTGTCTGACCATCCTTTAAGCCAATTTTTTCGATCGAAGCATCAATATTTTCTAATATCTTATCAGTATGTGGTATGCCTACACGTATTTTTTTACCAGCTTTTACTGTGGATGGTGTATAAGCAAATTCACCTTTATATAATTTTATATCTTTTATCCCTTTTATCTGTTCGGGAATATCACGCCCTGCTGCATTTATCATGCCTGTTCCCTCTTTTCTTCAACATTTACGCCGGCAGCTTTCGCCTGGTCAACAATACGCTGCGCTCTTACTACGATTGGGCCATCGATCATTTTACCATCAACAGCCAGTACACCCTTATGATTTTCAATAGAATCCTTATAGGCGTCTAATACTTTAAGCGCTTTAGTAATTTGTATATCTGTAGGCGTATAAATACGATGAACTTCAACTATCTGTTTAGGATGAATAACCGATTTACCATCAAAGCCCATATCCTTACTTCTGGTAACTTCAGCAGCAAAACCTTCCATATCCTTTACATCAGAAAAGACTGTATCCATGCATTGTATTTCAGCATCACGTGCTGCCATAAGAATCTGGGAACGAGCATAATATAATTCAATACCGTATTTTGTTCTCTGTGTTTTTAAATTAGCAATGAAATCTTCTGCGCCTAAAGCAATCGCAGCCATACGTGGATGTTTACATATTTCCCGAACATTATATAATCCCTTTACACTTTCGATAGCACCAATTATATTTATAGTGCCTTCTGCCCAGCCGTTTTCTTTTTCAACTTTTTCAATTTCAGCAGCCACAAGTTCTACTTCAGAAATATCTTCTACTTTCGGCAGACGAATGAGATTAGGTTTTGCTGGTAAAATCACTTTTAAATCATCCATTCCAAAAGGCGTTTGGGTCGGATGGTTTATTCTAACAACCGTTTCGGAGTGGAATTTTAATGTTTTTAACGCATTTGCGACTAACAAGCGAGCTGTATCTTTTTCTGTTATGGCAATTGAATCTTCTATGTCAAACATTAAACTATCTGCACCATAGATATCAGCAGAATTTATCATCTTGGGACTATTCCCTGGTACAAACATCATTGTACGGCGCAATCTTGTTTTAGCATCTTTCATTATTTCATGCCCCTTTCAAGTGCTGCAAGAACACGGGCTTTTATTGTATAATCCCATGCTCCTTTATCTATTGCTGTAACTTTTATACCTGTAAAACCAGCCTCTTTCACGGTTGCTGTTATTAATTCTTTCATATGACGGCCATATTGCCGTAATACCGACGAAGTTAAATCAACTGTGATATCATCATTGTTTGATGCTTCTACAGTAATTAAAATATCATTTTTTTCTTCAAAACCTGCTGTTGCAGTATTTTTTAAAATACAATCTTTATTTAGTTGCATTTTGAACGCTCCTTTTTTCTTTATACTTTTATTATAATTCGCTAAAATTTATAATGAAAATATAAATTTATAATCACACTCTATAAAAAAAATAAATAATTATAATTTATTTATTGTAAATATCAAGACTAATACTTAACTGATTGAAAAGTTTATAAATGTTTTTCATCACTAAACAATAATATCATCATGAAATTATAACGAATAAATATTTTACTATTATTCAACCACTCTTTATTATTAGAGGCTATCAGATTTTAATAAAAATCCGATAGCCTTTTAAAATTACACTTTTATTCTTTTTATATAATAATAATCCCTAATAAAATTGCTATTATTAAAGAAATCCATGATAATACCCACAAATACGGTGTACAGAACTTTAACAAATCCTTAAGCTCTATTCCAGCTAAGCCACATGCCAAAAATGTAGTCGCTGCATGTGGTGTCACTAATACACCAAAGTTTTTACCTACCAGCATTGCATGGGCCATATTCATTGGATCTATTCCATACTGCTTGCCAACTCCTATAGCCAGTGGCATTAATCCAAAGAAATAAGAATCTGTTCCCAGCATCATACCAAATGGCACTGCAAAAAATCCCATTATCAGATGTAAATATGGTCCTAATACATTAGGAATAATCGTTATCATTACCTGTGCCATAGCTTCCATCATTTTTGTGCCGCTTAAAACCCCAAGAAATACCCCAGATGCCAATAATATCATTGGAACCGACAAGGCCGCATCAGCATGGGCTTTTATTCTTTGCGCCTGCATTTTTGCATCGGGGAAATTAACCATAAGCGCTATTGCTAAACCTATCATAAAGGCTGCATATAATTGAATTTTTGTGAAACACAATAATCCTATTACGCCAGCTGTAAGCAATGCATTAAACCATAACAATTTAGGCCGTTTTAAGCTTTCTGCTTCTTTTGAATCAGTCTTTTTAATAAACGATGTATCCTCATCAAGCTCTGCCGCTTTACCTGTAGGATTTAATCCTGCCCCGCGTTTCTTTTCTACTACTCCCATAAAAAATGCAAATGCTAAAACTAAGCAAAGACCTATTATTTGAAGTGGTATAAGAACATGCCATAATTGGTTAACATCAGTATTTAAAACAACACCAACACGTGCTACTGGCCCGCCCCATGGCATTAAATTCATAATACTCATAGCCGCACCAATAATTACACAAATTACAACTGGACGCATATGAAGCTTTTTATAAATTGGCAGCATCGCCGGAATTGTTATCAATAATGTCGATGCTAACGCTCCATCTAAATGAGCTACTGTAGCAATACAGCCTGTTGCCACCGTAACTAAAATTACATTTGAGCCTGCTTTTTTTACTAAAAACTTTACCATTGGATCAAACAATCCAACTTCCGACATAATAGAAAAATACTCAATAGAAAATATAAACAGCACCGCTACCGGCATTGTTTTCGCTACTCCAGTTTTTATAAATGCCGAAATATGTACAAAATCAAAACCGCATATTATAGCGGCCACAATAGGTACAATAGCAAAAATTGCTACTGGATGTACTTTTGACTGCAGCAAGCCATAAATAATAACAAATATCATTAAAAAACCCATAATAGCCAAAAACATTTTCTCGCCCCCTATTTTTAACTTTAAATATTTTTTGTTTAATTTAAATTTTCAAAAAATTATTTATATATGTTATTATAATAATCTCTTTTTTATCTGTAAAATAAAAAAAATAAATTTGCCATCATAAAAAAAACGAATAATCAAACATTATATATTACTAAAGCGAAAAGCAAAAGGAATCGCTGCAGACATATTGACCCCCACAGCAATTCCTCTAATTATTTATATAATCAATATTTTTTTAATTAAATTCCAGCTTCTTACCCTTATTTTTTAAAATCAAGGCAATTATAAGATTTAACACAAAACATGCCGAAAAAGCATATAATGTCAATGAATAACTGTTAGTTGCTTCACGCAGCCAGGAAACGGCAACTGGTCCTACCACGCCGGCAATCCCCCATGCCGTTAAAATCCGGCCATGAATAGCGCTGAGCTGTTTTGTTCCAAATACATCACTTAAATAGGCTGGCATACAGGAAAATCCCCCGCCATAACAGGTTATAATCAAAAATACCAATGACTCAAATGCAAAAACTGTACTAACCTGTGCCAACTGCCAAAAAGCTGCTATTTCTATAAGAAAAAACAAAGCATACGTATAACCACGACCAATAAAATCAGAAATTGTTGACCAAAAGATTCGTCCAAAACCATTTAACAATCCAATTATTCCTACCATTGAAGCTGCTGCTACTGGTGTCATTTTCACAACATCCTGTGCCATCGGTGACGCTACTGCCAAAAGGCCTATGCCACAGGTTATATTAATAAAAAACACCCACCACAAAGCACTAAACTGCCATGTCTTTAATGCTTCCTGTGCTGTCATTCCTTTATATTTATAAGTAATCGATTTATTATTTTTGCCTGTATTATCATTTTCCGGTGCCTTTAAATACATCGCCGATGCACTCATTACAATCATATAAGCACAGCCTAAAATAATAAAATTAACTGCTAAACCATAATGACTGGTTAAATATTGCATAAGAGGCCCAGCTATTAGACTAGCAAAACCAAAGCCCATTATGGCCAACCCTGTGGCAAAACCACGCCGCTTAGGAAAATATTTTACTAAAGTCGATACCGGTGTTATATAGCCAATTCCCAAACCGATTCCACCGATTATTCCATAAAAAACATATAATAACACAAGACTGTGCATGCTTAAAGCAAATGCTGTACCAAACATTCCTATAACAAAAAACAGCATCGATAAAAGTCCGCTTTTTTTCGGACCACACTTTTCTACAAAACTTCCTAAAAAACCAGCCGATAATCCCAAAAATAAAATAGCTAAAGAAAAAGTCCAGGTCGTTTCCTTTAAAGAAAAGCCCATTTGCTGCATAATAGGTTTTGTCAAAACACTCCATGCATAAACACTGCCAATACAGATATGAATTCCAATTGCTGATAGAGCAATAAGCCAACGATTTCTCATTATTATCTTCCTTTCAATTTTCACAAAAAGATACCCAGAAATAATAAGCGGATAATAAAAAAAGACCATCCAGGCTAATTATTTCTTGCCCAGACGGTCGGCTTATCACAGCAATACAGTCCATGTGGTCAATTCCACATTATCCGTCAGGTCCCGTATTACATATTAAATTTTCGAATTACTACTACATTATAACAACCACTCATTATTTTGTCAAACGACAATACCCCAGCAATAAAATCAGCCAATAAACCATTCATAACCAAAATCATATATTATCATCGCTATAATTACTAAAAAAATAACAACATCGCCGATTCCTATCATAAAATATCACCCTGCATTTCTCTCATAAAGCTTAACATCATTTTCGAAATTGATAAAAATTTTATTAGAATTTATTATTATAGTATATACTACAAAAAGCTATTATTTTCCTTCTTTAATAAAATTTTATCTTATAAACACCATCAATTAGAATTGGAATAAAAATAACAAATATGGTATATTTGTTATTGAATATATAATCATTATAATAGAAAAGAGTTGAAAATTATGCTTCAATGTATTTTACTTACCTTTAGCCTTTTCTTCATTTGCTTTTCTAATCACTCTTATGCAAATCCTGCACAGAATAAAATTCAGCCATCAAAATTGCATATACTAATCAATACCGCTGTTCCCTGGCTACGCCTTTATGATGGTGATACAATTATTGCTGCTTATCCAGTAGCTGTTGGTAAACCTTCCAGTCCTACACCCTCAGGGAATTTTACCGTACAAGAAAAAATTGTTGATCCGACCTGGATTGATCCAGATGATACAAGTATACAGATAGACTCTGGTTCACAAAATCCCTTGGGATATCGCTGGCTTGGGCTTGGTGGAAATTACGGCATCCACGGTACTAATAATCCCAATTCCATTGGCTATCATGTCTCACATGGCTGCATACGCGTTCAAGAAAATAATATTGAAAAACTCTTTTCTGAGACACCAGTTGGAACACCTGTTAAAATAATTTATGACCGCCTAGTCATTGAAAAAGATGATAATGGCAGCATTGTTTACTATATCTATCCCGATGCCTATTATCAACAGCCTTTAACAACAACCTATGTCATTAACCAGCTAAAAACCTGGGGTGTAAGTGACTTTGTCGATAGGAACTCTGTCAAACAACAACTACTAGCCTCAACCGGTGAACCCAATTATATAGTAACTCCTGTAAAATTACAGCTGGAAGATAAAAGCTTAGACTTTACGGCCTATAAAACTGATAATGTAATTTTATTACCAGTTATGCCCTTAAGTAAAATAATTGGTTTACCCTTAACCTGGGATAAGGAAAAAAATCTACTAAGCAGTAAATACGGGCAGGTGCCTGGTATTAGCAAAAATGATAATGTATATATCAATATTATCAATGTCGAAAAATTATTTAATCTACAGCGTGACTGGCAACAGCCTGATTTTCTAATTCTGCGTGTCATGAAAAATAGTACTGCAGCTATCTATAATGCAGCTGGTTTAGCTATACCACGCCATTCATTTACTAATAACGAACAGCCTCAGGCTGCTTAAATATACTACTAGGAGCAATAAATGGAACAAATAAAAAACAGATTTGTCATAATTGATGGCAGCTCACTTATGTATCGGGCTTTTTTCGCTCTGCCGCTTCTGACTACAGAATCCGGCAAATATACAAATGCTATTTTTGGCTTTGCCAAAATGGCCGTAAAAATATTGGAAGAACTAAAACCTGAATATGCTGCTGTCGCTTTTGATAAAAGCCGGCACACCTTTCGCAGTGAAATTTATAAAGAATATAAAGGCACACGCGAAAAGACACCTGATGAATTATCCAGCCAAATCCCCATGCTGCATGAATTCACCAAGGCATTAGGCATAAAATTAATTGAAATAGATAATTATGAAGCCGATGATATTATAGGCACGCTTGCCAATAAAGCTGCCCGAGAAGGCTTTGAAACTATGGTAATTACTGGTGACCGCGATATTTTACAGCTAATCCAGCCTAATCTGCAGATTGTCATGACTAAAAAAGGGATTACTGAAACAGAAATAATGGATGAAACTGCCTTTAAAGAAAAATATGCTGGTCTTTCCCCTAAACGTCTCATTGATATGAAAGCACTTATGGGTGATAAGTCCGATAATATTCCTGGTGTTTTTGGCATTGGTGAAAAAACAGCACTTAAATTGCTTACCCAATACCAGACTCTTGATGGCATCTATGAACACATTAATGAAATAACTGCCAAAAAACTAAAAGAAAAACTTGTAACTGACAAAGACAACGCTTATCTTTCCTATAAATTAGCAACGATTGTCTGCGATATGCCGCTTGATTTTATACCTACTGAATACAGTATTACCCCAGACAGCCACGCACTAAAAAAGATCTGTGAAGAATATGCGCTTAAAAGTGTTTGGACTTCATTAAATAAAATTTCCGGTATTGGTGAAGACACCGCTGTTGTCATGGATGAAGACGCTGATAAATATCTTGTTGCGAATAAAAATATGCAGCAAAAAGTTATTTCCCAGATACAAACCAATGGCTATATTGCCTATCTGCCCGTTTGTACCGGCAAAGTACCTCATATCACCTGCCATGGCTTAATGATTGCCAGCAGTGAAAACAATCAGGCTGTTAATATTTTCATCTCTGAGGCAGACTTAACATCTATTGCTGGCATATTAGCTGATAAAAATATTACAAAGATAACTTATGATTTAAAATCCAGCCTGCACAGCGGACTTACTATTGCTGGAAAAACAATTGATACTATGCTGGCAGCTTATATGCTTGATCCGTCCGCTAACGAATACAATTTAGAAAATCTCAGTGATAAATATCTTGAGCGAGAAATTGCTTCTTACGACCAAAAAGAAGCAATACCATTTGGTAAAACTGCCTATCTGTTAAAAAGCGTCCCTCTAAAAGAACTAGCTGATATTTTACTGCCACTCTTACAAGAAAAAAATCTCACTAATCTTTATGATAATACCGAGCTGCCTTTAGAAAAAGTATTAGCCAACATGGAAAATATTGGCGTATATATCAACAGTGAAAAACTGCAAAATATGTCTGATGAAATCGGCAGTACCATTGAAACGCTGCTTACCGATATTTATAAACTTGCCGATATTGAATTTAACGTTAATTCACCTAAGCAGCTGGGCGAAGTACTATTTGACCATTTAAAACTGCCTGTGCAGAAAAAAACTAAAACAGGCTACTCAACTAATGCCGATGTACTGGATGCCCTTCGACCATATCACCCTATAATAGAAAAAATTCTTGAATACCGCATGTGGAGTAAATTAAAAAGCACCTATCTCGATGGCATGTATAATTTAATTGATGCTGATACCCAGCGAATTCATACCACCTTTAATCAGACTGTTACCGCCACTGGCCGTCTTAGCAGTTCCGAACCTAATCTGCAAAATATTCCAGTCCGCACTGATGCTGGCAAAAAAATCCGCAGCCTGTTTGAACCGGCTGCTGGTTATGACATTTTTTTATCTGCTGACTATTCCCAAATTGAGCTTCGTATTTTAGCCCATATGTCTGATGATAAAAATTTTGTCGAAGCATTTAAACTAGATCAAGATATACATGCCCGTACAGCTTCAGAAATTTTTGATGTTCCATTGTCTGATGTTACCGCTGATTTGCGCCGTCATGCCAAAGCCATAAACTTTGGTCTTGTCTATGGCAAAAGTGACTATGGACTGGCCCAGGAACTTAACATTCCCCGTAAAGAAGCCGCGACTTATATAAAAAATTACTTCACCAAATATGAAGGCGTAAAGAAATGTCTCGATAAAATAGTTACTGATGCCCACGAAGATGGCTATACTACAACATTATTTGGTCGCCGCCGTTATCTGCCCGGTATCAAAAGCAAAAACTTCAATATCCGCAACCAAAATGAACGTATGGCTATGAATACGCCTATACAGGGTACTGCTGCCGATATTATTAAGATGGCCATGATTGCAACATGGCAGGAAATAAAAAAACAAAATTTAAAAAGCCGTATTTTGTTACAGGTACATGATGAACTTGTAATCGAGGCTGTAAATGAAGAAATAGACATCTTAAAATCTATCTTAATCAATACCATGCAAAATATTGTAAAACTCAGTGTGCCATTAACTATTGATATTAATACCGGCAAAAATTGGGCCGAAGCAAAATAACATAGGAAAAAATGAGGCTGTTACACCTAAAAGTGTAACAGCCTCATTTTTTATTTCACTTCGCGAATACCATTATGCCAGCATTCCGGAATATTTTTTAGTTTCGATAAATCATATGGTGTTTCCTGATATACATAGTAATTCAGCCAGTTAGCAAACAATAAGTTGGCTACACTACGCCATTTTACTATTGGTTCTTTAGTTGGGTCATCATCAGGATAATAGTTGCATGGAATCTGTATATTGTGACCCGCCTTCACATCACGGTCATATTCCCATTTTAAAGTTAATGGATCATATTCAGCATGACCTGTTATAAAAAACTGTCTTTTCTTTAGATTAGCCACTGCATAAACACCACAGCGTGTATCTGATTCAGCCATAATTGTCAGCTCTGGAATTTTTTCAATATCACTGCGGCGTATCTCCGTATGACGGGAATGTGGCACATAAAATTCATCATCAAAACCACGAAACAACTTTTCATGTTCCACTAACAATTTATGCTTATAAACACCAAACACTTTAGGCGCAATTGAATATTTAGGTATACCATAATGATAATAAAGCCCCGCCTGAGCTCCCCAGCAAATATGAAATGACGAAAAAGCATGTGTCTTACTCCATTCCATAATCTGACAAACCTCTTCCCAGTAAGCCACATCTTCATATTCCATCTGTTCGACTGGCGCTCCAGTCATGATAAAACCATCATAGATATTATCTTTAACATCTTCAAAAGTACCGTAAAACTCTGTCAGATATTCCATTGGTGTATGCTCTGGTGTATAAGATTGTGTATAAATAAAATCAACTTCTACCTGCAACGGGCTATTCCCCAATAGGCGCAGCAATTGCGTTTCGGTAACAGTTTTAAGCGGCATCAAATTAAGTATAAGAATTCGCAGCGGTCTGATATCCTGTTTATAGGCCCGCTCTGTATCCATCACAAAAATATTTTCACTATCTAAAATCTGACTGGCCGGTAGATTATTTGGTATCTTTATCGGCATTACTTCACTTCCTTAAAGCTAAATAATATCATTGATGAATAATTTTCCGCATCAATAATTAATACTAAATATATTAACAAAATCGAATCAAATATTAATACACTTTAGTCTATAAATAAAATTGTGCTAATTTTATCATGCTGTATTTTTTACGTCAAGCTTCATAATAATTATTATAATTTACAATAAAACACTTTCATACTTATAAATAGATGTCTAAGTTGTAACAACTTTACAATATTTTAAATAATAATAACACTTCCTATAATGTATCTTGCTGTTTATAATACATTAGCACCATTAAAATCAGGTATGAACTCAATACTTGCTGAACTTTTCTCCTGCACAAAGCAATTTTTTATCCCCATAGCCAAAGCTGCATCAATCACCTTTTGATATTCAAAGGTTGTAAGCTTTCTATTAAGCTTAGGAATATTTATGGCATTATGCGCTGGAATGTATTGGTTCATCAGGCTTATGTAAATATCATCAGCAAAATTATCCCGCAGCCACTGCATTATTTTTATACTGTCTTTATACAGCCACGGTAAAATAAGGTGGCGCACTAAGACTCCCTTTTTTAACATATTATTGTCCATTACTACAGGTCCTGTAATTTCAAACATTTTTTTTATAGCTTTGCTGGCTGCAGTAAAATAACCAAGTGCATGCGAATATTTTACTGCGTATTCATCATCATAATATTTTAAATCCGGTAAAAAAACATCAACATAGCCTTCCAGACTTGCAATTTCCTCCACAGATTGATATCCATTGCAATTATAAACTACAGGAATAGATAAATTATTTTTCTTGGCCTTTGCTAAAGCCCTAACAATGATATCTGCATAATGTGTTGGTGAAACAAGCTCTAAACATTCAACACCACGACTTTGCTGCTGTAAAAAAATTTCAGCTAATCTGTCTTCTGACACATCTATACCATAGCCTTCGGCACTTATAGCATGATTTTGGCAAAATTCACAGCTCAGATTACAATGAGAAAAGAATACCGTTCCCGCACCATTTTCCCCTGAGATACAGGGCTCTTCCCATTTATGTATGCTGACCAATGCTACCTTGGCAGTATTTCCCGCCTGACAATATCCTTTTTGTCCAATTTTTCTATCCACCTTACAATTACGTGGACACAGACAACATTCTGAACTACTAATAATAACCGCTCCCTCAATTGCATTCTATAACGGAAAAAGTATAACCCCTAAAATTAAGGTTATACTTTCTCAAATATATAACTTATCGTATTGTGCTAGCTGAATTTTAGATGTCTAAAATGCTCCCCTGCATACTATAGTTCTTTGCGCTTTAGCGCTTAGAAATATAGTACACAGTGTGTGCAGAGCTGGCAGCTTTAGCTGTCTGAGGGGTTTATATATTTTTTTATTAACAACCCTTCCGTCACTGCTTTGCAGTGCCACCTTCCCTACAGGGACGGCTTTTAAAACAAAAAATAGGCCATCGTTTATTTTTTCTTAACGCATGATAACCCCTTTACCACATAAATAACTTACTATAATCTTACAAATTTCTTATCAATGATTAGCCATCTTATACATAGCAATAGCATCAGCCTTACTTATCGGCTGAAAAAATCCCACTTTTTTGCTGCCATTATCTGTACACATATCTGCCAAATACTCAATAGCTTTATCCGACTGTATACCAATAGACAACTCGCTAAAAGATGTTGGCATACCTATCGATTTAAAATATTCTTCCAACTTGGTAATGCCCTGCAGTGCTCTTTCTTCATTTGTGCCGTCTTTTATATTCCATAACACATCAGCCAAATGAGCAAACCGGCCTGCATCAGTCTTATAACTATACCGTGCCCACGATGGCCACATAGTCGTAAGTGATGCGCCATGTGCCACATCATACTTACCGCTTATTTCATGCCCCAGCTTATGCACACTGAAGTCTCGCTGCCGTCCCAGCCCGGTAAGTCCACAGTGTGACAAGCTGCCGCAGTACATAATTTCACTGCGTGCAGTATAATCATTTTCTTCTGCTAAAGCTTTTTTACTGAAGTTTATAACATTTTTAAGCAATCCTTCCGCTATAAAATCTGTCATATAATTATCTTTTTCCTCAGCAAAATATCTTTCTAATGTATGCATCAAAATATCAGCAATACCGCAAGCTACCTGATATTTTGGTGCACTATATGTAAGCTCTGGATTCATGAAAGCAAATTTAGGTCGGTTTAACACTGTATTTAATCCACGCTTTAATTCGGTTTTATCCTCGGTAAGCACAGCCGAATCACTAGTTTCACTGCCAGCTGCAGCCAAAGTTAAAATTGATGCCACCGGTAACGTTTTTTTCAGTGCCATTTTTTTCTGCCAAATATCATCCCAAATATCATATTCAGGATTAGCTATACCATGAGCAGCTGCTTTAGCTGTATCAATAACACTGCCACCACCAACAGCCAAAACGAAATCCACCTTTTCGGCACAACCTTTTTCTATTGCCGTACGAACAAATGAAACTAACGGATTAGGCTTTACGCCCCCCAGCACTATATAGGATAGATTATTTGCTGTAAATGAATCACATACCTGATCTAATAAACCATTTCTTTTTACGCTGCCACCGCCATAAAGTATTAATACCTTAGTAGCACCAGCCTCTTTTAACTTAGCTGCTGCCTGCAGCTGTACGCCCTTGCCAAAAATCATTTCTGTAGGAGAACAATATTCAAAACTATTCATGCTATACCTCCTAAATAATATATAATTATTCTAACCAGCAAATCTATTTATTTCTGAGCTATACAAACAAAATATTCATCACAATTGTTTTATTTGTTCAGCTGATAACTCCAATAATGAGTCTACCATCATATCGGCTGCTGATAAATCAGCCATACAATTTTCATAAAATGGATTATTAAAAGCAATACAGTAATTGCCAGCACGTTTTGCTGCAACAACACCTGCATGTGCATCTTCAATTACTGCACAGTCTTCTGGCTTAAAACCCAATTTTTCTGCTGCCTGCAAATAAATAGCCGGATTTGGCTTACTTTCAGGCAGTTCTGCCCCGCTTAAAACAACACTAAAGCACTCATATACGCCAAATTTTTTAAGAAATGTCTCAATATTTGTTCTTACCGATGATGACGCCAACGCTAAAGGAATTTTATGCGCATAAAGTTCTTTTATAAGCTCTATCGCTCCTGCTACAGGTTTTATCTCTTTACCGCTTTGTATATATTCTGTTGTTAATGTATGTTTGCGCGCCACAATTTCTTCAATGGCAATATTCTTTTTCGATTTTTTGACAAAATCAGTAAAAAAAGCCTTAGAAGATCGTCCAGCATATGGTACACAATCTTTTGCCTGTGCTTCAATACCATATTCCTGCAAAGTCTGCATCTTAATTTTTATATGGAAGGCCTCACTGTCAACAATGACTCCATCCATGTCGAAAATTACTGCTTTCATCATATCATCCTTTTAACAAATTATACCATTATTATAACATTTTTCCTTTTTAATGTCATCGAATCCCTCTATTCACCCCTACATTAAAATAAATAACAATATATTTTTAACGATAAAAACAAAAAGCTCTTGATAATTATTATTTAATAACGTAAACTTAATGTAGTTTGAATAAATACAAACTATACTTTAAAATTGGAGGGTTATTTATTATGAAAAAAGTTTTCAGCGTCGTATTTGCGGCTGTTTTTGCTCTTTGCATTTATAGTCTTTACTCCCCTGCACAGGCTTCCGCTGCCAGCATTGGAGATGTTAATATCAGAGAAGTACTTGCAAGCTATCCTGATATGCGTACGACCAACGCCGCAATTGATCTAGAACGCCAAAAAGCACAACAAGACTTCAATGAAAAAGCTAAATCACTTGATGATAAAGCTAAACGAGAACTTTTTAATAAAATGAACCAGCAAATGGCACAGCGCCAGGATGAACTTATCAAACCGATAAGAGAAAAACTTCAAAAAGCAATTGAAGCAGTTGCTAAAGAAAAAGGTCTTGAAGTTATCCTTGATTCTTCCGTTGTTGTTTACGGCGGTGAAGATGTCACTAAAGCTGTAATGGCTAAATTGCAAGCTATGTAATAATATCTTGACAATACCTGCTGTTTCAAGTACAATAGATACGTTATTTGTGCTGGCATAGCTCAGTTGGCAGAGCAGGTCATTCGTAATGATCAGGTCGTAGGTTCAATTCCTATTGCCAGCTCCATATGTATATCAAGGCTTCCGAGGTTATCGGAAGCCTTTTTGTTTTGCTTAAAAATGGGGTTTTGTCCCTTATTTGTCCCTTATCGTAAAAACTATACTTATTTAAGCTATATTTTCACTCTATTTATTCATTACTTTTCTAAAATATTGATCCATTTTATTAGCTGCTTTTTCATCCACTGATTGTAAAGCTTCACTATAAATATTTGCGGTAGTACGAATATCAGCATGTCCTAGTCGATTACTAACATTTTTTAATGGTATTCCCAATGATATAAGTAACGTTGCTGATAAATGACGTAAGGCATGGAAAGGCATATGAGGCAATCCTTTGCGCTTTAAAAACTTACGAAACCATTGTGAAGGTGTTGTTGGGTACATTGCCTGTCCATCCCATTTAGTAAAAAGCCAATTTTCGTCATGCCACTTATTAGCTAACATAAACTTTTGTTCTTTCTGCCAAAGTGAATATTTTTTTAGTAATTCCATAATACTTGCAGATAAAACAAGATTCCTAACAGAACTTTCATTTTTAGGTGATTTAGTAAAAACCCCCTTTCCTCCTAATGCCTGATTACTTTTGGTAACATTTAAAATATTATTTTTCATATCAATATCAGACCATTTAAGAGCCATTAATTCTCCTAATCGAAGGCCACTATCAATAGCTAATAAAACAATCATACGATATTTTAGTTGCTCTTCATCTAAATACTGCAACATTTGCTTAATTTCTTCTTCAGATAACAATTTATATTTATGACGTTTTACTGTTGGGGCTTTTACTCTATTACAGGGATTATTATTAATGATTTGCCATTGCATTGCATCCTGTAGCATTGACGATAAAACCCTAAAACAGTACATTATAGACTCCCCTGATAATTCTCCTTTTTTACCGTCCAAACGTAGTCCAGGTTTCTTCAATTCTTCTAAAAATTGTATTATATGTTGCGGTCTCAATTTAATCATATCAATATGCCCTAATGCCGGAACGATCCTATTATTTAAATGATTTTTATAGGACCGCTGTGTTTTTGGTGCTAAATTTTTTAAACAGTAATCGTTATACCAAGTTTTTGCAAAATCTGTCAATTTATATTTCCCTGTATAAGCTACCGTACCTTTTTGCACTTCAGCTGCAAAAACATTATATTCCTGCATAGCTTTAGTCATACTGCTAACTTTTACTGTTTTAGTCTTTACTATTTGTTTACCTTTGTCATCATATCCTACCGCAACTGACAATAAATATGATCCATTAGAACGTTTTTTTATTTTTGATGGCATAATTTTTCCCTCCCAAAAATTATGTCCCCTTAGCATAAGGCTAAGAGGACATTAACTAAATTACTGAGCAATGGGCAAAATAACTTGTGGATCAGTTACATTTGTCTGTTCTTCTTGCTCTCCCATCCACTTCATAATGGATTCCCACCGATAAAATATTCTGCCTTCCGTACGAAAATGGGGAAGACCTAATTTTAACCGCCATAAACGCACGGTCCAATATGACACTCCCAAATTTTCAGCAAGTTCCTTTTCATTAAGCACAATTTTCATTTTTTATCCTCATTTCACTAAATTTTTACAACTATTGTTATCAAATCCCTGTACTCCATAATTCTTGTCATTCTGCACGGGGGGTAATAATTCCGGATTATTTCCCGATAAGGTTTGACGAAATACATCTTTAGATATAATCATTTTCGAAGCCATAACTTCATCATCTACCATCCTTATTTCCGCACTAATCTCAGGCCCACATACAAAAAGCATATTCGATAATTCATTTATGCTCCTAGTACAAAAATACTGATAATTACTTGTTACCATTACGTAACACGAGTTAACTGTCAACAATTTATTTGGTGATCCTGCGCCCATTGCACCATAAGGCATTTGTTCTAAACATGGCAAAGAATTAATTATCTTATCCCACTCTTTACTATAATTATCCTTAATTTGTTTACTAATATTTACGGCTTGCAAATAGCGCCAAGCTTCTTCCTGCGACTCCATAATTTCAACCTTTATATAATATGAATCCGATAATGATTTTATCGTTTCTACTACATGACAAAAATCATTATATATAAAGTATGCACCTTGTGAAGAATAGATTGTATATACTCGTGGCCCAATTAAATCCATCCTAGCTATATAGCTTAATTTATTCATTTTTTCCCCTTATTCATCATTTATTATTTTATCCATAAATATTTCCACCATAGTTGGCCGACTGTTATCTACACGATAAAGTGAAAATCTCTTCACTTTATCTGACGCTAATAGACCTTCGGCGTACAAAGTAGGCACTTTGGGCGGTAAATATGCTATCCCATTTTCTAAACATTTATTTTTTATATTCTTCGCTAATTTGGCATTAATAATATACATTATAGAAGATTCAATATATCCAATGTACTCCATATTATTACGAAAAACATCTTTATTCGGTGCTAATCTTAATTCACCGGCATCATACAATTCACGAACCATACGCTTGAAGACAAAAATCGGATCCGCTTTTTTATCAATCATTACCTTATTAATCAGATATAATTGAATAGCCTGTTCTACCTGCGTACACCAATTGCTTATATTTTGCTGGGAATATTTTGCATATTCTACAATGGAATAACTTATAAACTCTAGGCATACCGCAATATCAACTGTTCTTGCAATATCTGTTTTCAGCAAATCTGCCCATTTTTTTCGCATACTATACTGTGTATCAAAAAAATATCTCACTAATTTTTCGAAGTTAGCTTCAATGAAGTAAATGTAGCCAGAGTAATACTGGCGCGCTATATCCTTATTTTGCTGCAAAATCGTCAGGGTATCCCTATTAACTGCATTATCATTCAGGGTAATTTCTAATACTCGTAAAACCGAACTCTGAGCTGCCAAATGAAGATATTCACCAGTCATCCATACTGCACCTGAGATTTTAGTTTTTTCTAATTTTTGCCGATCAGCTCCACGTTTACCTCTTGTTTGACTATCGCCATAAGCGCGAACAATCGTTTCTATATTGGCTTTTATTTCGCGCTCCCCTTGCAACGTAGGAGATGGGTGGGCATCATCCACTAAAAGCAAACTATCCTGCATTTCAGCAATCACACCCTCTAGATATGATTTAGTGTCCTCGAGCCTAGCCATCGGCGGTTTTTCGTACATAATTTCGCCGCTTAATTCCGATAATAAACTAGTTTTTCCTGTGTTAGTTTTTCCCTTAAGAAATAAGATATAATGTACTGGAAATCTTGCTTCTTCTAGTATCCGACTCAAATAACCTATATGCGAATGCAAAAATATTAGGTAATTTTCCTCTTCCTGACCTGGTTTTAATAAATTTTTTGACAAGGTAAAAAATCTTCCAAAGGCTTCATTAATATTCCTTACCTCTTCTAATTTTCGTCCAGCATGCACATTGGGCATACCACCATGCATATAACGCCATGTACCACTTAGTTTTGTCCAACCACTCGCTTTATACAAATGCTTTTCCGGCAAATATTGTATTTTTTCACTAAGCAACCTCGACATGTGATCACGCATTATTGCATAGCTATTTTTAACAGCAGAGTTAAATACAATTTCCGGGCACTCGCTTTGTATTATTGCAAATGCTTTTTGACTATATTCTTTTTCCCGTATATCAACTTTTTTTATTACGCCTCGGTTATTAGATACCTGTACCACATAACTTCTAACAGTACTGCCATCAAGCTCGTGTACAACCTGATTTTCGCAAATTTCGATATGCCCTTCGAACAATAGCTTCGGTGTAATATTCTCTTGTAAGGAACCTATATTTACCTGTTGTTTATTGGGAATACCTAGAGGGGCCCCCGTCACATCAATAATGGTAGTTTTGTCAGTAATTTTTTCATTACTCTTCTTGTTGTTTAATACCGTACCCAAGAAATCACCTATCGAACTTTCACTTTCCAAGGTAAAATCGCCTAATGCGTAATTACACAGTAGCTTGCAATCTGCTAATTTTGGGGACTCCAGCTTATTGGGTAGACTTTT
The DNA here is from genome assembly GCF_014201835.1 of Pectinatus brassicae. Lineage (GTDB taxonomy): Bacteria > Bacillota > Negativicutes > Selenomonadales > Selenomonadaceae > Pectinatus > Pectinatus brassicae. The sequence continues at coordinate 22,701 of NZ_JACHFH010000013.1, read as the reverse complement.
TTTTAGACCATGCGGAAATATGTTTTCTAGCATTTCTGTAACCTCCTTTTTATCTGCCTTACAAGCTTTATGATAACGGTTTATTCAAACCTAAATAATAGCCAAAATAAAATTATATTTTGCACCTTTGTGAAAATAATAACTTATTTAAGTATAACTACTGATTATTTCATAAAAATATAGCAGCCATATTTTATTATATGGCTGCTATATTTTTATAAATAACTTGCCTCAATTCTATCCTTATAGTATTCAACAAATGTATTATCCAACGTTACTATTGGTTCTATAAAGAAATGTAATACAGATGCAGCATTAAAATATGTATAGATATCTTTATATATTATTTCCTTTATTTCATTTTCATAACTAAGCCCACGATAATAAGATTCTGCTAACTTTCCCATTCCAGGTGAAGTTGATTCTATAGCAAAAACATTTAATATATTAAGAAGATAAAAATCTTTTTCAGATATATTATAATTGCAGTTATTATTAGAATTACTATATATTTTCTTTAATTGTCCCAAGACATAAAAAACATCAAAATCAGGAATTTCTTTTTTTACAAATAAAAATATTCTTAAATAAAGTAATAAGTATTTTACTTTAAAGCTCTCCTTATTTCCCCCATATATATAACGTATCCACTGTATAGTACGAAAAACAGGCGTTCTTAAGTCTCTAGATTTATATTGTGAAAAATAATCTTCAAAAAATGATCTATAATAATGAAAAATATATTTAATAACACGTTCACTATCATCCTTTATATGAATTTTTTCATCATCGGAGATACTAACAATCTTGCTATATATCTCTCTTTCTACATCTTTATATTTATTTATAACTTCCAGAAAAATATTAAACGCTTCCTTATGACATTTATTAACATGCCGATAGACAATTAATTTCGTTGATATATACGTTTTTTCTGCTTCTGTTATTTTTAAAGGAATATATGTCATTTTAGAATTGGTATTGAACCTTTTATTTATCATATTATATTTTTTATACATTATTGAATCAATTTCTTTAAGCATGTTCATAATTTGAGTAATATCTATAAATAATGTGTTATTATCAATTCGTTTTGTATATAAAGCAAAATCATAAAAATTTTTATAGCAATTAAGCATTATATCTACCATATTATTTAATGACATTTCATATACTACTAAGCTCGGATCAATTTCTTTATATAACAATGGTATTAATTTATTAATAAGAATAGAATAGCCTTCTTTACTTAAATCTGAACCATCCTTAGTAAATAAAGAAATACCATCTTGTTTTTTCTTATAAAAGAATTTAATCAGCTTACAATAAATGATTAGTTTTTCAACTACTTCTTGCTTTATTGCATTATCTGAATAAAGCTTATTAATAAGATTAAATGGCAAAATTTCATCCGGTTTTATAGAATCATTTTCAGTTGTATATGTTAATTTTTGTATATTGTACAAATTATATATTTTATTGGCAAAACCATTTTTAAATATTGCTTGATAATCTAAAGTTTCAGAAATAGGTTGATTTTCTTCCAATCTATGAAAACCAATTATTTCTTTTACCAAATCAGATTTTTTATATTGTCCATATTTAAAATCACTTCCAAAATCATATCTATTATATGCACACTTTTCTTTATCATTATAAAATTTTTTATTTACTATAACACGTTGACACATAAACTTATGATTTTCCCAAAAACTTTGAACTGTTCTTATTAATTTACTAGAAATTCTATTTTTTATAATAAAATCAAGTAATTTATCAATATCTTCACTAGATAATTTCATATAATATATTCTCCTATTCTTTTTAACGTCCAAAAATTAAATATTAATTTATTAGTCGTTCATTAATATTTAAAATTTATACAGGTAAGCTTCATAATATGATATTACTATAATTTTACCAAAAAAGTTATTATTTAACATGCTATCTATATTTTATTTTTGGACGTTTTTTTCAGCACATCTTTTAATACAAAGAAAATACTGTTTTATATGATTATGCACTCACTTTAATATTTTTCTGACATTCTATGCAAAGACATCGACCATATTTTTCTAGAGAATACGTTTTCACCTTATCAGATAATACTATTCCACATTCAACACAAGCTGCTTTTACCGTTTTATTACCTATAGGGTTTTTCTTTGGTGTATTTTTAACTTGTACAATATTAGTTTGATCGGTTTTACCATCAGCTTCAGGATCATCCCCAGTTGCAATAGCAAATGACAACATGTACGCATATTTTATTGCTGCTGTTTGAGCTTTCATGACAGCTTTGTCACCTGCGTCTTGTCCTGAACCTAAGCCTGTTATCGTAATAGTGTCTTCAGAATCTTTATCTATAAAAGTAATATTTATTTTTACCGTAGCTAGTCGTTCAATATTACCTTTAGCTGTAGTAATCTCATCAACACTTATTATTTCTGGTATAGCAATTGTACAAACCCCATGTTTAACCATCGCTGTATTTACCTTTTCTAATACATCAGCACTGGTTGCATATTTATATTTATGAAAATTATTAACTCCATTTTTAGTAACATAGGCGCATTCTTCCATAACCTCAATAAGTTTTTTAGCTAATTTTTGCATAATAGGTTGTCCTTTCATTTTAAAATGTCAGGATGTCATGTCTGTCACACTGTTTAGTACTATAGGTTTAACTTTATAATAGGTATACATACCTATTATTCTAAGCTGACAGACATGCCATCCTGACATAATCAATATATTATGTTATTGCTATGATATAAATACAGCCATATAGCTTTTTACTATATGGCTATTAATCTTTCTTTTCATCTTTTATTGCTGCTATTATTACTTCTGCAATAATAATTACTATCGACCACCATTTATTATCCATTTTATATCTCCTACATAGCCAATTTTTCTTGCTGTTGTTTTAATACTTGTGCATATGGACATTTATCTGCTACATTGCAAAACCCCAAACATTTTCTGTCATACCAACGTTCTTTGGCTGTGCATACTGGTGGAATATCATTATTATTCAAGGCTTCTTTTAAATTTTGTGCTTTATAAGAAAAATATCGTTGTAACCACCTATCACTGATTCTATTTATTTTTATAATATAAAGCGGCCTGTCTATATTTCGCTCCATTGCTACCCTGGTACTAAAATCTCGACAAAATGCCTGTATGACCATGTCATTTACGTCATAACCATTATCTTCTAACAGCATTCTATAATAATTTAGTTGTAATGCCCAATCCATGACATGCCTGACACCGTCAAAGCTAGTTTCTTTCTTATATTTAGGCATTCCTTTTTTAACCCCACTTTTATATACTTCACCAGTTGGAACATCTTTTTTATATATCCCTAATGCTTTCATTAATTTATAGCTGGAAGTAACTTTTAAATCTCCTAATGTCAATTTTTTATCATTCAATACATAGCCAAACATATCAAATTGTCCAGTGGTTATTTCATCTTCCATCCGTACTTCTCCTAGAATATTATCTCCCTGTTTTTTATAATTCATATAATGGACAGCTTGTCCATGTAGTGCAAATAAGCTATCAAATGGATCAATAGCATAATCTGTCGTCCGTTTTAAATATGTTTCCCTTGTTCCCGCAATAAGTTCTGTCACACTAGGCTTTGATAACTTTCTATCCGAAGATATCGCTATTGACCGAAGTGTAGGCAAAAACATACAACGTTCTTTATGTGGACAATTATTAAGGCATGACACTATTGGTACTTTTCTATTGTCAGGACAAACAAAATATACTGCTGGCATAATTTTATTCCTTTCTTTTTACATAAATATTTTATTCAAACTATTATTTTTATAATTATTCCCTTATAATTCTTATTGAGTTAATAAAAATATTTCTCTTATCACTTATGTCATGACTGTCAGTCAATTTTATAGTATATAAAATCAATTAAAAAACTATAATTATACTTTATTTTTGCGTGACAGACATGACAATCTGACATGCATTAATTTATTAATAATATCCCTATATATATTATTAATAGCAATTTACTGGTTATAAATAAAAATAAATCGCAGGGAAAAATAATTCCCTGCGATTATACTAATAATGTATTTTATTAAATGACCGGCTACTTACATTCCATGTAATGAAATATTATACTTTTTTACCATGTTCTTTAATTTCATATCTCCAGATTTCATGGATTGATCATATTCTTTCATTAATAATTTTAATTTTTCTCCTTGAGTTTTTTCATTTTGCGTTAATTTAGGATTATTCTCCAAGAGTTTTTTCATAAACATCATTTTTATTTTTATCATTTCTTGTAATTTTATCTGAGCATTATCATAGTCTTTACAAATTGCATCAAATTCTCTTTTCTTTTCATCATCGTTATTATCATCTAACTTTATTGTTTTACTTCCATGAAACATTAAATTAATCTTATTAAGATCTTCTAATGATTTTTCGGCTCCCTGTATCTGTTTATTAACTTCACTTCTTTCATTACTCGGAAGTGCTTTATCTGTATAGTTATTTGTAAAACCATAATAGTTCGGAACAAGATACATTTCTAGTGCAATTTTAAGTGCAACTATCTTATGCTCTAAATCCTTTTGTTTTTCATCTTTTGACATGCCACACCCTAATGTTAGTAGTATTAAAAGTAGGCACATTATTGACATCAACATTTTTTTTGTATTATTCATCATCTTTTTTATCCTCTAGCCTTTCTGACCGATCATCATTTTCTTCTACTTCATCACCTACTTTTCGCAAACCAATTATCCCTAAGATTACAATTATTACTATACCTATCAAAAATATAATCCAATGACTAATTAAAAAACCTATTCCCATTTCTATAATTTTTAATATAATTGTAACTAAAATTACAGCTCCAATTAGAAAGCTCAAGAATACACTAAAACATCCCTTTGCTTCACCTTCTGGCCCATTAGATATTATAGTATGAGATTTCATATAACTGTATGTGCCAGCAATACCTAATATTGGAACTGCTATAAAATATATAATACTAACCAAAGAATCCGGCAAATGAAACATTAAAAATCCTCCCTACTTTTATTTTGATAATTTTTCTTTTATAAATCTATAAACAATTATTGGAAGTACTTTAAATAAATTTTTATAAATAGGCCAGCTTCGCTTTAATGGCCCCATGATTTCTCCATCATTCCTTTTGTCTGACATTCTTTTTCCTCCTTGATTTAATCTAAACTTATTAACTTATCTATACTAACCTCAAGTTCATTAGCTATATTGTTTAATACACCCAATGATACACAGTTAGATAAGAAGCCACATTCAATTTTTGCCATATAGCTTTGACTAATATTTATACGCTCTGCCAATTGATATTGAGTATACCCCTTACGTTTTCTGTAATATGATATTTTTATCCCTAAAAGTTTATTGTCAATATGTATAGCCATGGTGTAATACTCCTTTCCTTTATCATTATGACAGTTTTTTCATAAATTAAAATTGACCATTACTGAATATTTTTTCAGTAATGGTCAATTTTAAGATAATGCCAGACAATTTATTGACAGTACATAAATTCCCCTTGCGTCAATTTTATACTGACATAAGGGGGATTAATTTAGCAATTATATAATTTATTCATTTAATACTAAGCTTAATTATTTAAGTACCATAAAATTTTAATTAAATAAAGCAAATATAAGTTAATAATAATCTTAACTATTATTAATCTATAGCATGAACCCGTTTTAAATATTTATCAAATTGTAGAACAGTAAAATCTACTGTTCCACGTTCTGCTGCATATATAAAGCCTTTATGGATAAGCTGCGCCCTAAGCGGTGATATGGATTGTGTGGTTTCCTGCATTATAGCCGCTATCTCTTTTGTGGTACAAGGAAGATTATCACATTTAACCATTGCCGTCATAAATTCTATTTCTCTTGGCGTTGCTCTATCATGTCGTACTTTAAAAAACGATGCATCAAGACTTTGCTCAAACTTTTCATAGGCATTTTTTACAACAGCTTTAGTAATAATTTTAGCATCATTATTGCTTTCCCATATCCATTTTCCATATTCTTGCAGAAAATATGGATATCCTTCGGTAATTGCTATAACTTCCTGCAATGCATCATCAGCATAGCTTATATTCAAACGTTTAGCTGGTTCTATTAGGGCGGCTATTGCTTCTTTAGGTAGTAATGAATCTATTTCTATAAAAGAAAATAATCTTTCCGCATAAGATTTTACATCACCAGCTATTTTTGCTATCTTGGGTAATCCAGCGGCAAATATAACTAATGGATAACCTTTTTGATTTATCCGATGTAATGCAGCCATTAAAGCTTCAAATTCATTGCTTTTCATGTATTGAATCTCATCAATAAAAATAACTGCACCCTTTTCTTCTTTTTGAGCAATATTTCCTAATGCTAAAAATAATTCTGTCATATCATTAGCTAGATCCCCAGTATCAGATATCCCAGTAGCCGGATTTATATTAGGACCAATTTCAATAGAAATATCATCCCCATAGGAATACTTTAATGAAAAGGCTTTTAATATAGATAATGCTTTTTTAGCATGACTGGTAATATTTTCTTTTATACTAAGTTTATTTATCAATTTAGATACATGCAAGATAAGATGTTGTCCAAACGAATAGCCTCGTTCAGATATTTCCATGTATTCTGATGGCAAATCCATTTCATTAGCCATATTTTCAATATGATTTAATAAAACTGTTTTACCAACCCCTCGCAATCCATAATAAATTACTGAACGAACAGCAAAACCAACACTTACTGATTTTAAAATGCTTTGTGCTTCATTTATAGTTTCTTCACGACCTGCTAAATAGGCAGGTGTCATACCAGCACCTGGTCGATATGGATTAGGCAGCATATCTATACCCCTTTCGTTTACAATTATCATTACTGTATATTATATCCTATATATACTTATATTTATATATAAACGTAATATTTTTATTATATTTTATTTTTTAAATATGGTTTCTAGGTTACCATTTTCATCTTTTACTGATACTGGTAATTTATTTGTCATGATTGCTGTATTTTCTGCCAGGATCTTAGCCTGCATTGGATTTAATATAAAATTGATATTAATATGCTTTCCCTGTAAATTTATATTTAAATTACCATTATCATCAGCCAAGATAAGCTGCAAATCATTATATGCTAAACAAATTGATATACTCATAATATAAATCCCTACTTTCATTTTTTATGTCCTAATGTCCAATGATTTTAGGGTGTATAAATATATTTAACCACTATATACACCCTATTTTTACTGGACATCCATGACATTTGGACATAATTTTATGCTAATTCTACCTGCGAAGTTATATCGATCATATTACTTCTATTAGGCAGCGTTAATATTTTATTACTATTAGGCAATGCCAATAATTCTCCGCCAATTCTTTCTAAATCTGTTGCCCGATTATAATCTTCTACATCCTGACTAGCACGAGTAACTGCATTAATAAGACCGAAAGCAGAATTATCATTCGCCATAATAAAATGGCGTAATATGCTGGCTTCTTCATTTTTATTTAAAGTATATTTATCTGCTAGTATTTCTACTGTTTTTATCGGATCACTACCTGTAGACTGTCTTTTACTATCTCTAAATTTCTCTACAATAAGATTAAACTTGGTTTCATCAACAGCTGTTCTTACAGTGTCTTCAACTTTCATAAAAAATGCTTTATCATCTGCTTTTAGTGTTTCATCAGAATATATTTCATAAGCAGCATCCATTGTGTCAATCTGCCGACCAACATGATATTTTTTCTGTGTATAGTCCTTAGCAATAAGACCATTCTTGCATACAAGACGATATATTAATGGCTCCACTTTTAAAGAACCAAGTCCTACCTCAGAATTTGATATAACAAAACCAGCCTGCACAACATCATTTACAGCGACTTCCGCTTTTAACCGTTTATTTATGACCTTTAAATACATATTGGTTTCAGTAACATCACAGGAAATTATCTGTGCTCCCTTTATTTCTTGAATAATAGGCAGTACAGTCGTTGCCAATTCTAAATTATCCAAACGTCTATATCTATCCGACAAAAAGGCCCGTACCTTATTATCCAAGGTACGGACCATTCTTTTTTCTGGTGTTTTTCTAAACCAACCGTTAATATTCATATCTAGCAGGATAGGATTTTCTTTACGCATCTTGTTATAGTACTTTAACGGAATTTGCAGCCTATTTGCAATTTGGCTATGGGCTAAATCATTTAAAGTCAAATGAACCATATCTCCATTTAAATCTATTTGCATATTCGACTGTCCATATTCATCTGTAACCACTGTTAGATATCTGGTATCTGCTACATAATCCTTTCTAATTTCTCTCTGACGTAATAATTCTTTACCCAATTCTTCAATGTTTCTGCCTGTTTTCATAATTAATTTCTCCTTCTTAATAATGTAAAATATATTTATAATCTCTAAAAATCATTGTGATATATCTACAAGATTTCCTTTATCATTTTTATAATATATAATTATTTTTTTTTATTTATTCAGTAATTTCTTAATCACACTTTATATATAAAAATACCGCTAGACCTGTATTGAACTTGCAAAATCTAGCGGCATTATAATATAATTTTTTTTGCTATAAAAATCAACCTAATAATTAAAAAAATATACTGCGTAGTCCCGAGCAAACTGCACTGCCTACATTCTTAAGCGTCGATCCAATTGAACTAACTGCATTAATGGCTACATTACATATTTTTTTTGCTCCCTTTGAAACTATTTCTCCAACTTTTGAGCCTGCCATATAACCTACTGAACCACCTATAAACCCACCAAATGCTGTCCCAATTGGGCCAAATATAGTTCCAACTGCTGCTCCAATTTCTGCACCTTCTCCCATCGCTATTAACCCAGATGTCGTAGTTATTGCTGTTTGTTGTAGTTTATCAATACCTTCACTACATGAAAGCTCACCTGTCATAATTTTTCCAACAATTTTTGCTGATTCAATTCCTACATACGCAATATTAGCAATTGTTCCTGCCGGTGTTCCTTTTGGAATTAATGAGATAATTTCCTTTTCAGAAGCTACTTTCAATGCTCCAGAAGCGGCTGCTTTTACTCCCATATCAGCTCCCGTTTTAATAGCTTGATCAATAACTTCTTTACTATCTATTTCTTCATCATTCCAAAGCTTACTAGCAATTTCCATTCCTACACCAATTGCTGCACCTTGAAGAGCCACATGTCCTGCTTGTTTACCAATACCAATCGCAAGATCTTTCGTTTTATATTCATTCCAATTTAAATCATCCCATTTACCACTTTGAGCTTCATCTCTCATCTGTTCAGCTTTTGATTTTGTTAATGGATTACTGCACGTCCCATCCGGTGCCTCAATTACACTTGTTGATTTCCCATTAATATCTGCTTGTTGTCCTCTATAATCCCCGTGTTCAAAAGCTTTATTAGTTGAATCAGCATCTTTACAATATTTACATTGATAACGTTTAACAATTTTCCCATTTTTGTCTTTAATAACAATATCTACGGAATTCTTACCATAACCTGTTCCATCAGGTTCTAAAACTTCAGCTCTATATTCACTTCCAGTTGCCTTAGCATTAAGATTAAATGTTTGAGCATGATGTTGTTCTGCAATAAATCCATCCAATCGCGGATTTTGATTAATTACTCCTGCATTTGTAGTAATAGTATTATTTAATGCCTCATTTGCTGTATTTAATGCATCATCCAAATTATTTAAATAACAAACCATTTTCTGATCGGACATTGCAGCTGTAGCTTTTTTAGTCTCTGATGCTAACCAATTTTCTTTACTTCTTCCATTATTAAGAGCAATATTTAACGATATTTTATTCTTTTCATTTTATCGTATTTATTAACAACTTCATTTAAATACATTTCATATAATCATGTTTTCACTCATTAACTCTGCCTGTTTAATAACTGTATCAATTGCATTTTTTGCTTGTTCAGGTGGATATTTATATTTACGCAGCAAATGTTTAATCTGAGTGCGCATATAAGCCCGCACTGATTGTTTTTTATCCCAATCAACAGTTCTACTTTTTTGGATAAGTATTGTTAGCTCATGAGCCATTTCAACAAGTGTTGAATCTTCCATATTTTTAAGTACTTCTGGATCAGCGACAAGAGCATCATAAAATGCTAGTTCTTCTGGGCTTAAACCTTTCACCTCTCCAGCAGCGTATGCTTTTGCTATTTCTTGGGAAAGATTTAAAAGTTCCTCAATGACCTCTGCACTTGTTACCATCCTATTATTATATCGCTTAAGTACATTCTTCATTTTTTCAGAAAAAAGCTGTGCCTTTACAATACCTGTTCTTGAAAACACTTTAATTTTGTCTTCTAATAGATTACGCAACATTTCTGCTGCTATATTTTTATGCTTCATCTTACGCACCTGGTCCATATATTCATCTGATAATAAAGAAATCTCTGGATTTTTTTGCCCAGATTTTTCAAAAATATTTACTACACCATCTTGTTCAATAGCTTGTTCAAGCATATTTATAATACGAGCATTAATTTCATTCGATGTAATTTTACCCTTACCACCAACTTTGCAGATTCCTGCTTTTACACATTTAAAAAATTCAATTTCTTTTTTATCATGATCATCTATAAGACTTCGACAAAGCGTTTCTGCTTGACTTAATGCAGTTGCTTCTCTAATATATTCTTTTGATTCATCTTCTTCAAATCCAAGAGCAAATTCAACACCATCAGCAATCACTTTTAACCGCTGTATATCAGATTCTCCAAAAAAACTACTATAATTAAATCCATAGAACATATCGCGCATAACTTCTAATTTCGCCATAGCAATAGAATATACAACATTAAGATCCGGCACCTTATCCTGATCACGTTTAGTATACTGATTTAAAGCAATCTTCAATTCTGCCGCCATTCCAATATAGTCTACTATCAATCCAGCTTCTTTATCTTTATACACCCTATTTACACGAGCTATAGCCTGCATTAATGTATGTCCCTTCATTGGCTTATCAATATACATTGTTGCCATTGAGGGGACATCAAATCCTGTTAACCACATATCTACAACTATAGCAATCTTAAAATCACTGTCGTTATCTTTGAATTCAATCATTAAGCCATCACGGTATGCCTTATTCCCAATGATATCATGCCAATCTTCTGGATCTTGATTGCTAGATGTAAGAACCACTTTAACTTTTTTATTCCATTCAGGACGTTTTTCTAATAATGTCTTGTACAAATTTATTGCAATACGACGGGTCATACAAACAATCATAGCCTTACCAGTCAAAACATACTGACGATCCTCATAATGAGCTATAATATCATTAGCCAGCATGTTAATACGATCTGACGAACCAACAACAGCTTCAATACCTGAAAGATCAGTTTTTGATTTTTCAATTTCAATTTCTGTAGACTCGCCAACTAATCTTGCATATTCGTCATCTATTTGTTTCAAAACTTCTTCATTAAGCTTCAATTTTGGGGTTCTATTTTCATAGTAAATTGGTACAGTTGCACCATCATCAACAGCCTGTGTCATATCATAAATATCTATGTATTTACCAAAAACTTCTATTGTTGATTTGTCCTTCATATCGATTGGCGTTCCAGTAAAACCAATAAATGTAGCATTTGGAAGAGCATCACGCATATGTTTTGCCATCCCATATTTCCACTCACCAGTTTCTCTATCAAATTTAGCTTCCGTACCATATTGAGAACGATGTGCTTCGTCTGCCATAAAAATAATATTACTACGGTCATTAATAATATCATCGTTTTCTTCAAACTTTTGAATAGTCGTAAATATAATTCCGCCAGCCTTAACCTTCAGCAATTCTTTTAAATGCTCTCTACTTTCTGCCTGTTTCGGTATTTGACGAAGAAGCAGCTTTGAACTAGCACTGAAAGTTCCAAAGAGCTGATTGTCCAAATCGTTACGGTCAGTAAGCACAACGATAGTTGGATTCTCAAATTCTGGATTACTCACAACCAATCCAGAATAAAATACCATGGAAAGACTTTTACCACTACCCTGAGTATGCCAAACAACACCAACTTTATGACTATTTTCTTCTAATGCTATTCTGGTTCTTTGCACTGCCTTACGCACTGCAAAATACTGATGATAGCCCGCTAATATTTTTATAGTTTTTCCTTGAATATCCTGAAACACAATAAAATTACGGATTATGTCCAACAATCGTTCTTTAGGAAACATTCCATTAAGTAATATTGTAAAAAAATCCGTCGAATTTTCTGCGGGCTTTTCACCATTCTCTGATTTCCATGCCATATAGCGAGTATAATCAGATGTAATAGTTCCCACCCTAGTATCAATACCGTCACTAATAACATTAAAGGCATTGTAATTAAACAAGATTGGAATATCCAGTTGATAATTTTTAACTTGCATATATGCTTGTTCAACTGTAGTGTTATCTTTAGCCATATTTTTTAATTCAAAAAGAATCATGGGTATTCCATTGATAAATACCAAAATATCTGGACGTTTATTCTTATACTCAATAATCGTATATTGATTTACGACCTTAAAATCATTTGCAGATGGATTATCAAAATCTATTAATTTTACAGTAAATGTACGATTTTCTTCATCTTTCTGATATGGTACTGGCACTCCTTCCACAATATACTTATGAAATGATGCATTTAGATCTTCAGCTCTTAAAAGCCCTAGGTTCTTAATTTCTTTATATGTTTCAGAAATTATCTCTTGAGTTATGCCTGGATTTATATTTAACATTGATGCTCGAAAGCAATCTTCTAAGATTACCTCATGATAATCTCTGTCGATGTCTGGGCCATATACATATTCATAACCCTTTTCCTGTAACTCTGAAATAATAGCTTGTTCTAATGTATTTTCATTAACAGACACTGTTTTCACATCCTTTCATATGTTATTTTAATATGAATTTTAAAAATGAGTTGATCCCGATAAACATTTCTTGTTGTTCGTTAAGTGTATATATATCCTTAAGCCCATGAAACATATTATTTCGTATCCTTAAAATAAAAAGTGAACAACCTGGTAATGGATTATCAGCTTTACCCTCTAAAAAATCAGAAATTAATTTTTTCTGCTGAACATTTGGCTGTCTATTCTCACTATAAATTCTCGTTTCTATGGTTTGATCATCAATATGTTTCAAATAATTTATCGCCTTTTGCTTTATGTTTTCGCAAAGATCAATTATCTTAGAAGTAATCACTTGTCATTCAGCCCATTCTATCATTTTTGATGGACTTGTTTCAGCGCCAAATTTTCTTTGTTCAAAATAACACCATAAAATACTAAATTCTCCGAGCGTATAAATCGTTTCTTTTTTTATACTATATTCTTGTTCTAAATTCATTTTCTCCCCCTAATATAAAATACTGAAAAATATAAATTAAAATTTATCGCACTAAACTTCTAATTCTGAAACATCCAATTCACCTGACATAAGCTTAGGCAGAAGAGTGTCTCTAATAATCGAAAGACTCCTACTCTCTTTTGCATTCGAAGCAATTAAGTGCATCATGTCTGATACTCTATTTTCAAACTCTAATAAAACCGATTCTTCTGGCAACACTATATCAACACTGCGAAGTTCATTTTGATTTAACCCGGGTTGCGCAGCCTTACTTGATGCTAACGTATAAATGTAATCCTTAATTTTATCATTATCCAGAGTAAAATAAAGAAAGAACTGGTATAAATTATTTAGAGTATTCAACTTATATACATGTTCGTTTATCGCACACTTTTCATGTGGAAATCCATCTAAAGCCATAGATGTTTTTCCTGTATAAGCACCGTCTTTATAAAGCAACACATCACCAGATAAGACGTGTCCTTTTTTCAAATTTCGATAGAAGTCATCGTCAATAAATTTTTCAGTCGAATAATTATAAACACCAAAACACTCTATCTTTTCAGCACCAATACTAGGAACACCAACCTCTTGTGCTCCTCCCTTAGGTCTTTTACCCGTTTCAATACTCTTTATTAAGTCACCAAGTTTTGAATTTACCTCATAACCTGCTATTAACTCTTCATATAAAACTCTTCCTTGATCCAATAAATTCCTATTTATCGCTTCATTATTTGAAATCTTCTGATCCAAACTAGACAATATACCTGCAATTTTCCTTTGCTCATTTATGTCCGGTATGTTTAATTTAAACCCATTCAAAATCGCCATTGTTAAGAACTTTGTTGATGTTCCTTGTGACATTAATTTAAATTCATGCAAACATTCTTTTAGCGCATAAAAAAGGTACTTCAAGTCATACTTATCTTCATTTTTAGAATCAATAATGTAAGTTCTTTGATATGCTTCAAACTTGCCTTCAAAATAGTTAATATGAAAATTGCCTTCAGCATTATTTCCTGCAAGTAATATTGCTGCTTGATCATATTTGTACTTATCTATTCTCAACGGAGAAGGAGCACATGTATAAAAAGGATATTCGCCCTTTTCAACGGCTGCATTCGAGTTAAGTTTTCCAGTTTTTATATTAACTACATCCACCAATTGCATCTCACAATAATTCATTTCGTTATCACCTACCCAATGTATTTTCTATGTGCATTCTTTACATTACTCTGCTTCACCATTGCATAGTGAAGAGTCGTATCTATCTTCTCATGCCCTAAGAGTTTCTGCACTTGCTCTATTGGCATTCCTTTATCTATTGCTACTGTTGCCATTGTCCTTCTGAATTTGTGGGGATGGCACTTCTTAATGCCTATATCTCTTCCAAGCTTACGAATTCTGACTTCAACGCCACCAATTTCAAGTCGTTCATTCGGTGCTCTTAATCCAACGAATAATGCCGGATTAGTATCTGATCTACTTTTCAAATACTCCTGAAGATGAAGTTTTGTCCGCGCGTCGAAGTATACCCTTCGCTCTTTATCACCTTTACCAAGTACAATGCATTCTCGTTCGTTGAAGTCTATATCATCTCGATTAAGCAAAACCAACTCACCAACTCTCATACCTGTTGATGATAAAAGATCAATCATCGCTAAATCTCTGATTTCCTTGCAGGAATCTCTAAGTCTCTCCATCTCATCATCAGTATACGTTTCTTTAACCGGAGAGGTTGTCTTAATCTTGTGAATTCTTCTAACAGGGCTTTTCAGTATATAATTCTCATCCTCAAGCCAAGTAAAGAAACTTGAAAGATTCCGTCTTACATTATCAACACTTTGCTTACTGACCGTTGATCTACTTTGATAATCTGTAAGATATTCCCTTAAATCGTCTGTTGTAATAGCCTTAACATTTTTATCTACTACCAATAACATTTTCTCAACGGTACTCTTATAGTATTTCAGAGTCTTATCTGAACGTCCTTCGAGCTTCTTTGTTGATATGAAACGCTTCAAAAGTTCAAAGGAATCATCTTCACTTATTTCCTCTTTATTAATGACATTTTCCAGAACTCTCTTTAGTTCCATAAGTTGTTGATTATCTAAAAACCGATTCATTTGGTACATAACTGAGTTAATGATCTCTTGATTCATGGTAAATACCTCCTTTGTAATAGGTATGTTACCACTAATAAAACTTATATCAACTCAATTGTCATAGACCGATAAATCACAATTTATCTTATTTACTATAGCCAATAGCAGCAAGCTTTTTACAGATCTCATCTTCTAGTTTATGAGATTCATCAAACAAATCATAAAGTTCTGAAGTAAGTCTTGTCATCTTTTCTTCGAATGGCTCGTCATCATCTTCCTGCTCTGCTATACCGACATATCTACCAGGAGTTAGGATATAATCCTGTTCTGCAACGTCTTCCAAAGTTGCATATTTACAGAATCCTTGAATATCCTCATAATCTTTTCCATGCCTCCAATTCTGATATGTAGAAGCAATTTTTTTTATATCATCTTCTGATAGTTCTCTAACCTTACGGTCAACCATAAATCCAAGGTTCCGAGCATCTATAAAAAGTATTTTTCCTTTTGCTGCACTAGTCTTTCCCTTCCTCATTATCCAAAGAGAAACTGGGATACCTGTGGAATAGAAAAGTTGACCAGGCATAGAAACAATACATTCTACAACATCACCAATTATCATATTCTTTCTAATTTCACCTTCATTCGATGTATTCGAGCTTAAAGAACCATTTGCTAATACAGTACCTGCAACACCTCCGACAGGATTCAAATGATGAAGCATGTGTTGTAACCATGCATAATTTGCATTACCAACTGGCGGAATTCCATAAGACCACCTAACATCCTCTTGCAATCTTTCGCCGCCCCAATCTGATATATTAAAAGGCGGATTAGCTAAAATGTAATTTGCTTTTAATGTTTTATGTTGATCATCATGAAATGAATCTGCATTATGTTTGCCTAGATTTGCTTCAAGACCTCTAATCGCAAGATTCATTTTAGCCAATTTCCAGGTAGTAGGATTACTTTCCTGTCCAAAAATAGAAATATCTCTTATATTGCCTTGGTGCTCCTTTACAAAACGAGCCGACTGACAAAACATACCACCAGACCCACAAGCCGGATCAAAAATTTGTCCTTTAAACGGTTCTATCATATCTACCAAAGTACGTACAATACATGATGGCGTATAGAATTCCCCCCCCAATTTGCCTTCTGCTGATGCAAATTTACTTAGAAAATATTCGTATACTCTACCCAATACATCTCTTTCCTGTGCTGCACTTGTTCCCACATCTATATTTGTAAACAATGTTACTAATTCACCAAGTCTAGTCTTATCTAGTTCACGACGAGAATAATTCTTGGTTAAAATATTCTTTAACGAATCATTTTCTTTCTCAATAGCCTCCATAGCATTATCAATTGTTTCACCTATATCTGTATTGGTAGCATGTGCTTTTATATTTTCCCATCTTGCATCCCTAGGCACCCAGAAAATATTGTCTGCAAGATATTCATCACGATCTTCTTCATCACCATAACCTTCAGCCTTTAACTGATCATATTTTTCTTTAAAAGCATCAGACACATACTTTAGAAAAATTAACCCTAAAACTACATGTTTATATTCAGCAGCATCCATGTTTGAACGTAATTTATCAGCAGCCTGCCATAATTGTTCCTCAAAACCTACATTAGTTGTACTAGTAGCCATTTATAAAAACCCCCATTTTTTAACTTTTATATCATCAAAAACCTTATATTATAATACCACTACTTTTATCTTAATAAAATCTTGCCAATTTTATTCAAAAATATTTTTTAATTTATCTATAGCTTCTATTTTCTTTTTTTTATACGCTAATACATCATCTAAAATAGCTTTATATTTCTTTGCAATTTTTTGTTGTTTATACATATCAGGAAGTGGAATAACTACTTTTTTTAACTTATCAATACTTATTGTTGGAATAGTGCTTGAAGCAGTGATAGTTTGTAACAATGCTGTTCCTATATTGCTTTCAAAAAATGCTTTGATATAATATGGATCAGCTACTTCTGTATTAATATCAATTATAAATAGGTTTCCATTAGCTAATATTTTTTTATTTCTTGGAACATCGGCTATTGCAAATTTATATTTAGGCTGTCCTATCTTAGACATAATTAAATTTCCTGATTTTACACAATATTTATCT
Source organism: Pectinatus brassicae (assembly GCF_014201835.1). Taxonomy (GTDB): domain Bacteria; phylum Bacillota; class Negativicutes; order Selenomonadales; family Selenomonadaceae; genus Pectinatus; species Pectinatus brassicae. The sequence continues at coordinate 4,981 of NZ_JACHFH010000013.1, read as the reverse complement.
TGCTTAGCTTCAATTTCGGTAATATATGGTAATTTTTCATTAATAACTCCATCACTAATATCTGATAGTTGTAAATAATGATATGGTGTTTCTTCATCAACTGTAATTTTATCTAAGTCTATAGCTTTAATTTGAGCTCCACGAGTAATATTTTTAATAATATCACCAAATATTACACCGTTTTCAAACTTAAATTCTTTAACAAAATATCTCGATGGATTTAACTCATACTCATTATCTTCAAAATCCTTACTATCTATCTCTTTACTTTGTTCAGTATTTGTATTTAATAGCAAAATAATCTCATCAATATTTTTGTCACTAAGCGTATTATATCGACGTCCCTTATTACATATATCACTGGCATCAATAATTCTAACTTTAGCATTATCATGACTTAAAACCACTAAATTAACAGGCATTACAGTATTAATCAGCATTTTAGCTGGCAACGAAATAACAGTTTCCAAATAGCCTTGTTCAAAAAACCATTTGCGAATATTTATATCTTTAGGTGAAAACAAAGGTCCATCTGGCATAACAGCTACTGCTTTACCTGTATTTTTAATAGTTTTTAACAATGCAGCTACATACAACCATTCTGATGACATTCCTCTCATATTACCAAGTCCTTGCGCATCCGGGAGTAACGTTTGCAAGATATCTAAACTTTCTCTTATTCTTATTCCTATTGGATGATTTGAAAATGCCTTATCAAAATTCTTACTAAATTTATTTTCAAGAACACATCTCAAAACATCTCCCTGTTCAATACTCACTTTTGCCTTTAATTTTTCACAAATCATTTTCGACCATTCGACTACTTGTGTATTTATTTCTATTCCTTGGTAAAAAGCTTTGGATTCAATCATACTTCCCAATCTAAAAAAATTACCTATACCACTACATAAATCAATTACCTTATCACTTTTTTGGATATTTAAAATTGCTAATGACAATTTTACCAAAGCATCAGATGTCAAAAATGTGGAATTTTTCTTACTGGAATTATTGCTCAGTGCATCCCATATACCACTTTCAAAAACATCTTTGCCGTATTTATAGATAATTTTATCAATTTCAGCATTATCTTTTAGGTCTTTAATAAATTTTCTATCTTTTAGCGAATATCTATCTTTGTTCAGATATTCATAAAATGAAAATATTGTCTCTTCATCTATATCCATTGTGCTCCGTAAAACATTAAAAATTTCAAGATATGCTTCTCTAGCTTTTTCAATCATTTGATTAGTACTCATTAGCCTGTCTCCTTTTTTAAGGTTTAGTTTAATCTTTATTTTGGTTGTAAATAACCTTATAAATAGATAATATCATATCATATTGATTTTAACAATACTTTTTTTGGTTATTATTTACCAATATTTTTTTTTACAAAATACTATCGACTAAAACAACAATTATTTTGTCCCTTATTTGTCCCTTATTATTTGAAAAAACCTAGAAACTACTACCAATAAAAAAAAAGACATCATTGGATAGCCCCAATGATATCAACTTTTTTTAACTATATAAAAATACTACAAAACACAATTACCCGCATTCGTAATGATCAGGTCGTAGGTTCAATTCCTATTGCCAGCTCCAGTGAAATCAAGGCCTCCGAGGTTATCGGAGGCTTTTTTGTTGTCTATTTTTAATTCTTGCGCCTTATTTTGCGCCTTAAAACTTATTTAATAAAATATTCTAATTATCTAAGAGACAAATTGCACCTTTTAACAGTATAATGAAAACAAACTATCTTAAGGGGATGTATTATCTTGAGTACAAGTGAAGTATCCATATTTGATATATTGAGAGACGCAAATGAATTCCCTATTTTATTTATCGGCGCAGGACTATCCAAAAGATATATTGTGGACTATCCCTCTTGGGAAGAATTACTGAATGCCCTTTGGAAACTCCAGAGTGATGGTCATGATTTTTTCGCAGAATTAAATAAATTAAAAAAAGATATATTAACTAAAAAACCTACATTACAAGAAGATGCTCTTCGCTTTGAACTAAATACTGAAGCTGCACAAATTATCGGTAAAAATATCGATAATCTATTTTTTGATGAAAAACTCCCTATTGATGGATTATCACAAGAAATGGCTTTTAGAGAAAACCTTTCTCCATTTAAGAAATATTTATCAAATAACTTTTCGCGACTACAAATAAAAAATGAACCAACTATACAAACAGAATTAGAGGCTTTTCAAAAACTTCTTCTTAAAACTCGACTTATTTTTACAACAAATTATGATAATTTTATTGAGACTTCATATAACCAAAATAACCATTCTATTGCTACGTATATTGGCCAAAATGGACTTTTCCAAGCAACTCTTGGTTATGCCGAACTATTTAAAATACATGGATGTATTTCTGAACCAAATTCATTGGTACTCACCAAAGATGATTATTTAACATTTGAAAAACACTCTGTTCTGATTAGTGCAAAAATAATTTCAGAAATGCTACATTCTCCGATTATATTTTTAGGATACTCCCTTACCGATGAAAATATTCGTCATATTTTAAAATCATTCATATCGTCATTAGGTAATCACGAAAAAACACAACTACGGCAAAAACTCATTATTATTCAATATGATGAATCAGCCGGAGATAACATCCATGAAAATGTTATCTTTTCAGATGATTTTCAATGTTTTTTCACACTTATAAAAACAAATAATTATTCCAGCATATATAATAAATTAGCAGAAATCGATCAAGGCGTAACTCCAATAGAACTCAGAAGATATCAACATGTTATCAAAGACTTAATTGTTACTAAGGGGCAAAAAGGTTCTTTAGATAAAATTTTTATGGGAATAAAAGACTTACCTACTGATCCAGAAGAACTATGTAGTCAAAACTGGGTCGTGTCTGTAGGGAAAGAAACAGAAATCACAATCCCCACACTCAAAAACTATATTAAAGATTACGTTACTAATAAAGAGATAGATATTACTATAGCCTTAAGATTCATATTAACATTAAATGGGAATTATCCAAAGTTAAAATACTTAACACAAACAAATATTGAAAATAGCGAATTGGAAACATTCGAAAAAACTCGCTTATTAAAAAGATTACCTTTAACTGATACAATTGCCAATATAATATCACACCCTGGAACTTTAATAAGTACTGACTTACAAGCAACGATTACCTCCATTATGTCTGCAAATGACACTATTCAAAAAAAAGATGCTACGGTATGTCGTTATATACAGAGGTTTAATTTAAATGATGTTCGTTCATATATTCTTTATTCCCTTGAACGACAACCTAACGAGCAACAACTTAGCACCGCATTTAGAAAATTATCTGTTGCATATGATCTCCTTACCAATTAAAAATAAAAGTAATTTATATAATTACCACCTAAACTAATAAATCTGGAGTTTTTTAGTTTAGGTGGTAATTATTTTTATTATTTATCAACAGGATTAATAGGCGCGCTCTTTAATATGTCATCCATTTTTTCTGCAATCTCTTTATCTGCACTCTGCTGAGATTTTGCATAAATATTCCCAGTCGTGCGGATGTCTGAATGCCCTAGTCTTGTACTTACATTTTTAATCGGCGCCCCTGCTGCTAAAAGCAAGGATGCTGACGTATGTCGTAATCCATGAAATGGCATTTGTGGCAATTCATGCTCTTCTAAAAAACGTTTAAACCAATGCGACAAGGTTGACGGATGTATTAACAAACCTTTTTCCGTAGAAAAAATCCAGCCCTGCTCCGTCCATTCATTCCCTGTCCGCATTTTTTCATTATCCTGCCATTGCTTATATTGAATAAGCATTTGTATGGTCGATTCCGGCAATGTAACACACCGAATCGAACTGACATTCTTAGGTTCTTTGGTCGATAATCCTTGATGCGGTATCGCCTGACAGCTTCGAACAATTTGCATTGTCTCCGCCATAAAATCAATATCAGACCACTGCAATGCTAAAAGCTCCCCCAATCTCATGCCTGTACACAATGCTAAGGTAATCATCATTCGTTCTCGGATTGGCACTTGATCCAACGCACTCAATAACCCTTGCGTTTCCTGTATATTGTAGGATGAAATTATTTTCTTTTGTATTTTAGGCGGATCAACCTTCTCGCAGGGGTTAGCTGGGATAACACCCCACTTTACAGCTATCGAAAGCATTGAAGACAGTACCCGATAGCAATACATTGCCGCCTGTCCATTAACATCTTCCGTTTTCCCATCCAATCTGGAACTAGTTTGCAATAATCCGTTGATAAAAGGAATGATGTGAAACGGCTGTAAGACACGAATATCTATATGCCCTATCGCTGGAATAATTCGTTGCTGCAAGCAGCGTTTATAATTTCGAAGCGTCGATCCAGCCAGCCTAGGCTCGCAATACTCTTTATACCACTGCAACGCAAAATCACCAACCTTTATTTTTACCGTCTGCGTCAAATTTCCCTGCAAAACCGAACTTTCAAATTCATAATATAATTTTTTCGCCTCACGATCATTGGCTGCCTTTACGGTTTTACGATAAACAATTTGTTTGTTGTAATAGTCATAACCATTCGTCACAGCTAATTCATACGTATTTTCTCCACGTTTTCTAATTTTCGATGGCATTATTTTTCCTCCTTTAATATAAGCGCAGGTTAAGATCTACTGCTCTTCTTTTTGCAATCGAGTAGGAGCTAAATAATTAGTTTATTTAGCGACCTCTCACACCACCGTACGTACCGTTCGGTATACGGCGGTTCAATAATTTAACGTAAATGCAATACCTCGTATTTCTTCGCTATGTTCATATAGCCTAGGGATACGAGGTATTTGTCTGTTAGCGTCTGTTGCAGAATTGGACTTCCGGCTATGCGCCAATATCCCCGTCTTGTGTTGGCATATTGCCACGCCTGTTCTTTATCCAATCCCAACCTTCTCAAATTCTCAAACCGTGCTGAGATTTTCTTCCACTGCTTCCAC
>NZ_JACHFH010000012.1 GCF_014201835.1 Pectinatus brassicae | reverse complement strand
TGCGTTGTGGCTATACTGTCTTTAGGAGTTTCCAGCATTTCAAGCAGTATTGGATTGGTCTTTTGCCAATCTCTATATGCATATTTCTATACATATTGACTAGTTTGATCGCCTAACTCACGACTAAAGTCACGAGTGTGCGGCTCCCATTTAATCAAAAAAGTATCTGTGCTGGGGGGAGTGTATTTATTGGCAGACTTCCCTAATGACAGCATTTTTTCATAACCCAATGAATGATAAGGCAGCAGTTCAATTTTATTTAACTTATTTTTTTTCATAAAATAAGTTAATTTTTCAAAATTAGCAATATCAGTATTTATATTGTTTATTAATGGCACGCGAATGATAATATTAGGATTAAGCTGGGTGGCTTGGGCAATGTTTTGCAGGATTTTTTTATTGCTTTGGCCTGTATAGTTTATATGCAGATCATCATTCATTATTTTGATATCGAAAAAAATCATATCAAACTGTTCTATTAAGTGGCGGCATTGAGAAAAATTGAAAAAACCGCAGCTTTCTACAGCTGTAGATATTCCCAACTGCTGACAATAAACTAGCAGTTTTTCGATATAGTCAGGATGAAGCAGTGGTTCACCGCCGGAAAATGTTACGCCACCGCCGGATTGCTCATAAAATATCATATCTTTTTTTATTTCAGTCATAACTTCAGTGAAAGAGAAATTGCGCCCCATAGTCTGACGGGCCTTGGCTGAACAAACATCAATACAGGCATTGCAGCTAATGCATATATCGCTGTGAAAGATAATTTTGTTTTTATCTGTAAGTTCATTAGCATGAGATGGGCAGATGTTAAGGCAGTGACCACAGCTGCTGCATTTATGGGAAAAAAACATTATTTGCGGCGTAAATGACCAGGATTCAGGATTAGCGCACCATTTACAGCGTAGATTGCAGCCTTTAAAAAATATAGTAGTGCGTATGCCTTCACCATCATTCACAGATAGTCGCTGCATTTGAAAGATATAATCACATTGTTTCATAAGTGGTTCTTTCAATAATGGCGTTTTGAGCCTTGCGGGACAAATTAACAAACTGTGTACTGTAGCCGGCGACACGGACTAAAAGATCACGGTAATTTTCTGGATGTTCCTGCGCTGCAAATAAAATTTCGGGCGAAATAACATTAAATTGAATATGAAAAGCGCCTAAAGCAAAATAGCCTTTAATAAGCGCGGCTAAATTAGTGAGTCCACGGTCGGTTTTTATCAAATCAGGTGATACCTTGACATTAACTAAAGTACCACCTTGATGGATATCATGATTTATTTTTGCAGCCGAACGCATAGCAGCAGTAGGGCTTGTTATATCAGTACCAGCATGTGGTGATACACCTTCAGTAAGCGGTGCACCTGCCTTGCGCCCGTCAGGTGTCGCTCCGATGACAGAGCCGCAGGGAATATAATTTGATATGCCCATAAAAGCAGAATTAAACGGGGCACCAAATAAATCTTTATATTGGTGGATTTCACTATGATAAAAATCAGATATTTCGGTGGCAATATAATCAACATAGTCATCATCATTGCCGTACTTGGGTGCAGAAAATACAGCGGCATGCAGTTTTTCAAAGCCTAGCCAATCTGCTTTCAGGGCAGCAGCAAAATCCTGCAGGGTAAATTCCTGTTTTTCAAAGACAATGTATTTTATGGCAGCTAATGAATTAGCAGTATCTGCAAGTCCAATGCCGGTAAGTACAGGACCTAAGCAATATTGGGCACCGCCCTGGCTTAAGTCTTTGCCTTTTTCCATACAACCATCAACAAGTAGTGAAATATATGGGCGAGGCACAATTTCCTTATGTACTTGCTGACAGATAATAGAGCCGGTAACAGCTGTTTTTATTAAATTGGCAATTTGCTTAAAGAATATTTGTTTAAATTCATCATATGTTTTTATAGTATTGATATCAGTAGCAAGTCCCATAAGGGTATTAGTCATATTGCTGTAGCCGTTATTGATTGTATATTCCATGGCAGCGGCAAGATTAATATTTACAGCAGATGTCCACTCACCAATTTTACGAAAATGGGGAACGACACAGCCGCAGTTGCTCCAATCACGCGCATCTTCCGGTGAGAGTCCCGCAGCAACGAGCATTTGTGAGCCGACAGAATCGTTATGGATAGCAGGGAAACCTGTACCAAGGCGTACTAATTTACATACTTCCCGCAAAAATTCTGGTGGACAGTTGGGATGGATACGGACACTAAGTCCCGGCTGATGAGTTTTTAAATTACTGGTAGCTTCAAGGCACATATAGGAAATTTCATTAGTGGCATCACTGCCATCACGCTTTCTGCCGCCAATAGTGAGGTTTTGAAACGAATTATAGCCGGCAAAATATTGTGCAGTATTGCTGGATATAGCCCATACCCATTCTGATAATTTAAGCCAAAGTGCTTCAATTCGTTCTAAAGCAGCTTCATGTGTAATAATATTTTTGGACAAATCATTTTTATAGTAAGGGTACATATATTGGTCAAAGCGGCCAAGATTTAAGGCTAGTGAATTTTCTGATAGAATAGAACCAAGTTGTGTAAACCAAACACACTGAATAGCTTCTTTAAAAGTCTGTGGTGGATTTTCTGGTACTTTGCTGCATATATCAGCAATTTCCAAAAGTTCTGCCTGGCGGCTGCCGGTAGCAGTATTTGCTAAATAAGCAGCTTGAGCAGCATAACGGTTAGCAAGGGTAATTATACCTTCACAGGTTATGATTTCAGCCTGATAGAAGGTGATTTTATCGATTCCGTCAGGAGTTAACGGTGAAAGAGCGGCTAATTTTTCTTCAGCTTCTTTTTTCAATCCACCAAAGCCTTTTGTAAAGATAATATCCTGATAATCGGCAGTGATTTCACCAACAGCACTGCGCCATTTGGAATCATTATCAACAATACCGGTATCAACAAGCAGTTTAGCAGTTTTTTTATCAAGGCGAGCAAGAAAAGTTTCTTCCAAGGATTTTCCCTGCCAATAAGGAAAAACCTCTTCATTGAGTATTTTTTTGTTTTCAGTGCTGATTTCATATTGATCCTGCGGACGATTCGGAAAGTTATCCATTTCTTTTTTTACCCAGCTCCAGGAGTATTCCGGGCAGATGATACCACTGCGGCGAAATTCACCAATATTGCCAACAATAAGTTCATTAGGGAAAATACAAATATATATTTTATTGCAAACATCACGAAATGCTTTAGCACGACGTATAATTAGTCGTTCCCCCTCGGTTTTTTTATGGGATTTAGTAAAAATAACAGCACGTTTACTGCTGATCGATGGCGTAGTTTCAAGATATTCTTTTTTTAATTGTTCCATACGTGGGCTTAACATAAAGCATTCCTCCATTTTATAAATCGTGGTGATTTTTAATATACTTATCAAATTGTTTCCAGGCATTTTGCATATGTTTTTTCAAAATGCGTTTGGCTTTTGTGATGTTTTTTTCACGACAGGCAGCAAGAATAGCACAATGTTCCTGATGGGAAAATTCACGATAATGCATCTGATCAAGATAAAATATCAGATACCGAGCGACATTATTATGCAGAACGCGTATCATATCAAGCAATTTATCATTTTCTGATGCTTCGTATAAACATTCATGAAATAAAGAATTTATTTCATTGTAATAAGCTGGATCAGTACAAGTTTTTTCTTCTTGCAAATATTTTTCGGCTTTTGCCAATATATTTTCATTCATTTGCGGAATAGATAATTCTAAGGCGCCTGTTTCTAAAAATATACGTATTTGATATATTTCCCAAGCTTTTTTCGATGAAAGGGTGGTTACGCTAGCACCGCGATTAGGCAAAAATTCTATTAAATCTTCATTTTCCAGAATTTTTAATGCTTCTCTCAGGGCGCTGATGCTGACATTAAAACTTTGGGCCAAAGCATCTTGCTTTAACGGGGTGCCGCCTTTTAAAGTGCCGGTGAGAATATCATGGCGCAACGTATTGCTGATTTTTTCAGGAATCATCATTGTTTTTATTGAACTTATATTTATTTTTTCCATGTGGCAACTATAACACCTTTTTAGCTATAATGTAATAATATATTCGAATATATACATTATTCTTTCGAATATATTGAGGAAAATAATGTATATGGTTGTTATAAATATTTATATAGTTTAAAATTAATATAAATCGTATATACCATATTTTGTGGCAAAAAATTTTTAGGAGTAGATACTTTATGCAAGAAATATATACATTAAATGCTTTTGCCAACATAAAAGCGGGAGGTAATCTAGCTGCAGTTATGTTGGATGCTGATAATCTAAATAAGAAACAAATGCAGGAAATAGCCAGAAAAATAGGTTTTTCTGAAACAGCTTTTATAGAAGAATCAAAGAAGGCATCTTTTAAAATAGATTTTTTTACTCCCAATAAGCAGGTTGATATTTGTGGTCATGCCACAATAGCAGCATTTACCTTATTACGTGATAAAAAAATCATTTCAGCGGGGAAATATACTCAGGAAACTTTAGCTGGCGTACTGGCAATAAACGTAGAAGAAAACGCTGTTTTTATGCAACAGAATCTGCCGCAATATTATAATGCACCAACAGTTGAGGAAATAGCGGCTAGCCTGAATATTGCGACTGGTGAAATTAATAGACAAATTCCGATGCAAATCGTTTCAACAGGCTTAAAAGATATTATGGTACCAATAAAAAAATTAGATACGTTACTTAAGCTGCAGCCGGATTTTGAACAGATAAAAAAGATAAGCAGTACATATGACTGTATTGGTATGCATGTGTTTTCTTTGGAAACACTGTATAATAGCAACGCTCATTGCCGAAATTTTGCGCCATTATATGAAATTTATGAGGAAGCGGCTACAGGAACATCAAATGGAGCATTGGCCTGTTATCTTTATGATAATGAAATCTTTCCGAAAAAAGATTTTATTAATTTAAAATTTGAACAAGGTGAGGTCTTAAACCGTCCAGCCGAAATTTTTGTAAAATTAGAGGCTGAAAATAAATGTATTAAAAATGTCTTTGTAGGTGGAAATGCACAAATGCAAAAATCTATAAGCATATAAGAAGGGGATAAAATATACAATGAATATCGAAATAAAATTAGCTTATGAGGCTAAAGAAGATATTAGAGCACTTTTTACTGAATATACAAATATGTTGGTAGAAGAAAATCCTATTTTCGCTGAATCCCTGCAGGCGCAAAATTATGATAGTGAGATTGATAATTTGCGGGATAAATATGGTTTGCCGGATGGGCGCCTTTATATTGTTTATGTAGATGATAAGGCAGCTGGTTGTGTGGCATGTCATCGATTTGACGAAGAGCGTGGTGAATTAAAACGTCTTTATGTTTATCCTAAGTATCGTGGTCAGAATCTAGCGGGTATGCTTATAGATAAAATACTTATTGATGCTAAAGAAATTGGCTATAAATCAATACTATTGGATACATTGCCTTTTTTGCAGGGGGCAATTTCTTTATATAAAAATCGATATGATTTTAAGGAAATACCTAAATATTATGATACACCTGTGGAGGAAACTATTTTTATGGAAAAAATATTATAATATTTTATTAAAATTAATATAAAAAATACAATAATACTAAATAAAGGATGGGTCAGATGGATAAAATACCACAATTAGAAATTGAGACAAGAATTGCTAAATTACAGAAGATACTTGTGCAGCAGCAATTAGATGGTGCATTGCTGTTATGGAATTCAGATATATTTTATTTTACTGGAACAAAGCAAAATTCATATTTATTTGTTCCGCAAAGCGGAGATCCAGTCCTTATGGTAAAACGTGGTCTGGATAGGGGAATAGCAGAATCGTTTGTAAAAGATATAGTATCGATAAAGAGTCCTAAGGAAATTCCGTCAATTATAGCAACGCATGGAATTACAAATCTAACTAAAATAGGAACAGAATTAGATGTAATGCCGGTTAATTTATATAATTTTTATGGTAAAATATTCGACCAAATAGAATTTAGTGATATATCACCAGCAATTAAACAGATTCGTGCTGTTAAATCAGCGTATGAGGTGAATATAATTCGTCAGGCTTTAAAAATTATGGATGAGGCTTTTTCTCTGGTACCTTCTTTATTGCGCGAAGGCATGACTGAAATTGAGCTGGCGGCATTGTTTGAAGCCGAGCTGCGCAAACGCGGCTATGCAGGAGTATGTAAGATGCGGGCGTTTAATCAGTCATTTTTCTATGGAAATGTTTGCAGCGGCAAAAGTGGCATTAGTCCCAGTTTTTTTGATGGTCCAGTTGGTGGTACAGGTGTATCGCTTTCGGATCCACAAGGGGCGGGCTGGAAAATTATTAATAAGAATGAACCCATATATATTGATTATACCTGTATTTATCAAGGCTATACCGGTGACCAGACCAGAATGTTCTGCATTGGGGATCTGCCAGAAAAATTAAAAAAAGCTTATAATGATGCTGTATTTATTAAAAACGAAGCAGTAAAAAGTATGCATCCGGGTGTTCTGGCAGAAGAACCGCATATATTGGCACTTAAATTAGCAGAGGAACTTGGCTATAAAGATAATTTTATGGGTTATAAAAATAATCAGGTTAAATTTTTAGGTCATGGGCTGGGTTTGGAACTTGATGAGTTGCCAATAGTGGCTAAGGGAATAAAAACCAAGATAGTGACGGGGATGACATTTGCACTTGAGCCGAAATTCGTTTTTCCTGAAGGGGCAATAGGGATTGAAAATAGTTTTGTCATGACCGAAAATGGTCCTGAATGTTTAAGTATTACAGCTGAGGATATCATTTATATAAAATAATTTTTGTTAATGTAAGATACTAATAAATAGTGCAGTAGCAAACAGTAAATTTACATTTATGAAATGTATAGCTGGCAAAGGGATGATTTTTTGAAAGCATATAAGAGAATTTTAGCTGTTGGTGATATTCATGGACACTATAATAAATTAAAAGATATGTGGCAGAAATTAAAATTTAATAAGGACAATGATTTCCTTATTTTTTTGGGTGATTATATAGATCGAGGACCAGATAATATTGCGGTAATTAAGTTTGTAATGGAATTAAATAAACTGGAAAATGTTATTTGTCTGCGTGGTAATCATGAAGAAATATTTATCGATGATATAAAAAATGGATTTTATTTTGCGGATAAGCCTCATAGTGCTTTAAATGAACTGCATAAGGATAAATCACTGCTCAAATTATTTTATGATTTTGCCAATAGCCGTCCTTATTATCATGAAAGCAGGATAAAAGATAAGACCTATGTATTTTGTCATGCCGGTATAGAAAATAATATACCAATGGCAGAGCAAAGTCCGCACTATTTACTGTGGGAAAGGGAAAGCTTTCTCAATGGCTATAATGACAGTAAATACGTAGTAGTTGGTCATACTCCGGTACAATGTGTAAATGGGTTAAATACACCATTAGAATTGTCAAATAAAATTATTATGTGTGACACAGGTTCATATTTAACAGATGGTAAAATATCATGCATTGATATTTTATCGGGGAAATTTTGGCAGGGATGATTAACTAAATAATCATGATTGTTTAGTTTCAGGTTATTTTATGGCATAACAGTCAGGCGGTTGGTGGCAGAAAATTAGCTGCTATATGGCATATTGCTCAAATTGCAGCATTCTAACTAAATTTGCTATAAAAAAAGCTATCTTACTTTTATAATTACTCATTATCTTACTTCAATTTATTCAATATATTTTTAACAGCATATTTGTTATGCTGTTTTTCGATTTTATGTAAAAATACATAAAAGTAAAAAATGTCGCTTGTATATAATCGTATATACAAGCGACATTTTTGATTTAATTTAATAAGTATTTAGATTAAATTATGTTTCTGCATAAGATTTTTTAAATTATCATAATTAGCAGGTTCTAATTCGGTAAGCGGCATGCGCAGCTGTCCCATTTTATAACCCATAATGTTAAGGGCAGCTTTAACAGGAATAGGATTAACTTCAGCAAATAAAGCACCTATAAGTGGTTCCCAATCTATTTGCAGCTGGGCAGCTTCTTTTACATTGCCATTAAAATAGAATTCACACATATTGTGAGTTGTTCTAGGTGCAATATTGGATAAAACAGAGATAACGCCTTTACCGCCTAAGGACAATATTGGAATAATCTGGTCATCATTGCCAGAGTAGATATTTAATTCGTCACCGCATAAAGATCGGGTTTTTAAAACAGCAGTTAAATCACCACTGGCTTCTTTTACGGCGTTGATATTAGGATGCTTGGCTAACTCGGCATATGTTTCCGGTTTGATATTTACGCCGGTTCGTGATGGCACATTATACAGCACAACAGGAATGTTTATGCTGTCAGCTATTTGAGTAAAATGAGCGATAAGTCCTTTTTGCGTACATTTGTTGTAATAAGGAGTTACCGATAAAATCCCATCAGCACCGACTTTTTCGGCAAATTGTGATAACTGTATAGCATACGCTGTATCATTAGAGCCAGTACCAGCAATTACAGGAATACGTTTATTGACTTTTTCTACAGTAAATCGAATTATTTCCTTATGTTCTTCATCAGTCATGGTGGAAGCTTCACCGGAAGTACCGGCAATAACTATACCATCTGTATTATTATCAATGTGGAATTCAATTAGTTTTGCTAATTCATCATAGTCAATACCAGTAGCAGTAAATGGTGTAGCAATAGCTACGGCGGCACCTGTAAAAATTGGTTTTTTCATAGAGAACACTCCTGTTTTTAAGTTTTAAGCTTCAAAAATATTATGCATGGTTTTAAATATATCTTTATTTTGTTTGAGCTTATCTTCGTTACCAACAACGCAGATGGCACTGTCATTTAAACAATCCTTAATCATTTGAGACAGGTTCTGTATATCTATTTGCTTAGTAGTAAGTACTTCATCACGGCGCTGCTGTACATAAGTATTATCGATATTTCGTAGATAAGCAGCAGCCGCACTTCGCCCTTGGGCAGCTGGTGTAAGTGGGGCATCAAGGGCGCTTATTGTGCCGATGATGTATTTAGTCATTTCACGGTCATCTATTGAAAAATTTTCCAGAAAATCCACAGTTTTGTTATAAACATCAAGGGTTTCTGTAAGGTTAGGGTCACGGTAAGAACCAAAATATAGTCCGCCTGCTGGGGTGAATCGTACAAAAGCACCGTACGCACCGCCTAATACACGGATTTTATTCCAAAAATAGGTGCAGCGCAGAATAGTTGATAAAACTAGTAACTTACCATTATAGCTATAACCATTTTTGATAAAGTTAGTACCACAGCCAACATATTGTACCTGACTGGAGCTCTGCAGGCCTTCATTTTTTTTATCTGCTGTGAACTCAAATTTTTGTATAGGCAGTTGTTTATCGGATAAATTGGCAGCAAATTTGCCAAAATCAGCAGCAAATGCGGCATAGTCAGCTTCTTTTACAGTGATGCTTATGAGTAAGTTTTTACGGGAAAACACCATAGACATAAGTTCATTTAAGTCAGCATAAAGAGCGTCATAGCGTTTGTCAAAATTATCCGCTAAATCCTTGATAAATGGATAAAATGATAAGCCGCCCTGCTCATTATAGGCGCCAGATGGTGTGAAGTAGGCGGAAAGTCTTGAAGCAACTACTTGGTGGGCAGAGTTTAAAATATCGAGTTCCATATTGGATTTTGATTGGACAATTAATTCCTTGAGACGGGCTTTATCGGTAAACTTACTGGTGAATAATATCTCCTGTAATAGTGCAAATAAATCAGGTAGTTTTTCAACCAACGATTTACTTTTAACTATTAATTTAGGCAGCAGGGAATCAGGTTCATCTTTACGGCTGTAAGCAGACAAATCAAAGGAAATCCCACCAGTATTTAAATTAATGGCATTAGCCAATGATTCATAGGAATATTTGTCAGTAGCAACTTTTCGTAAAATATCAACTAATAAAAATGCTGTCGGCAGCTTATCAGCAGAAATTGTGCTGGCATCAAAATACATATCGAAATAGGCAATACCATTAGTATTAATATCATGCAATAATACTTTAATATCATCAATAGATTTTTCTTCTAAAATGAATTTTTTGGAATTTTTATCAATGTCATTGAGCTTCAGCATAGGAATGGTTGCCAATGCGTCGGCGGAATCAGGTGTTTGCTGACGCAGTTTTAATTTTTTAGTAGTAGCTATGATTTCTTCTAATTGTTCTTTGCTCATAGCTGCTTTTTTCTCAGCCAGTACAGCTTCTAGTTTTTTCTCGTTTTCTAAAGCAATTTTATCATCAGGAATGAGTGTAAATAATAATTTATGCGGGTTGTCAATGATAACTTCCTGCAGAAGGTTTTCAAAATAATTTGTTTGGATTTTTTCTTTAATATCTTTTAATAAGTCTTCATATTGTAATTGGCTGACAGGATCACCGTCATACAGCCAGCTTTTCATTAGCTGGATATTATAGATAAGTCCCTTAGGCGCCTGACCAAAATCAGCTTCACGTAACTTAAACTCAGTTATATTGAAGGCAGCCTGTAGCAGCTCTTTATCAATGCCATTGCTGATTAAGTTTTTTATGGTATCAGTAAATATTGTACGGAATTTATCGGTTTTTTCTGCTTCTGAACCCGTTACAGTTATATTCCACCATGGCTGGGAAAGACCATAATCAAAAGAAGATGAGACATCAGCACCAACTTCTGCTTTTAATAGGGCGTTGCGAAGCGGAGCTGACTGCGATTTAAACAAGACATAATCAAGTAAATCCAAGGCAAAACATGTGGTGACATCTAAAGAAGTTCCTGAGGAAAAATTATAACTTAAGAAGGTCTTATCTTTTTTGCTTTCCGATGAGGAAATAGGATAAATATCACGCATCTGTTTTTCGCCGGCAAATGGTTTTTGTACTCCGACCGAGGAATCAATGGCTATTTTATCAAAATGGCTTAAATATTCATCATCGAGAAACGCTAATTTTTCCATTATGTCCATTTCACCATAAAGATAAATATAGCTGTTAGATGGATGATAATATTTTTGATGGAAATTTATAAAGTTTTCTTGGGTTAAGGTAGGAATACTTTCGGGGTCACCACCGGATTCAAAGGCATATGTATTATCTGGAAACATATTGTTGAGGAGTTTGCGTTCTAAGAGTCCTTCTGGTGAAGAAAGAGCACCCTTCATTTCGTTATAAACAACACCACTATAACGAAGCGGTGCATCAAGACTGTCAATTTCATAATGCCAGCCTTCCTGCATAAGTATTTCCGGCATTTCAGTCATCAATGGATAAAATACAGCATCGAGATAAACATCAATTAAATTCTGGAAGTCTTTATCATTTTGGCTGGCTACCGGGTACATTGTTTTATCAGGAAAGGTCATGGCATTTAAAAAGGTATTCAAAGAACCTTTTAGTAATTCAACGAATGGTTCCTTAGTACGGAATTTTCGTGAGCCGCATAAGGTGGAATGTTCGACAATATGGGCAACTCCAGTGTCATCGGTAGGAGTTGTGCGAAAGCTTATTGAAAATACTTTATTGTCGTCAGTGTTTTCTAAATATAAAAGTTTAGCACCACTTTTTTCATGGATAAATTGATAAGCTGTGGAATCAACTTCTTTTATCTGGGTGGTTTTTTCTAATTTAAAACCATGGTAAAGTTTATTAATTTCAAAGTTCAATATTAAAATCCCCTGTATATAGTAAATTTCAAGTCATAAATATACTCGACATATAATACATATTATATCAGATTATAACAAAAATGCATATTCTATAAAGGGAAAGATTTTAGATTAATGTCAATTCGTAAGCGGGAATATTTGCTGATAAAAAAATATTGAAGTAGAAAACAGCTGATTGTATAATACTTATATAGTACAAGGAATTTTAGTAAGAATATATTTTCGCAGACATTAATTAATATAAGGCAAAATATGTTTAATTTAGGAGGAACTATGATGAGTTTATCAAGGATGAAAATTTTAGCAGTAATGGCTGCATTATTATGCAGTAATTTTGCTATGCCGAAAGTACAGGCAATTAATTATCTTAATTTAGGTGGTGCAATTTTGGGCGTAGGTGTCCAGTATGCCCAATTAGATGCAACTGTTAATTATTGTGATGATAAGGGACGTCACGAATATTTTGACAATATGAAGCAGCAGTATGGGGTGGATGAAGACCCGGTTAAAAATGCGATATTAGCTGATGTTATGACACGTCTGTCAAATTCTATTGCCCAAACTGATCCGTCAATAAAAGAAAAACCTTATAATTATTTTGTAAATAAGCAAAAGACATTTAATGCTTTTTGTTCACTGGGACATAATATGAGTGTAAATTCTGGATTGTTTGATGTACTTAACAATAATGAAGATGAAATAGCATTTGTAGTTGGACATGAAATGGGACACGGACAAGAAGAACATCCTAAAAAGGGAATAAAAAAATCACTGCCAATAAGTGTTATTGCCAGTGTATGGGGTTCACAGGCCGGCAGCTCTTTGGAGGTTGTTGGTATAAATGTGCTAGCTAAGCAGGCAGACGCTAATATTGTGACTAAACCACAGGAATGGCAGGCTGACAATTTGGCCTTTGGCTATGCTGTAGGTGCAGGGTATAATCCTGGTGCAGGTGCTGCTGTGTGGCAGAGATTTATTGAAAAAATGGGCGAAAATCGCTCTAATTTTGTCGGTGAAATTTTTTCCCCGTCAGACCATCCTAAAGAAAGTGATCGACGGGAAAATTATTCGGAAAAAATAACTGAATACAGTAATAAACATGTTGTGGTAGCAGATGGTAAAATAAAAATAAACGGTAAGGATTTCATGACTACGGCCGACAGCGGAGCAATGAGTGGTAAAGAACGGGCTTATTTAATCGCTGGCAGAATTGCTGCCGTTTATCACAATAATAAAGTAGCACCGGCGGCGTATGTCTCTAATGGTTATGTATATATGGGGCAGCAGGATATTTGCCAACCAGTCGCAGGCGATAATGATGCGGAGACTTTAGCTCAGCGCCTAAATATGATAAAATAGGAAAGCATTCGATTACTTATAGTGTGAGAACTGTAGGAATAAAATATAAATCGGTGCAAAATCGAAAATAAGCAGGGATGATTTTGCGAAAAAATAAACGAACGCTGTTGCTGATATGTGTTATTGTAGTAGCGATAATAGTGGCCATTAGTGCCAAAGGGTTTTCTTTATTTGATACAAGTGTTGAAGATTCTTTAAAGATATTTGTCCAGATAAATTTAAAAAATGATTTTACCGATGCCAAGGAAATTGGACTAGGTGATGATGCGACTATTAAAGAATGGCAGCAAAACTATCAAAAAATAAACAAACATTATTTTGATATGGAATTTAAAAATACTTTGTCTGATGAAAAACTTAATGAACTGGTAGCAGCAGAGCTGGTCATGAACAAAAAACGGCAGATAAAAATAAGTGACGTCAAAGTGGATAAGGATACAGCAACAGCAACTGTAGCGATAAGTAAGGTTGACTATAGTTCAATTGTAGATAAGGCTGTAAAAACAGTTAAGGCCCAAAAGGCTAAAAATGAAGCTATGACAGCAAAAGAATTTTCAGCAGCATTGGCCGATGAGTTAATAAAGGGGTATAAAGCAGCAGAAGTCTCCAGCCAGATGAGTACTTTTTCTATAAAATGCAAAAAAGAATTGATAGATAATAATGAGCATAATAAGGCTGCCCAAAATTGGCTTAGTGAATATGTATTGCCACATTTCGCCGGCCATTGTTGGTATCCACAGGATTTTGCTGATTTTTCCGGTAAAATAAATAAGGCTGTAGAATCGTAGTGAAAAAAGAGGGGGCTGCCTTAGATGCAGCTCCTTTTGTAATTTTGCGATAGGCAAATGTTGCCAGAAATATCATATGTACGTTATAATAATTATCACTAGCAAAAAGATATTAACGGCAATAATTAAAGAATTATAAACTATTCGCATTGTGCTAATTGGAATTTAGATGCCTGAAAGGCTTCTCTGCAGGGGAGCTGGAGGGGTTAACCCTTCCGACTTGACTTCGTCAAGCCACCTTCCCTATGCTGTAGTTCTTAGTGCTTTAGCACTTTAGAAATACAGTACACACCGTGCAGGGACGGCTTTAAGGACACACTAGTTTATTAACTAGCACAACACGAAAACTATATATTAGGAGTAAATTTTTAATGGAACACAATAGATACAAGGTTTTCACTTATGGCTGCCAGATGAATGAGAGTGACTCGTTGCGAATGGGGACACAACTTGAACAATTGGGCTATAAAAGCACGGAAAATTTGGAAGATGCCACGATTATTTTAATAAACACCTGCTGTGTACGGGAAAGTGCCGAAAAGAAAATACATGGCAAAATTGGTGAAATAAAGAATTTAAAACGTAAAAATCCTGAAATTATTTTAGGTGTCGTTGGCTGTATGGCACAAAAAGAAGGCGAGAAATTATTTAGAAAAGCGCCTCATATTGATTTTGTTTTAGGAACAAATAAAATACATGAATTAAATAATGTTATCAACGATATAAAAATGTCCCGCCATCATATGACAAATCTGGCTCCAGACGACGGCGGCATGCCGCAGGAAGTCCTGCCGCCAACCAGTGATGCTTTATCAGTCTGGGTACCGATTACTTATGGCTGCAACAATTTTTGTACATACTGTATAGTTCCCTATGTGCGCGGTCGTGAGCACAGCCGTCCAATGTCGGCAATTATTGATGAAGTGCAAAATTACAGCAAAACCGGCGTAAAAGAAGTAACGCTGCTAGGACAAAACGTTAATTCTTATGGGAAAGAATTAACTGATACAAGTTTTGCTAAACTCTTATATGAACTTGATAAAATTGACGGTATAGAACGGGTTCGTTATATGACATCACATCCGCGTGATTTGAGTGATGAAGTTATCGATGTAATAAGAAACAGCCGTCATATCTGTTCTCATTTTCATTTACCAGTACAACATGGCAGTGACAGAATTTTAAAAGCCATGAATCGCGGCTATACAATAGAAAATTACCGTAACCTAATAAAAAAAGTGCGGACAGCGGTGCCTGACTGCAGTTTGACCACTGATATAATTGTAGGTTTCCCTGGGGAAACGGATGAAGATTTTAAGGATATGTTGGAATTTATAAAAGAAATGCGCTATGATGCCGCCTATACTTTTCTCTATTCTAAGCGCTCTGGTACGCCAGCTGCCACAATGGAAAATCAGGTAGAGGAAAAAGTAAAAAAAGAACGTCTCAATAAATTAATGGCAGTGCAGAACGAAATAAGTTTGGAAATAAATAAAAAACTTGAAGGCAGTGTTGTTGAAGTTATGGTCGAAGGTCCAAGTCGCACCGATGAAGCTGTTTATACTGGAAGAACTTCTAATAATAAGATTGTTTTATGGGAAAAACGCGGACAGGAGCAAGCAGGCGATTTAGTACAAGTGAAAATTAATCATGCTCAGACCTGGGTTTTAAAGGGTGATGCCATCTATGGATGAAAATAATAAAAAAATTGCGGAAATAACGCCAATGATGCAGCAATATTATGCAATGAAGGAAGAAGCCGCCGATGCTGTGCTATTTTTTCGCCTTGGTGATTTTTATGAAATGTTTGAAGAAGATGCCAAGATTGTTTCTAAAGAATTAGAACTTACGCTTACAGCACGCAGTAAAATGCCGATGTGCGGGGTGCCGTATCATGCTGCAGAAAATTATATCAATAAATTAATCAATAAGGGTTATAAAGTAGCTATTTGTGAACAGATTGGCGATCCCAAGGCCAAGGGGCTTACCAAGCGTGATATTATAAAAATAATTACGCCGGGAACAGTAATGAATGAATCGGCTTTGCCGGGAGTGCAGAACAACTATATAGCACTTATTTATGAAGCGGGCGAAGAACTTATTTTAACTGGGGCGGATATTTCTACTGGCGAATGTTTTTATGGCATATATAAGGGGGCTGACCGCTGCCAGATATTGTGCGATGAGCTGTATCGCCTGATGATGGCTGAGCTCATAATAGTAGGTGCGTTGTCGTATAAAGAACAACTGGCAGAGTTTTTAGATCTGCATATAGCAAAATGTGTTATTACAGAAATTGCCGATGCTTCAGCTGATGTGGATAATCGGATCGTTGAACATTTTGCGGCAGCTGACCGTCCAACAGGGAAGGCTGATAAAGAAGCCATAGCAACTTTGCTTGATTATCTGCATAATACGGTCAAAACAGATTTAACTCATTTAAATCATCTGACCTATATCGATGCCTCGGAAAATCTCGTAATTGATACATATACACTGCGTAATTTGGAGATAACACATAATCTGCATGATGGCGGTAAAAAGGGAACATTATTTTCGGTGCTTGATTTTACTAATACGGCTATGGGCAGCAGAAAATTGGCTAAGTGGCTGGAATACCCGCTCCTTGATCGTTATAAGATAGGACAAAGACTTGATGCCGTGGAAGAACTTACCGTTGATTTCTCCCGGCGTGATGCAATAAAAGAACAGTTAAAAGATGTCTATGATTTTGAAAGACTTTTGACACGTGTAGAAGTGGGTAGTGCCAATGCCCGTGATATGCTGGCTCTAAAAAAATCATTATATGCATTACCAATAGTAAAAAACGCCTTAGAAAATGTAAAGACTGGTTTTTTACAGGCAATTGATAAAAATATAGCTACTTATGACGAATTGGCAGATTTATTGGAAAGAGCTATTGATGACAATCCTGGCTTGCTGCTGCGTGATGGCGGCATAATTAAAGATGGTTTTGATAAGGAACTTGATGAATATAGGACCTTAGCATCAGACAGTCAATCATTATTGCAGAAGATGGAAGAAGAACAAAAGCAGCTGACGGGAATAAAATCATTAAAGGTTGGCTACAATAAAGTTTTTGGTTATTTTATTGAAGTACGTAAGACTAATATCGACCAGGTGCCCGAAACATATATAAGAAAACAAACTCTTGTTAATACAGAGCGTTATATCACGCAGGAATTAAAAGAGTTTGAGACTAAAATTTTAGGGGCACAAGAGAAAATCCTGCAGATAGAATACAGGTTATTCAGTGAGGTAAGGGAAGAAGTAAAAAAATATATTCCCAGTGTGCAGAAAACTGCGCAAAATATCGCCGCACTTGATGTTATTGCTTCTTTTGCCGAAGCGGCACAGCAATATAATTATGTACGACCGTCACTCAATGGTGATGGGAAAATATTAATTCGTGATGGACGCCATCCTTTAATTGAACGTATTTTAACCAGAGATTTATTTGTGCCTAATGATACGGAACTTGATAATCAGCAAAATGAGATATTGATTATTACTGGTCCTAATATGGCTGGTAAATCAACCTATATGCGCCAGACAGCACTTTTAACATTAATGGCACAGGCAGGTTCATTTTTGCCGGCAAGAGAAGCTTTTATTTCGCCGGTAGACAGAATTTTTACCCGTATTGGGGCCAGTGATGACTTAGCCAGCGGACAGAGTACTTTTATGGTAGAAATGAATGAAGTAGCACATATTTTGAAATATGCTACTAAAAATAGTTTGATAATTTTGGATGAAATCGGCCGCGGTACAAGTACGTTTGATGGTATGAGCATTGCCAGGGCAGTTATTGAACATATCCGTGACAAGGTAAAAGCGAAAACGTTATTTGCTACGCATTATCATGAGCTCACCGATTTGGCTGATGATAAACATGTAAAAAATTACTGTATTGCTGTCAAGGAAAAAGGCAGTAAAGTTCTCTTTTTACGGCGAATAATAGCCGGCAGTGCTGATAAGTCATATGGTATTCATGTGGCCAAATTAGCTGGTCTGCCGAAAAATGTTACTGACAGGGCTGAAAAAATACTTATTGATTTAGAAAATAGTGATTTGGCTGGTAAAAATGGAAAATTTGTCAGTAAAACAGAAACAGCACAAGAAAATCCAGTGATTGAGCCGGCAATGCCGACATTATTTGGCTCAACCTTGAGTGAAGAAATTCAAAAACTGGATGTATTGACGATGACGCCGCTTGAGGCGATGAATACATTATATAAATTACAGCAGCAGGCAAAGAAGGAGGCTGGCCGACTATGAGTAATATCCATGTGCTCGATGAAAATACCATAAATAAGATTGCAGCAGGAGAAGTAGTAGAGAGACCATCATCAGTGGTTAAAGAGCTCATGGAAAATGCTATTGATGCGCAGTCAGATAAGATAGAAGTAGAGATAATGGCGGGTGGCACAAGTTATATCCGTATAACAGATAATGGTCATGGTATGAGTCGGGAAGATGTACAAGTAGCTATTTTGCGTCATGCTACCAGCAAGATAACAGCGGTAGGCGATTTGGGGAAAATATCAACCTTGGGGTTTCGTGGTGAAGCTTTACCATCAATAGCAGCAGTATCAAGGTTTTCGATACTTACCCGTCGCCCCGAGGAAGAACTGGGAACAAGTGTAAAAATAACAGGTGGACATTTGGAAGATATTGAAGATGCGGGCTGTAATATTGGGACGACGATAAAAGTTGAAGATTTGTTTTTTAACACTCCTGCCCGCAAGAAATTTTTAAAAACCAATAATACCGAGTCCAATAAAATTAATGATTATGTCATAAAGCTGGCTTTTTCCAATCCGCAGATAGCCGTAAAGTTTATCAATAATAATAAATTTACAGTGACCACACCGGGAAATGGACTGCTCAGTGATGCTATTGCCAGTGTATATGGCAAAAATGTATCAGAACAGTTATTATCGCTTGAACTCAATAATGAAGATATAAAAATCAGCGGTTTTATAACGAAACCGGCAGTAATACGCAGCAGCCGCAGCTGGCAGACTTTTATTGTTAATGGCAGGATAATTACTAACCACATGATAAGCAAGGCCATAGATAATGCCTATCATTCATTGCTGCCAAAGTCGGGTTATCCATTGGCAGTACTTAATATTGAGGTACCAAAAGATAGTGTTGATATAAATGTGCATCCACAGAAAATTGAAATGAAGTTTGCTGATGAGGGGACGGTGTTTAAAGCTGTATATAAAGCTGTTCTTGATGCCGTACGACCATCCGATGATATTAAGCAATCTTCAAGTTTGGAATCATTTGCGGCTCCGGCTAATTATATCAAGCCTCATTATGAGGAAACTATCTTAGAGCCACAGCCGAAAATTGATTCGCAAAAATATGATGAAATTACTGAAACAATAAAGGAAAGATTGCCAGAAAAAAATAAATACAGTCTGGGTAATTTATATAAAAATAAACAAGACTATCATACGACTGTTAATGAGCCGTCAGTCGATTTTTCATTGGCAAAAGAAGAAGTATATGCAATGAAAAATAAGTCCTTTATTGCCCAAAATACTGAAGCTGTGGTTCAAGAAGAGGTTGTACAGATACAGTCGGAAATAGAAGTGCCAGAAGGCGATTTGCAGCCGTTGGGTCAGATTGATTTATGCTATATTATAGCTCAGGGGGAAGACGGCATGTATATTATTGATCAGCATGCCGCGCATGAAAGAATCCTTTATGACAGGTTTGGTCTGGCTAAAGACAGGGTTGTTACCCAGCAGTTATTAGTTCATTTACTGCTGGATTTGGCACCGACTGAATATGAGCTTTTGGAAAATAATCAGGAGGCACTGTATAAACTGGGATTTGGCATAAACGCAGCTGGTCCGGGTAAATTTCGTTTAAGTGAAGTCCCTGCTGATATACCGATAGAGGATGCCGAAAACACTCTTCGAGAAATATTGGCATCACTAGAAGATATGCATATGCCAACACCACAGGAAATACGGCATACCTGCTTGGCAACAGCGGCTTGCAGAGCGGCTATAAAAGCTGGCGATAAACTGACTACTAAGCAGATGAAGATAATTTTGGATGAATTGGCTAATACCAAGCTGCCCTATACATGTCCGCACGGACGTCCGACAATTATAAAATTTGAGCATCGTGATTTAGCAAAGATGTTTAAAAGAATACAATAAAAATCAGCCAGCAGTGCTGGCTGATTTTTACTGAGAAGTATAAGAAATGAGAAAAGCAGGAAATATGGATAAGTTTTTTATAACTACCGGCCGCAAAATAGATGAAAAAAGCTATAAAAAAGCACAGCAATTAGCTGAAAAATGTCAGATGCCTTTTGTAGAAAGAGATGGCAAATCGCTAGAACAGTTAAAAATAGAACAGCAGCTGGATAAAATTTTATTGGTAAAAAAAACGAAAATAGTTATAGTGACAGCTGTGGGCGAATTATTTTTCCATCCTAATATGGCACAATTGCGCATAAAAAAATTATTAAAAAAAGAGCCGGATAATATGATTGAGGCTATGGGATTAAAAGCAGGGATGACAGTGCTTGACTGCACATTGGGATTTGCTGCTGATGCCTTAGTGAGTTCATTTATAAGTAAAATACAGGTAGTAGGATTAGAGACAGATGAGCTGTTATCATTGGTAATAAGCGATGGCCTTAAAAACTATAATTCGGGCATAACGGCAATGGATGAAGCTATGCGCAATATTAAAGTTATAAATATCAATTATAAAGATTATTTACGGCAATTGCCGGATGATAGTTTTGATATTGTTTACTTTGATCCGATGTTTCGTCATCCACTGCAAGACAGCATTCATTTACAGCCATTGCGGCAATTAGCTGATATATCAGCAGTAGATGCAGAAAGTATAGTCCAGGCGCGGCGTGTCGCCAGAAAAAAAGTTGTTTTTAAGGAAAATAGTAAAAGCCGGGAATTTTCTCGCTTGGGATTTACTAAGATAGCTGGTGGACGTTATAGCAATGTCCATTATGGTGTTATGAATATATAGATTGATGAAAAAAGAGGTAACAACCACAAATTTATTGTGTGGCTGTTACCTCTTTTGGCATAAAACATTATTATTTAATTAAGTAATAAATTACTACCAGCAGTACACCAGGAATCCCTAAAGTACCAGCAACTAAAGCTGTTACAAAATTTATAGGAATTGCCAGACCTAAAACAAGATTTACAAGCCAAAGGCAGATAGCACCGATGATGCTGTTGTAAATAAGTTTCCATAAAGTTTTTACTGGCAGAGATAATATTTTTGTTATCAGGCATAATATAAGCAAGCCGATACAAAAAGCTATCACTAGATTTGCACTTATCATATTATAAATATCCTTTGAAAATTAGTAGATTAAATTTCACGGCGGTTTTCCAAAGCTTTGGCTAATGTAACTTCATCGGCATATTCTAAATCGCCGCCTACTGGCAAGCCGTGGGCAATACGGGATACTTTTATGCCGGCTGGTTTTACCAGACGAGCTATGTACATGGCGGTAGCTTCTCCCTCAATATTAGGGTTTGTAGCCATTATAAGTTCCTTAACCGTAGTGTTTTGTAAACGAAGCAGCAGTTCTCTTATTCTTATATCCTCTGGGCCGATACCTTCAAGTGGTGATAAAACGCCATGCAGCACATGATAAACACCTTTATAATCACGCATCCGCTCCAGCGCAGCGACATCACGCGGCTGTTCCACAACACAGATAATTGAGTGGTCACGGTTTGCCGATGAACAGATACTGCAGGGGTTGGTATCACTTAAGTTGAAACAGGTGTTGCAAAAGCCGATTTTTTCCTTGGCTTCAATTATGGCCTGGGCTAATGCTTTAGCTTTGGCTGGTTCCATATCAAGGATATGATATGCAAGACGCGCTGCCGTTTTGGAGCCAATTCCCGGCAGCGCGCGTAAATGTTCGATTAATTTGGCCAGAGGTTCAATATACTGCATTAAAACATTCCTGGTGGTAAATTAAGACCGCCAGTAAGTTTGCCCATCTCAGAAGCCATCATATCATCAACTTTTTTTACAGCTTCGTTTATAGCCGCAGAAATAAGATCCTCGAGCATATCAACATCTTCTGGATCAATGGCAGCCGGGTCTATTTTTAGGGAAACGACTTGTTTTTCACCGTTCATAACGATTTTAACTACACCGCCGCCGCTGGAGACATCGACTGTTTGTTTTTTTAAATCATCCTGCATTTTTGCCATGTCCTGCTGCAGTTTCTGTACTTTTTTCATCATGCCGGCCATATTGCCGCCCATAGGATTGAACATAAAATTTATTCCTCCTGTGATTTCGCTGAAACTATATAGTCTCATACTAAACTATCATTTATTCATCTACTAAGTATATAATATAGTTACTTCGCTTGCAAGTAGAATAATGGCATACAGCTCAAACATGTTGATTTTATCATGGTTGAAGTGTAATTTTTATTGGTAGAGACGTACACAGTTACGGCCTGCTTTTTTGGCATTATATAAGGCAATGTCTGCATTGTTTATTAAATTTTTAATATCAAGTGGTGTTTTTGCATTAGTGGTATGCGCGATGCCGATGCTTGCTGTTATATTTATAGTTAGAGAATTATTTATAAACACATTTTTGGCTGCGATTGAACAGCAAATTTTTTCAGCAATTTCCAAGGCGGTATCAATGCTTGCAGCGGGAAGAATAATAATGAATTCATCCCCGCCATAACGGCCTAAAATATCATTTGGACGCAGATTGTTCTCACAGATCCTGGAAAAAGTCTTTAAAACAGTATCACCGCCGAGATGGCCACATTTACCATTAATAATTTTAAAATTGTCAACATCAATAAGCAAAAGAGATAAATCCATGTCTTCATCAGGTGACATTTCAAGTAATAAAGCAATGTCCTCTTGTAATTTATGGCGATTGGCAATGCCGGTCAAAGGATCAGTTGAGGCTTTGCTTTGCAGCGTGTCAAGTTTATTGGAAAAAAATGTAATATCATGCAGGGTTATAATAAAGCCAATAAGTTTTTTCCCATTCATCAAGTTGATTCGCTTGGCCTGATATTTTTGTCGGGGTTTTCGTTTGATTTCCATTTCTAATATGAGCTCAGGCGCACTTTTCATTAGCTTAAGCATGATGGTATTGTGGGAAAATAGAATAAGGCCCGATTTACCTATTTGTCGTTCTCTTAGGTATGGGAAAATATTTTTACAGACCTTGTTGAAATCAGCTAAAATCCCGTTTTTATCAAATATTAAGATAGCATCAGATAATGTTTCGAAGATTTTTTTTGTGCTAGAGGGATGATTTCAAATAAATCTAAACTATATATAGCCCAGCCATATACAATACTAGGCACTAGAAAAGAAACAGGCGAAGGATCAAGCCCCCAAGGAATATAGCCGCATGTGTAGATAAGTGCTATTATCCAGGGGAAGAGTGAACTTAAAAAAAATATAAGGGCAGGTTGATTTTCCGGGTAGACTGATTTTCGCCAATAAATTAGATAAAAGATATTGCCTAATAACACAGCGGCATTGTTGAATACTATATGAATATCATACCAAAGGCCAGCCTTTATTTTAGCGATGGGGAATGGGGCAGCAGTATTAAGTGTCACAGATTTATAATACAAATTATGCAGGTCGGTTGTTACACTCAATATAAGTGTAATGGAGGAGAAAATAAGTAAAAAGGCTATTAGTAATTTATTATATTTAAAACGTAGTCCGGTATGCTGCAGGGAAAGAATTATCCAGGCCGTAGGAATAAAGGATACACCTATATTTTCGATATGCAGCCAAAATTTTATAGCAGTAAGGCTGTTGCTGGATAATTCACAGGTATAACCTAATGCGTATATGGCAGCAGATGAGGTTAAGAAAAGCACACATTTACTGAACGGGATATTTCTTTTTTCCCAGGCGATTATGCATACGCTGATTAAGGTAAAAAAACTAAATAGACATAAA
This sequence comes from Pectinatus brassicae, assembly GCF_014201835.1. GTDB lineage: Bacteria > Bacillota > Negativicutes > Selenomonadales > Selenomonadaceae > Pectinatus > Pectinatus brassicae. Next base: position 51,291 of record NZ_JACHFH010000012.1, on the reverse strand, counting down.
ATAATAAAAAAGATTCTAGGAAAATACATATAGCACCTCGAAAATACAAAATAAAGCTTTTTTTATATTCAATATTATGGAAACTATTTCCTCTGACAAGATCGGAAATAAAAAATAATGATGTAGATTGTCATTTTTATGTTATAATACGAAGTTAAATAATAGAAATGAGGTGTTGGTGTTTTAACAATATACACCATATATTATGAAATTATCGCAAACAAATTATAAAAGAATTATTAAATTTCAGCGTGATGAAATAACGGCAAGTATTTTATATAAAAAAATAGCGCAAAAGATAAAAGATGATAGTAAAAAAATGGCATTGTTGGAATTTGCTGCAGCTGAATATGAGCATTATAAAATATGGTACGATTTTACGCAAAAGGAAGTAAAGCCAGATTGGTTTACCGTAATGATTTATAATGTGTTATTCTTTATTTTAGGACAGACTTTTATTATAAGATATATGGAACGAAAAGAAAAATACACTCAGATGGAATTGCAGCAGATAAGTGAGCAGATTCCTGTGGCAAAGACGATAATTTTGCAGGAAGAAGAACACGAAATGCGCTTAATTGCCATGATTGATGAGGAGCTTAAGTACGTGGGGTCAGTGGTATTGGGGTTAAATGATGCTTTGGTAGAGTTGACAGGCACAATTGCCGGGATAACATTTGCCTTGATGAATACACGGTTAGTGGCGTTAGCAGCTATAGTCACGGGAGGAGCAGCAACCTTATCAATGGCGGCTTCCAATTATCTGGCACAAAGGGCGGAAAAAAGAGATGATGCTTTAAGGTCTAGTATATATACAGGCAGTGCCTATCTTATAACGGTTGTATTACTGGTGTTGCCTTATTTGGTTTTACCAGATGGGTATTATATTTCAGCATTTATTATCATGATTGCAGTGGCCGTGTTTATAATATTTTCGTTTAATTATTATATTGCAGTAGTACAGGCAACTGAGTTTTGGCCTAAGTTCTTCGAAATGGCATTAATCAGTCTTGGCGTTGCAGCATTGTCCTTTGCTATTGGTATTGCCGCTAAATATTTTCTAGGTGTAAATGTATAAAAAATGGTTGTCCACACTGTTACAACGTGTGGACAACCATTTTTGTTAGTTTTTGTCGAAAAGGCTGGTACGTAATTTAGTTACCTTTTTATTTTTGTCAGCAATTGCTGAAGTATTAAGGGTTACTTTTACTGTATTTAAATCAGCTTTTAATAATGGTGAATCATTGTTTAAAGGGATACTGATTTTTTTATTAAAGCTTGTTTGACCAGCAGGGATACGACCGGATATTTTACGTTCCGATAATATTGTACCATTTTTATCGGTAATAGTAAGCTGGGCCTGAAATCCCAGCAGTTCTTTATCAGAAGTAACGGTGACAGGAAATTCTAAATGCAGTATTTTACCAAACATTAAGCCTGTACCATCTGTGATGCTTGGCGTTATTTTACCGAAATCAACAGTCTTATTAAGCTGGTCCTGTAAAGATTTATTGAGCTGTACCAATTTTTCTTTTTCAGCAGTTTTTATTTCTTCAATATATTTATTGAGGTTGTCAATTTTTATTATTTGCCAGGTACCGTCATCTAGCTGGTGCATTTTTAAATCGAGTACAAATGTTTTATCAAGATCTTTATTGTATAGAGATAACCCGACAGTAGCAGTGCCGTTTTCTTTTTTGGTGTAGGCAATACCCTTAAATTCAGTGACTTCTAAGCCGGTAGTAGCTGTAAGTTTTTTGGTCATGCGGTTTGAAGATAAATCATTTGATTTTGCTTTATCGGAATCATCTTTTTGTGATGAAGTGTTTTCAATGTAAGATTTAAGTTTGCTTTTTACTTCGGATATAATTACTGGTTTAAGCATTTTTACTAATCCATTACCAAGCAGTGAAGCATTTTTTTGATTTTGTGTTGCTGTTACATCGTCAATAGCAGCTGATAAAGTTTGATCAATATCAACATGCTTTTGGAAAGTATCCCAATCATGATTTTGTACTGATTTGCGAATCAGATTTAAAGAGTAGGCAGGTGTTTTTTTGTAATAGAGAAAATAGCCAGCCGCTGAGATTATGCCTAATACAATGATTAAACCAATTGCTATAAATAAAATACGTTTTTTTTGTTCCATTAATTATGTACCTCTTTCTTAAAATATATGTAATACGTTGAGCTCGAAAGACAGATAGTGTTGTGCACTATCCAGAGTGGCGTAAAACTAATATCCCTCCTTCATTGAAAAAAATACAGTGAATAAAATAATAGTTTGGCTATTAAAATGGACTGGGTAATTATTGTAACATGGTTAATTCTTTTTTTGCAAGACTGTGATGAAAATCTACGAAATAACATAAAAAAGACACATTTTTATAAAAAATATAGTATATCATATTAATAAATTAGTTTTTAGGATATATAATATATAATATTCACATGGCAGTGTATCAACAGTTTATATTTTCACAGAAAATAAAATAAAGGATTGTGATATAGATGAAATTAAACAAAATATTGCCATTAGTATTTTCATGCTTATTAGTTGCCGGGATTTCCAGTAATGCTGTTATGCAGTCAGGAATGACTTATACAGGAAATACAGCACAGTCAGTTAATTACAGTAAGGCTACTACGGGGGCTGTAGTTGGTGGTGCAGCTGGAGCTATAATGGGAAGTAAGAGCAAAAAACATAAAACTGCCCATGCTATTACTGATGCAGCTATTGGTGCTGTAGTTGGCGGCGCCATTGCGCATAATACCTAATTGACACTGCTGCCATGTGAATGTTCTATAAGGGCTGTACGCACATTATTAAAAGTGTACGTCAGCCTTTTTAATTTTATATAGATTGTTAGTAGTGTGGTGTTTTTTTTATGGCATTTTTTATTTTTGTTGAGAAAAATATATCTGAGAAATAATTGTAATTGACAGTAATCGTTTTTTATACTATGCTTATGAAGATAAACAATTAAATAATGAGATTATTTCCTGGAGGAATGTATTTTTATCATGAACATTAATGAAAAACTTAGAAACATTGCCATAATTGCCCACGTTGACCATGGCAAAACAACATTGGTTGATGCCATGCTGAGACAAAGCCATGTATTTCGTGCTAATGAAAAAGTGGCGGAACGCGTTATGGATTCCAATGATTTGGAACGTGAACGCGGTATTACTATTTTATCGAAAAATACAGCTGTTATGTATAAGGACATAAAGATAAATATAGTAGATACACCGGGCCATGCTGATTTTGGCGGTGAAGTTGAACGTGTTTTAAACATGGTTGATGGGGTACTCTTATTAGTAGATGCATTTGAAGGCCCTATGCCGCAAACTAAATATGTTCTCAGGAAAGCACTGGAACAAAAATTAAAACCAATTGTTGTAATAAATAAAATAGACCGTCCTGACCAACGTGTTGATGATGTTTATGATGAAGTGTTAGAACTTTTCATGGAACTAGGTGCTGATGATGATCAGCTTGATTTCCCGGTAGTGTATGCTACTGCTCGCGATGGTATTGCTAAAATGGCAATGGAAGATGAAAGTGACAGCTTGCAGCCACTTATGGATCTTCTAATAAAAGAAATTCCGGCACCAAAAGGGGAAGCTGATGGTCCGCTGCAGATGATGGTAACTACACTTGATTCTGATGAATATGTAGGCCGCGTTGCTATCGGTCGTATCATTCGTGGCAGTGCTAGAGAAGGTCAAAACGTTGTAGTTATAAGCGGTGATGACCAAAGAAAAGCAAAAATTGGTCAAGTACTTGAATATCAGGGACTTAAAAGAGTTGCAGTAAAAGAAGCCGGATTAGGTGAGATTGTTGCTGTAACAGGTCTTGGTGACATCAGCATCGGTGAAACTGTCGCTGATGCTGAACAACCAGAAGCATTACCAATGATAAATATTGATGAACCAACCTTATCAATGACCTTTGGCGTAAATACCAGTCCTTTTGCTGGTAAAGAAGGTAAATTTGTAACTTCTCGTCATTTGCGTGACAGATTATTTAAAGAAACAGAAACTAATGTAAGCTTAAAAGTAGAAGAAACAGATTCAGCAGATACTTTCAGGGTTTCTGGCCGCGGCGAACTTCATATTTCAATATTGATTGAAACAATGCGCCGTGAAGGCTTTGAATTACAGGTTGGTAAACCAGAAGTTATTTATAAAACTATTAATGGACAACTTTGCGAACCAATTGAAAATCTTTCTATTGAAGTACCACAAGAGTTTATGGGAACAGTAATGGAATCCCTTGGTACCCGTAAGGCAGAACTTTCTAATATGGTTGAGCTGTCTGGCTATCTTAGAATGGAATTCACTATTCCGGCTCGCGGTCTTATTGGTTTTAGATCAGAATTTTTAACCAATACTAAGGGTAATGGTATTATGAACCATGTATTCCATGGCTATGTTCCTTATAAAGGTGATATCCCAGGTCGTGCTCGTGGTTCACTCGTTGCTTTTGAACAGGGCGAAACAACCTCCTATGGTATCTATACCTTGCAGGATAGAGGAACAATGTTTATTTCACCTAATCAGCATGTTTATGAAGGCATGATTGTTGGTGAAAACAGTCGTGATATTGACATTGATATCAATCCTTGCAAAAAGAAAAATGTATCTAATATGCGTACCAGTTCTTCTGATGAAGCTATTCGACTTACTCCACCACGTATTTTGAGCTTGGAGCAGGCTTTAGAATATATTAATAAAGACGAATTAGTAGAAGTTACACCGGAAAGTGTTCGTTTGCGCAAAACGGTGCTGGATAAACAGCAACGTGGTCGTATGAAAAAAAATGCAAAATAATAGATGCTTTTAGAAGGATTTTATAGTTTTGCATAGAATAGCTCTAATAACTATAAAAAAAGTATGTTGTATGGGGGTGATTTTTTTGAAAATGATGGATAGAATAGCTAATTTACTAATGCCAATTGAAGAGGTTGAAGAAATCGAAATGCCGGTTGAGAATATATCAACACAGCAGACCGTAGCTGATGATATGAAACAACGACATTTTACTGAAGAAAAGCCAATTACTGAAAAAGCAGTACCACCAAAAACATCACTTAAACCTTCTTCAACATCAAATGGAAGAGCACATTTATCTGTACATACTAATAAAATGAATATACAGGTATTTGAAATAAATGCATTCGATGAAGTAAAACGAGCTGCTGATGCTTTGAAATCTAAGCAGGCAGTAGTTTTGAATTATGAAAAAGTTGATACTGAAACGCAAAAAAGAATGTGTGATTTTCTAAATGGGGTTTGTTATGTATTGGAAGGCGAAGTAAAACGCGTTTCTGATACGATGGTCTTATATGTGCCAGATGATATGACTATTAGTAATGGAATTGTTCGCGGCTCGGATGGTATCTTTAAAAAAGATATGGCCAGCTAAATTGCTATTTTGATATTGTATTGGATTTATGAAAAAGGCTTTCTTTCATTTTGGATGGAAAGCCTTTTTCTTTTAACACACCGTAATGATTATATTTATAATAAAAATGATATTGACTAATAAAAAAAGCTGTGCTATAATTGGATTTTACAGAATGGCTAATTATCTGTAAAGCTAAAATTACAGATAAAATATATCAGGCGGGGTGACAATGAAATATTATGAAATTAGGAGAGCAAGGTATGAAAAACGATAACTGCCTTGCCTTTTTAATGTCATTGCTTATTATTGTTTAAATGTGCTGAGGGGTGAAAATTTTGTTTAAACCTGTTCCGGTAGGAAAAAGAACAAGGTATAGCTACGCCAAAATTAAAGAAGTTATGGATATGCCGCATTTGCTCGATATCCAGAGAAATTCATATGAATGGTTTATGAAAGATGGCTTGAGAGAAATTTTTCAGGATATCTCTCCTATTCAGGATTTTACGGGAAATCTCGTATTATCGTTTGAAAACTTTTCTTTAGGCGATCCAAAATATTCTATTGATGAATGTAAAGAACGTGATACTACTTATGCTGCACCATTGCGTGTAAATGTGCGTCTCATCAATAATGAAACTGGCGAAATAAAAGAACAAGAAGTATTTATGGGTGATTTCCCGCTCATGACAGAAACGGGAACATTTATTATAAATGGTGCTGAACGTGTTATTGTAAGTCAGTTAGTACGTTCACCAGGAGCATATTACGGGGTAGCTACCGATGCAACTGGTAAAAAACTTTATAATTCCACGCTTATTCCTAATCGTGGAGCATGGATAGAATTGGAAAATGATGCCAATGATATCATTTCTGTCAGAATAGACCGTACACGTAAATTGCCGGCGACTATTCTTATTCGTGCACTAGGGATAAGTTCCAATCAGGCTATTAGTGAGTTGTTTGCCGATGACCCACGTATTATAAATACCATGGAACGCGATAATGCTGTATCAAAAGAAGAAGCCTTAGTAGAAATTTATAAGCGTCTGCGTCCAGGTGAACCACCTACAGTTGAAAATTCACAGGCACTTTTAGATGGATTGTTTTTTGACCCCAAACGCTATGATTTAGCTACAGTTGGTCGTTATAAAATAACTAAGAAACTGGGCTGGAAGCGTCGTCTTGCTGGTCATGAATTAACTGAACCATTAGTTGACCGTACTACAGGTGAAATTGTTGTGCCGGCTGATACTGTTATTGATATGACAATGCTGGAAGCAATTACGCCTGAACAGGAAAGAAATATTTTTGGTGAAACCGATATGATTTCTTTCTATGTTAAAACGAATACTGATAAACCAATGAAGATGATTTGTTCATCAACTTTGGAATACTCTCATCGTACAGTGACTATTGAGGATATAATGGCTTCAATAAATTATCTGCTAAATCTTATGGATGGTGCAGGCAACACTGATGATATTGACCATTTAGGCAACAGACGTGTTCGTTCTGTTGGTGAATTATTGCAAAATCAGTTCCGTATTGGTCTGTCACGTATGGAACGTGTTGTCAGAGAGCGTATGACAATTCAGGATAATGAGGCAATCACACCGCAGGCATTAATAAATATTCGTCCGGTAGTGGCATCAATAAAAGAATTCTTTGGATCAAGTCAGTTGTCACAGTTCATGGATCAACATAATCCACTTAGTGAACTTACCCATAAACGTCGTCTTAGTGCGTTGGGACCTGGTGGTTTGTCACGTGAACGTGCTGGTTTTGAAGTTCGTGATGTTCACAACTCCCATTATGGTCGTATGTGTCCGATTGAAACCCCAGAAGGACCGAATATCGGTCTTATTGGTTCACTATCAACATATGCTCGTGTTAACCGCTTTGGTTTTATGGAAACACCATATCGTAAAGTGGATAAATTAAATAAAAATGTTACTAATGATGTACAGTATCTTACCGCTGATGAGGAAGATGATATTGTAATAGCACAGGCCAATGAAAAACTAGAAAATGATTGGTTTGTAAAAGATCGTGTAACAGCTCGTTTCCATGAAGAAACAAGTCTTATGCCAGCTGATTCAGTTGATTATATGGACGTTTCACCAAAACAGGTTGTATCTATTGCAACAGCAATGATTCCGTTCTTAGAAAACGATGATGCTAACCGTGCTCTAATGGGGGCAAACATGCAGCGTCAGGCTGTACCGCTCCTTCGTACTCAGGCACCTTTAGTAGGTACTGGTATGGAATATAAGGCAGCCTGTGACTCCGGTGTTATGATTTTGGCTAAAAATGCTGGAACAATCAGCAAAGTAACAGCTGATCAGATTATTATCCGCAAAGAAAATGGCGATTTTGATATATATAAATTGCAGAAATATCTGCGTTCAAATCAGGGAACCTGTATTAATCAGGTGCCAATCGTTAATAAAGGTGACAGCGTTTATAAGGGACAGCCTATTGCTGACGGTCCGGCAACTGACCACGGTGAACTTGCTTTAGGTTATAACGTTATTGTGGCATTTATGCCATGGGAAGGTTATAACTATGAAGATGCTATCTTATTAAGCGAAAAGCTTGTAAAAGAAGATGTCTATACTTCTATTCATATTGAAGAATATGAATGTGATGCCCGTGATACAAAACTTGGGGCTGAAGAAATAACCCGCGATATGCCAAATGTTGCTGAGGATGCGCTTAGAGATCTTGATGAACAAGGTATTATCCGTATTGGTGCTGAAGTGCGTCCAGGCGATATCCTTGTTGGTAAAGTTACACCAAAAGGTGAAACTGAGCTTACCGCTGAAGAAAGACTCTTACGTGCTATTTTCGGGGAAAAAGCTCGTGAGGTGCGTGATACTTCATTGCGTGTTCCACATGGTGAGGCTGGTAAGATTGTTGATGTTAAGATTTTCAGCCGTGAAAACAATGATGAATTGCCACCAGGCGTAAATCATCTTGTACGTGTATACATTGCCCAGAAACGTAAAATTTCTGTAGGGGATAAAATGGCAGGTCGTCATGGTAATAAAGGGGTAGTTTCTCGTGTAATGCGCGAAGAAGATATGCCGTTTTTACCAGATGGTACGCCTGTAAACATTGTTCTTAACCCATTAGGTGTTCCGTCGCGTATGAACATCGGACAGGTGCTGGAAACACATCTTGGTATGGCTGTACGTGAACTAGGTATGCAGATAAAAGCAGGTGACACTACAGTTAAAGATCGTTTGCAGGCTATGGGTTATGACTATGAAACATATGGCATGCCTAAGCCCGATGTAGCAGGTCTTCATATTGCTACACCAGTATTTGATGGTGCCAAAGAAAATGAAGTATTTAAAACCTTGCATGCATCAGGATTCTCTGATGACGGTAAAACCATTCTTTATGATGGTCGTACTGGTGATCCATTCGAAAATCCAGTAACTGTCGGCTGTGTGTATATGCTTAAATTGCATCATCTTGTTGATGATAAAATTCATGCACGTTCCACTGGTCCATATTCCTTAGTTACTCAGCAGCCACTTGGTGGTAAAGCACAATTCGGTGGACAGCGCTTTGGGGAAATGGAAGTTTGGGCACTGGAAGCATATGGTGCGGCTTATACCTTGCAGGAAATTCTTACTGTTAAGTCAGATGATGTAGTCGGTCGTGTTAAAACATATGAATCAATTGTTAAAGGCGAAAATATTCCAGAGCCAGGTGTACCTGAATCCTTCAAGGTTTTGATAAAAGAATTACAAAGTATTGGCCTTGATATCAAAGTATTATCAGAAGATGCTCAGGAAATCATGATCCATGATACCGAAGAGGAAATGAATGATAATGGTATTGAAAGATTAGGGGCTGCTTCAGATACTGAGCAGTCACATCATAAACATGATGACGAGCAGGCGGACAATGCTGATGATCAGGAAAATGACAATGCTAACGAAGATATAAGTGATAGTGATATTATTGCTGAACTTGGCAATATGACTACTGAAGATGATACAGATGAAGCTGATACGATCGATTTATCCGAGATTGATTCAGCAGATGATAATGACGATTATAATGAATAAGAGGGGAGTGAATACCCTTTGTTGGATGTCAATAATTTTGATTCCATGCGCATAGGGATTGCTTCACCAGAAAAAATTAGAGAATGGTCTCATGGTGAAGTCAAAAAACCGGAAACTATAAATTACCGTACACTAAAACCAGAACGTGATGGCTTATTTTGCGAGAAAATATTTGGGCCAACTCGTGATTGGGAATGTCACTGCGGAAAATATAAACGCATTCGTTATAAAGGTGTTATTTGTGATCGTTGTGGCGTTGAGGTTACAAGAGCAAAAGTACGTCGTGAACGTATGGGCCATATTGAACTTGCAGCGCCAGTGTCACATATTTGGTACTTTAAGGGTATCCCTAGTCGTATGGGGCTTATCCTTGATGTATCACCGCGTTCTTTAGAGAAAGTATTGTATTTTGCTTCATATATAGTACTTGATGCTGGTGATACGCCGCTCATGAAAAAACAGCTTTTGACTGAAAGTGAGTATCGCGAATATAGTGTTAAATATGGCAGTAATTTTAAAGTCGGCATGGGGGCAGAAGCTGTAAAACAGCTTCTGGATGAACTCGATTTAGAAAAAATGAGTGTAGATTTACGTGCTGAACTAAATTCTTCTAGTGGACAAAGAAAAATCCGTGCTATTCGTCGCTTAGAAGTTGTAGAGGCATTTCGTAAATCAGGCAATAAACCATCCTGGATGATTATGGATGTAGTTCCGGTTATACCACCGGAATTACGCCCAATGGTTCAGCTTGATGGTGGACGGTTTGCTACCTCTGACCTTAATGATTTATATCGTCGTGTTATAAATCGTAATAATCGTTTGAAACGTTTATTGGATTTGGGAGCACCTGATATTATTGTCAGAAATGAAAAACGTATGCTGCAGGAAGCTGTCGATGCCCTTATTGATAATGGTCGCCGTGGTCGTCCTGTAACAGGACCGGGAAATCGTCCATTAAAATCTTTAAGTGATATGCTTAAAGGTAAGCAGGGACGTTTCCGTCAGAACTTACTTGGTAAACGTGTTGACTATTCCGGTCGTTCCGTTATCGTAGTAGGACCTGAACTTAAACTGCATCAGTGTGGTTTGCCAAAAGAAATGGCTCTGGAATTATTCAAACCGTTTGTAATGAAAAAACTTGTTAATGCAGGAATTGCTCATAATATTAAATCAGCTAAACGCATGGTGGAACGTGTACGTCCGGAAGTTTGGGATGTACTCGAAGAAGTAATCAAGGAACATCCGGTATTATTGAACCGTGCACCGACCTTGCATCGTCTTGGTATTCAGGCGTTTGAACCTGTTCTTACCGAAGGTCGTGCTTTGAAACTTCATCCGTTGGCATGTACAGCATATAACGCTGACTTTGATGGTGACCAGATGGCTATTCATCTGCCGTTATCAGCCGAAGCGCAAGCCGAAGCACGTATTTTAATGCTGGCAGCAAATCATATTTTGGCACCAAAAGATGGTCGCCCTATTATCGTACCTACTCAGGATATGGTTTTAGGTTCATATTACCTGACCATATTACGTCCAGGTGCTCAGGGCGAAGGCAAAGTATTTACTGGTATCAACGAAGCATTACTTGCTTATCAGGAAAAAGAACTGGCATTGCAGGCTGAAATAAAAGTTCGCTTTGAAAAATATGGTATGGTAAGAACATCATTAGGTCGTATGATATTTAATGAAATATTGCCTGAAGAAGTTCAGTATTTCTATAAAGACAAGAAGACTGATGAATGGTGTCTGGGCATCCGTATGGACAAAAAAGAACTTGGTAAATTAGTTGCTAAATGCTACGAAAAATTAGGTGGCAGTCAAACTGCTGTCGTTATTGATAATGTTAAAAATCTGGGCTATCATTTTGCTTGTATAGCTGGCATGACAGTTGCTATTTCTGACATTATCGTTCCGCCAGAAAAGAAAGAAATCCTCACAGCTACTGAAGGCGTTGTCAATAAAGTTGAGCGTCAATTTGGCCGTGGTTTAATAACAGAAGAAGAACGTCATAAAAAGGTTTGTGACCTTTGGACTGAAGCTACTGACAGCATAACTGATGCGATGATGAATAATATGAGTCAATTTAATCCTATTTTCATGATGGCCGATTCTGGGGCGCGCGGTAACAAACAGCAGATGCGTCAGCTTGCTGGTATGCGTGGCTTGATGGCTGATCCATCAGGTAATATCATCGAATTACCAATCAAAGCGAACTTCCGTGAAGGTCTTACCGTATCAGATTACTTTATTTCATCACATGGTGCTCGTAAAGGTCTTGCTGATACAGCGCTTCGTACAGCCGATTCTGGGTATCTTACCCGTCGTCTCGTTGACGTTGCACAGGATGTTATTGTTCGTGAAGATGATTGTGATATTGTTGGTATTAATCTTGTACGTGAAAGAGCAAAACTTGCTACTTCATCATCAAATGCGATAATAATGCTGGCCCCTACGCTTGTTGACCGCATTTTAGCGCAGGATGCGACTGATCCAAAAACAGCAGATATTATTGTAAGCGCAGATACAGTACTTACTGAAGAAAATCTTAAGCTTATTGGTGAAGCCGGTGTAGCTGAAATAGTAGTAAAAGGATCTTCTAACATGGAAATATCCGGCAGTGCTGTTTCCAGCGAAAAAATTGCTTTAGGTGCACCAGAAGAAAATGTTCGTAAAGCAATCAAAAAAGCGATGATGCATGAAATGCTTGGCAAAAGCATTACTGCAGATGTACGTACTAGTGACGGCAAGGTGTTGCTGACAAATGGTACGCCATTAACTGAAGCTGATATCGAAAAAATACTAAACAGTGACGCCAAAGAAGTAAAAGTACGTAATAATACTGTTCGTGGTATTGAAGTTGAAGCTATCAAAGAAGGTACTGGTGTCATCGAATCACTTAAAGAACGTATTGTAGGTCGTGTTTTAGCTGAAGATATAATAAATCCTGAAACAGGTGAAACAATAGCGTCCTTGAATGAAAATATCACTGATGAATTAGCAGATGCAATTTGTGCTGTTCGTGAAACCGTATCGATAAGAAGTGTACTTACCTGTAAATCTCAGTTTGGTGTTTGTATTAAATGTTATGGTCGTGATTTGGCAAATGCTACTGAAGTTAACATCGGTGAAGCTGTTGGTATTATTGCAGCGCAGTCAATCGGTGAACCAGGTACACAGCTTACAATGCGTACATTCCATACTGGTGGTGTAGCAGGGGAAGATATTACCCAGGGTCTGCCGCGTGTCGAAGAATTATTTGAAGCACGTAAACCTAAGCATCATGCCATCATTGGTGAAATCGAAGGTCAGGTTTCCATGACTGAGGATAAAGGTCTGCGCGTAGTTGTAATAACACCAGCTGAAGGTGAAGCACGTGAATATCCGATTCCTTATGGTGCACGCTTAGTTGTTCGTGAAGGCATGACAGTAAAACCAGGTGATAAACTGACTGAAGGCTCGATTAATCCACATGATATATTACGTGTCTGTGGCTTAAAAGAAACTCAGCGTTATCTTGTATATGAAGTGCAAAAAGTTTATAAATCACAGGGTGTTGAAATCAATGATAAACATATTGAGGTTATGGTTCGCCAGATGCTTCATAAAGTTAAAATTGAAGATGCCGGTGATACAGAATTTTTACCAGGTGAATATATCGATATAAATACCTTTGAAGTTGCTAATGCTAAAGCTATAGCGCATGATGGTATGCCATCGGTAGCTCGTCCGATATTGCTTGGTATTACCAAAGCGTCATTGGCTACAGATTCCTTCTTGTCAGCAGCATCTTTCCAGGAAACAACACGTGTTCTTACAGATGCCGCTATCAAGGGTAAAGTCGATCCGCTTATCGGTTTAAAAGAAAATGTTATTATTGGTAAACTTATTCCAGCAGGTACAGGTATGAGTCGTTACCGTAATATCGAAGTTGAAGATTTAACTGCTAGCGATGATGCTGCAGAAGATTCATCTTCTAATTAAATACTATAAAATATGTTATAATGCTTAATAAACAGACCCCCCTTTCTTTTAGGAGAAAGGGGGGTTCTGAAATTTAGTTTAAAATATATGTAATTAATAATTAATCTAGCTCACTGGAAACTTGTTTACGCAGTGTGGGCAAGGCTGCATAAAGATTACTGCCAGGGCATAACGTGTCATTGAAATCTTTATGCCCCCAAATGGTTTTTGTGGGGATATCAAGCTGATATATCTGGGATAAACAGGCACAGAGATTTTTTAAAGAAGCAGTTTGCGCGGCTGTTGGCTCAGCTATTTCGAAATTACCAACAACATTGATGCCGATGGAATTCTTATTATGACCATAACAATGAGCACCAATAGTATCACGGGGACGACCACGTTCAATGGAGCCATCTTTACGAATAACGTAGTGATAGCCAATACCGGCCCAGCCATTAGCTAAATGCCATTGATGAATTTCGGCAGCAGATACATCACGATTTATTTCGCCAATATGATGAATAATCAAAATATCAGTTTCGGTGCGGTTTTCTAAGGGCAATACAAATTTTAAATTAGTTTCCTTAATCTCAGGCGATGGGATAAGGTGCTTTGATGATGCAGAAGCAAGATCTTCAAAAGCAATATTAGATGTAAAAAATAAGCTGGATATAGCAGTAAGTGTAAGATATAAGAATTCTCGACGCTTCATACAATAAAAACCTTCTTAAAAAAATTTGAAAGCAACAACACACTAAGTCAGCCAATGATGTTACGATAATAAATCATTGGCTGACTTATAACAATCCTGACTTATTTTATACTAATAAAGTATTTTTGTCTATAGTAGATTAATTAAGGCTTGCATATATTTTTTCTAAATTGTATTTTAAAGCGTCAATATAGGTCATGTTTTCAGGAAGACTTTCCAAAGTGTAAATTTTTACAGCTTTAGCATTTACTTCATTGGCTAGTGTTTCTGAAACCTTAGGACTGACCATATCTTCAACAAAAATAGTTGTGACTTTATTGGCTTTGCAGTAATCTGTCAGTTCTTTTAGTTTTTTAGCACTTGGTTCACCGGATAACAGGGCATCAGATACACTTTTTTGTTCTAAGTTAAAATCTTTAGCTAAATAACCAAAGGCGGCATGACCGGTTATAAAGTCTTTGCGTTTGCTCTTAGCAAATTTAGCAGCGTATTCTGTTTTTAAGTCTTCAAGTTTTTGGCGGAATTCCTGATAATTTTTTTCATAATCATCTTTATGAGCAGGATCAGCGGTTATTAGTGCCGTTTCGATATTTTTGCTTTCTAATTCAGCACCATTAAGACTAAGCCATAAATGAGGATCATTTACTTTTTTCCCTTCAGCTTCATCACCTTGCAGTAAAATAGGAGCAGCACCTTTAGACGCATCTACTTTTACCAGAGCATTGCTGTCGGCGGCTGAAGAAACCTTATCAAGCCAAGCATCTTCAAGACCAAAGCCATTATAGATAAATAATTTGGCATTATTAAGCGCTTTTAGATTTTTGATTGTTGGCTGAAAATTATGTGGTTCAGTGCCATCTGGAATGATAAGGCTGATCGCAACATGATCTTTACCAATAGCTTTAGTTAATTCTTTTATAGCGCTAAAGGATACTGCAACATGCAGCTTATCCGGAGATGGTGCATTAGTAGTTTTTGTTTCTTGTTTGCTGCATCCGGCAAGCATAAATATACTTAGGCATAGTATTAAACAGATTGATAGAACTTTTTTCATTAAAAATTTCCGCCCTTCTTATATAATAAATAAGTTAAATAAAACATAAATAATTAACTCAAATGCAAATAATTTGCATTTGCATTTAAGCTAATATAAAGATATAATAATAAAAAAGAAATGTCAAGCTGGAGATAGGAGATTTTATGTTAAAAATTGACCACTTATATTTTTCGTATAATAATGTAAAAAATCTACTGACCGATATTAATTTTACGCTTAATGATGGTGAATATATATCTATTATTGGTTCAAACGGCTCGGGTAAGAGTACGCTTATCCGGCTTATTTTAAAACTTATAGAACCTACTGACGGCACTATAAATAATACTTTTAAAAATATGGCATATGTGCCACAGCGCTTTAACCAGCTTAATATTCATTTTCCAATTACAGTTAGGGAAGTCCTTGCTTCATATAAAAAAGTACGGCACAATGGTTGTCAGGATATTTCAGAAGTATTAAACTTATTAAATCTTAAAGAAAAAGAACAGACCTTGATCGGGCAATTATCCGGCGGACAATGTCAAAAGGTGTTTATCGCCAGAGCATTATTGGGAAATCCAGATTTATTGGTATTAGATGAGCCATCAAATGGCATTGATGTAAAGAGCAGAGATGAAATATATGAATTATTGGCAAATCTTAATAAATCAAAAAAAATGTCAATAATTTGCGTTGAGCATAATTTACAGGCAGCAGTAAAAAATTCGACATTATTATATCATATAAAAAAAGGTCACGGACATATGTGCTTGCCGGAGCGTTATGCTCAGGAATATATCAAAAATGATTTAGGAGATATAAAATGCTAGAATACAGTTTTATGCAAAATGCCTTTTTAATTTCATTCTTTATTGCAGCCTTGTGTCCAGTTATCGGCATGTTCCTTGTTTTGCGCCGTTATTCAATGATGGGGGATACTTTGTCACATGCATCATTAGCGGGCATATCTATTGGTATGTTGGCTAATCAGAATCCTGTTCTCAGTTCATTTATAGTTGTTTCTATGTTCAGTATTATAATAGAGTGGCTGCGAAAACATTTCCGCACTTATGCTGAGCTTATTTTAGTAATAGTATTGTCACTTTCCATAGGTATTGCAATTACTTTATTAAGCTCAGGTTTGGTACATGCCAATATTGATTCGTTGATGTTTGGCAGTATTTTGACCGTCACTAAATCAGACTTTTACTGGGTGCTGTTTTTCAGTGTAATATCACTATTTCTTGTTTATCGGTATTATGCTGAACTGATGTTTATCGTTTTTGATGAGGAAGGCGCTGTTATTGCCGGAGCTAATGTAAAATTAATAAACTACCTTTTTGCGGTATTAGTAGCAGCTACAATATCAATATCAATACGGATTGTAGGTATCTTAGTCATAAGTTCACTTATTGCTTTGCCAATTGCAGCATCGTTGCAGCTGGAAAAAAGCTTTAAGCAGACTTTATGGTACGGTATATTATTCAGCTATATTGATATATTTTCCGGCATTGTATTATCATATTGGCTCGATGCAGCACCTGGCGGTATTATTGCGATAAATTCAGTAATTCTTTTACTTATAGTGCTTTTTTATAAGCATAAAATCCGCAGTAATAAAAAACGAATTATACAGGAATAATAATATAATAAAACAAAAGGAAGGATAGATATGAGTAAGATAGATTATAAAAAATATCTTAATAAATATGGAATAAAGAGCACTAAACAGAGAAATTTGCTGCTTAATATTCTGAAAGATAGTATGGCAGCACAATCGGCTGAAAATATCTATCTGGAAGCAAAGAAAAGTGATAAAATAATAAATCTATCTACAGTCTATAGAATTTTGGAAAAATTTACGGAAAAAAATATTATAACGAAGACTGTAATGAATGATAAAATGGCGGCATATTCACTGACACCACAATTGCATCAGCATCAATTAATATGTCTGCGCTGCAAAAAAATGATATTATTGGATGAATGTCCTTTACATGAATTTGAAAAGAATGTGGAAAAAACAACGGAATTTTCAGTTACAGATCATCGTTTGGAATTATATGGCTATTGCCGGGAATGTCAGAAGATCATAAATAAACCGAAATAGATTTTACGAAGCAAAGCCCCTTATTACACAGTATCGGTAATAAGGGGCTTTGTTATGCAGATATATAATTATTTTATAACTATATTAACTAGTTTTTTCGGTACATAAATAACTTTAACAATGTTTTTATCAGCAGTAATTTCCTGAATACGGTCAAGTTCAGTCGCTTGTTTTTTTACATCTTCTGGTGCAGCCTGAGCGGAAATAGTGATCTTTTCACGTACTTTGCCGTTTACCTGAACAACAATTTCAACTTCATCGGCAACAGTTGCTTTTTCATCATATTGCGGCCAATCAGCTATATGGATGCTGTTAGTGTGTCCTAGTTCCTGCCAAAGTTCTTCAGTGATATGCGGCGCAAATGGTGCCAGCAGTAATAATAATGAAGTAGCTGTTTCATTGATAAGACCGGCTTGTATTTCCTTATCATTTACAGCATAAAAAGCATTGACAAGCTCCATGATAGAACTTATAGCTGTATTGAAATTAGAACGTTCAGCGATATCTTCAGTAACTTTTTTGATAGTAGTGTGAAGCACGCGGCGCAGTTCTTTTTCAGCAGAAGTAAGAGCGGCCACATCTGTTTTTTTATTTTCTTTTATAGTTGGCAAATATTGTTCAACTATACGCCAAACACGATTTAAAAATCTCCAAGCGCCATCAACGCCTTGGTCACTCCACTCTAAATCGCGTTCCGGTGGAGCAGCAAATAATATGAATAGGCGCGCCGTATCAGCGCCGTATTTGCCAATGATTTCTTCCGGGGAGACAACGTTGCCAAGTGATTTACTCATTTTTGAGCCGTCTTTTATAACCATGCCCTGGGTCAAAAGATTTTTAAATGGTTCATCAAAGTCGACTAAGCCGACATCTTTTAATACTTTAGTAAAGAAACGGGAATATAAAAGGTGCAAAATAGCATGTTCAATACCGCCGATGTATTGATCAACCGGCAGCCATTTGTTTACGAGTTCTTTGCTAAATGGCGCTGTAGTATTTTTAGCATCAGCATAGCGCATATAATACCAGGAAGAACAGATAAATGTATCCATAGTATCGGTTTCACGATGAGCAGGACCACCGCATTTCGGACAGGTGCAATTGACAAATTCTTCGCTTTGGGCTAAAGGTGAGACACTGCCAGGTTCAAAGTTTACATCTTCAGGCAGTTTAACCGGCAGGTCTTTTTCCGGAACGAGAACAGTACCGCATTTATCGCAGTAAATTACAGGAATAGGAGCACCCCAGTAACGCTGACGGGAAATGAGCCAGTCACGCAGGCGGTAATTGATGCGGCGTTTACCGCAATTATTTTTTTCCAGCCAGTCAATCATAGCCGGAATCGCTTTGCGATTATTCATGCCGTTAAATTCACCGGAATTGATTAAAATGCCTTCATCAGTATAGGCATCGTTCATTTCATCTAAAGTTAATGTTTTATCAGCAGGAGTGATGACAATTTTTTTATCGATACCATATTTGTCAGCGAACATCCAGTCACGACTGTCGTGAGTTGGTACGCCCATGACAGCGCCGGTACCATATTCAAATAATACATAGTTGGCAACCCAGATTTGTACTTTTTCATCATTAAATGGATTAATGGCGTAGGCACCAGTAAAGATACCTTCTTTTTCTGATTTATCGGAAGTACGGTCAAGTTCACTTTGATTATGGACATGGTCGATGAAATCACGAATTTTTTGTTCATTAGCAGTGCCCTTGATAAGTTTATCAACTAATGGATGTTCAACAGCTAATACCATATAACTGATACCAAAAGCAGTATCAGGACGAGTAGTATAAACAGTTACTTTTTCGTTAAAAGCAGGAATATCAAAGATTATTTCAGCACCTTCGCTGCGGCCAATCCAATTTTCCTGCATTGTTTTTACGCGGGATGGCCAGCCGGGCAGTTTATCTAAATCTTTGAGTAATACATCGGCATAATCGGTAATTTTAAGGAACCATTGTGAAAGGTCCTTTTTTATAACTGGAGAATCACAGCGCCAGCAGCAGCCGTCAATTACCTGTTCATTGGCTAAAACAGTATTACAGGAATCACACCAGTTTACAGTAGCTTTTTTCTTATAAGCAAGACCTTTTTTATAAAATTGTTCAAATAAATACTGGGTCCAGCGATAGTAGTCAGGATGACAGGTCTGGACAAGCCGGTTCCAGTCATAGGCAATACCCATTTCTTTTTGCTGACGGATCATATTATCCATATTGGAATAGGTCCAGTCAGCTGGTTTGATATTGCGTTTTATAGCGGCATTTTCTGCAGGCATACCAAAGGCATCAAAACCCATGGGATGAAGTACATTAAAGCCCTGCATTCTTTTAAAGCGGGCAATGACATCACCAATGGAATAGTTCCTGACATGTCCCATATGTAAATTTCCGGATGGATAAGGAAACATTTCAAGTACATAGTATTTTTCTTTGCTATCGTCATCAACAGTAGAATAAAGGCCATCAGCATCCCATTTATTCTGCCATTTTTTTTCAATTTCCTGTGGGCAGTATTTGTCCATAAAAAATTCCTCCTTATAAATAAAAAAGTCCTTGGCTTATAGCCAAGGACGATAAATATCGCGGTACCACCTTGATTGACAGTAAAACTGTCCACCTTAAGATATTAACGCTATCAACGCCGAAATTATCGGAAGTCTCCATAGCGAGTTCGAAAACTGTATTTACCAATTCGCATCAACCATTGGCTTTCTGTAAAATACATAAAATCTACTGCTCTATCTCATAGACTGTTATTGCCATATTCAAACTGCTATTTATTATACTGTTTGTAATATTGAAAGTCAAGAAACATAGAAAAGTTATTTGTTAGCTGTATAGCATTAAACGTTTTTTTGAAATTGACATCATTCAAAACTATAGAAGGGATCTGGCACAAATTATTATTTTTCTAATTGTAAAATAATTTTATTAGCAAATTCTTCACTAGATTGACAATTAACTGAACCATAGTATCAAATTGGATACTATGATACTAAAAAGTGCATACTTGTACTATACGACATATGTCGGTATAATTATACTAATATTAGAGAAAGCGGGATGATTCTGTGAAAATTATAGCTATAAATGGTAGTCCTCATAAGAATGGTAATACCTATACAGCATTGAAAACAGTAACTGAACAATTAGAAAAGAATGGAATTGAAGTGGAATTCCTTCATATTGGAAACAAAACTATTCGTGGCTGTATGGCTTGTAATGCATGTTTTAAAAATCAAAATGAGCGTTGTGTAATAGATGATGTGGTTAATGAATGTGTACAAAAAATGAAATATTCTGATGGGTTTTTATTGGGATCACCAGTACATTACTCAGGAATTTCAGGAACTATGAAATCATTTTTAGACCGAGTATTTTATTTAGCCAATAATGGCATTTTTAGACATAAAGTAGGCGCTGCTGTTGTTGCAGTAAGAAGATCTGGTGGGGTAACTACTTTTGATCAGTTGAATCATTATTTACATTATGCAGAGATGATTTTGCCGACAAGTAATTATTGGAATGTAATCCATGGCTTAGAAGCTGATGAATCCAAACAAGATGCTGAAGGATTGCAGATAATGCGCGTTTTGGGTAATAATATGGTATGGCTTTTAAACTTAATAGAAAATGGTAAAAAAAATGGACTTATTGAACCCAGTCCTGAGGATAAAATTTTAACAAATTTTGTACGATAAATCATTCCATAATATTTTTTTGTATCTTTAAGTATGAAAAATTATTATGGATTTTTTACTACTATGGGAGAAAAACTATGAAAGAAATATTTACGAGAACTAGTGTAAGAACTTATAAAGAAGAAAAAATTGAGAAAGATAAGTTAACATTACTTTTAAAAGCTGCAATGGCAGCTCCATCAGCAGGTAATCAGCAACCTTGGGAATTCTGTGTAGTAACAAATGTACATTTGCTAGAAAAATTATCGCAGTCAAGCCCGTATGCTGGATGTGTAAAAAACGCACCAGCAGCAATAATAGCCTGCTATAATAAAAATCGCTTAAATATGCCTGAATGCGCAGATATAGATATGAGTGCTGCTGTAGAAAATATTTTATTAGCTGCAGAAGCAATAGAACTGGGTGCAGTTTGGTTAGGTATAGCTCCATTGAGAGAAAGAATGGATAAAGTCAATAAAATACTCTCATTACCAAAAGAACTGGAAACTTTTGCTATAATTCCTATTGGTTATCCACAAAATAAGCAGCCTCAGCAAAATAGGTTTGATGAAAAACGAATTTATTACAAAGACTAGATCAAGTAATATAATCTCCATCTCACTTAATTTATTATAAAAATAGCAGCTAAAATTAAAAACATGAAATCGATAAACGTAAATAAGTAATAAAAATCATAACTGAATGATATAAAATCCTCCAATAATAGGTTACTAAACTGTTAGTGGGGGATTTTTATGTTAGTGAAAAGAAATATAAAATAATATCTACAAGCGTTAGCTCTGTAATAACTAACGAGTATTAAAAAGACATATTAGTGTTGTCTTTAAGTAAGAAATAATGCATTGGCAAACACGCCGTATAAAATTTAATTCATAATGATCATTATGAATTAAATAGAAAAATTGACAATACGGTGATCTAATGAAATAATTAGGAATACAAGTTAATGAATTAATAAATGTTTCCTTCATATAATAAAAGAAAGAAAGTCAATAGGGATAGATTATACATTAACTTTTATAGAAAATATTGGTAGGTATGAAAGATTAAAAAGGGGCTGTCATAAATAATCATATGAGAGTACTTTTGCAGCAAAATTAATGTCAGAAAAGAGAGAGTTAGAAATAGATAACACAAGAGAAAATAATAGTTTACATAAAAACGGGGGTGATTGACATATGACAACTATAGAAAATCCAGATAACACAAGAGAAAATAATAATTTACATAGTAGCTTTGTCCACCTTCATGTACATACACAGTATAGTCTGCTTGATGGTGCCAGCCGGATAAAAAATCTGGTAGCAGAGGCTAAAGCCATGAATATGCCAGCTGTCGCGATAACTGATCATGGAAATATGTATGGAGCGGTGGAATTTTATAAAGCGGCCAAGGCCGAGGGCATTAAACCGATTATTGGCTGTGAGGTTTATGTTGCACCGCGCGACCGTCATGAAAATTTTGAAATAAATGGCGTCAGATATTATCATTTGATATTATTGGCAGAAAATGAACTAGGCTACAAAAATCTCGTAAAGCTGGTGTCTTTAGCTAACATCGAGGGCATGTATTATAAGCCGCGTGTTGATAAGGAAATTTTGCAAGAGTATCATGAAGGGATTATTGCCCTTAGTGCTTGCGTCGCCGGAGAGATACCGCAGGCAATTTTACATGATGATGCAGAAAAAACCGAAAAGGTACTGCAGGAATATTTGGCAATATTTGGTAAGGATAATTTCTTTTTGGAAATACAAAATCATAATTTGCCGGAAGAAATAAAAGCGAATAAAGTCCTTATTGAATTAGCCCATAAACATGATATCGGACTTATTGCAACTAATGATATCCATTATTTAAAGAAACAAGACAGTGAATTTCATGATGTATTATTATGTATTCAAACCGGTAAGACATTAAATGACAGCGAACGCATGAAATTTTCCAGTGATGATTATTATTTAAAGTCAGCTGAGGAAATGAAGTCGTTGTTTAGTTCAACACCGGAGGCAATAACTAATTCGCTGAAAATAGCCGCAAGATGTAATGTTGATTTTGAATTTGGTCATCTGCATCTGCCGTATTTTCCGCTGCCTGACGGTATGACTGATCAGCAGTATTTACGTAATTTATGTGAAGACAATTTAAATAAACGATATAAAGAAATTACTGAGGAAATAAGAGAGCGCTTAGAATATGAATTAAAAATAATACATAAGATGGGCTATGACAGTTATTTTCTTATTGTTTGGGATTTTATAAATTTTTCACGGGAAAATGACATTGTGGTTGGGCCGGGACGTGGTTCGGCAGCGGGCAGTATAGTTGCCTATTTGCTGCGTATAACGGATATTGATCCGTTAGCTTATGAGTTACTGTTTGAACGTTTCTTAAATCCAGAACGTGTTACAATGCCGGATATTGATATTGATTTTTGCTATATCAGGCGTGAAGAAGTTATTGAGTATGTAAAGCGCCGTTATGGTGAAGACCATGTGGCCCAGATAATAACTTTTGGAACGATGGCGGCTAGAGGAGCTTTGCGCGATGTAGGAAGAGTCATGGATATTCCTTATAATGATGTTGATAAAATAGCCAAAATGGTACCAACAGACTTGGGAATGACATTAGATAAGGCATTAAAGGAATCTAAGGAATTTCGTAGTGCCTATGAAAATGATGCTACTATTCATCGTATGATAGATTTTGCCCGTGATATTGAGGGTATGCCAAGACATTCTTCTACCCATGCCGCCGGAGTAGTTATTGCTAGGCAGCCATTGACTGATTATCTGCCGGTTCAAACCTCAGAAGGCACTTTGGTAACCCAGTATGATAAGGATTACGTGGAAGAACTCGGACTTTTAAAAATGGACTTTTTGGGACTTAGAACACTCACGGTAATAAGTAATGCCATTAAAAATATAAAAAATAATACTGGAAATATTATCGATATAAGCAGTATTCCTTTAGATGATGAAAAAACTGCTAAAATGCTGTGCAGTGGCGATACCTGTGGTGTTTTCCAGATGGAATCTTCTGGTATGACTACGCTTGTAAAAGATCTACAGCCCAAAGAGTTTGCTGATTTAATTCCTTTAGTGGCACTATATCGTCCGGGACCTTTGGGCAGCGGTATGGTAACTGATTTTATAAACGGACGTCATGGTAAAAGTAAGGTAAGTTATATGCATCCTTTATTAGAACCAATCTTAAAGGAAACTTTTGGCGTCGTTTTGTATCAGGAACAGGTTATGCAGATTGTGCAGGTTTTAGCAGGCTTTACCTTGGGACAAGCTGATATTTTACGACGAGCCATGGGGAAAAAGAAGCATGCTGTACTTGTAGCGCAAAAGGAAAATTTTATAAAAGGTACCAGAGAAAAAAATATTGATGATAAATTAGCGGAAAAAATATTCGATTTATTGGTTAGCTTTGCTGATTATGGTTTTAATAAATCGCATAGTGCAGCTTATGCTTTGGTTGCTTATCAGACGGCATATTTAAAGGCTCATTATCCGCAGGAATATATGGCGGCAATGCTTACCAGCTTTATGACTAATGCCGA
Source organism: Pectinatus brassicae (assembly GCF_014201835.1). GTDB lineage: Bacteria > Bacillota > Negativicutes > Selenomonadales > Selenomonadaceae > Pectinatus > Pectinatus brassicae. Next base: position 26,685 of record NZ_JACHFH010000012.1, on the reverse strand, counting down.
TAAAATTAAAAATTATATTGAACAGTGCCAATATATGGGGATTAAAATACTGCCACCGGATATTAATTTAAGTGGGGCGGCGTTTACGGCTGATGCCAAGGAAAAAGGCATTCGTTTTGGTTTGGCAGCTATAAAAAATGTTGGTGAGTCAGCTATGGATGAAATAATTGCAATACGGCAGCAAGATGGGGCTTTTAAATCGTTAGTCGATTTTTGCAGCCGCGTTGACAGCCGTATTGTCAATAAGCGAGGCCTGGAATATTTGATACGGGCAGGAGCATTTGATTCCTTAGGCAATAAACGATCACAATTATTAGCCGTAATGGATCAGGTTATTGAAACTGCCAGTATGAAACAAAAAGATATTGCCAGTGGACAATTATCATTATTTGGTGAGGCACCAGCACAAGATGAAATAAAATTGCCGGATATTCCAGAATTGTCACGGATGGAAATGCTGAGCTCGGAAAAAGAAATAACGGGATTTTATATCACTGGGCATCCCCTCGATTTGTACCGGGAGAAATTGGGCGGCACAAAATCATTGGCACAATTAACCGAAGAAAAAGTACGCGATAATTCTTACACAAAAATAGCAGGCGTTATAGTCGGTGTAAAAAAGATGAATACCCGTAAGGGCGATACGATGTGTATTTTACAAGTGGAAGATTTTACGCAGACAGTTGAAGTTGTTGTTTTTCCCAATGTTTTTTATGAATCAGTGAATATTATAATGCCGGAAGAGGCTATTATGATTTCTGGTACAGTAAATTTGCAGGACAATGGTTTTAAAATAATAGCCCGTCAAATAAAGTCATTATCCAATTATAAACAAACTTATTGGATACAGATAAATGCTATGCAGGAAAAACCCGATTTTCTCGAGAAATTAAAAGATATATTAGTACAACATCATGGTGATTATGTAGTGTGCTTTTATTTTCTAACTGATAAAAAGAAAATAAAAACCCAGCCCCAGTACTGGATTGATGGCAGTGAACAGGCTGTTGCAGCAATAAAGGAACTTGTTGGGGCAGAGGCTGTAAAAACTACATAATATATTAATATTTATTGTAGTCGTGAAGGAGGGGCACTATTATGAAATTGCAATTTTTAGGAGCTGCACACACAGTAACAGGATCTTGTTATTTGTTGGAAACAACAGGACATAAGGTACTTATTGACTGCGGTATGTATCAAGGCGGACATCAGTTGCGTGATCGCAATTATGCAGATTTTCGTTTTAATCCTAAGGAAATTGATGCGGTAATTTTGTCGCATGCCCATATTGATCATAGCGGTCTTATCCCTAAATTATGCCGTGAGGGATTTAAAGGTAAAATATATGCGACAAAAGCCACTTGCGATTTGGCAGCTATTATGCTGCCTGATAGTGCCCATATCCAAGAAAGTGATGCTGAGATAATAAATCGCAAGGGAATGCGTCTTGGCAGAATGCCAATAACACCCTTATATACAATTGAAGATGCGGAAAAATCATTAGCATTTTTTTCACCGGCTGATTATAAGTTTAAGACGGCAGTTACGGATAATATTGAAGTTGTTTTTTTAGATGCTGGGCATATATTAGGCTCAGCAATAGTTGAAATTTATATTACAGAGATTAATAAAAAGCCAATTAAAATTGTGTTTTCCGGTGATTTAGGAGCACTGGACCAGCCAATAATAAAAGATCCGGAATATATAAATAATGCTGATTATCTGCTGATGGAATCAACCTATGGCGGTAGGACACATCGTTTGTACGACAAAGAAACAGCCTTGGCTGAAATTATAAATGATACAGCAGCACGTGGTGGCAATCTTATAATTCCTGCATTTGCTGTTGGAAGAACACAAAAATTGTTGTATTATATTTATAGACTGTGGAAGCAAAATCGCATTGAGGAAATCCCTATAATTATTGATAGCCCATTGGCTATTGCTGCAACAAGAGTTTTTGCTGCTAACATGAATACTTTTGACGAGCAAGCTGTAGAATTATTACAAAAAAGCGGAAAACTATATGAAATGCCGCAGTTAAAATTCAGTGAAACGGCTCAGCAGTCGCGGGAGTTAAATAGTATGGCGGGGCCGGCAATAATTATTTCAGCCAGTGGTATGTGTGATGCTGGCAGAATTCTGCATCATTTAAAACATAATCTATGGCGGCCTGAGTCAACAATACTGTTTATTGGTTATCAGGCAGAAGGATCACTAGGAAGACGATTATTAGAGGAGATAAAGCGAGTCAGAATTTTAGGCGAAGAAATTATTGTTCGTGCCCATATTACAAAGCTTGATGGTTTTTCGGCGCATGCCGATCATGATCAGCTGCTGGCATGGCTGGAGCATATAAATATAACTAAAAATGGCAAGGTGTTTTTAGTACATGGGGAATCTTTGGCAATTAAAGCTTTGCAGGAAGAAATAAAAAAATCATATAAATATGATGTATATGCACCGTTTTATGGCGATACAGCAATTATAGATGATGCTCGATGCATTATAGAAAAAGCTGATATTCCTGCTGTTGCGGTCGAACGTGAAATGGAGGAATTTTTGCAGCTGATAGATTCAGATTATCAGCAATGGCGGAAAAAAATATTGGCAGCTGTACTGCGTGAGCCGCAAATTATGGAAAATACAATGAGACAAACACAAAAAGGCTGGCGCTATATGAAACGAATGTTTAAGGACTTTGGCATAAATTAAATTTATAAGGAGTACTGAAATGGAAGATAATCAGCAAAATGAAAAAGATATAATTGAGATGGTGGATGAAGACGATCAAGTGCATTATTTTTATGAGGAAATGCAGTTTGAAGTTGATGGCAAACGTTATGCCCTGCTTAGTGCTGTGGGTGAGGATGAAGAGCTTACCGAAGACGATAATACAATTGTCCGCGTTATAGTAAATGATGAAGGCGAAGAAGAATATTATTCGCCTGATGATGACGAGTTTGATAAAGCTGTAGAGGCCTATGAAAAATTGATGGATGAGTAAAAATTATATATTAGTTTTAGAAAATGGGACTGTCACATGTTTTATTGATATGTGGCGGCCCCATTTTTTTTACTTAATAATTTTTATATAATTTATTTAATAGAAGAAATTATTTTTGTGAATGAACAAAAATAGTTTCATATGTCGCGGGAACTTTATCATGAAATTTATAATTTGTTTCATATAATTGCAGCATATCCAGCATAATTTTACGATTGGTATGAATATAACTACTTTTAGAAGAGTTGTTAGCACCAACTTTTTTCACAGAACGTAAAAATTCCCGGACAGTCGAAAAATATTCAGTATATGTTAGTGTTTCAAAGCTGTTAGTAAAGCCAGCATTTTTCAAATAGTAGGCTAAATCGTTTATTGAATAAAAATCGGGACTTATCTTCCATTGTTGGGAAAATAAATTTTGCGCACAAGCGGTATGAAAAGAGTGATGCAATTCTTTAAAGGTGTTGGGGCCAAACGTAGAGAAAAATAATTGTCCCTTTGGTTTTAGACTGTTATAAATAGCAGTAAAGGCAGTTTCATAATTAGTAAACCACTGGAAAACAGCATTGGAGATAATTAGGTCATATTTATTGCTGTCACTGATTTTTTCGCCATCCTGTACTTGAAATTGGATATTGTCATAATTGGACAATTGTTTTTTAGCATAAGCCAGCATTGCTGGAGAGATGTCAGTAGCTAAAATTGCTGCAGCTGGAAAAGCTGCTGCTATTTTTTTTGTCAATAAACCAGTACCGCAGCCGATCTCCAATATGGTGGTGATTTTTTTTGACGGGCTGCTTAAAGAGATAAGATAATCTGCCATTTTTTTTTGAACATTAGCGTATTCATCGTATTCGGCAGCGGCTTGGGAAAAATGTTCAGTCAGTCGTAGCTTGTTTAGCATAATATTAATTACCCCATATGATTTTATTGCAAAGATTATTTTCAGTTAAAAAAGGAATATGACCACAATCAGGTAAAGTGAAAAGCTCACAATTAGGCAGATGTTCAGCTAGGTATATTCCTGCTGTCAGCGGACAAATAGTATCAGCTGAGCCATGAATGATTTTGACTTTTACTGTAATTGCACTCAAAAGACTGCGCAGGTCGCTATATTGCAAATACTCCAGACCAGCCAGTAATGCTGCTGTGCTTTTGATCATAGGCTCTCTGGCGGCAAAAATATCAGCAGCAGCTTTTTCTTTTGCTGAAAACATAGTTTGATAAAAGGCCAGCTGGGCAGTAGATGCATTATGGTTAACTTGCCGCTTCAGCCATTTCAGGCTGCTGGCTGGAATACCAGCATTATAATTTTTGTCATTGATAAATTTAGCGGTGGAACTAATAAGCGTTAATTCCTTTATTTTTTCTGGATATTTAGCGGCTAATTCTAAAGCCATCATGCCGCCTAATGACCAGCCAATCAAGTGAAGCCCACCCTGGGGACAGATATGTAACAGCGACTCCGACAAACTTTTCGCGCTGACCTTTTCGGAAAAATCGTGGCGATGCAGGGGGGAGACTTTTGGAGGATTGGGAAAAATATCCTTATTTGCGGCCCAGCCGCTAAGAAATAATATCATGTTTTATTCTCCTATAATAGTAAAGATGGACTATTGTTAAAATAACCTAATATTAATTTATTGTCAACTCATTGATTTTAAAAGTTGACTTAAAACTATAATTTTAGTTTATTACTAGGATAAGCACTAATTTCGCAATGAAATAAAACATATATTAGGAAGCGGAATTATATAGCAATAAAAAAAAGAACCGCATAAATAGCGGTTCTTATATAATAGAGCGTATTTAATTGAGATCTTTGTCTTTGTAATAATTGGTGCCTTTTACAGCAAGTTCAGCAGCAAGTCCTTTAGTGGTCATCTGATAGATCCAGACACCAGGCGATATGGGGACAGCACCTTCTAAGGCATCGCCGTTTACACCATCGGTAGCGGCAGCAGTTGCCTGTGCGCCAAAAGTCCAGCCCTTTTCAACAAAGGAATTCCAAGCATCTTCATTAGAAAAAACAAAAATAACGGCATATTCCTTGACCCCTAAACCGAGGCCTGCTTGATATTCCTGCATGCGCATAAATATTTTTTTGCCGGTTCGGCGGTTAACAGCAACCCCCTGTCCATGTGAATGTCCTAACAGCAATAGTTTAAAACCAGTATTATTGAATACGGCATAGCCGGCAGAATGCTCAATTACAGATTTTGCCTTAGGCTGTTTGCTATAAAGTTCTTGTAGTGTGGTAACGGTTTTATGCAGTAAGGCAGTTCTTTGATCTTCTTTACTGGTCGCCGATACCGTGGTGGTAATAAGTAATAGCATGAATATGAACACTATGGTTTTTATTGTTATCTTAGGCATGGAGTAAACACCTCTTTCTAAAATTAGTAATAAAAATAATTAATATTATAATAACATTATCAAAATAACAATGATAGTATAATAGCAATGTAAAATTAATTATTATTATTTTAAGTAAATTGGCGATGTATAAAAATCACGGCCGGCATTCTTTGGCTGTGGATAACAAAGTGCCTGCAAATCAGTGGCATGGATATCCACAGCCAGCATTTTTTGCAGACCGGACAAGGGATGCTTCCATAATTGTTTTTGTGATAAAAATTGTGTTGTCTTTATGATAGCCGGAATTTGCGCTTGTTTTTTAATTTTTTTTAAAATAGTCTGTCCCTGCCCGTTAAAACCTAAAACACGTGCATACTGTGGGCCGAGTGCCGTAAAATTATTTAAGCTGTCAGCTGAAATATTTAAAAGAATATGCATTAGATTACGTCTAAGCCTGCTGTGATGATAGTGTTTGCTTTTTACTTTATCGACAAGCTCATTGATATTTTTGGCAGTAGAGGCGGCTTGCAAAAATTTAAATTCAAGACCGTTGTTTATTTGGGCATATTTTTTTAATTCTTCGGTATTAGTGCAGCGCAGTTTGGCAGTTAAAATTGGAAAAAGTCTGTTGTTGTCAGCAATATCCAAGTTGGCAGTGATTAAAGCAAAACAGTCTGCCGGAAGAACTGTTTGTAAATCCTTCCTATTATATTGTAAAGAGTGCAAAAGATTTCTGATAGAGGTAGCACTGGAAATTGTACCGTTTATAGTTGTATCATTGTGATGAGATATTTGTCTTTTTATAATGATGGGCGAAAAAGCAGCATTTATTTGCTGCATGGTTTTTAAGTATTCTATACCTAAGATAATATTAGGTTCCTGCAGTAATCCCTTGGCAGAGGGAAGATACTGTGCTATTAGTTCACTGATAGCAGCGGCATAAGAGCTGCCCTGCTGTAATTTTTCGCGCAGGCTGTTAATTTGTAAATCATTATTTAAAAAATCAGCAATTTTTATTAATGTAGTAATATCAGAGGTTTCACTGCCAAAACAAATATAGTCGATACAATTTAAATATGCTAATAATTTGACAGCTCCTTGGGCGAATCCTTCAGCACTTCGCAGAGAAAAAACTGTAGGAAGCTCTATAATAAGGTCAGCACCACCTAATAGAGCCATATGGGCACGCTGCCACTTGTCAAAAATAGCAGGTTCCCCTCTTTGGACAAAACTGCCACTCATAATTATTACAAAAACAGCATCGGGGAATTTTTTGCGTATGGAGTCTATTAAATATTTATGACCGTTATGGAAGGGATTGAATTCAGCAATAATACCAAAGATTTTCATAAAAATTCCTTTCAATTTATTGTTATTTTAGGTATATTATAGTATATTGAAAAGAAAAAAGCATAAAATAAAAAAAAATTAAAAACTAATTTGACAAAATATATAGTGCCCGCTATAATAAATTGAGGTTGTTATCTTATGATGAAAATAAAATTATCCGATGTAAACAATGCCAGTGGTAGGAATTATAGATTTGCTTTTAATTTACCTGCCGACGAATTTAATTTTCCGACAGATGATTATCAGATTATAGGAACAATAGAAGTAAGCGGTATAGCTGAAAATACTGGAACTGGATATCATTTGCAAGGTAGTGTGAAATGCCAACGGCATTTTATATGTGATCGCTGCTTGGGAAAAATTACCGAAGATCAGGTTAATGATTTTGATGAGATTTACGCAGTAGATGCCCCTGAAACTCAAAAAGATGTTAACCTGTTTAGTGGCGATTTTGTTGATATCACTGATTTAGTTCACGATGTTGTTATTGTTGCACAGCCTATGGCTAATTTATGTAAACCGGATTGCAGAGGCTTGTGCCCTAAATGCGGCATAAATCTTAATGAACAGCAGTGTGATTGTGATACAACGATAATAGATGCTCGTTTAACGGTATTAAAAAAACTGCTGGAAAAGGATTAGTTTAATATTGGGTCGGTTTAAGGAGGTGTTTTAAATGGCAGTACCAAAGCGTAAAATGTCTAAAGCTCGCCGTGATAAGCGCCGTGCTAATTGGAAATTAGAAACTCCAGGTTTCGTATCATGCCCGCAATGCCACGAACCTAAAATGCCACATCATGTTTGTACAGAATGTGGATACTATGATGGAAAGGAAGTTGTTTCCGCTGCGGAATAAAGTTCTGATGAGCAAGGTATATTTGTCTATATCTTGCTCATTCTTTTTATTTTAGGGAAGAATAATTTATACATAAAGTAGAAACTTGAGATTTCTGAGTATTGAAATTAAATTTTAGTATTCGGGAGTTTATTTATGTTATAAAGTACAAAACTTATTTGCATATACAAAAAACAAAATTCGCTTGAGAATTATTCATAAATATAGAAATAAAACAGCATAAAAATATATTTTCTATCGTAATGAAAAATGATGGATAACTGAAAAATATATCGTAAAACTAACAAACATTGACATAACAGCGGAAAAATTATATCTTTTACTTGCTATTTTATATTAAAGCCAGTATAATAACAAAACGATGATTCAAATTAGAGATTATATTTTAGCAAACAATGGGGAGGCTGAATATGAAAATAGCGCTGGATGCAATGGGTGGCGATTATGCACCTGAACAGATAGTTGCTGGCGCGATTGATGCGGCCCAATGTTTTGATTGTGAAATAGTGCTTGTTGGTGATCAAGATAAAATACAGGCACAGTTAGATAAATTCCCAAATTGGGAGAACTTAAAAATTACAGTGCATCATGCAACTGAGGTTATAGAGATGGGAGAACATCCCGCAGCTGCCGTAAGAAAGAAAAAAGATTCTTCTTTAGTTGTGGCAGCACAATTAGTAAAAACTGGTGAATGTGATGCAGTTATTTCGGCTGGCAGCACTGGAGCCGCCGTAACCTCAGCACTGTTTATATTGGGACGTATTGCAGGAATAGCTCGTCCAACTATTGCAACACCTATTCCAACAGGACATGGAGTGACGCTCCTTTTGGATTCGGGAGCCAATGTTGACAGCAAGCCCAAACATTTACAACAAAGTGCTTTGATGGGGTCGATTTATTCTGAATGTGTATTTGGCGTAGAGCGACCACGCGTGGGACTTTTAAATATTGGTGAAGAAAAAACAAAAGGCAATGAACAGGTTTTAAGTACATATCCGTTATTAGAGAATATGCATACAATTAATTTTATCGGTAATGCTGAAGGCCGCGATATTACGAACGGTACAGTTGATGTTGTAGTTTGTGATGGCTTTGTCGGCAATATTGTTTTGAAATTTGCTGAAGGCTTGGCGAAAACCTTGCTGAAATTGATAAAAGAAGCCATAAAAAATGGTGGCTTTTTGGCAAAGCTTGGTGCATTGTTGTTAGCTCCTACTTTAAAGAAAATTGCCAAAAAAATTGATTATGCTGAGTATGGGGGTGCTCCTTTACTTGGTATAGATGGATGTTATATAATAGCGCATGGAAGTTCAAATAAAAAAGCAATAAAAAGCGCAATTGGTGTGGCTTGTGAGTATGTGAAACGCGATGTTGTAAGCCGCATTCGAGAAAATATGCAAAAAGAGGAGATGCTGGCTAATGACCAAGAAAAATAGCGCCGGTATACTTGGCACAGGATATTGTTTGCCAGAAAAAAAACTGACGAATTTTGATCTTGAAAAAATGGTTAATACCAGTGATGACTGGATAGTAGAACGGACTGGTATACATGAACGTCGCATAGTAGCGAAAGATGTGGCTACCTCAAGTTTGGCGGTTAAAGCTGCTGAAATGGCATTGAAAGATGCTAATACTACAGCAGAAGAGCTCGACTTAATAATTGTAGCAACAATTACACCAGACAGAATAATTCCATCGACGGCTTGTATTTTACAAGATAAATTAGGAGCCAAAAATGCCGGAGCCTTTGATTTAACGGCAGCATGTTCTGGATTTGTTTATGCTTCAGCGATTGCCTGTCAGTTTATTGAGTCAGGTGTATATAAAAAAATATTAGTAATCGGTGCTGAAACCTTATCAAAAATTGTTGATTGGCAGGATAGAAATACCTGCGTGCTTTTTGGTGATGGAGCAGGTGCTGCTGTCTATGGACAGGTTGAAGCTGGCTATGGTATGATGGGATTTGATCTTGGTGCTGATGGTCCTGGCGGAGATAATCTGCAGATACCTGCTGGTGGGAGTTTACATCCAGCGTCTTTGGAAACAGTGAATGAACGTATGCATTATATGCAGATGAACGGTAAAGAAGTTTTTCGCTTTTCCGTAAAAGCGATGGGCGAAACAGTTCTTCGTTCGTTGGAAAAAGCTGCGTTGCAAAGAGAAGATATTGACTGGCTGGTACCGCATCAAGCAAATATCCGCATTATCCAAACCGGAGCTAAACGGTTAAAGATGCCAATGGATAAGGTGATTATAAACCTTGATAAATATGGTAATACATCGGCAGCCTCTATTCCTATCGCATTAGCGGAAGCTGCGCATAATAATCACTTCAAAAAAGGTGATGTATTAGCATTTTCAGGATTTGGTGCTGGTCTTACATGGGCATCATGTGTAATGAAATGGGCTAAGGGGGAATAAGATGTTTGAGAATAATAAGCTTTGTAAACTGCTTAATATAAAATATCCGATATTTCAGGGTGGTATGGCTTGGATTGGCACATCTGAATTAGCAGCTGCTGTATCAAATGCTGGTGGTTTAGGAATAATTGGTGCTGGACATATGCCGCCAGATTTATTACGCATAGAAATTCAAAAAACAAAAAAATGGACTGATAAACCTTTTGGTGTTAACATAATGTTGATGTCACCGTTCGTAAAAGAAGTAATGCAGGTTGTAGTTGAAGAACGAGTACCGGTTATTACAACTGGTGCCGGCAATCCAGCTGAATATATTCCCGCATTAAAAGAAATTGGCAGCAAAGTAATTCCCGTAGTAGCTTCGGTGGCGTTGGCTAAAAGATTAGTAAGAACAGGTGTAGATGCCGTTATTGCTGAAGGTTTGGAAAGCGGCGGACATATTGGCGAAATTACTACAATGTCACTTGTGCCGCAGATTGTTGATGCTGTTGATGTACCAGTTATAGCTGCTGGTGGTATTGCGGACAGTCGTGGTGTGGTAGCTGCATTTTCGTTGGGAGCAGCTGGCGTTCAAATGGGAACACGGTTTGTTTTATCAGAAGAATGTATCGCTCATGACAATTATAAAAATGTAGTTTTAAAAGCAAAAGATCGTTCTACCGTGGTAACAGGCCGGACAACAGGTCATCCTGTACGCGTTTTATCCAATAAATTGACACGTAAATTCCAAGAGATGGAAAAATCAGGTGTAAGCACTGCAGAACTTGAAAAACTTGGTGCTGGTAAACTGAATTTAGCAACACATAAAGGTGATGTTGAAAATGGTTCAGTTATGATTGGTCAAATCAGTGGAATGCTTTCTGAAATAAAACCAGTACAAAAAATTATTACTGATATAGTAGATCAAATGCAAAATGCTTTGGATAATGTTCAAAATAGTTGTCGGTAACTATTTTATTTGAACGGAATATGAAAGGATAATTTATTTATGAATAAACTTGGATTCATTTTTCCTGGACAAGGTTCACAAACAGTAGGAATGGGCAAAGAATTCTTTGATAATTATGATGTTGCTAAAAAAATGTTCAAAGAAGCTGATGATGCTTTGGGTTATTCCATAATGGATATGTGTTTCAATGGTCCAGAGGAAGATTTAAAATTAACGGCTAATACTCAGCCAGCTATATTAACGGTCAGCGTTATCGCTGCAACTATTTTACAGGAAAAAGGCATAGTACCGCAGATAGTCGGCGGTCATAGCTTGGGCGAATACTCAGCATTAGTCGTCGCCGGCGCTATGAAATTTGCTGATGCCGTGTATCTTGTTAATAGGCGTGGTTCTTATATGCAGGAAGCTGTTCCAGTTGGTGAAGGCGGTATGGCGGCTGTAATTGGTCTTGACAGAAATATAATTGTTGACATATGTCAGCAGATTACCGATAATATATCATTGGTACAGGCTGTTAATTTTAATTGTCCGGGTCAGGTAGTTATAGCAGGAACGACAGCAGGCGTAAATGCAGCTGTTGATAAATTAAAAGAAGCTGGAGCCAAAAAATGCGTATTGCTGCCAGTAAGTGCACCTTTTCATAGCAAATTGATGGCTCCAGCTGCTGAAAAATTAGCAGTGGAACTCGATAAAATAGATGTTTGTGATGCTAAAATACCAGTTGTAGCTAATGTTACAGGCAAGGCACTGACAAGCGCTGCTGATATTAAGGCAAGCTTAATTAAACAAGCAGCCAGCCCGGTAAAATGGGAAGACTGTGTTGCTTCAATGAAAGAATTTGGTGCTGACACTTATGTAGAAGCTGGTCCAGGTAAGGTTTTATGTGGTTTTAATCGCCGTATTGATAAAACTCTAAAATCTTTAAATGTAGAAGATGAAGCTTCTTTGCAAAAAACGCTTGATTATTTCCAGGAGGTTCGTTAAAATGCTGTTAGAAGGCAAGATTGCATTAGTTACTGGAGCTTCTCGTGGTATTGGCAGAGAAATAGCTATCAGCTTAGCTAATGAAGGTGCCAGTGTTGCAATAAATTATGCTGGTAATACTGCTGCTGCTGAAACAGTACAAAATGAAATTATTGCTAATGGCGGTAAAGCCATGATAGTTCAGGCTGATGTAGCGGACGCTCAGGCAGCAGAAGAAATGATTAATAAAGTTGTGTCAAAATTTGGTACGATAGATATTTTGGTTAATAATGCCGGAATAACTCGTGATACCTTATTTGCCCGCATGAAACAGCAGGATTGGGATGCTGTTATAAATACAAATTTATCCGGTGTTTTTAATTGTACTAAAGTTGTAACTAAGTTAATGATGAAAAAACGCGCCGGAAAGATAATAAATATGGCTTCAGTAGTTGGTTTAACCGGTAATATCGGTCAGGCTAATTATGCAGCTGCTAAAGCTGGTGTCATTGGTTTTACTAAATCATTGGCGAAAGAATTAGCAGCACGTAATATAACAGTTAATGCTGTAGCTCCAGGATTTATTTCTACTGATATGACATCAGTAATTCCAGATAAAGCTAAAGAAAATATATTACATAATATACCGTTAGGAAAAATGGGCGAACCGCAGGATGTAGCCAATGCAGTAATGTTTTTGGTTTCTGATAATGCCGCTTATATAACTGGTCAGGTTATTAATGTTGATGGTGGCATGGCGATGTAATAAAAAAGTAACTTTATGGGAGGAGGTGAGCAACATATGTCGACATTCGAAAAAGTTAGAGATATTGTTGTTGAACAATTAGGCGTTGAAGCAGATGATGTCAATATTGATTCTACTTTTATTGATGATTTAGGTGCTGATTCTCTTGATATAGTCGAATTAATCATGGCTTTTGAAGAAGAATTCAGCATTGAAATTCCTGATGAAGCTGCTGAAAAAATCAAAACAGTTCATGATGTTGTGACCTATATAGAACAGACTAAATAAGATACTTATTTAGTTTAAGGAACCTTTATTGATAAAGGTTCCTTAAACTAATACAAGCGAAATTGATAGGAGGAGTTATTTTGAAGCTTCCGGAGCTTAAGATTGGCGATAAAATCGCAAAAGTACCGGTTATTCAAGGCGGCATGGCGATAAGGCTTTCGACAGCACGTCTGGCTGCAGCTGTAGCAAATGAAGGCGGTATTGGTTTAATCGCTGCGTCCGGTATGACAAATGACGAACTACGGTATGAAATTCGCTTAGCACGTTCTTTGACATCTGGGGTTATTGGAATCAATATAATGGTCGCTGCAAAAAAATTCAGCGAATTAATAAAGACGGCTATACAAGAAGGTATAGATTTGGTAGTTGCTGGTGCAGGCTTTTCTCGGGATATGTTTGGTCTGGGCAAGGAATCTGGTACACCAATAGTTCCAATCGTATCTTCGGCTAAATTGGCGAAAATTTCTCAAAATCTTGGCGCTGCTGCTGTTGTTGTTGAAGGCACAGAAGCAGGTGGACACTTAGGTACATCAATTTCTATAAAGAAATTAATACCTGAAATACGGGCTGCTGTTGATATACCTATTATTGCAGCTGGCGGGGTGTTAAGTGGTCAGGATATTGTTGATTTTATAAATATGGGTGCTAATGGAGTCCAAATGGGCTCTCGTTTTGCTGCAAGCGAAGAATCTAATGCAGCACCGGCACTTAAAGAATTTTATTTAAAGGCAAAACCTGAAGATATTGTTGTAATAAAAAGTCCGGTAGGACTTCCAGGTCGTGCCGTAAGAAATCCATTTTCAGAAAAAATAATGCAGGGCAGTGTGCCAATAACGCATTGCAATAATTGTTTAAAAAGTTGTAAACATAATTTTTGTATAATAAAAGCGTTGGAGCGTGCTCAACAAGGTGACGTGGAAAACGGTTTAGTTTTTGCAGGGGAATATATTCATAAGATAAAGGAAATATTGCCCGTAAAAGAAATATTTGCACGGCTTAAGCAAGAAGCTGCTGTAGCAAATTAAAGGTGAGGTGTAGTATTATTTTGGCAAATAGAGTAGTTATTACCGGTCTCGGTGCAGTTACGCCTATTGGTATTGGTAAAGGTAAGTTTTGGGAAGGGCTGTTGGCTGGAAAATCTGGTATTGGTAAGATAACCCAATTTGATGCAACTGATTTTAAAGCACAGGTTGCTGCTGAAATTAATGATTTTGAACCATCTGATTTTATTGATAAAAAAGAAGCAAAGCGGATGGATAGATATACACAGTTTGCAATAGCTGCTACTAGAATGGCATTTGAAGATGCAGCTGTTGATTTGGACAAAGAAGATAAAGAACGTATCGGTGTATTTATTGGTACTGGTATTGGCGGCATTGGAACAATGCATGACCAATATGATGTATTGTTTAAAAAAGGCCCTAATCGTATCAGTCCTTTTTGTGTACCAATGATGATAGCCAATATGGCTACTGGTCAGGCATCCATTACATTTGGCTTGCAGGGACCAAGCAGCTGTCCAATTACGGCTTGTGCTACAGGAACTAATGCTATTGGTGATGCCATGCGTGTAATTCAACGCGGTGAAGCTGATATGATGGTTGCTGGCGGTACAGAAGCATGTATTTCACCATTGCCTGTTGCTGGTTTTGCTTCCATGAAAGCATTATGCACAGACATGAATGACAATCCAGAAAAAGCATCACGTCCATTTGATAAAAATCGCAGTGGTTTTGTAATGGGTGAAGGTTCTGGTGTTGTTATCTTAGAAAGCTTGGAACATGCATTAGCTCGTGGTGCTGAAATTTATGCTGAAGTAGGCGGCTATGCTGCAACTTCTGATGCATATCATATAACCAGTCCAGATCCTGAGGCTGTTCAGCCGGCAAGATGTTTTTCATTGGCAGTAAAAGATGCTGGTCTTAATATGGAAGATATTGATTATATCAATGCTCATGGTACATCAACACAGCTTAATGAAAAAACGGAAACCATGGCAATTAAACGTGCCTTTGGCGATCATGCCTATAAATTATCAATCAGCTCAATAAAATCCATGATTGGACATTTATTGGGGGCAGCAGGTGGAATAGAATGTATTGCTACGGCACTTACCGTTAAAAATGATATAATGCCTGCTACGATAAATTTAGAAACACCTGATGAAGCATTAGATTTAGATTATGTGCCAAATGTAGCACGTAAGAAAATTATTAACGCAGCTATTTCTGATTCATTAGGGTTTGGTGGTCATAATGCCGCAGTCCTTTTGAAAAAATTTAAGTAAATCAGGTTTTATAATGGAGCTTTCGCAGGAACGTACGAAAAAAATTACACAATTGGCTAAAAGCTTAGGCGTCAATTTTAAAGATATCAGCTTATTAGATACAGCGCTTACGCATACATCTTATGCTAATGAATCCAAAAACAATATTGTTCATAATGAGCGATTGGAGTTTTTAGGTGATGCAGTACTGGAGTTAGCATCAAGTACGTATTTATTTAATAAATTCCCTGAAATGCCTGAAGGTGAAATGACTAAGGCCCGTGCTTCAGTTGTTTGTGAAACAACGTTGGCTAATCTATCCTCACAGATGAAGGTGGGAGATTATCTCCTATTGGGAAAAGGTGAACGTTTGACGGGTGGCAGTAGGCGTCCCTCAATACTTGCTGATGCTTTTGAGGCCATTATCGGTGCCATATATATGGATCAAGGCTGGCAGATTGCCTGTGAGTATGTATTAAATAAGCTGCAAGCTGATCTTATTTCTATTGAACAGGGATACAACCTTAAAGATTATAAGACCATTTTGCAGGAAGTGGTGCAAGGTCGCGGACAGTGTATTGAATATAAGCTTATTTCCGAAAATGGACCTGATCATGCCAAAATTTTTTCCTTTGCTGTTATTGTAGAGGGAAAGCCTGAAGGTACAGGCGATGGAAAAAGCAAAAAAGAAGCTGAACAGCGCGCGGCTTTTGCTACTTTACAGAGATATAACATAATATAAGGATTTATTCCTAACTAATAGCTGATAAAAAGACTGTCATAGCATGGCAGTCTTTTTATCAGCTATTATATTATGCCAAGAAGGTAAATAATTGTAAGGAAAATAAAATGAAATTTGAGTTTTTACATGTAAATTTATGCGTTTCTGATTTAGAAAAATCGCTTGAGTTTTATAGGGAAGCTTTAGACTTAAAGGAAATAAGGCGCTTGGATTTTCCTGAATTTATAATGGTTTATTTAACTGATAATAAAAATAATTTAGAGTTGGAGTTAAAATATTTAAAAAAACCGTTAGCGGCAGAAAATTTATTAGAAAAAGAATTATTCCATATTGCTATGCAGGTCGATGATTATGACCATGCACTGCAAAAACATAAAGCTATGAATTGTATTGCTGTTATTAATGAAAAGGCTGGAATTTATTTTATAAATGATCCTGATAATTATAAAATAGAGATACTGCCACAAAACTTTTTTTATGATAAGTAAGTATTAACATATAATTTATATAATAAAGGAACAGTATAGTTTACTTAGGAGAGAATATATTGAATAAATTAAAGGCGCAAATAATTCTTGTAATAACTGCTATTATGCTATTTCAAGGATTAATAATTTCAACAGGTAGTGCTTTTGCACTATCTGATTCAAATGGAGAAAAAGCACGAGCTTTTAATAAAACTTTTGTTGATGCTGATATCCATAAACAAGATACCGAGGCTACAGTTTTATTAGATAATTGTACAAAAGAAAGAGCTCGTGAATTTGCAAAATTTAAGGTTCAGTTTGATCTTGCAAGAAAATATGAAGCCCAAATTTATAAAGAAAATTTGGGGTTGGATAATAATATTTTTTCGGTATCAGCAAATGATATTCCAGTGCAGGAAATATCGGAAAAAATTGAGAATAAAGAAATAAATGGAAAAGTAAAAGACTATATGATTGTAATTTTTCGTCAGAAAAAATTCGATAGTAATAAATTCAATCCATTTATAGAAAAGGAGATAAGTATAAGACCAGCTGTCATAAAAAAAGTTGATCATATAGGTAAGGTGTGGACAATTGAGGCCGAGGGATATGGATATTATGAAAGTGCCGACAATATTGATAGGAAAGCAACTGTTGCAGCACATATGGCACAAAAAGCAGCATTTGATATAGTGATAAAAAAAGCAGTAGAGTTAAAGTTGATTAAGCCAGATAATAAAAAAGATTTTCAGCAGCCACTTGCAGTAAAAAACCATCAAAGTGGAGTTTATAAACCTAGTGGTTGTGGGGTGTATTTTACTAAAACGATTAAAGTGGAAATTGATGCTAATGGAAAAATATTAGATGAAGAATAATAAAATTGATTATTATTATTTAATAAAGTTTGTTTTTAATACATAACTACTGTAAAGAAAAAAGAGGCTGTCATATGCATGCTATATTAATGCTTTATCTTCCTTATGGCTCCCCTGTAGGGGAGCTGGCAGCTTTAGCTGACTGAGGGGTTATAATATTAATTAGTAGCCCCCTTTTTCAGTCATTGCTAGTGCTATTCTTCTTGAAGGGACGGTTTTAAAACATAAAATACGAGGCTGCTGTACGTTTTTATTAACGTGCAGCAGCCTCGTCGTATTTAGTAAAATAAGATTTTAATGTAGATTATAACCCGGCCTGCTGTTTTAAAAGAGCAGCTTTGTCGGTGTGTTCCCAAGGTAAATCAATATCGGTACGGCCAAAATGACCGTAAGCAGCAGTCTGTGCGTAAATAGGACGGCGTAAATCAAGCATTTTTATGATGCCGGCTGGACGCAGGTCAAAGTTATCACTTATCAGCTTAGAGATTTTATCTTCATCAATTTTAGCGGTACCAAAGGTTTCAACCCTGATAGATACAGGATAAGCAACACCAATAGCGTAAGCAAGCTGTATCTCGCATTTATCAGCAAGACCAGCAGCAACTACGTTTTTAGCAACGTAGCGGGCTGCGTAAGCAGCTGAACGGTCAACTTTGGTAGCATCTTTACCAGAGAAAGCACCGCCGCCATGACGAGCCATACCGCCATAGGTATCAACGATGATTTTACGGCCAGTAAGTCCACAGTCACCCTGAGGGCCGCCAATGACAAATTTACCGGTAGGGTTAATAAAGTATTTTGTGTTTTCATCAACCATATTTTCTGGAACAATAGGAGCAATGACTTTGGCTTTAATATCTTTTTCAATTGTTTCCAAGGATACTTCAGGACCGTGCTGGGTAGAAACAACAATAGCTTCAATGTGAACTGGTTTGCCATCTTCATAAGCGACAGTTACCTGAGTTTTCCCATCGGGACGTAAATAATCAAGTTCTTTCTTTTTACGTACTTCAGTTAAGCGACGGGAGAGGCGATGTGCCATAGCAATAGGAAAAGGCATAAATTCCGGTGTTTCATTGGTAGCATAACCAAACATCATACCCTGATCACCAGCACCAATAGCATCCTCAATTTCCATATTGCCTTTTTTAGCTTCTAGGGCTTTATCCACGCCTAAAGCTATGTCAGGTGATTGTTCGTCTATAGAAACGGAAATACCGCAGGTTGAAGCATCAAAACCATATTTAGCACGGGTATAACCGATTTCTTTGATTTTGTTGCGTACTATTTTAGGAATGTCTACATAGCAAGTGGTGGAAATTTCGCCAGCAATGTGTACCTGGCCAGTGGTTATTAGTGTTTCACAGGCAACGCGTCCGTTAGGATCCTGTTCCAAAATTGCATCTAAAATACTATCAGAGATTTGATCGGCAATTTTATCGGGATGGCCTTCAGTAACTGATTCAGATGTGAATAATATACGTTTTGCGTTCATAAGTTCCTCCATGATTAGAAAAATTTGTAAATAAATAAAAGCCCTCTAAGAAAAGAGGGCTTTTTATAAGCTTACTCTCATCTTCTAGGATTAATCCTAAAGGAATTAGCACCGTTTGATAATAAAATCATGGTTGCCGCAGCGTCATAGGGCCAGTCCCTCAGCTGCTCTTGATGAGTTCCATATTCATTTACAATATACATATTACTATTTTTGAGAATAAATGTCAATGAGTTTTTAGTTTATTGATTTTATCGAGAATAATAGAGGCTAAGGCAGTCTTTTTTATTAACGGAATATCTTCAACTAAATTGTTCTTGCCGATGATTTTAACGATATTTGTGTCAACATTAAAGCCGGCGTTGACCTTGCTGACATCATTGGCAATTATCATATCAAGATTTTTGCGCTGCAATTTATCCTGAGCGTATTTAAGTAAATTTTGTGTTTCAGCGGCAAAACCAATGAGTAATTGATTTTGCTGTTTTTTCTGCCCTAGTCCCAGCAGAATATCAGGATTTTTTACAAGCTCAAGCGAAAGCTTTTCTGAGGCTTTTTTTATCTTTTGCTCAGATACTTCGGCAACAGCATAATCAGCAACGGCAGCTGCCATTACAATAACGTCATTAGATGCAAAATTTGCTTCAACATGCTGCTGCATTTCTTTAGCAGTTTCTACCTTTATAACTTTAATACCAGCAGAGGCAGTTAGTGTAGTAACACCTGAGATTAAAGTTACTGCAGCACCTCTTTTTGCTGCAGCCTCAGCAATGGCATAACCCATTTTTCCGCTGGAACGATTGCCGATATAGCGGACTGGATCAATTGGCTCACGGGTGCCGCCGGCAGTAATTAATATTTTTACATTCTTAAAATCCTGTTGCACTGGTGTAAAATAGTTTTCTACAGTACGTACAATATCAGCAGGTTCAGGCAGACGTCCGATACCGCTGGTGCCGCAGGCTAAATGACCTTCTGCTGGTGTTATTATATTATAATTCGCAACTTGCCTGAGTGTTTGTAAATTACGCTGAAAAATAGGATTGTTATACATATTAGTATTCATTGCCGGGGCAAGAAAAACAGGGGCTAACGATGCCAGTACTGTAGTAGAGAGCATATCGTCAGCAATGCCATTTGCTAATTTACCAACCATATTGGCTGTAGCAGGTGCAATTAATATTAAATCAGCTTTTTGTGCCAAGGCAATATGCTCGACATTCCAGGTATGAACTTTTTCCCACATATCACAGCTGATGGGATTGCCGGTTATTTCCTGAAAAGTTAAGGGTGTTACAAATTTGGTTGCCGATTTTGTCATGATTACATCAACATTGGCACCGGCTTTTCTTAAACGACTGGCAATGTCAACGGCTTTATATACAGCGATACCACCGCATACACCCAGTAAAATATTTTTCCCTGTAAGCATTATTTAAGTCCGACTTTTACGCGCTGATAGCTTATTTTGTTTTCAGCGATCTCTTCTAAAGCATTGGTTACATTTTTGGTGGATGTTTTTACAGAACGGATAGGTGCACCGTCTAAAATTTGACGGGCACGTTTTGATGCTAAGACAACAAGTGTGTATTTGCTGTCAACTTTTGGCATTAATTCATCTATTGAAGGGTTTACTATATCCATGATTATATCTCCTCAGTTTTTATTTTATTAATGATATCAATATTACGGCTGGTTCGGCATTTTTCTGCTAAAATTATCGCAGTTATCTGTTCCACAGCAGTATCAATATTGTTATTTACTACCAGATAATTATAATGCTGACCTAGGGCGATTTCATCAATAGCAGCATCTAAACGCTTTTTTATTACCTCAGCAGTTTCAGTGCCTCGGCCGCGAATGCGTTTTTCAAGCTCAGCAAGTGATGGCGGCAGTAAAAAGATAAATATTCCATCAGCAGCCTTTTCCATGACATTCAAAGCACCTTGTGTATCTATTTCCAACAATACATCAATTCCCTGTGCCCGCAATTCATTGATTTTGTTTAAGGGCGTTCCATAATAATTACCATACACATTAGCCCATTCTAAAAGCTGATTTTGGGTAATCATATTTTCAAATTCATCTTTGCTTACAAAATAGTATTCGCGGCCGTTTTCCTCACCAGGACGCGGCAGGCGAGTTGTGGCAGACACGGAATAGGTGATATTTGAATTTTGGGCAAATAGTTTTTTGCAGACCGTTCCCTTACCAGTACCGGAAGGACCCGATAGAATGATTAAATTTCCTTTGCTGGACATTTTACTTTTCTTTATCCTTTACTATTTCACTATTATTGTCAATTACACGATTGGCAACTGTTTCAGGCTGAATAGCAGACAAAACAACATGGTCACTGTCAACAATTATAACGGCGCGGGTACGTCGTCCATAGGTAGCATCAATCAACATACCTTTTTCACGCGCTTCCTGAATGATACGTTTTATGGGAGCAGATTCAGGGCTGACGATTGCAATTATTCTATTAGCTGATACGATATTACCAAAACCAATATTGATTAATTTTATACTCATATAAACCAGCCTTTCCTATTTGAATAAATTCAACCTGTCACATATAGATAAACTACTCCGGATTATTGAATATGCAACGATATAAAAATAATTATAAAATGAACTTATTCAATGTTTTGTATTTGTTCACGAATTTTTTCTATCTCGCCTTTAACATCGACCACAAGCTGTCCAGCATCAGCTGAATTAGCCTTAGAAGCGATGGTATTGATTTCACGGTTCATTTCCTGGACAATGAAATCTAATTTTCGTCCAATATTGCCACCGTTTATTACCGTTTGTTCAAATTGTGAAAGATGACTTTTTAACCTGGTTGTTTCTTCCGTATAATTGGTTTTTTCGGCATAAATGGCAGTTTCCTGAATTATGCGGGTTTGGTCAAGGTCATTGGCATTAAGATATTCTCCTAAAGCAGCTACAAGATTTTGCCGATATTTTTCAACAATTGTTGGCGCAAGCTGACATAAGTCATCAGTTATTTTGCGAATAACATTAATGCGATATAAAATATCTTTACACAGATTCTTGCCTTCTGCGGTTTTCATTTGAATGAACAATTCTATGGCGCAATCTAAAGTGTGCGTAAAATCATCCTGCAAATCCTGTACATCAGGAAATTTATCTTCTTTAATTAAAATGCCGGGATAAGTGGATAAGCTTATCAGATTATTTAAAGAAAATTTTTCATCAGCTGAATGTATATCGCTGTTGTTAACTATCTGTGATAAATTATTTAAAGCGTCACGATAAGCAAGAGCAAGATCTTTATCAATTACCAGTGAGCTGTTGTTACCAATGTTATCAGTGTAGTTAACGTAAAGATCTATTTTACCACGTAATGCATATTGATTCAAATGTTCGTTTATAATACTTTCCAATGAGCGTAGTCCGGCAGGCAAATGAGCATAGACATCTTTAAAGCGATTATTTACTGATTTAATTTCAATACTCATTTTATAAGTGTCTTTTTCACAAACGGCTGTACCGAAACCTGTCATACTGCGTACATTGAGTTCATCTATGTTTATTTTATCCACTATATTTACCTTCAAATACTTTAGTTGCTGGCCCAGTCATATACACATTATTATCAGATTCATTCCATTCGATAGATAATAACCCACCATCTAACTGTAATGAAGCTTGTCGGTCACATAAATTATTTAGAACACCTGCTACAAGTGTAGCACAGGCGCCGGTTCCACAGGCGAGCGTAATGGCTGCACCACGTTCCCAGACACGCATGCGTAACTTGGACCGATTTAGTACCTGGACAAATTCCACATTAGTTTTATTAGGGAAAATCTGGTGCTTTTCTAAAACAGGTCCCCATTTATTAATATCAACAGCATTAATATCGTCAACGAAGATAATACAATGCGGATTTCCCATTGATACACAGGTAATATGGAAATTTTCATTATCAACAATTATTTCTTCGGAGATAATTGTTTTATCAGCAAAGCCAGCCACAGGAACTTTATCGGCCTGTAAAACAGGATTGCCCATATTTACTGTAACTAATACATCGTCACCAGAAGCAATAATTTTGGGCTTCATAATACCAGCTTTTGTTTCTATTGTCATCTCTGATTTTGTAGTTAATTTTGCTTCGTATACATAGCGGGCAAAGCAGCGAATGCCATTGCCGCACATTTCAGCTTCTGATCCATCAGAATTAAAAATACGCATGCAAAAATCGGCATTTTCTGAGGGACACACTGTAATTACACCGTCTGCACCAATACCGAAGTTTCTATTGCAGATAGCAGCGGCTTGAGGCTGGATGGTTTCAATGTTTTCTTCTAGCCCATTGATAATGACAAAGTCATTGCCACATCCATGCCATTTAGTAAATTTGAAGTTCATATAATAATAACCTCCTGACCTTATAGTCATACATAGTAATTGTAATATTTATTTCGTATTATTGCAACATATTAGTAAAATAAAATAGTATTTATAATGATAAAAAAGACTGCCGGCGTAAAATAATTACACTAACAGTCTTTGGGTTTATATTTAGAGGATGAATTAATTTATTTTAGGCGTTCAGCAACAGACTGCTTATGTGCCATAAGACCTTCAACTTCAGCTAAATGCATACACGGTGCAGATAAGTTTTGACAGCCTTCCGCGGTAATATGCTGATAAAAAGATGTTTTAATGAAGGTACCAACATATAAGCCATTGGAGTAGCGTGCTGTACGCATTGTGGGTAAAGTGTGGTTGGTACCAGAGCAATAATCGCCAAAGGCTACAGGCGTATATTCACCAATGAATAATGAGCCGTAATTGTTTAGATTTTTGCTGAATTCAAGGCTGTTTTTAGTGTGCACTTCCAAGTGTTCCGGAGCCATTTCATTGGCAGCTGCGATCATTTCTGCATCATCAGCGGCAATTAATATAGTGCCATTATCAAGCCACGATTTATAAGCTGTTTCACCTGTAGGCAGCTGCTTTACAAAGTCAAGCAGTTTATCCTGGACTTTTTGGGCATAAACTTCATCAGTCGTTATAAGAATAGCCCGGGCATTGGCATCATGCTCGCTTTGGGCGAGCAAATCAATAGCAGCGTATTCGGGTTTAGCAGTGCCATCGGCAACAATCATTACTTCGCTGGGGCCAGCTAAACTGTCAATACCGACTTCGCCCAAAACCTGACGTTTTGCTTCAGTAACAAATTTATTGCCAGGTCCGACAATCATATCAACCGGCACAATACTATCTGTGCCGTAAGTTAGCGCGGCAATAGCCTGAGCACCACCGGTGCAGTATATTTCATCGACACCGCCAATATCCATAGCAACAAGAACCGCTGGATGAATGCCGCCATATTTTTTATTGGCAGGGCTGACGGCAACAATTCGATCAACACCGGCAATTTTGGCGGGAATGGATAGCATTAACGCAGTACTGGGAAGCGGATAGCGCCCTCCTGGTACATAAGCACCGCAGGATTTTACAGTGATTAATTTATGACCTAAAGTAACACCGTGCACATTGCTGGGAACTTCTAATTCCTTAAGGCAATTCATTTGCTGCTGGGCATAGAATTTAATTTGTTTGGCAGCAAACTGCAGCTGCTCTACCGTTTCGGAAGATACCTGTTTATAAGCATTTTCGATTTGTGTGGGTGTAATACGTAAGTTCGGTGTGTCACATCCATCAAATTTTTTGCCAAATTCCCATAGTGCCTTGTCACCGTTTTGGCGTACTGTATTAATTATATTGGCAACATTTTGACTGAGTTCAGCGGTTCGATTATAAGTTATATGTGCGGCGGACTTTAATGTTTTCAATGATATCACCCTTTTATCCTTTATCTATTTAAAAAGTAAAATCGTTATTATATATAATAAGCTTTATTATCAATTATTGCAAGTGATTATTATAGAATGTTTGCTTATTTGACCGTTATTTATGGAGTATGATATACTCAACCTATTCTTTAATAAGGTAGTGATAATATGGGAATGGATGGTTTTTCCCTTTATGCATCAATAGATGAAATGAACAGACTTTTAAGCGGTGGACGTATTGATAAGATCGCTCAGCCGCGTAAAAGTGATATTTATATTTCTGTAAGACTGCCGGGGATGACGCATGTACTGCATGTGTCAATAGATCCGGCAATGCCAACGATGACAGTTACAAAACGGCAGATAGAAAATCCACCAGAACCACCGGTTTTTTGCATGCTGCTGCGCAAACAGCTTGAAGGCGGACGTATTGCCCAGATATATCAGTTGGGCAGGGATAGAGCAGCCATCATGGAAATAGATACCTTGGGGGCTGGCGGTTTAATAGTGACAAAAAAATTATACATCGAATTAATGGGAAAATACAGTAATATAATATTAACGCAGGAGGATATAGTTATTGATTCTTTGCGCCGTGTAGGCACAAATAGCAGCCGCGTGCGTACAATTCTGCCACAGCGGCCATATATGCCGCCGCCGCAGCAAGATAGTATCGATGTATTGGAACATCAAGATGAATTTATTGCTAATGTAAAAGAAAAAATCGGTGAAGATATATATCGAGCAGTACTGCATACCGGAGCAGGTTTTGGACCAATAACGGCTAAGCAGATATTGTTTCTGGCAGGACTGCCTAAGGATATGCCCGTAGAGTCTTTAGAGGAAAGCGATTATGTGTCACTATCCAATGCCTTGCAGGAACTACTTGATATTTATAAGAAAAAGGAATTTACACCGACACTGGTTAAAAATAAAAACAATAAAGTTATTGCAATGGCCGCATTTGCATTCGATATCTATCCTAATGATGAAAGTATGACATTTGCTACCATGAGTGAGATGCTGGAAATGGGCCATAAACTGACCGATGATTATGTATCGCCGGAAAAAGAGCATTTATTAAAATTCGTTGTGCATGAAATAAATAAACAAAACGGTAAAAAAAATAAACTATTGGAAGAATTGAGCAGGTCGCAGCAAGCTGAAGATGAAAAAATCAAAGCCGATAATATCATGACATATCAATATCGGTTTATTGACCATATTGACAGCGAAATTAAGGTTAACAATATTTATGCTGCTGACGGTGCCCAGATAGTTATACCGATGGATAAGAAACTGACAGTCGTGCAAAATATGCAAAAATATTATCAAAAATATGATAAACTGCGCCGGGCCGAAAAAATATTAGGAACACAGATTAATGAGTGCAGTGAAAATATCAAATACTTAGGAACAATAGAGGCTGCCTTGTTTTCGTCATCATCAATTTCTGAGCTGGCTGATGTAAAAAATGAGTTGATTGCGGGCGGATATATGCAGATGGAGAAACGCAAGCGTATGGCTATCACACCATCAAAACCATTTAAGTTTATATTAAGTGATGGTACAGAAGTGCTTGTGGGAAAAAACAATTACCAAAATGATAAAATAACCATGAAAACAGCACATTCTTCAGATATATGGCTTCATACTAAAGACATTCCCGGCTCGCATGTTATTATTCGTACACAGGGAATAGAACTAGAAGATGCTGTAATTGAAGAAGCAGCAAACTTGGCGGCTTATTTTTCCAAGGCTAAGGATTCATCAAATGTGCCGGTTGATTATACAAAATGCCGATTTGTAAAAAAACCAGCTGGTGCAAAACCAGGTTTTGTAATTTTTACTAATAATAAAACGTTGTATATTACGCCGGACAAAGAAAAAATGGCTAAATTATTAAAACAAAATAATATTGAATAAATTAAGAAGGCTGTTTCTAAAATATGGGAACAGCCTTCTTGCTTAGGTGCGCCCGGCATGGGCGCAGTCTAACGGGTGAAAGTCCCGAGTGTGGGTTAATAGTGCCAAGCACATAGCTCAAGGCAAGGGTGTCCACCGTG
>NZ_JACHFH010000011.1 GCF_014201835.1 Pectinatus brassicae | reverse complement strand
TCCACGATCTTCTCTTTGAAGATGTTGTCCAGGCTTGCGTTCTGATTCATTTATGGTAAAATTGGAGTAGTCCATAGTGATTATTCCCCCGTGTAGATATTTTTATGGTGATTATATTCTAACACGAGAATAGTCCCTATGGATTTTTTATTTACTGTTCAATTTGATTATACAATTAACCATACTAAATTATTTATGTAGCAGGAAAAAATATAAATTTTTCGGAATCATCGGGAATTTTCCAACCAATACCGCTGTGCGGATGAACAAAATTATAATATGTTTTAATTTAATGAAAAATAACAGACTATGCTTGTTTACGTGTATAAACATAGATAAATTAACATTTAAGGCAAATAAAAAAGTTTTCAGCAACAGCTAATTTATAGATTTCTTATAATAACTAACATATTATTATTGAGTATCTAATTCATTTTTTACAGTATCAATAAAATTTATTAAAGATTCAGCGGAATGAGCGAATGCTTTTATGCATAGATGTTTATTTAATATACAACTTATGCCACCATCAATTCTATTATTTTCATTAATTATTTTATGCAGGTTAGCACAGAATTCATTATTAATAGCAAAATTAAAAATAAGTATTGTTGCTAAGTGCGTATAATTTTCATAAAATCCAAAACTTGTTAAATTTTGTTGCTGCGGTATGTAACGAGTATTTTCAAAGTAACTGATAATATTATCTATATAGATTTTTAATGGTGCACAATATTTTCTGTATAAAAACTGTTCCTGACGAGCTACTCGACCACAGTTTAAGATTTCACTATAAAAAAGGCGGGCAGTTTGGTTTGTAAGATAAATATCAGTTTTATTTGTAAATGCCGATTGACTAAATGGAATTACAGGCTGGGGCATATAAAATAAAATGGTATCTTTATCCAATGTGATTTTAGTGTTGCGAACAGCTTCACCATTGTTCATTTTATGAATTTTTTCAAATGATTGTGCGGTCAATTCTACAGCTGAACCTGATTCTAATTCAATATTTAGTTTTTGACAATCACCTTCCATAATACCAGCTGAAGCAGTTAAAATCATGAAGTGTGCTAATTTTTTTGCTATAAAAGGTTTCATTATTTTAAATGGTGCCGTAAAAAAGGCATCATCCAAAATAGTTTTGTGTTGTTGCTCAATAAATTTTAAATTAAGATAAGAGGTTTTTCCATACGCATTACTAGCAATAGATTGTTTTTCATTAAGCATCTTCCAGCAAGGCCTCATGTTTTATCCAAGCTATTATTTTATCAACACCTTTATTTTCTCGGATATTTGTAAATATAAATGGTTTATTATTACGCATTTTTCTTGAATCGTATTCCATTATGTCTAAATCAGCACCAACATATGGAGCTAGATCAATTTTATTAATAACCAAAAGATCAGAGCGCATAATACCAGGACCGCCCTTGCGGGGAATTTTATCACCCTCGGCAACATCTATAACAAAAATGGTTTTATCAGCAAGTTCCGGGCTAAAAGTAGCTGATAAATTATCACCACCGCTTTCAATAAAAAATATTTCAACATCAGGAAATTTTTTTTCCATTTCTTCTATGGCATCCAAGTTCATTGATGCATCTTCCCTAATTGCGGTATGTGGACAACCGCCGGTTTCTACACCTACAACCCGTTCTTTTTCCATTATAGAATTTTTAATTAAAAATTCAGCATCTTCCTGTGTATAAATATCATTAGTAATAACACAGATACTGTATTTATCGGCAAGTTTACGTGTTAAAGCTTCTATTAAAGCTGTTTTACCTGAACCTACTGGTCCGGCTATACCAATTTTTACATATCCCATAAATAAATTTCTCCTTATTTTTATGACATATACAGTCGTGAATACAAGGTTTCATGCTGCATAGATCTTAAATCAAATCCGGGGACAGCTATACAAAAATCATCAATAGTCAGTGCTGAAAGTTTCTTTAAAAGCTGTGGCCAACGGGTATAACATTGCTGTAAAATTTGTTGCCCAGCAGTTTGACTTAAAGGAACACTTTTAACACAAATATTTATTAGTCCGGCCATTTGAGAATAAAGATAATTGTCAAGGCAGTCATCAATATTTATGTCTGTTGCTGCACAAAATATACCGTAAACTATCGGATGACAGTGATCCTGCGAATTGTTAATATATTGTTTAAAAATATTATCAATGCCTGCTAATGACAAGGTTTGCAGCATTTTTATAAATCGGTTTCCCAGTTTAATACTGGCATTACGAAGTTCCTGTGGTGCTTTTGCTGCTAAATACAACTGTTCCATAGTTAGAATGGCTGTTAAATTATGAGTATGACTATGGTCATAAGTCAGTTTTACAGCTAGTAATTCACTGTATAAAAATGCATTATCTATATATTGCATCATCCATTGCTGCGCTGTATTTTGATCATATACCAGTCCATGCTGTACATATGTTTCCAAACCATAAGAGTGAACATAAGAACCAATAGGAAAAAGAGCATCATTAATTTGTAATAATAAAAATTTTTTATTCAGCGCAGCCATATCATTATCAGGCATGGCTATGTCCATTATTATGAGTATGACTGTGACCATGCACCAGTGAAGAAGAAATACGATACTTATTGTCTAGACACACATCTTCAATAGTAAAAGAAAGATGCAATTTTTGCAGTAATTCTTCAAATGGTTTATCATATGGCAACGCAAAATTTTTACCATCGGTAGTGTAATAAAAAGGAGCATGACGATTACCGACTTCATAACAAAAAGTAATAAGTTTGCTGCGATTATCACAATTAACAACTAAGCATTTGCTGGGAATAATATTGATAGTAATTGCATCATTATCTACTACAGACAAAACATCTCCCTGATGCAGACCGTTAAATTTATCAGTATTTAAACAAATAGCAATATCACGTCCTTTAGTGCTTACTAAACGATGTATTTTTTTTTGACTGTTATACCATTCAATGTTTACAGTATCTATAGATTTATTGGTAAATTGTTTATCTGAAATATTTCCAGTTATTTGCTCTATTAACATTAGAATCTCTCCTTAAAAAAGATTATATAGCTGGGCTAAAGATAGCTTTTCAGCTGGTTTACTAATTATATGTTCACCATCTACATGTACAGCATAAGTTTCAGGATCAACATCAATATGTGGTGTCTTATCATTAAAAAGCATGTCTTTTTTACTTATAGCACGACAGTTATGTACAGGCAGGACCGTTTTTTCCAATCCCAACTGTTCTTTAATGCCATTTTCCCAGGCTGTTTTTGCGACAAATGTCATGCAAGTAGAATATTTAGCTTTACCATCGGCACCAAACATATGCCGATAAAATACGGGCTGTGGTGTAGGAATAGATGCATTTGGATCGCCCATTTTACCCGCAATAATCATACCGCCTTTTATAATAATATCCGGACGCACACCAAAAAAGGCAGGATTCCAAATAACAAGATCGGCTATTTTCCCTTTGCTTATTGAGCCTACGTACTGAGAAATTCCCTGCATTACTGCCGGATTGATTGTATATTTAGCTATATAGCGTCGAATGCGAAAATTATCATTATCACCATGTTCTTCTTTTAATCGGCCACGTTCTTTTTTCATCTTGTCAGCTGTTTGCCACGTACGAGTGATTACTTCGCCGACACGTCCCATAGCTTGTGAATCTGAACTCATCATACTAAAAATCCCCATATCATGTAAGACATCTTCAGCTGCAATTGTTTCAGGTCGTATACGGGAATCAGCAAAAGCCACATCTTCAGGTATACGACTGTCAAGATGATGACAGACCATCAGCATATCAAGATGTTCATCAATAGTATTCACTGTAAATGGCATAGTAGGATTAGTGGAAGATGGTAATATATTATTATAGCTGGCAGCTTTGATAATGTCAGGAGCATGCCCGCCGCCAGCACCTTCAGTATGATATGTATGAATTGTCCGACCAGCAATAGCCCGTAGAGTATCTTCTACACAGCCGGCTTCATTGAGAGTATCTGTATGAATAGCTGTTTGAACATCATATTTATCAGAAACCTGCAAACAAGCATCTATTACCGCCGGTGTAGCACCCCAGTCTTCATGAATTTTTAAACCAACAGCACCCGCTAATATTTGTTCTTCCAAAGGCTGTATATTCGAACAATTTCCCTTGCCTAAAAAGCCTAAATTCATAGGGTAGGCATCAGCTGCCCGCAGCATTTGAGCTAAATTCCACGGTCCTGGGGTACAAGTTGTAGCATTAGTGCCATCAGCGGGGCCGGTTCCCCCACCAATCATAGTAGTGATACCACTATATAATGCTGTATCGATTTGTTGTGGACTAATAAAATGTATATGAGAATCGATACCGCCAGCGGTAACAATCATACCCTCGGCAGCAATAGCTTCGGTAGAAGCACCAATTGTCATGCCGGGGGTTACATTATCCATAATATCAGGATTACCAGCTTTGCCAATAGCGGCAATTTTTCCGTTTTTAATACCAATGTCAGCTTTATATATGCCATAAACATCTATGATTAATGCATTAGTAATAACAAGATCAAGATCTCCGGTACGGCTAAGTGTATTAACTGACTGCCCCATACCATCACGCAGTGTTTTACCACCACCAAACTTTGCTTCATCACCATAAAAAGTATAATCCTTTTCTACTTCCAGAAAAAGCTCTGTATCAGCCAGACGAACTTTATCACCTGTTGTTGGGCCAAACATCATAGCGTATTCTGCTGCATTCATTTTGCGACTCATATATCATCGTCCTCCTGCCAAATACCAAGTTTTTTTATTTTTTCTATTGCTAAACGGCGGGTAGTTTCATTGATCTGACCGCAAGTAAGGGAATTAAGTCCAAATACACGTTTGTTCCCGCCAATTTCTACTAGCTGTACTGTTTTTTCTTCACCGGGCTCAAAGCGTACTGATGTTCCTGAAGGGATATCCAAATGCATACCAAAAGCCTTACTTCTATCAAATAACAAACAACGATTGACTTCAAAAAAATGAAAATGTGAGCCTACTTGTACAGGCCGGTCGCCTGTATTAGTAATTATAATGGTTATAGTTATACGATTACTATTTAATTCTATATCACGATTCGCTGTTATGATTTCTCCAGGAATTATCATTTTTATGCTCCTTTACTGTATAGGATTATGAACTGTTACCAATTTGGTACCATCAGGAAAAGTAGCTTCAATTTGAACTTCATGAATCATAGAAGGAACTTCTTCCATAACGTCATTACACGATAGTATCTTACGGCCCTTTTGCATTAATTCAGTTACTGTTTTTCCTTCTCGGGCCAGTTCCAGTAACTGTTTACTAATGTATGCAATAGATTCTACATAGTTTAATTTTATGCCTCGGTCTTTACGCTGTTGAGCTACATTACCAGCATAGTGCAACAATAATTTTTCCATATCTTTTGGTGTCAAATGCATTGAAATTTTCCTCCTTAAATTAAATAGCAATTTTGTGTTGTATTTCTTCTTTATCCATTTTACTAACAAGTCCCTGAGCGATAATTTCACCTTTATCCATAACATAATAATCATCAGCAATATTAAGAATGAATTCTAAATATTGTTCTACGATTAAAATAGTATATCCTTCCTTTTTTAAAAGAAGTATTACCTTACCAATATCCTGAATAATAGATGGTTGAATGCCTTCTGTTGGTTCATCTAAAATTAAGAGTTTGGGGTGGGAAACAAGTGCTCTGGCAATAGCCAGTTGTTGTTGTTGTCCACCACTAAGATTACCACCTTTGCGAGTAAGCATTTCTTTTAGTACAGGAAATAATTCATAGATTTTAGGTGATATTTTTCCAATACCGTTATTTATTTCTAAACCCAAACGTAAATTTTCAGCAACGGTCATTTGTGGGAATATATCGCGTCCCTGTGGTACATAACCAATACCTGAACGAGCCCGAGTATAAGTTGGTTCATTAATTAATTCTTTATTTTCAAGACAAATACTGCCATGTGGAGTGCATACCATACCCATAATACTTTTTAAAAATGTGCTTTTGCCAACACCATTTCGCCCCAGCAGACAAACAATACGACCTTCTTGCACATTAAGATCTATATTTTTTAATATGATACTTTCACCATAATAGGCTTGTAAATTTTTTATCTTAAGCACAATTTTCACCACCTCTTCCTAAATATACATCTATTACTTTAGGATTGTTTTGTATATGGTTTACACTGCCTTCATCTAAAACAGCTCCTTCATGTAATACCGTTACCATACTTGCATATTCACGTACAAACTGCATGTCATGTTCAACAACTATTACTGTACAGTGCGCAGCAATTTTTTGTAATAATTCCCCTGTTTTAGTGGTTTCTTTACGGCCCATTCCGGCAACGGGCTCATCTAATAAGATAAGCTGCAGATCTTGTACTAATAACATAGCTATTTCTAACCATTGTTTTTGACCATGCGATAATTCAGAAGCTTTTCTATAACGATAGTCAAATAAATCTACTAATTCTAGTATTGTATTTATTTTTTCTCGTTGGGATTTGGTTATATTATTGAAAATAGCAGAAAAAATGCCTCTATTCTTAACTACAGAAATTTCCATATTTTCATAAACGGATAAACTTGTAAATACAGACGGGACTTGAAATTTGCGACCAATACCAATATTAACAAGTTCATGTTCAGCATAATGCAAAACGTTCTTATTGTTATTAAAAATAATAGAACCATGCTGTGGTTTTATGCGTCCACAAATTGCATCTAACAATGTTGTTTTACCGGCACCATTTGGGCCAATGAAAAAACGAATTTCACCTTTATTTATTTTAGTATTAACATTGTTTACAGCATAAAACCCGTCAAAAGATATTATAAGATCTTTGATTTCTAAAATAGTATTCATAGTACACCTCAATTTATAGATGGAGCTTTTTGGATTATTTTTTCTTTTTTATTATGCCATGTAAATAGATGGGATGCATATTTTTTTACTAATCCCACAAGTCCTTCTGGCATAAATATTACTACAACAATAAATGTCAATCCAAGAAAGTAGGACCATATTTCAGGAAAAGATTCACTTATACCGCTTTTTAAACCATTAACTAAAATAGCACCAATAACAGCACCAATTAATGTACCACGCCCACCAATGGCTACCCAGATAACCATTTCAATTGATGGAACAATTCCCATTTCAGCAGGAGAAATAATACCTACTTGTGGAACAAAAATAGCTCCAGCTATTCCGGCAATAGCTGCTGAAGAAATATATACAAATATTTTATAAATAGTAGGATTATATCCAGAAAATCTGACTCTGTTTTCACCATCACGAATAGCAATTAAGATTTTACCAATACGATGATTAACTATAAAACGACAATACGTATATACTAAAATTAAAAATAGTATGGAGGCATAATATAATATATATTTTGTATTATCAGCAGCTAAGGACAAGCCAAAAATTGTCTGAAAACTAGTGAGGCCATTAGTACCTCCGGTATAGGCCTGTTGCCCGATAAAAAGAACTACAAAAATTAAAGATAAAGCTTGGGATAATATAGAAAAATATACACCACGAATACGATTTTTAAATGTTAAATAACCAATAACTGCTGCCAGTAAAGCCGGAATAATTATTATAAAAAGTAATGATAATGGATTTGAAAAAGGAGCCCAAATAGCGGGCAAATGTTCCAATCCACTCCACGACATAAAATCCGGCAATTTGCCATGCGCTGCCTCTAATTTCAGGTACATACCCATGGCATAAGCTCCAAGTCCAAAAAAGACACCATGTCCTAAGCTTAAAATACCTGTATATCCCCAAATTAAATCAATACCAATAGCTAAAATCGCATATGAAATGAATTTACCTAGAAGATTTATTCTAAATACACTTAAAAATAACGGTGCTGCTAAAAGTGATAATATAATAATTAAAAAGGTCCAATTGGCGGGTGCTTTAATGAATTTTTTTACAAACAATTATAATCATCCTTCCTATTCATCAAGTGAGCGGCTATGAACAGTAAATAGTCCTTGGGGACGCCATTGTAAAAATAAAATAACAAGTGTAAACACCAATACTTTTCCTGATGTAGTATTGGTTAAAAACTCCAATGTTGTGTTGCCTGTCCCAATTAAAAGACCACCAGCAATAGTTCCCCATAAACTACCCACACCACCAAGAACTACGACCATAAAAGTGTTTACTATATAACCTGTACCAAGTGTGGGACCTATTGATCCTAAAAGTGTTAGCGCACAACCAGCTATTCCAGCCAGACCCGAACCAAAAGCAAATGTATAGGAATCTATTTTGCGGGTATTTATACCAAGACTGGCTGCCATATCCCGATTTTGCATAACAGCCCTGATCTTTCGTCCGTAATTGCTGCAATACATTAAATAATATATTATCAGCATACAAATTATAACCATTCCCATAATAAAGAGACGTTTATATGGTAATTGAAGACCAGGAGATAATAATAGGGCACCATTAAGCCAATTGGGACTTTTGACATCAACATTAGGAGCACCAAAAATACTGCGGGCCAACTGCTGCAAAACAATGCTTACTCCCCATGTAGCAAGCATACTGTCTAGTGCGCGACCGTATAAATGACAAATAATAATTCTTTCTAAGACCCAGCCAATACTAGCAGCTAATAAAAATGCTATAGGTATGGCTATAAAAAAATACCAATTAAAAAATGATGCGGGTAAATATTGTGTGAAAAAATTTTGTACTATATATGCAGCATATGCTCCAATCATGATAAACTCACCATGTGCCATATTGATTATTTTCATAAGACCAAATGTAATAGCTAATCCTAAAGCAGCTAACATAAAAATAGAGCTTACACTAATACCATTAAAAATTTGTAAAATATAAATGTCCATGATTTTCACCTCTATTAAATCTTGAAAAATGAGAATGAGAAATAAAGCGGTATATACATAAATATACCGCTTTATTTTTTTATATTTAGTTAGCTAAACCTTTTGCCCAGTCATATGTTTTTAAATATGGGTCTGGACGAACAGGTCCTGGTGTACTCCAAACTTCTTTGATAGATCCATCAGCCTGAACTTCGCCAATGCGAACTGTTTTCCAAAGATGCTGATTTTCACCTTCAATTTTCACTTTTCCTTCTGGTGCATTAAATTCTAATCCCTTAGCTGCAGCTTTTACTTTATCAACATCAGTCGAACCAGCTTTTTCTACAGCAGCAGCCCAAAGGTATACAGCATCATAAGCCGCTTCAATAGGATCATCAGTTACACGATCTTGACCATATTTTGCTTTATAATTCTTTACAAAAGTTTTGTTTTCAGGTGTATCGGTTGTTTGGTAGTAATTCCAGGAAACTAATTGACCAGCCATATTTCCTGCACCAATACCACGTACTTCTTCTTCAGCTATACTAACAGAGCAGGTAATTAAGTCTTTAGTATTGATACCAGCATCTTTAAGTTGTTTAAAGAAAGCAACGTTGCTATCACCATTTAAAGTATTAAATACAACATCTGGTTTTTCATTTTTTATTTTATTGATGATTGTACTATAATCAGTATGTCCCATTGGTGTATATTCCTCACCGACCAGTGTTCCGCCTTTAGCCTTTAATTCAGCCTTAATTATTTTATTGGCTGTACGAGGAAATACATAATCAGATCCTATTAAGAAAAATTTCTTCCCTTTATTTTTTAATAACCAATCAACGGCCGGAACAATTTGTTGATTAGGTGCTGCTCCGGTATAAAAAATATTTGGTGATGATTCCATTCCTTCATATTGCACAGGATACCATAAAAGACCATGATTATTTTCAAATACAGGTAATACAGCTTTGCGACTAGCTGATGTCCAACAACCAAAAACAGTTGCTACTTTGTCCTGTTGCAATAGTTTTTTTGCTTTTTCTGCAAATACAGCAGGGTCAGAAGCGCCATCTTCAGTTACTACTTCTATCTTTTTACCGAGTACACCGCCTTTTGCATTAATTTCATCAATAGCCATCATTTCGGCATCTTTTACAGAAACTTCACTTATAGCCATTGTTCCACTTAAGGAATGAAGTACACCAACTTTAATAGTGTTCTTATCATTATTTGAGTTGGAGGCTTGTGTTCCCGCACAACCGCTCAAAAAGGCTGATGAAACGAAAAGTGCTGCCATTGCTAAAGCAGTCTTTTTTTTCATTTTACGCAAAAACCTTATTTGCATAAATTTGTCTCTCCTTTCGCATAACCACAAAAAACACTGTAATATAGATAAATACAATAAAATTATTTATCTATATTACAGCGTCATTGCTGTTTGCTTTGTTATTTTATTTACACTAATAGTGTATCAACTTTTACTTGGAGAAAAAACCACACAAAAAAGCGATTTACCAGTAAAAAAAAGTTTAATTTTAAGATGCAAATGGATTATATTACAATTTATATATCGATTTATGTTCAGTATCACTACTTCTTTTATATTCACCGGGAGTCATATTGGTATTTAGTTTAAATAACCGTCTAAAATAATCAGGATTAGCATAACCAAGCTTATTACTAATTTCATAAGTTTTATATTTTCCACTACGCAACAAATATTTAGCATGTTCCATTTTTATTTTTGTTAAGTAGTCATTAAAATTTTTCCCCATTTTTTGTTTAAAATATTTTCCCGCATAATCGTGACTTAATGAAAATTCCTGGGCGAAATTGTCTAATGTAATATTATTTTCAACATTGTTTAAAATAAAACGACAGATTTTGGCAGCAGTACTATCATTGTGTATTTCATATTTTTTGGCAATTTCTTCCTGCAGATATTTTTCACTGGTAAGATGTGTATGAATACGTTGCAAAACAGCAGTTAAATCTTTATCAGATGGAGGCTTAGTCATATAGTCGAAAACCCCTAAGCGGATACCTCTTTGTGCATATTCAAAATCACTGTATGTACTTAATAAAACAATACAACCATGCCAATTTTGGCGACGGACTTCATCTAAAAAAGAAAAACCATCCATTCCAGGCATTCGTATATCTGTAATAATAAGATCAAATGATGTTTTTTTTAAAAGTATTAAAGCTTCTTTCCCATCAGCAGCTTCGCCAGCGATGTAAAAATCTGTTGATTTCCAATTAAAACGTTTTAAGATATATCGTTCAGCACGATCATCATCGACTAACAATACGCTATGCATATATTATCCTCCAAATATTTCTTTTAATTTATTATTCAATAAATCAGCCGCAATAGGAAAATCATAATTTTCTATTTTCTGCCATAATTGATTATAAAAAGTTTCACCACACAATGCAGTTAAATAATTATGCATTTTATAACATAGTCCCTTAGCTGAAAAATCACCTGTTTCTAATAATAAAATTAAGCTGGTAATATCTTCTTTAGTAAAGTTACTATTATCTATGTTTTTTATACTTGAAGTATGTTTTTTCAGATAAGAATCAATTTGCAGCATAGTTTCAGTAAATATAGTATTAAATTGATTAATGCTATCGGACCAAGTATTATTTTTTATTATTGGTAATAGTATGCTGCTTGCTGAATATAATTTACTGGCACCAATATTGCCGGACAGACCTTTTAATTCATGCAAATATTCATATGCTCTTTTATAATCATGCTGAGCAATATACTGTTGAATTAATTTATTATCATTATTATGCTGACGATAAAATAAAGATAAAATACTTTGATATGTAGTTATATTACCATCTAATTTTTCAATAATAGTTTCCGGTTCCAAAAATAAATCTGATGTTTTTGCATAATCCTGAGTAGGTTTTAATTGTAGTTTTAAAACATTTATTAATATTTGCTGCAACTTATTTATTTGTAAAGGTTTTTCTATATAATCAACCATACCTGCCGCTATTACTTTTTTGCGTATATCACCCAAAACATCAGCTGATAATGCGACTATTGGTGTAGAATTATTAAGAGTGCTTTTCTTTAAATAGTTTGCTGTTTCATAGCCATCCATTACAGGCATTCTAATATCTAATAATATAAGATCATACTCATATTTTTTAGCTAAAGATAAAGCTTTTTTTCCACTATCAGCTATAGTGACATTAAAATTTAAGCTGCTTAGAATTTCTTCAGTCATATGTAAATTAATTATATTATCTTCAATGAGTAATACACGAATACCTTGAAAATTAAAATTAACAGTTGGCATTATTGCAGGAATGTCAGTATTTGTTTGTTGAACGGGAAATGAAAATATAAAAGTAGAGCCTTTACCAATAGTACTTTTTACATTTAAACGGCCTTCCATAAGATTAGTAATTTGCTGACTTATTGCAAGGCCCAATCCTGTTCCACCAAATCGACGAGATGTTGACAGATCAGCCTGTGTAAAGGCTTCAAAAAGATGTTTTTTAGCATCTTCAGTAATCCCAATACCTGTATCTTGTACATTTATAGATATCCATGCACTATTTCCTACTTGTATTTCTGAATTTATAGTTAGTTTAATAAATCCATGTTCTGTGAATTTTAGAGCATTTGATAATAGATTTAAAACAATTTTTTTTAAACGAAAAGCATCACCAACAATGATATTGGGAACATCTGGATTTATTTCCATGGAAAAATCAATTTCTTTTTTTGCTGCTTCTATATTAATCATTGTATATAACTCATTTAACGCCTGATAAAGGCTAAATGGAACCATTTCCAATTGAATTTTTCCTGATTCAATTTTAGAAAAATCTAAAATTTCATTAACAATTTCCAGGAGATTTTTTGCGGCTAATCCGATATTATTTGTATACAAAGCGGTTTTGGAAGTTAAATTTTGTTTTTTTAACATGTAATGATATCCAATAATTGTATTTAATGGTGTTCTTATTTCATGACTCATATTAGCTAAAAATTCACTTTTAGCTGCATTGGCTTTTTCAGCTTCATCTTTTGCCTGTGACATATGTTTTTCAGCTTTTTGCCGTCGTTTTAATTCTTGTTGAAAAGAATTATATAAGTTATTAAAGGTATCTGCTAAAATAGAAAGTTCTTTGGTACCTTCCGCCGATAAAGAAAATTTTTTCTGAAATGAAAAATCTTCTAATTTTTCAATATAATGTTTTATAGGATATGTTATATAAAGCATAAAAACACGCATTAATCCTAAAATTTCCGCTATAATTAAGCATGCCAATATGACCTGTAATATAAAAGCGTGATAAAGATTCTTACGAGCTTTTAACAATTCATTTTCCAAACGCTGATTCATCGTTTTTTGAAAGGCAGCAATTGGCTGCATAATATGTTCTTTACTTTTGTCATAATTATTGTCAAACATAATTTCTATAGCTTTTCTTTTTTTTTCAGCATCAGATAACTGACTATCTTCTGCAATCAATTTTTTCTTAGCTACAGATTGTGGCATGTATTTTTCATTAACATGTTTTGATTCAAGAATTAAGCGCATAGAACGGCGTTCTGTCTCCACTAATTTATCGGAATGTTTTTTAGCATCTTCTAATAATACCAGTTCTTTTAATGGTGCGTTTGCCTCTTGCATTTTTTTTATTACATAATCACGCGTTTTTGTTGTTTCTATTTCCCTCCAATAATTTTCCATATGCTTACGATCACCGGTAATGGCATATTTTCGAGCTTCAGCAGTTAAATAATCAGAAGCTTCTGCTAAAGAAACGCCTAATTGCTGAAACATTATACGATGTTCCTCAGCCGTTTTTTCAGCATTGATATTTATTTTCATATAGATGCTGCTAATGGCTAATAGCGCAGTAATCATAAAAAAACTAATTACCATAAAACGACTTAATAGCGCTTGTGTCATGACAAAATTTCGTTTCATATCTATAGCCTCCAAATTATTTTAATTATGATGTCAGAAAATTATAAAAAAAGCCTGACCTATAGAAAAGGTCAGGCATCATTGCCATAATTCATTTAAATATTATAAACTAATAACTGTTGATTGACAAATACAGTATATTTTCACTTGCAAGGGAAAATACATATGTTAAAATAATAAGCAAAAAGAAGAGGTGTTTGCATGTCTGTTCCTTACGAAAAACAAATTCTTATTATTGATGATTCAGCAGCAAGTATTGAATTGGTAAGCCATATATTAAAGCGTTCATATTTTTCTATTAGAATAGCAAAAAGTGCTAATGCCGCTTTAAAACTATTGCAGAATCAATTGCCAAATCTAATACTGCTTGATGTAAGCATGCCGGAAATGAATGGTTTTGATTTTTGCCAGGTATTAAAAAATAATCATCAATATAGTAGTATCCCAATTATTTTTTTAACAGCCAGTAATGATGAAGAAAGTATAAAAAAAGCATTTGAACTTGGTGCACAGGATTATGTTACAAAACCTTTTAAACCTGCTGAATTAATAGCCCGTGTTAATACTCAGTTAAAGCTTATACAACAAACTGAAGATTTAAAAAATGCTTATAATAATCTTGATGCATTTTGCTATTCTGTAGCGCATGACTTAAAATCACCGCTGTTATCTATCAAAAAATTAATCGATTTTTTATTGGAGGATTGCTGTACAAAATTCACTAATGATGAAGAAGAGT
This sequence comes from Pectinatus brassicae, assembly GCF_014201835.1. GTDB lineage: Bacteria > Bacillota > Negativicutes > Selenomonadales > Selenomonadaceae > Pectinatus > Pectinatus brassicae. The sequence goes on along the minus strand of NZ_JACHFH010000011.1, from coordinate 63,453 downwards.
TAGCAAAAAATATACAGGAAAAAGTTGCAGAGGTTACTGGTATTATCGATCACTTATTAGGATTTTCCCATGCGGGCAGTCAAAAAATAAGTATTAGTAAAATTGACACTAAAACCCTTTTTTATACTGTTTTTAAAGAATTATCTACCTTGGAAGGTGAGCGTCAAATTTGTTTTCAAGTGGAAGATTTACCAATAATACAGGGCGATCCTGTTTTGTTCAAACTTTTATTTCAAAATATTTTATCTAATGCTTTAAAATATACACGGAAAGAAAAATGTGCAGTTATTCATATTGATTTTGAAGTACTAGAAAATTATATTATTTTTTCTGTTGCTGATAACGGAGTAGGCTTTGATATGAAATATGCGGATCGTTTGTTTCATGTGTTAGAACGACTTCATTCCAATAAAGAATTTGAAGGTAACGGTGTTGGACTGGCTATTTGTCAACGTATATTGCAACGACAAGGTGGGAAAGCATGGCTCACCGGAAAATCAGGAGATGGTGCAACATTTTTTTTCTCAGTTCCTAATTTATAAAAAAGATTATTATTATAATGCTGAGCTTAATAGAACCAATGATTTATTTTAAAGAATAAATTTTCAGAATTGTTTTTTACACACACTTTTATCAGTAGCTACTAACCTATTACTAATTAATAATGATTTCTTTTAGCATATACAAGTCTTATATTTTAAAAAAATATAAGATCAATATTACTAATAAATATTTAGTATTCAATAGTAATGCTGATTTTGTATAAATAATAAGCTAATAATTATTATTGTATTTTAGTATCGTTTATTTATTATTAAAATCAATATCAGAAGTATAACGATTATCCATCTGGCTAAAGACATGAGCATATTTACTTGTAATGTTAATATCACTGTGTCGTAACACTTGTTTTACAATTTGTAGATCCTTAGTTTTACTATAGAGCAATGTACCACAGGTATGGCGCAACATATGGCAACTGATACCCTTCTTTTTATAACCAGCTGAATCAAGCCATTTATCAATATTACGCCTGATATTACGGCGATCCATGCGGCCGCCTTTATTGCGATTGCCTATAGCTGTAAATACCGGCTCCCCTAATTTATCTGGTTTATCTATATCAACATAGCGTTCCTGCAGATAATATTTTAGATATTTTAGTACATCTTCGCGTGGATAAATAAAGTCATTATGTCCTTTACCATGAATATATATGGTTTTTACGTGCCAATCAATATCAGCTGTTGAGAGGCGATATATTTCTATTGTACGCAATCCTTCCAAGGCCATAAGCATAATCATAGCTTTATCGCGGATGTTTTCAACATGATTGTCACCGTCAGGAATAATAGATAATAAATGTTCTAATTTATCAACAGTAAGAAATTTTAAAGGTGAGATATCGTTTGGTTCATAGGCTTTTATGCCGATATCTTGAGCAGGGTTTTCTTCAATAAGTTTAAGTTTTATAGCTGTATTATAAAATTGGCGAATAGCATTAAGCTTACTTTTTATACTGCCTTTTTTCATTTTTAAGCGCACGAGCATATCGCGATAATAAGTGAATTCATATTCATTTATTTTTAATGGATGACGTTTATTGAAGCGACACCATTCTATATAATTATCGATAGTAGAACAATAATTGCGCATAGTATCTTCTGAAGGAGATCCATGTGACAGATAGCGAACTAAAAAAGTCTTATAATTGAGGATAAAAGTATTGTGATTTATTTCGTATTCAGGAATATAATCAGGTATAGCCATAAAATTTTCCGGAATGGCAGCCAAAGTTTTTATGTTTTCCATTATTAAGACATCCTTGTATTTATTGATGTTAATATCATTCTAAGTCCTATTTTTTATGAAGTAGGACTTAGAATAGATATATTATAGCACATATTTTTTTAAAACAAAATATGTGCTATAAAAATAATAGAACAGAAAAATCTTTTGTATTTAACAAACATTCGAAAACGATAATTTCACCTTTAAATTTCGCTTTTAAATTTAAGTTTTAAGCCAAGAAAAAATAAATCGTGTATAAATATATGAAAAACGTCGTTTTATTCGTACACGGAATATATATAAACGATAAGGCATTTGCTGTAAAAATAATAAAATTATTAACTTAAATAATATTACATATTTTGTCATTACGATTACCGTTTAATAATAAATATTAGTTACAATTTGCTGATATAGATAATTATTATTTATAATGTATAATTATCGTATAATACATATTGCTTGATATTTTTATCGAATGATAGAATATAATTATATTCTAATAATATCTACTATTAAACATCATTAATGTGTAGAAAGTTGTTTTTATATTGCAGTTGAATGATTTTATTTATGGTATATAGATTATTTTTATCCTGACAATATTTTTCGGCAGCAGTTCGAGCCTGTAATAAAATTGCCGCATCATTAAATACATCAGCAATCTTTAAATCAGGCAGTCCATGCTGCATGGAACCGAAAAACTGTCCTGGACCACGCAGCTTTAAATCCTCTTCAGCCAGTTTAAAGCCATCGCTCACTTTTTCCATAAGTTCTAATCGCTGTTTTGAGTTATCATTCTTATTATTAGATAATAAGATACAATATGACTTGTATTCTCCGCGTCCGATACGACCACGCAGCTGATGCAGTTGGGCCAACCCAAACCTATCAGCACCTTCCACTACCATTACTGATGCATTAGGGATATTTACTCCTACTTCAATTACTGTTGTAGAGATAAGCAATTTTATTTCATTGCTGCAAAAGCGCTGCATAATGTCTTCTTTTTCATTGGCAGACAATTTACCATGTAATAATGCACATTTTATATCATGAAAAACACCATTAGACAATTCATCATAAATTTCTTCAACAGATGTGGACTTTATATTGTCAGATAGTTCAATAAGCGGGCATACTACATATGCTTGACGTCCAGCATCTATCTGGTCATGAACAAATTTATATATTTTAGGCCGTGCTTCCTCGGTTCGCAGAAAAGTGCGTATAGGCTGCCGGCCTGGTGGTAAATGATAAATGCTGGAAACGTCAAGATCACCATATACGGTAAGGGTCATAGTACGAGGAATAGGTGTAGCTGTCATTACTAGCACATCAGGCATAGCTGTAGCTTTATTTTCTAAACGTGCCCTTTGGGCAACACCAAAACGATGCTGTTCATCAGTTACGACAAGACCTAATTTGTTAAATTCTACTTTATCCTGTATTAGGGCATGAGTTCCGATAACTATCTGCCAATCGCCAGCAGCAATATTTTCTAAAGCGATGCGATGTTCTTTAGCAGACAGACTTCCTGTCAATAAGCCAACTTTGATACCTAGTGGAGCTAGAAGCAATTCAAAACTTTGCAGATGTTGTTTTGCCAAAACTTCAGTAGGCGCCATGAGTGCACCCTGATAACCATTTTCTACAGCTTTAATCAGAGCCAGCATAGCGATAACAGTTTTACCTGAGCCAACATCCCCTTGTAGTAAGCGCTGCATAGGAATATTTTTTTCCATATCACTATATATTTCATGCCAAGCTTTATTTTGATCAGCTGTCAAAGCAAAAGGTAAATTTTGCAGTAATTTGGCAACTAATTTATCATTTGATAAATAACGAATACCGGCCTTTTTTTGTTGGCTTAATTTGCGCATATAAATAAGACCACATTGTATTAAAAATAATTCTTCGAATATCAATGTCTGTCGTGCTACAGTCAAGTCCTGTTTATTATTAGGAAAATGAATCTGCTGTAATGCCGTGAGTTTATCAAGTAAATTATATTTATCAATAATGTTTTGCGGCAATGCATTAGGAATTGATTCCATGGAATCAATGATGTTTTGCATCATAGTTCGAAAGAACTTAGGCTTGATAAATTCTGGTAGTGCATATAAAGGTGCGAATTTATATTGAGCGTTACTGTCTTCTGATTTAAAGTAATTTATGACCTGCTTTATTGCTAGTTGTCCATAGCCACCATAAGCATAGCCTGTTTTACCTTTCACAAAGATTTCGTCATTTATCTTTAATGTTTTTTTTATAAAAGGCTGATTAAACCAGACAATTTGGATTGAGCCTGTTGTATCAACTAAAATAGCCGTAGTTATTTTCATACCGCGGTGCGTACTTTTTTCCTGAATGGTTAGAATGCGACCGGCAATATTCACTGTTTCATTAGGATTAAGCATAGCAATCGGTGTTACTTCACTTTGGTCACTATAACGCTTGGGATAGTATGTTACTAAATCATAAATATTTTCTATTCCCAAACTTTTTAAGATTTGGGCTTTTTTAGGACCAACTCCTTTTATAAATTGGATACCTTGTTCAAAATTCACTTATTTCACCTACAAACTATAGCTTTATATAAATCGAATGATATTATTTATATTATATACTGAGTATTAGCTTTCCGACAAGATTATGGGCTTAATATCAAGTACTGGTGTATCATTAAGCATATCTACTCCAGCAAAATAAAGTTCATTTTTGTTTATTTTTATAATTTTTGCCCGGGATATACCAATATGATTGGGACGATGTGGTGAACGGATATTAAAAACACCGGTTTCTTTATTACTGCCATGTGGAAATTGAATTAGCGGTGCTTGACTTGATTTATGAAAATAAAATATGATATTTATCATTTGTCCTGTTTGCAGTCCTGTAAGCCCTTGTTCATATTCGGGAAGCAACACGATTTTAGCAGTAGTGTCATAATTATAAAAGCTTTGTTTAGGGATATCTGTAATATAGCTATATTCTGATTCAATAAAACCAATAGGAGCCATCTTTATTTCCATATTTCCCTCCATAAATTAAGATAGGACTATCACAGTTTCAATGTGATAGTCCTTTATATCAGTCTTCGTTATTTTCTTTATGCTGTTTTTTAGCAGCAACAGTTGTTTTGATTGAAAGGTCACGTAGTTGTTTATTGTCGACATCAGAAGGAGCCTGAGTCATAAGACAAGAAGCACTCTGTGTCTTAGGGAACGCAATGACATCACGAATTGAGCTGCGTTTAGCCATAATCATGACTAAGCGGTCAAGTCCAAATGCCAATCCACCATGCGGTGGTGTGCCATATTGGAATGCATCAAGCATAAAACCAAATTTAGCATGTGCTTCTTCCGGAGTAAGACCGATTGCTTCAAATACTTTTTCCTGTAAATCGCTGTTATAGATACGCAGGCTGCCGCCACCAATTTCTGTACCGTTAAGTACCATATCATAAGCTTTAGCTTTGACGCGACCAGGATCGGTTGATAAATATTGAACATCTTCTTCACATGGAGCAGTAAATGGATGATGCATAGCTTTCCAGCGTTTGCCATCTTCATCATATTCAAACATTGGGAAGTCAATAACCCATAAGAAGGATAATTTATCAGCATCAATAAGATTTCTTCTGCGGCCCATTTCTAAACGTAATTCGCCTAAGGCCTGAGCAACAACAAGTGGTTTGTCAGCAACGACCAATAATAAGTCACCTGTTTTAGCCCCAGTAGCTTTCTTAATGTTTTCAAAAGTTTCTTCAGAGTAGAATTTTTTAAATGGTGATTTCACTTCCGTATCAGTATATTGAATCCATGCTAACCCTTTAGCTCCATAATTTTTAACATATTCTACTAAGCCATCAAGTTCACGGCGAGGAATATTAGCATAATCTTCAACATTGATAACTTTTACCTGTCCACCATTTTGTAATACTGATTCAAATACTTTAAATTCAGAGCCTCGGACATGTTCGGATATATCCATTAATTCCATACCAAAACGAAGGTCTGGTTTATCGGAACCAAATCTGTCCATGGCATCCTGCCATGTCATACGCAAGAATGGGCCATTTACTTTAGCGCCAATAGAATCATTAAATAATTCTATTACCATTTTTTCCATGGTAGTTAAAATATATTCCTGGTCGACAAAGGACATTTCAATATCAAGCTGGGTAAATTCCGGCTGACGGTCAGCGCGTAAATCTTCATCACGGAAACAACGTACGATTTGGAAGTATTTTTCATAGCCAGCAAGCATTAAGATCTGTTTGAAAATCTGTGGTGATTGTGGTAATGCAAAAAATTTACCAGGATTTAAACGGCTTGGTACTAAAAAGTCACGTGCGCCTTCTGGTGTACTTTTGGTAAGCATAGGTGTTTCTATTTCTAAGAAACCGTTTCTATCAAAATAATCGCGCATTATTTTGGTAACACGATGTCTAAGAATAAGGTTTTTTTGCATTTCCGGACGACGTAAGTCAAGATATCTGTATTTTAAGCGCAGTGTTTCATCTACATCAATGTTATCTTGTATGTAAAAAGGTGGAGTTTTAGCCGAATTTAATACACGTAATTCTTCACAATATATTTCAAATTCGCCTGTTTGCATATGAGGATTAACAGTTTCTTCTGAACGATGACTTACTTTACCGCGAACAGCGATAACAAATTCAGAGCGTAATGTTTCAGCCTTATGAAAAGCTTCTGCCCCCATTTTATCTTCAGCAAATACAGTCTGCACTAAACCTGAGCGATCACGCAGATCAACAAATATCAATCCACCATGGTCACGACGACGTGATACCCAACCACAGATAACAACTTCTTTGCCAACATCTTCCTTGCTGATTAACCCGCAATGATGTGTACGGGACATTCCTTCTAATGTTTCCATTATTATTTATTCACCTCAAAAATAATCTTATCTATTAATGTATCAAATGGTATTTCCATTTGTTCACTATCGTTCATATTTCTAACAGTAGCAATTTGTTTATCGATTTCATCTTCGCCTAATATAATGGCATATTGAGCATTATGTTTGTTAGCCTGTTTCATTTGTGCCTTCATACTGCGACCAGCATAATCCATGAGGGCTGCAATATTTTTACTGCGCAACTCATGCAATAATTTAAATGCTGGTTCTTTGGCTTTATCGCCCATAGCAACTATAAAGACCGTGCATTTTTCCTTATTTTTCGGTAGCAGCTGCTGAGTTTCTAATGCTAATAATACACGTTCCAGGCCTGTAGCAAAACCTACAGCGGGTGTTGGGTTTCCACCGCATTCTTCAATGAGTCCGTCATAGCGACCACCACCAAGTACAGCACTTTGAGCTCCAAGCGGAGTATATTTAAATTCAAAAGCAGTTTTGGTGTAATAATCGAGGCCGCGTACTAAACGCGGATCCAGCACAAAATCAACACCAATTGCTTTTAAATGATGCTGAAGATGCTCAAAATGATCAGCACATTCATCACACAAACAGTCAGTTATTTCAGGAACACCCACAGATAATTCTTTACAGGTAGGATTTTTGCAATCAAGTATTCGCAATGGATTCCTATCGAATCTTGATTGACAATCTTTGCATAAATGTTCAAATTTATCTTTGAAAAAAGCCTGTAATTTTTCCCGATAAACAGGACGACATTTCGGACAGCCTACAGAGTTAATTTTTAATATAACATCGGTAAGCCCAAGTTCCTTGAGAAAATCTGCACCAAGGCTGATAACTTCGGCATCCATCAATGGATTCTGTTCACCAATAGCTTCAACTCCAAATTGATGAAATTCACGATAACGCCCAGCCTGCGGTTTATCATAACGAAACATCGAGCCAATATAAAATAACTTGGTCAGATTATTATCGGCATAAAGTTTATTTTGTAAATAAGCTCTAACTGCCGAGGCTGTATTTTCCGGGCGTAAAGTTATACTGCGGCCGCCTCTATCTTCAAAAGTATACATTTCTTTTTCTACAACATCAGTAGTTTCACCAATACCGCGTAAAAATAATTCTGTATGCTCAAAAAGTGGTGTCCGGATTTCATTAAATCCATATTTAGCACAAAGTTCTCTAATTTTTTCTTCCAAATACAACCATTGGTGAATGGTATCTGGTAAAATATCTTTTGTCCCGCGTGGAACACTTGTTAGCATAAATATCTCCCCTTATTTTTCATATACTTCTTCCATCAAGGAAATACGCCGCATACTGTATTCGTTGACGCTTTGTAAATAAGTTTTTAAATCTTTAGGATTAAACAGCGTCTTTAAATAAGTTCCAGACGGAGCAACAACCTTTGTCGAAGCATTACCGCCTATCCCTAATATTGTCTGCTTTTCACTCATTATTTGTACGTTGTAAATACTTGCTGAATTTTTCAAGCAATAGCCAATATTTTCAAGCTGTCCGCTCATATAACCTTGACGATATAAGTAATATGGACTATAACCATTTTGGGATAATAGCTTTGAAGCTATTGCTGCCATATTTCTAGCTGTATCATCGTCAGGTATATTAATATCAGTCTGATGCAGTTTTAAGTAGGAACCTTTTTTAATAGCTAAAGCATGGACCGTTATATCATCTGGTGCCATAGCTATGACTTTATTTAAGGTATCTTCTACATCTGCTGCTGTTTCCCCAGGCAAGCCTATTATTAAATCCATATTTACTTTAGCAGTAGTAATCTGGCGAATCTCATTATAGGTATCAATAATATCCTGCGCAGTATGTTTACGACCAATGACTTTTAATGTTTTATCCTGCATAGTTTGTGGATTAACACTAATTCGGCTGACATTATATGTTTGCATTAAGTCGATTTTTTCTTTATTTATAGAATCGGGACGTCCAGCTTCTACCGTAAATTCGATTGTATCGTTAGTTTTCAATTTGTTGGCTTGTCTTAATAGATCGGAGAAATATTTTTCCGGCAGACTAGTTGGCGTACCACCGCCAATATATATTGTCTGAACCTTTAAAGAATATTGCGCTATAAGTTGTTTTAACACAGCAATTTCACTGCTCAAAGCTTGCATAAAAGCATCTAAAACAGAGCTGTCCGGTAACAAATTAGAAGGAAACGAACAATAGAGACATCTGGATAGACAAAATGGAATTCCAATATAAATACTTATGGTATTTTTATCAGAAGTCTGCAATATTGGCAGCTGTTTATAAGCAATATCTGTTAATAAAAGTGCTTTATCCTCAGTTACAGCATAATTTTTTATAAATTTATCGATTATTTGAGCACGGTTATAGCCGGCCTCAATATAACGATGAACAATCTTGGTCGGACGGACACCGTGTAAAATTCCCCAGGGGGCGATAACACTGCCAAACTGTTCACTTAACAAGTGATATAAATTCCATTTTATTAAGCGATTTATTGCAGCACGTGGTTTTTCATCGTTATCTGCTATTGATTTTTTTTGCAAACAAATACTATTAGCGCCTGTTTTAAATATTATTTTCGTAGTAACAGCAACAGGAATACAATTTTGTTCAGTATTGCATATTTCAATGCTGTCATAGGTACTATCTGTATTTGTAATATCAATCTTAAATAAGACTAATATTTCTTTTACAATTTTATAAACAACTTCTTTTTCATTATTTAGGACAAGTTCTTTTATATTTATTTTTTCTTCTGGCATTTACTGCAATATCCATAAAAAGTAACCTGATGATCGGTAATTTTAAAATTACTTTTTTTCATAATATCATCTTCCAGTTCGTCAAGTAAATCATCAGCAAATTCAGCAACTTTACCACAGCTAACACAAATTAAATGATGGTGTTGATGAGCATCGGCCGTAGCTGTATTAAGTTCATAACGACGACAGCCATCGCCAAAATCATTTTTTTGTAATATAGAAAGATCGGATAATAATTCCAAACTGCGATATACGGTGGCAAGACCAATATCATAACCTTTATCACGCAAAATATAGTGAACATCTTCTGCGCTTAAATGTTCACCGGGATTTTCAATAAAAACTTCCAACACTATTTTTCTCTGTGGCGTGATTTTATGATGCGGTCCTTTGAGTTTTTGTGTTAAATCATCAATAGTAATTTTATTGCTCATATCTAAGAACCCCTCTCCACATAAATTACTATAATAAAATAATTTTAGCAAAAATAACTATAGATTACAAAGAATTTTTGCTATTTATAATTTTATATTGATAAAAACGTATATAATAATAAAAAAGAGACTGGCATTAATTAATTAACAGCCTCTTTTTATTAAAATACTTAAAAATTTAAATTAGTTTTAATGCGCTCAACCGCTTTAAGTGTATTAGCTGTATCACCAAACGCTGTAAGACGGAAATAGCCTTCACCAGAAGGACCAAAGCCTGCACCAGGAGTACCGACTATATGCGCTTTAGTAAGCAGTAGGTCAAAGAATTCCCATGATTTCATACCATTAGGTGCTTTGAGCCATATATAAGGCGCATTTACGCCGCCAAAATATTCAATACCTGCATCACTTAATCCCTGACGAATTATTTTGGCATTATTCATATAATAATCAATGGTTGCTTGTATCTGTTTTTGACCTTCGGCAGATAAGACAGCTTCAGCAGCACGTTGAACAATATAAGCTGTACCATTAAATTTAGTAGTATGGCGACGATTCCAAAGTGGATTAAGTGCCTGTTTTTCTCCTGATTTTGTATAACCCATAACTGTTTTTGGCACTACTGTATAACCACAGCGCATACCAGTAAATCCGGCAGTTTTAGAGAATGAACGGAACTCAATAGCGACATCGCGTGCACCTTCAATTTCATAAATTGTTCTAGGTACATCGTCTTCAGTAATAAAATAAGAATAAGCTGCATCATAAAGCAGTACAGCATTGTTTTCTTTAGCATATTTAACCCACTGAGCCAGCTGATCTTTTGTCATTGTTGTTCCGGTAGGATTATTAGGACAACATATATATATCATATCAACATGCTGAGTTGGTTTTTGCGGGAGAAAATTATTTTGGGCAGTACACGGCATGTAAACAACATTTTCAAAAATGCCTTTATCAGCAATATATTCACCAGTTCTGCCAGCCATAACATTCGTATCAAGATATACTGGATATACTGGATCTGTTATGGCAATAACATTGTCACTGCCAAATATTTCTTGTATATTACCGCAATCACTTTTAGCACCATCACTGACAAATATTTCATCAGCGGCAATATCTGTATTACGTGCTTTATAAATAGTATTAACAATAGCTTCACGCAAGAAATCATAACCTTGTTCTGGTCCATAACCACGGAAGGTTTCAGCACTTGCCATATCCTCAACAGCTTTATGTAAGGCATCTATTACTACAGGTGCTAATGGCTGAGTAACATCACCAATGCCTAAGCTTATAACTTCAGCTGTAGGATTTTCTTCTTTAAAAATCTTAACACGACGGGCTATTTCAGCAAATAAATAACTACCTTGTAATTTTAGATAATTTTCATTGATTAATGTCATATACTACACCTCATATCTGAAATTATAAAAAAAGCTGTCCATAAAACACAAAGTATTATGCACAGCTTTTTAAAAATTACTATTATATTACTGGTTGTCTTGTGCTACAGCAACTAATTTTGCGAAAGCAGCTGCATCGTTGACAGCTAAGTCAGCGAGCATTTTACGGTTAACTTCAACCCCTGCTTTAGTAAGACCACAGATCAAACGGCTGTAAGACATACCATTGATACGTGCAGCAGCATTTATACGAGCAATCCATAATTTACGGAAGTCACCTTTTTTAGCGCGACGGTCTCTTCTTGCATAATAAAGAGCCTTCATTACGGTTTCATTAGCTTTTTTGAACTGTTTGCTCTTAGAACCTTTGTATCCTTTAGCTAATTTTAAGATTTTTTTATGACGAGCATGAGCGGTAACGCCTGCTTTAACTCTTGGCATTTAAATTTCCTCCTGATATTTTATTAAGCGTACGGAAGCATTCTACGAACGCGTGTGTGGTCAGCAGCTGTAATCATAGCAGCTTTTCTAAGGTTACGTTTACGTTTAGGTGCTTTCTTTTCTAAAATGTGGCTTTTGAAAGCTTTATTACGTTTGTATTCACCTGTACCAGTTGCAGTAAAACGTTTAGCAGCTGCACGGCGAGTTTTCATTTTTGGCATTATTTAGTTTCCTCCTTTGATTTGCTTGGGAGTCAAAATCATAATCATATTTCGACCTTCAAGCTTTGGTGCGCGTTCTACAACAACATATTCAGAAAGCGCATCGGCAACTTTAAGCAACAAGTCGCGACCAAGTTCTGGATGAGAAAGCTCTCTTCCCCTGAACATAATCGTAACTTTTACCTTGTTACCATCATTTATAAAACGTAAAGCATTTTTAGTTTTTACGTTAAAATCATGCTGTTCAATGTTAGGACGAAGTTTAACTTCTTTTATGGTTATTACTTTCTGTTTTTTGCGAGCTTCTTTATCACGTTTTTGCTGTTCATAACGATATTTACCAAAATCCATTATGCGGCAAACCGGCGGCTTAGCCTTAGGAGCAACCTCAACTAAGTCTAAATGAACTTCTTCCGCACGAGCTAAAGCATCTCTGGTTGCCATGATACCTAGTTGATTACCATCAACATCAGTTACACGTACTTCACGAACGCGAATCTCGCCATTAATTCTCAACGATTCTTTACTAATAAAAATTCACCTCTTTATAAAAAATATAAAACAATATAAAAAAACGGATAGCACACAGCCACCCGGTTTCCTGACGAAAATATTAACCCGTTTGACTTCTGCCAACAGGTGAGAAGCGGTGGCCTCTACTTGTTAATCAACGCTATTAATATTAACATGAAAAATATTAGATGTCAATTATTTTTTTGTGACAATATATCAGACAATTGCAAAGATTTTTTTATAATATTTTTAAATACGGTAGTTTTTACAGTTTAAATTATGTTATAATAAATAATATAAATATATATACTCGGGATAATAAATTGGTATAATATTTCAATCCGTAAATTTCAGGAGGGCATAATGGAACTCAAGCAATTAGAATATTTTCAAATGACCAGCAGATTAAAAAATATTACTAGGGCGGCCAAAAGACTGCGTGTTTCCCAGCCAAATATAACAGTAGCAATAAAAAAACTGGAAGCAGAACTTGGTATTCAATTATTTGACAGAAGTCAAAAACAATTATCCTTAACTCCGGAGGGAGTAGTTTTCCTCAATCGAATTGATTTGGCTTTACGCAATATTCAAGATGCAGTTTTGGAAGTTAACGACTACAAGAAACTGCAAAAAGGTACAATAAAAATTGGTATTCCTTCAATGATTGGAGCTTTTTTATTTCCTAAGATATTTTCCAGTTTTCAACAAAAATATTCTCATTTAGATATTTATTTATATGAAGAAGGTTCTATGACAATTCGCGAACAAATTGATCATGATGAATTGGATTTTGGTATTGTCATAATTTCTGGTGCTTCTTCAAGTTTAGAATTACTGCCAATGTCCAAAAATCAATTAGTTGCCTGTCTGCCATTAAATCACCCATTGGCTGCAAAAGATTCCATTTCAATAAATGATATTGAAAGCCAAAATGTTATTATGTTAAAAGATGGTTCTTATTTAAGAAATCTTTTAATGCAAAAGATGGCAAAAGAAAACATTAAACCTAATGTAGTTCTCGAATCGAATCAGATTGAAACAATAAAAGGGTTAGTCGGTACTAATGTGGGCATGGCATTTTTACTTGATTTTGTTGTAAAAGATACACCAAATATTAAAGTATTGCCGTTCGATGAGCCCATTTTTGTTGACGTTGGATTGGCATGGAAAAAAGATAGATATATATCAAAGGCGGCTCAATCATTTATTGAGTTTTGTCAGGATACTTTAAAAGAATAAATATAATTGCAGAAATAAAGCCTAAGCAACTTAGTACAGTGTGCTTAGGCTTTTATTGATTTTTCAAATATTGTCAGATATAATAACATTCTCCCACTCTTTAGCGCTTAACATCATCTAATGTTCCATGCTAAATTATAAAAATTGAACATAATTAATAATAAAAAATATATAAGTGCATTTATATAGAATTGTTTCAATATATCCGACAATAAAGAAAAATATGAAAAATAAATATAAATACAGACAGTATAAGTTACACTTACCAAGTATTATTCAGCCATGCAAATATTCAGAACCGATAGGATGAAAAGCATGAATGCAATTAGTTGATTCTTTACAATCAAAACGATGTTCACATTCTTGTTTATAACAAACCGGCTTGTTTCCATCTCTTTCTTCGTAAAAACGTATTACATTTACTTTTTCCTGCAATTTCATACAAAATGGACGTTGTTTAACAAAAGAACTTTTACACATTACGAACCCCTTCTTTCTTTAATTATATTTAGTAATTTCTCTAAAAAAATTTATTTTCCTGCTAATATATAAATTTTTTTTAGTATATTATAATAAATATTTATGATTATAAAAAAGTTTTATGGTTTCATTTAAAACCAATTAATATTAATAATTATTATGCTAAATTTTTTCTTAGCAAATATATTATAGAAAAAATATTAATTAATGGTATTTATTTATAAAGCAATACATAACAATTTACCTATCAAAAATATAAAATTATATAATTTTACATATTATTATTTTTTGGTAAAATAAAATCATAGTAATTACCCTATAATTTTTATATTTATGGTAATTCATAATTAAAAGAAATGAGGCAAATTAATGCAGATTTATGTAAAAGGTATTTTATTCTCTCTCGTTTTTGCAGTACCCGCATATTTTTTAGGAAAATTATTTCCTCTAGTAGGTGGACCAGTTTTTGGTATATTACTGGGTATTTTATTCGCGGGTTTTAAACGATCGGAAAGTTTTGAAGCAGGTATAAAATTTACTGGTAAAAAAATATTACAATATTCGATTATTCTTTTAGGTTTTGAAATGAATCTTTTAAATGTTTTACATGTAGGAGCACAATCTTTTTCTGTAATGATATTTACCCTTTTAACATCATTTTTTATTGCTTGGATTGTGGGAAAATGGCTTCATTTGGATAAAGACACAACAACATTGATTGGTGCGGGGACAGCTATTTGCGGAGGTTCAGCTATAGCTGCTGTAGCTCCGGTAATTGGTGCCAAGGATAAGGATATTGCTTTTTCTATATCTACAATATTTTTATTTAATATAATTGCTGTTTTCCTTTTCCCATTTTTGGGACATTTAATGGGAATGTCCAATACTGGTTTTGGCATGTGGGCCGGAACGGCCATCAACGATACTTCATCAGTGGTAGCAGCCGGTTATTCTTATAGTACAGCTGCTGGCAGTTATGCAACAATCGTTAAGCTTACCAGGGCCCTTATGATCGTACCTGTTTGTTTATTATTTGCCGCTATTACCGCACGAGAAAAGAGCAAGAACAGCAATTTTAAGATAAGTAAAATTTTCCCTTGGTTTATTCTTTGGTTCGTAGTTGCTTCAATAATAAATACACTGGGATTTTTACCTGCTCAAATTACGCAGTTTCTTGGTGCTGCTGGTAAATTCTGTATTATTCTGGCTATGAGTGCCATTGGACTTAACACGAATCTTAAATCCTTAGTAAAAAATGGTATTCGTCCTATCTTTTTGGGATTATGCTGCTGGTTTGCTGTAGCAATAGTTTCTTTAATCGTCCAGCATATTATTGGATTAATATAATAAAAAAATGCGTTAGGTTTAATTATTTTAAACCTAACGCATTTTTTGTTCAATTATTTAAATGATAGTATAATGCACCAAGAACACCGGCATCATTGCCAAGTTCAGCAAATTTAATTTGTGTATTTTGATAAAAAATAGCTGGTAGTATTTTTTTTGCCCAATAATCTATGCGCGGCTGTAATAGTTCTTTTTGCTGCATTATGCCGCCACCCAAAATAATAGTCTTTGGATTTAAGATTGAGCAGACATTATTTATGCCATATAAAAGACTTTGCAGCATTTTATCCAGTACGATATTGGCAATCTTATCACCATTGGCTATCATTTCAAAAGCCGCTTTACCATTAAATTCATCTGAATTATTATTATGCTGACGAGAAATTTCATTCACTAAATAAGTTGTTGAAACAATGTCATGAAAATTTCCCTGGGGAATATTCATATATGCAATTTCGCCAGCACTATTAGCCCCGCCATGAATAATTTTCCCATCTAATATAATACAGCCGCCGACACTGGTGCCAATTGTCATCATAAACGCTGAATCTGTACCACGGGCGCATCCCAGCCAGGTTTCACCTAAAGCCGCGCAGTTTACATCATTTTCGACGGTACATGGCAAATTACAATCATCTTCTAATGTTCGTTTTAATGGTGTATTACTATATCCAGGAAAAATTTCAGGGAAAGCATAAATTATTGATCCTTTTTCTTGATCAACAATGCCGGCAGTAGATATAGCAATGCCCTGTAAATTATATTGCAATTTATATTTAGCCGCAATATTTTTTATCTTCGCGATAATGCTTTTAGCGCCATTTTGTGCCTCGGTTGCCAAAAGAGCTTTATATTTAAAGTTTCCATCAGCAGTTATAATTGCATATTTTATATTAGTGCCACCAATATCGAGGCATAAATATTCTTCACTCATTTATAGTCTCCTCGGAAAACATTTATAAATTACTTATAAAGAAATATGCTTAAAAGCTTTTTGGGCAATATCCTTGCGATAATACATATCACTAAATTTGATAGTATCTACATCGGCATAAGCATTAGCAATAGCTTCTTTTATATCTTTGCCTAAAGCAGTGATTCCAAGTACACGTCCGCCATTGGTTACGATATTATCCCCAGTTTGCTTTGTTCCGGCATGAAAAACAAGTGCACCCTTTTGAGCAGCAATATCGAGTCCATTTATAATATCGCCTTTCTTATACTGGCGAGGATAACCACCAGCAGCTAGTACTACACACACCGCTGCTTTATTACTCCATTTAATTTCCTGATTCTTTAAACCACCATTAGCACAAGCCATCATTATATCGGCTAGATCACTTTCCAGCAGTGGCAGCACCACCTGTGTTTCCGGATCACCAAAACGGGCATTAAATTCTATTACCTTAGGACCATCCTTAGTTATCATAAGGCCAGCGTATAGGCAGCCTTTATAAATTTTGCCTTCTTTTTGCATGGCAGCTATCATTGGATCTAATATTTTGCTTTGAACACATTGCATTATTTGCGGAGTTGCTACAGGTGCTGGTGCATAAGTTCCCATGCCGCCGGTATTAGGTCCCTTATCACCGTCGAATGCTCGTTTATGATCCTGCGAAGGCATCATCGGTACAATGGTTTCACCATCGGTAAAAGCTAAAACAGAGGCTTCTTCACCAATAAGACATTCTTCAATAACAACACTGTCACCAGCTGCACCAAAGGCTTTATCACACATAATTTCATCAATGGCATCAAGTGCCTGCTGCTCAGATTCAGCTACAATTACACCCTTACCAGCAGCTAAACCATCAGCTTTTATAACTATAGGCGCGCCCTGTTCTTTTATATATTCCTTAGCTTTATCTGCATCAGTAAATATTTCATATTTAGCTGTGGGAATATTATACTTTTTCATTATTTCCTTGGAAAAAGATTTCGACCCTTCCAGCTGAGCGGCAGCTTTTGTTGGTCCAAAAGCTGCAATATTTATTGCCTGTAAATCATCAACCAACCCATTTATTAAAGGGACTTCTGGTCCAACAACAACAAGATCAATTTTCTTTTCTTTGGCAAAAGCTGTTATTTTTTCATTTTCTTCTACAGCTATATCGGTAATACATTCAGCTAGATCATTCATTCCTGGATTACCGGGCAATGCATATAATTTATCAATTTTTTTGCTTTGAGCTAATTTCCAAACTAAAGTATGTTCACGTCCACCTGAACCAATTACTAAAACATCCACTAACAAAATCCTCCTATTATCAAAAAACGCACTTAAATAAGATTAAGTGCGTTTTTTAGTTAATATATTATTTACTTAATTGCGCTGATAAGTAATTTTGAATGCATTCATCATATTTTGCGGTATGATTAAAAGCCTCTTGTGCCAACTGCATGCGAAGTTTTGCATCTACTTCACCATTATTGCTGACCATTTGGGCAATAGCATCGTAATGTTTAGGATTTACCACAACAGTTACATATTTAAAATTTTTGGCAGCAGCACGAATCATTGCCGGACCGCCAATATCGATGTTTTCAATGGCTTCATCCAAAGAAACATTCAGCTTAGCAATTGTTTCTTTAAACGGATAAAGATTTACAACAACCATATCAATTCCTGTAATTTTATGTTCCTGCATAGCTTTTTGATGTTCTTTATTGTCGCGAACAGCTAAAATTCCGCCATGAATATAAGGATTAAGGGTTTTTACCCGGCCATCCATAATTTCTGGAAAACCAGTAACATCACTTACATACATTACCGGAATACCAGCATCTTTTATCGCTTTCATAGTACCACCGGTAGAAACTATTTCCACACCAGCTGCATGAAGAGATTTTGCTAATTCTACTATACCTGTTTTATCTGATACGCTTAGTAATGCTCTTTTTATTGTCATAAAAATTCCCGCCTATTATGATTTTATTAAAACTTTACGGCCATTTATTTGTAATCTATCATTTAAATAAAGTTCAATTGCCTTTGGATATATAATATGCTCTTGTTCCAAAACACGTGCTGCCAAAGTATCTTCAGTATCATTATCCTCAACAGGCACTGCTGACTGAATAATGATGGGACCACTGTCCATGCCTTCGTCGACAAAATGAACAGTACAGCCAGAGATTTTTACACCATATTCTAAAACATCACGATGAGAATGTGCACCGACAAAGGCTGGCAAAAGGGCTGGATGAATATTTAATATATGATTTTTGTATTCGCGAATAAACAGTGGACTTAATATACGCATAAAACCGGCCAAAATAATATGTTCAACGTTATGCGCATGAAGTTCCTTGATTAGGGCTTTTTCAAAATCCTCACGTGTATTATATTCTTTGCGATTGATACAAATACCAATAATGCCTGCGTCTTTAGCACGCTCTAATGCCAGCGCCTCTGGTTTATCGGTTATTACTACACCAATTTCAGCTGCAAATTGTCCGGCATCTATAGCATTAATAATAGATTGCAGATTTGTACCGCGTCCTGATGCAAGTACTCCTAATATTGGCTTACTCATCAAATACGCCGCCTTTTATAGTTACGCTTTTTTCACCATGGACTATATTCCCGATAACATAAGAAGGTTCATTATTAGCTTGTAATTCAGCCTGTACAGCATCAACATCAGCTGCATTTACAACTAATATCATGCCTATTCCCATATTGAAAGTGCGATACATTTCATGCCAATCGACATTGCCCCATTTTTGTAACAAACCAAATATGGCAGGCATTTGCCAAGCCGCTGCATTAATCTGGGCATCACAATTTTCCGGTAGAATACGTGGAATATTATCATAAAAACCGCCGCCTGTTATATGAACCATAGCATGAAGATCAAATTTTTCGATTATTGGCAGACATACTTTAGGATAAAGACGCGTTGGTTTTAATAATTCTTCGGCTAAAGTAGTGTCTAATTCTGGGAATCTTTCCTGTCCAGTAAATTTTTTATGATCAAAACAGATTTTCCTTACCAATGAATAGCCATTAGAATGAATACCGGTTGATGGCAATCCAATTAAGACATCACCATCTTTTACCTTTTCCCCAGTGATGATTTTAGATTTTTCAACAGCACCAACAGTAAAACCAGCAATATCATATTCACCATTAGGGTAAAAACCTGACATTTCTGCTGTTTCGCCGCCAATCAATGAACAGCCGGATTCTTTGCAGGCTGCAGCAACACCTTTAACAATAGCAGCCACTTTTTCTGGTTCTAATTTTCCTACTGCTAAATAATCTAAGAAAAATAATGGTTCTGCTCCTTGTACTAAAATATCATTTACACACATGGCAACAGCATCCTGGCCAATAGTATCATGTTTATCAAGCATAAATGCCAGCTTCAGCTTTGTTCCCACACCATCGGTGCCGGAAACCAGTACAGGTTCTTTATATTTGCCAGTATTTAAGGCAAATAAACCGCCAAAACCACCCAAATCGCCCAAAACTTCTGGACGATAGGTAGCTTTTACACTATCTTTTATTAAGGAAACAGAATAATTACCAGCATCAATATCAACGCCAGCATCACGGTAAGTCAAACTGTTATTATCTTTATCAGGCATGTTATCCCCCATAAATATCAGTAAATTTATTTTTTCTTTGCATGTTCAAATACATATTTATCAGCGCCAACGGCATCATCTTTTGGCAGTTCTACAGGATAGGAATTATTAAAGCAGGCATAGCACATATCATCGCTATTAGCTTCAGAAATACTTTGTTTTAAACCATCTATGGATAAAAAGTGCAGTGCATCTGCACCAATATATTCACGAATTTCATCAACACTTTTAGTAGCTGCAATGAGTTCCTTACGTATCGATGTATCAATGCCATAATAGCACGGATACCCAATCGGTGGCGAGCTCACGCACATTTTGATGGATTTTGCTCCAGCATTGCGCAGCATGCGCACAATTTTACCACTGGTTGTGCCACGTACTATTGAGTCATCAACCATTATAACGTCTTTATCTTTAACGGCAGAAACAATCGCCCCTAATTTTAATTTAACAGCTGTATCACGTTTCTTTTGGGTAGGCTGAATAAATGTACGACCAATATAACGATTTTTTATAAGACCTTCAATAAAAGGAATTCCTGATTCATAGGCAAAACCTGTTGCTGCTGTAGTTCCTGAATCTGGTACCGATATAACAACATCGCCTTTAAAACCAGATTCTCTGGCTAAGATTCGTCCCATCATAAAACGGGCATCATGAACACATTGTCCATCAATAACACTATCGGGACGAGCAAAATAAATATATTCAAAAATGCAGGCAGCTTTTTTTTCTACCTCAGCAAATTTATATGATTTTAAGCCATCTTTATCAATTACAACAAGTTCTCCCGGTTCAACATCACGAACATATTTTACACCAGCAACTTCAAGAGCGCAGGATTCAGATGATAAAACCCAAGCTGTATCAGACTTACCTATGCATAACGGTCTAAAACCATGTGGGTCACGTGCACCGATTAACTTGTTTTCAGTCATGATGGTAAGACAATAGGCACCTTTAATTTTTTTTAGGCTCTCCATTACCTTATCTTCAATGGCAGGCTGTTTCGATTTTGCAATCAGATTGACGAAGACTTCTGTATCAATAGAAGTTTGGAAAACATTTCCCTGTTCTTCCATTTCGCGACGAATCTGAGAAGCATTTGTCAAGTTACCATTATGGGCCAAACTTATTTTACCGCCAGCATAATTTACCATTAACGGCTGGGTATTAGCTAATAAACTAGAACCGGTGGTAGAATAACGTACGTGGCCAATGGCTATGTATTGATTATCCATATGAGGAAGCTGATGACGAAAGACTTCATTTACAAGTCCCATACCGCGGGTAACATCCATCCATGCACCATCAGTTATAGCTATACCAGCACTTTCCTGACCGCGATGTTGCAGGGCATAGAGCCCCAGATATGTCATTAATGATACATCTTCCGTATGTGAATAGGCGCCAAAGACGCCGCATTCTTCATGCCATTTGCTTGATGCGGAAATATCAACCATCTATTTATTATCTCTCCTATTAATTAAGCTTTTTCGCCTGTTAAACGATGCAGTATTTCTTTATAAGCATCTTCAACATTTCCTAAATCTCTGCGGAAACGGTCTTTATCAAGTTTTTCATGTGTTTCACTATCCCAGAAACGACAGTTATCAGGAGATATTTCATCACCTAAAATAACTTTGCCATGATAACGACCAAATTCAAGTTTAAAATCGATAAGATCAATATTCTTAGTCTTTAAATATTTTGTCATAATATCATTGATTTTAAGACCAAGTTTTTCAATCTGAGCTAACTCATCTTCAGTAGCCCAGTTCATTGCTTTAATATGGAACTGGTTAATCATTGGATCACCAAGTTCATCGCATTTGTAGTAGTATTCAAGAACAGGAGTGGAAAGCTTTGTGCCTTCTTCAACACCTAAACGCTGAGCAAGACTTCCAGCAGCAACGTTACGAAGAACAACTTCAAGAGGAATTATATCAAGTTTTTTAACAATCATTTCTCTTTCACTAGGCATGCTGATATAATGATGTTCAATATTATTTTCAGCCAGCATATCAAAGAAAAATGCTGAAATTTTATTATTTAAAATACCTTTTTCCATGATAGTGCCTTTTTTAGCACCATTTCCAGCGGTAGCATCATCTTTATAATAAACTAGTAGTTCATCAGGATTATCGGTAGTGTATATAACCTTTGCTTTACCTTCATATAATTTTTCTTTACTCATAATAAAATCCCCCTGTAAATTAAATAATTATTGTAATTCTTTAGCTACTTTTGCAGCTTTTGCTTCTACTTCTTCAACCATTTTAGCTCGATATTGTGCTAATTTTTGTTTGAGTTCCGGATTGCTAAGCGCAAAAATTTCTACAACAAAAATAGCCGCGTTTTTTGCGCCATTTATTGCCATAGTAGCAACGGGAATACCTGATGGCATTTGAACAGTGCTTAGTAGTGCATCAATGCCATTTAATGCAGTTGCATTAATTGGTACACCTATTACAGGAAGTGTAGTATAAGAAGCTATTACGCCTCCTAAATGAGCCGCTGCGCCGGCTGCCGAAATAAAGGCGCCAACCCCACGGTCTTGTGCAGAACTGACAAGTTCTTGAACTTTCAAGGGAGTACGATGTGCTGAAGCTACTATTACTTCAGCTTCTACGCCGAATTCATGTAATAGTTCAATAGCCGGTTTTAAGACCGGTAAATCTGAATCGCTGCCCATTACAACAGCTACTTTCATTAGATCTCCTCCTAAAAAAATAATAATCTACTACATGACAATAATAGCAAAACAGACAACAAACTGCAATATAATATATGATGTTACTTAAATTTTTGTTATTTTTTTATTCAACTTATGCTATTATAGGTTAAATCTATAACCTAAGTGTAAACAGGACTTTAATGTGGTTTTTTTATGATTTTCCGAAAAAACGATAATCATATATTAAATTTCATGGTCAAAACGTAATATTTTTTGTTATAGCATCTATACATAATAGTTGTTTATGTTGTATAATGTAACAATTGTTATGCTTGATAATACTAAAAGTTATATAGTTTTTTTATATTGTCGGTTTTATTTTATTTTTATAAAATTGTAAAGACGTTAGTTTATAATAAAAAAGGCTATTGGCTCTTTCGTATTAAATAAGTAACCTAGGGGGATAAGAATGTCACTGATTGTTAAAAAATTTGGCGGTAGTTCTGTTGGAAGTACAGAAAAAATAATGAATGTAGCCAAAAGGATTATTGCTGAAAAAGAAAAAAATGATAAAGTAGTTGTTGTAGTATCTGCTATGGGGGACACTACTGATAACTTAATAAAATTAGCTAAAGAAATAGATAAAGAGCCTTATAAGCATACTAGAGAAATGGATATGCTGCTTACTACCGGTGAGCAAATGTCCATAGCTTTATTGACGATGGCTTTTAAGGTATTAGGCGAAAATGCTGTTTCCCTGACAGGACCACTTGCGGGCATAAAAACAAATGATATTCATACGAAAGGCAAGATTCTTGATATCAAGCCTCAGCGTGTAATAGATGAACTAGATAAAGGTAACATTGTTATTGTAGCGGGCTTTCAAGGCTGTGACCAATTAGGTGATCCTGTTACTTTGGGGCGGGGCGGCTCCGATACATCAGCTGTGGCTTTAGCTGGTGCCTTAAAAGCCGATAGCTGTGAAATCTATACAGATGTTGATGGTATTTATTCAGCTGACCCGCGCATTGTAAAAAATGCTCGCAGAATGAAAGAAATTACTTATCACGAAATGCTCGAGATGGCACGTCTTGGTTCTGGTGTAATGCAGCCACGTTCGGTTGAAGTAGGCCAGCTGTTGAATATGCCGATTCATGTCAGATCCACATTCACCAATAAGCCTGGTACAATAATTAGGGAGGAATATACAATGGAAGAAAAGGGTTTTGTAATAAGAGGAGTAAGTCATGATGCTAAAGTTGCTAAAATTGCTGTATTAGGAGTACCAAATAACCCTGGCATAGCTTATTCCATTTTTTCAGCCTTAGCCGATAATAATGTTGATGTTGATATGATCGTACAAAGCATTCGTAATGTTGAAAAAAATGTCACTGATATGGTCTTTACTGTTGCCCTTGATGATCTTAATACTGCTAAAGAAGTTGTAGATAAAGTAGCTGCTGATCTTAAAGCCATTGGCGTTCTTATTGAAAAAGATGTGGCTAAAGTATCCATTGTTGGTGTAGGGATGCTTGGCAATCCTGGTATTGCTGCCAGAATGTTTGGCGCATTATCCAATGCTGGTATAAATATTGACGTAATAAGCACCTCTGAAATAAGCATTTCCTGCCTGATAAAAAGTGCCGCTTTAGAAGAAGCTGTAAATATTATCCACAATGAATTTTTTGCTGAAAAATAATATATAAGCCATTATAGTTAATTTTTATTTTAATTACTGTTAAAGATGACTTATAAACTTTTATAAGAATAATAAGTGCTTTACAGGGAATAATTCTGTAAGGCACTTATTACTATCTACAGCATTTTTTGTAAATAAATTACTTAGAATAATAAAGAGGGATAAATATGAAATACATCAGTACCAGAAATATCAATAATAAAGTATCAGCATCAGAGGCTATTATAAAAGGAATGGCTTCTGATGGCGGTCTATTCGTACCGGAAACTTTTCCGCAAATTGATAAAGAGTTTTTAATTTCTCTGCAGCACTGTTCCTATCAGGAACGGGCAAAAAAAATACTTGCATTGTACTTAAGTGATTATAGTGCTGAAGAAATCAGCACTTGTGTCGATAATGCCTATGGCCATAATAAATTTGATACAGCAGCTATTGCCCCAATAGTGAGCTTTAATGATGAGCATTGCCTTGAATTATGGCATGGACCAACCAGTGCCTTTAAGGATATGGCCTTGCAGCTATTACCGCAGCTTATGTCGACAGCCCTGAAGAAAACTAAAGCAGAAAATGATATTGTAATATTAGTAGCAACTTCTGGTGATACCGGAAAAGCCGCCCTGGAAGGATTCTGTGATGTCGATAATATAAAAATAATCGTATTTTATCCGCAGGAAGGCGTAAGCGATATCCAGCGCCGCCAAATGATTACGCAAAAAGGTAGAAATGTTGAAGTAATTGCTATTGAAGGAAATTTTGATGATGCTCAGTCTGGTGTAAAACGTATTTTTAATGATAATGCAATAAATGAATTATTAACTAGTAAAGGCTATAATTTATCATCAGCCAATTCAATTAATTGGGGTCGATTGCTGCCACAGATAGTATATTATTTTAGTGCTTATTGCGATTTAGTAAATACTAACGATATTGAAATGGGCCAAAAAATTAATTTTACAGTACCTACCGGTAATTTCGGTGATATTTTGGCAGGCTTTTATGCCAAAGAAATGGGATTGCCTGTTAATAAATTAATCTGTGCTTCTAATTCCAACAATGTATTAACAGATTTCTTTGCTACCGGCACATACGATAAAAAAAGAGAATTCTTCAAAACAATTTCTCCATCAATGGATATTTTAATTTCCAGTAATTTAGAACGCCTGCTGTTTCATATGGTTAATGATGACAAACAACTAAATACATGGATGAATGATCTGCAGACAAAAGGTACTTATACCGTCAATAAAGAAATTTTAGAAAAAATCACAGCTGTTTTTGCAGCTCAATGGCTTAATGAAGAAGATACTTTAACCACCATAAAAGATGTCTATGATAAATATAATTATGTTATTGATCCACATACAGCTGTAGCCTGGCATGCTGCCCAAGCTTATAAAAATTTGCAAAATGATGATAGTTGTATGGTAGTATTATCTACGGCCAGCCCTTATAAATTTAACGATAATGTGTTAAAAGCATTAAATATTGAAGTTTCCGGTAAAGATGAGTTTACACTTTTGGCTGAATTAAAAAAATATAATAAACAAAATATCCCAGCTGGATTAACTGCTTTAAATGGCGCAGCTACAATACATTCCGGCATTTGCCAACCTGAAAAAATGGCACAAGCAATAAAAAAATATTTAAAAATTTAAGGGATATATGAATTAGTGTATTGTATAATCCTAAGTAAATATTGTAAAATGATTATTAAGGCATTGTAAAAGCGTGCTTAAATTTTTACAATATCTAAATAATTGTTTGCTGTTGCATACTTGGGAGGAAGTCTATGTTTCTTGTAAAAAAGAATACGGAATTTTATGACCTGTTCGCTCAAAGTGCCGAATATTTTCATAAAGGCGCTTTAATTATCAATGAGGTAATGTCTGATTATAGCAGAGCTGAAGAAAAAATGCGGACCATTACTGATTTGGAACATGCTGCTGATGATATCAATGATAAAATTATTGATAAACTAAATCACACATTTATAACTCCGATAGATCGCGAAGATATTTATGCTATTGCCAATGGTCTTGATGATGGCGTAGATTTTTTGCAAGGGACACTACAACGTGCGATAATGTACCGTATTGATGAGATACGGCCGACAGCTCTAGAAATGTCACAATTGCTGATTGAAGCAACTGTTGATATTAGTGAGGTTTTCAAATTACTGCATAAATTGCAGCATAATGAAAAGAAAATCTTAAATTACACCGCACGGATAAGTAAATTGGAAAGTGCTGGAGACAAACTGTATCGTGAAGAAGTTGCACAATTATTTGCTACAGTAAAAGACCCAATTGAAATCATAAAATGGAAAGATATCCTAGAGTATCTTGAAAATACGTTGGATCATTGCGAATCGCTTGCAGACATGATAAGAGGCGTGGTAATGAAATATGCATGAACTCCAAATAATAATGATCTTAGTTATTGCCCTAGCTTTGGTTTTTGACTTTATAAATGGATTTCATGATACTGCCAATGCTATAGCTACTTCAGTATCAACCAGGGCTATGAGCCCTCGTATTGCAATTATAATGGCAGCTATATTAAATTTTTGCGGAGCCATGTATAGTACTGGTGTTGCCCATACCATTGGGGGCGATATCGTTAAGTCGGCTGAGCATGTCAATGAATTAATATTAATAGCTGCTTTAGCCAGTTCAGTTATATGGAATTTATTAACTTGGTGGCTGGCTCTGCCAAGCAGTTCTTCACATGCCCTTGTCGGTGGAATAATCGGTGCCGTACTTATTTCCACAGGAACGGTTGGGCTTAATTACTGGGGAATAGGTAAAATTATCTTAGCATTAGTTTTATCTCCGTTATGTGCAGCGATAGTAGGTTGTATCATAATGACCCTGTTATTTATGATATTTGGGAAATGCCGACCATCAGCAATAAATAATCGCTTTAAGAAAATGCAGATTTTGTCAGCTGCAATGATGGCTTTTTCGCATGGATCCAATGATGCCCAAAAATCGATGGGGATTATCACCTTAGCACTATTAAGTGCCGGCTATATAAGTGTATTTGAAGTACCTACCTTCGTAAAAATTATGGCAGCGGTTTCCATGGGTTGTGGTACTGCTATTGGTGGGTGGAAAATAATCAAAACGGTTGGCGGCAAAATATTTAAACTTGAACCAATTAGTGGTTTTGCTGCTGATTTAAACTCTTCACTGATAATTTTTTCTGCAACATTGATGTCCTTACCTGTAAGTACCACTCATGTTGTTTCTGGTTCTATAATGGGCGTAGGAACTGCTAAAAGAATAAAGGCTGTTCGTTGGGGAGTAGCACAGCAAATGGCTGTTGCCTGGGTATTGACAATTCCAGCTACAGCAGCGCTGGCTGCAATCATTTATAAATTTTTAAAATTATTTTTTTAATTGAATAGTAATTATTTTAAAAGTCTAAAAAAGTATTCACTGCTTTAGGCTTTTATTTATTATTGAAAAGAGTTGAATAATTATGGTTCCTAATCATGTTAATCAAAAAATATCGTATTTGCTTAATGATAAAAAAAATAAATATACTCAGCCCATACTGGCAGTAAAGGTAAATAATACCCTGCGTGATTTGCAATCATCATTTAACGCCACAGAAAATATCGAATTTGTTGATATGCATTCCAGCGAAGGAATTATTATCTACCGTCGCAGTGTTTTATTTCTGCTAATGGCAGCCTTAAAACAATCATTTCCCCATGCACATATGATTGTGGAGCATTCAGTAAATCATGGTATGTTCTGTCGCATTACACCACAGGAATTAGTTACACCGGAAAATATTAAAAAAATTTCAGATTTAATGCAAAATATGATTAAACAACAGCTGCCTATTATAAAAAAAACATTAAGTAAAAAACAAGCTATTGAATTATTTCAAAAAAAGAATCAACTAGCCAAAGTAGCTTTAATAAAATCCTTAAAACAAGACGAAGTCAGCATTTATTATTGTGATAATTATTATGATTATCTCTATGGGCCGATGCTCCCAAGCACAAAGGATTTAAATTTATTTGCTATTGATCACTATGCCCCAGGGATAA
The DNA here is from genome assembly GCF_014201835.1 of Pectinatus brassicae. Classification (GTDB taxonomy): domain Bacteria; phylum Bacillota; class Negativicutes; order Selenomonadales; family Selenomonadaceae; genus Pectinatus; species Pectinatus brassicae. The sequence goes on along the minus strand of NZ_JACHFH010000011.1, from coordinate 34,864 downwards.
TAGTGCGTACGCCTAAAATAACAGCACCTGACAAATTGCCACCGCAAGAAAATCAGGAAAAATTAGCGGCATTATTATCTGAAGCTGACAAATGGGCTAATATACTTCATTGTGATTATGTCAGTAGTTTAAATAGATATATAAAGAAAAATCAAACTGGTGAACTCATACGCATCTCCGAAGCCCTGCAGGAAAAAAAGATTGCACAAATTGCCGATAATATTGTAAAAAACATGAGTCACGCGCGTGTTATATGCATTGCCGGCCCCTCTTCCTCTGGAAAAACAACATTTGCCCAAAGATTACGCATACAATTATTAGTAAATGGCATAAAGCCTGTATCATTATCAATTGATGATTATTTTCGTGATAGAGAAGAAACACCGCGTAATGAAAATGGCGAATATGATTTTGAATCTTTTAATGCCATTGATAAGGAGCTTTTAAGCAAAGATATTTTGCAGCTTCTTGCTGGAAAACAAATAAATATTCCCAAATATGATTTCATTAGCGGACAGAAAAAATGGAATGGTGATTATCTACAGCTGCAAAATTATCAGCCAATAATAATTGAAGGAATTCATGGGCTTAATCCAGAATTAACCAATTTTCTGCCAACGGATGCTGTCTATAAAATATATATAAGTGCCTTGACCCAGCTGGGGATTGACGATCATAATAATATACCTACAACGGTAGCTCGACTGATCCGTCGTATTGTGCGCGACTATCAATTCCGCGGATCTTCCGCATTAAAGACTATTAAACAATGGAAAGAAGTCCGTGCCGGCGAGGAAAAGAATATTTTTCCTTATCAGGAAAATGCCGACATAATGTTTAACTCTGCCATGATTTACGAATTGGCCGTACTAAAAAAATACGCTTATCCACTATTAGAAAAAATAAGCAGCAATGTGCCAGAACACAGTACTGCTAAACAGCTTTTAGATTTTTTAAATTTCTTTAAGGATATTTATAATGAAGATGACATCCCTAATAATTCGATTTTGCGGGAATTTATTGGAAAATCATGTTTCTTTTGAAATAATACTGTCTAAAACAACAAAGATTTGTTAAAATATACTGTATTAGAAAATCAATATCATCCGTCCATAACAATAATTCATACTATGTGCTAATGGATATTCATTTAGGAGGCTCAATTTTGGAAACTGACATTAGTCGAAAAATAGCACCAATAATAAAATTTGCGTTACCCATGCTTTTAATAATAATCCTCGGTATTAATTTTGGTATATGGGCTTATTCTCATTACCATCGACATATATCTTTCTATGACGTTCGTGTCGTAGGGACATTAGTTAATAATAAAACTTTAACTAATGGTACCTTGGAAAAAGTACTAATAAAAGATGGACAAAAGGTAAAAGCCGGACAAGCTTTAGCACAAATAAAACCAAATGTTACACAAAAGGATATTGAAAATCTGCAGCAGGCTGTACAAAAAGCGCAGGAACAGTATGACAATATGGTAGCTTTAAGTAAAAGCAGCACCACTAGAACAGTGGCCCATTCATCCGGACCGTCAGCAGCTGACTATAATCAATACCAAGCAGCTGCCGCGCAAGCCAGTAAAATGCAACAATTATATTCTATAGGAGCTGTCAGCCGAGCAGAATATGAAGCAGCTGCTGCGGCAGCAAGTTCAGCTCAGGCAGCTTTGAATGCCAGTCACACAACACAGGTCGTAAACACTGTTCCTAGCGGCGTAACAGCTAAGGACATTGAGACGGCTAAAACTCGTTTAGAACAGACCAAGCAAGCACTGGAAACTGCCCAAAAAAACACTAATTTAGTTTCTTTAGAAGCTGCTGCTGACGGAATTTTATATTATACCAATATAAAAATTGGCAGTAAAATAACTGCCGGTGAAAATATTTTCAATATTGGTACATCAGATTCGATGTGGCTTGAAGCTAAAGCAGATAAACAGCAAATAGTTAATATAAAAAAAGGGGCTTATGCTGACTGCAGTATTAATGGCAAAGACATAAATGGCACAGTTGCGGACATAATTGCCCCTGCAGGAAAAGAGAAAAAATATATAATAAAAATATTTATCCCTTCTGATAAAATGGACGGCATTAAACCCAATATGCTGGCTACTGTTAATATTGCCATACAAAACAATGCCTAATAATATTATATAAAGACAGCAGGTGAAGATAGTTGCTATTAAAAAGACTGGAAGCTTTTGGCTTTAAATCTTTTGCTGATAGAATTGAAATAGAATTTGATAAAGGCATAACTAGTATTGTTGGGCCTAATGGCAGTGGGAAAAGCAATGTAACTGATGCTATACGCTGGGTATTAGGCGAACAAAACATTCGCAGTTTACGTGGCAATAAAGCCGAAGATATTATTTTTACTGGTAGTTCCCTGCGCAAACCTGCGGGAGCTGCTGAAGTATCACTTACTTTTGATAATACTGACGGTAAACTACCTTTAGAATTTCAGGAAATAACAATTACCAGACGTTTATTTCGCTCAGGTGAAAGTGAATTTTATATCAACAAAGCACGCTGCCGCTTAAAAGATATTTATACATTATTTGCTGATACTGGTCTGGGGAAAGACTCCATTAGTGTTATAAGCCAGAATAAAGTCGATGACATCTTAAATGCCAAGCCGGAAAATAGGCGACTATTATTTGAGGAATGCGCAGGCATTACCAAATATCGTGATCGTAAAAAAGAAGCAATGCGCAAACTGGAAAGCACCAAGCAAAATGCTATTCGTATCAATGATATAATTGGTGAAATTGAAAAACAGCTAACACCCTTACAGGAAGAAGCTAAAAAAACACGCGAATTCAACGAGTTAAAAGCACAATATGATAAATATAAATTATCATATATTTTAGCGATATTTGAAAAATTTTCCGCTGCTGAAAAAGATATTACTGAGGCTCTGCAAAAGTTGCAGCAGGATAATGATAATTCCGATATCAATATTGAAACGCTTGATAGTAAAATAAGTACATCAGAAAATAATATTGCTTTAACGGAACAAAATTTAAATAATGTTGAACAAAATAATAGGAAACTTACTCAGGAAATTGAACGTAATCGCAGTAAATGCACTGTGTTAGAAGAACGAGTAAAGCAAAACAGCCATTCACTGAATTCCCTGAAAACAAATTATGAAGTCAGCCTGCAGGAAAAAACAGCGGCTAATGAAAATTTGCAAAACTTACAACAAGATATTACCAAATTACAGCAACAAAAAATCGCTGATGAAAAAGCTCTGGAAGAAACTAATACAGCTATTGGTAATTTGGAAAAAAATATAAAACAGCAAGAAAACATACTGACAGAATTAAAAAATCAATCTGTCCAGAAAATACAAGCTGTAAATGACAAAGAACGGCAAATTGCTCTTATTGATCATGATATTACAGAAAAAACACGATTATTAAAGCAGCGTCAAGCTGATGGGCTGCAATTAGCTACTAATATAAAAGAGCTTAAGTTAAAAATAACAGCAAGCCAAGACGCTTTAAATACATTGATTGATCAGCAAAAAACAGCTGCTGACCAGTTAATACAAGATAAACAGCGGCATATTTCTCTACAGGAAGAACATCATTTATTACAGGTAAACGGCAATGAGCTTAACCAAAATATTGATCGTGTTAATGAACGTGTCAAGATTTTAAATAATATGCAAAAAGCCTATGAAGGCTTTGGCAAAGGCGTAAAAAAAGTGTTAACTGCCTCTGAACAATTATGGCATAAAGATATTTGCGGCTCAATTGCCGAATTAATAAAGGTGGAGTCTGATTATACAACAGCTATAGAAATAGCATTGGGCGCAAGTATGCAAAATATTGTCACAACCAATGACATTGCTGCAAAACAAGCAATTGCCTATTTAAAAAAAGAAAAGGCCGGACGGGTAACTTTTCTGCCATTAACCACTGTAAAAGCTAAAAATAATCGACCACAAATTACGATAAACAGCCAAGGTTTTATTAATTTTGCTGACAGATTAGTTCAAACAGCAGATAAATACCAGCCAATTATTCAAAGCTTACTAGGACGTACTATTGTTGTTGATACAATTGACAACGCCTTGCTACTAGCAAAGCAGCATAATTATACACTGCGCATTGTCACATTAGGCGGTGAAATTTTACATGCAGGTGGTGCTATTTCCGGCGGTAGTATTCGTCGTGAAATAAGTTTTCTCAATCGCGAAAATGAAATACGTGAACTGGAAATAAAGAACCAGCAGACAATCAGCCAGCTATTACGCAATAAAACCCAGCAGGGACAGATATTATCTTCAATAAATAAAATAGAAGATAATATCGATAAGGCTAATGATTTATTGCAAAAAAATTCATTATTGACGGCTCAGCAAAAAATCAGTTTACAGCATTTGCAGGAAAAATTAACCGAACTTGATAATAGTGTTAAAAGCTTAAATTACAGCAGCAATAACATTCAAGAGGAAATAATAAAACTACAAACTTCACAGGCAACAGCAGAAGAAGAATTATTAACACTGCAGGCCAAAAATATTCACGAACAGGATAATTCTGCGCAGATAACTGCTAAAATTAATGAATACACTTTGCAGCAAAAAGACCTGCAAAAATCTTTATTACAACAAACAGCCCAATTTGCAGCTGTTGAACAAACACTGTCTGGTAATAAAGAAAAAAAGGACTTACTGCAAAATGAATATAATCGTTCATCAGCAGCTTTAGAAAACAATAAACTCGAGCAAGCCCGTCTGCAAATAACCATTGATGAGAGTCTTAATGAATTAAACGAGTTAAAAATTTCCAGCCAAAATTTACAGCAATTAAATCAAACTGGCCGTGAAGAATATGATAATATCTATAAACTCTTAATGGATAAGAGAGTCCAGCATAAAGAGTATTTATCTCAACGCAAAGAGTTGACTGATAAGGTTAATAAACTGCAGGAAAATATTCACCAGCTTGATTTAAAGGCCACTAAAATTACTTTTGAATTAGAACAATGTGAAAAACAACTGCAAGAACAATATAATTTATCACCACAGGCGGCCGCAAATTTTAAAGAAGATTTGCCCGAAGACCTTTTAGCAAAAAATATCAAACAAATGGATATGGAATTAAAGCAAATTGGTGATATTAACCCAAATGCTATCAAAGAATATGATGCCCTCAATGAACGTTATCAGTTTATGAATACCCAAATACAGGACCTCAAAACTGCCAGAATTGATTTAGAACATATTATTGAACAAATGGATGTTACTATGGCTAAGCAATTCCAAGAAGCATTTACAACTATCCAGGGCTATTTCAATGATATTTTTATGAAACTATTCGGTGGTGGACAGGCAAAACTACTGCTAACCGATAGCGATGATGTATTGAATGCCGGTGTTGATATAATGGTTCAGCCACCGGGCAAAAAAAATCAAAATCTGGCATTATTATCGGGCGGCGAACGGACATTAACCGTTATTGCCTTATTATTTGCCTTTTTACAATATAGCCCCGCACCATTTTCTGTACTCGATGAAATCGATGCACCTTTGGATGAAGCCAATATTGGCCGCTTTGGAATATTTTTACAAGATTATGCTCTAAATACACAATTTATTATAGTAACACATCGTAAAAAAACAATGGAAACCGCCGATGTAATGTATGGTATTACTATACAGGAAGCCGGCGTTTCTAAAGTCGTTTCCGTAAAAATGGAAGACACGGAGGAAAATGAATAAATGGGATTTTTTGATAAACTAAAAAACAGCTTAAATAAAACAAGAAAATCTTTCACAGAAAAAATAGAACAATTAGTTGTCGGCTATGCTGATATCGATGATGATTGCTTGGATGAACTAGAAGAAATCCTTATATCTGCTGATGTTGGTATTAAAACCACCATGAAGCTTATGGAAGATGTTCGCCTTGGTATTCGCAAAAAAGAAATAAATTCACCTGAGGATCTACGCCCATTTTTGATAAAACGAATCAGTGAAATATTAATAACAGGCGAAAACACCACGGTAGTAGCCGCTGCACCACCAACCATATTTCTTGTAATAGGAGTTAATGGTGTTGGCAAAACGACAACTATTGGTAAATTGGCCAGGTATTATAAAAATCAGGGAAAATCCGTTATGCTGGCAGCAGCTGATACTTTCCGTGCCGCTGCTATCGACCAATTACAAATATGGGGGCAAAGAGCCGATGTCGATGTAATTGCCCATGAAGAAGGTTCTGATCCGGCAGCAGTTGTATTTGATGCTGTACAGGCAGCTATAGCCCGTAAAACGGATATCTTATTAATTGATACAGCTGGTAGATTACATAATAAATCAAATCTAATGGAAGAATTAAATAAGATATATCGCGTCATAAAAAGAGAAGTTCCGGCAGCACCACATGAAACCTTATTGGTATTAGATGCCACTACCGGACAAAATGCCATTCATCAGGCAGAACTGTTTACTAAGACTGCACCAATTTCTGGTGTAGTACTTACCAAGCTTGATGGTACTGCTAAAGGCGGTGTTGTGATTGGTATTAAATCACAATTATCAATGCCGGTTAAATGGGTAGGCGTTGGTGAAGGTGAAGATGACTTACAGCCATTTATTGCTGAAGATTTTGCCAAAGCATTATTCGAAAGCTAATTAAATCATAAATACTGCTAACAAAAAGAGCACTCGATATTTTGTACCGACCCCCGAAAGTTAGACTTAAAGAAATTTAACTTTCGGGGGTATTTGTATGGCAAAATATAGCTTCAACTTAAAGATGAAAATCTTACAGGAGTATCAATAAAGAAAAGCCGGTATTAAAACACTCGCTAAACAACATAGTATTACCAGCTGCACGAGCGTGCGAAAATGGGTAACCGCCTATCAGGAGTTTGGAGAAGAAGGATTTCTACGTAACCGTCAACAGATGAAATATACTTTTCAATTCAAGCAAAATCCTGTAGAAGAGATTGGAGCACACACCGAAAGACCAGCTGCTGCGAGATAAAATCCTTGCATTACATGCTGCTGAGCATAAGGATTTCGGCTACCGACGTATCTGGGGATTCCTGCGGCAGAATGGAATCACAGTCAACAAGAAGCGCATCCAGCGTATCATGAGCAGCTTTTCCTACAAGTAACGTCTTATACGCACAAAAGCCCTATAAGGAAACTGTCGGCAAAATCGCTTCCTAGACGTAATATCGGACTGCAAGTATCGGAGAACGTTCCACTCGGATCAAGGCTGGGGATATCAGATGAAAGCATAGCAAAAGCGACTCAAGAAAGAACAAATATTTCAGAGCATGTCACGGAAGGGAACTTGTCTTGACAACAACATGGTGGAAAACTTCTTCGGGCTGCTGAAAGGAAATCTATTACGGATGCACCTATGCAAGCTTTGAGGAATTGAAAGCGGCCATCGATCAATGAATTGACTATTATAATACGAAACGTATCAAGCAAAAGCTAGGCTGGCTTAGTCCCATAGAATATCGACTAGCCAACGTAGCATAGAAAAAGCGTAGCAGCATGATGGCCGCTACGCTCAGGTCTAACTTTTTGGGGTCACTTCACTTTTTTATACTCATCGAGTACTCTTTTCATATCTAAAATTATGTTTTTATAGGGCTAAATCAATTTATACTAGGGGGCTCGCCAGCAAAACGCAGATTTCGTACGCTAAGCAATTTTTTCCTACATCTAATCTTTAATAGCAATATATATATCAACTTGGGCATAATCAACATTTGAACATCGTTGGTCGTATAGCTCAAAATCCGTTGAATAAGATCTTTTTTTCTTTAAGTCATCGTCTAACCAGATTTGTGTCCATTCGTTTATGACGATATCTGGAATTTTCCCAATAGCAGAAGTGATAATTGCGTAACGAGATGAAGGAATTGTTCTCCCCACCATTCCCTCGGGAATGCAACTTAAGTCTTTAACTTTTGCACCTATGAAATAAGTATAATATCCATTTTCATCTGATTCATAATCTGTGTAGACTGATAAAATATGGTTTTCATAACGGTTCGAAATTTTACTTAACATTTCTGAGTAAAAAGTTTGTACCAGCTTCGGAATTTTTCCTTTACCGTTTATTTCATTTTCATTTTTTGTTGTTTCCTCAATACCAATTAACATTATTGACTCAATAGTGTTAGTTTGTAAATTCATTTTAGGCCCTCTATCTTACATTATTTATGCAAAGTAATTATTTTATTTTCATTTATCTGGCTGGAATGAACAATGTGCATATATTATTTTCCACTCAGTCTCTAAGCATTCTAAATATAAAGTAGCTCTTTACTGCAGGATCTGGAAAACTTTTGTACTTTAAATAAAGCATAAGCATGCAGCTTTTTTTGTAGAACCAGTAGCATTAATGTTAGTGCCCCATTTTTTAAGTGACGATGATGTTAAATCATATTCTTTAATAATTTCATTCTACGATTTTTCAATGTTATACAGTTAGACCATTTGATGCTTAAATTCAGTAGTAAATGTTCTTTTGGATTGTCTTTTCATCATGTAAATTTTCCTTTATTTTCTAATTCATTTATACATGATATTATCATTTTTATCCAGTTTATTGTAACCAATCCAGTTGATTATTTATTTTATAATATTATACTGGTTTTCATGGATAGTTGATCCGGCTTTTTCCTCTTTGGGGGAGGTGGCGCTATGAACACTTTTCAAGTATTATCTTTAATGATAAGCTTTGGAATACTCATTGTCGCTATTATTTCTGTCTGTAAATAAACAGAAATAAAGCCAGACATTAATTAAAGGCCCAGCTTTTTTCAACCTTAATCAATATTTGAGGAAAGCTGTGCCTTTCGCAGAGGCATAAACCAACTATCCTTTATTTATGTCCATAATAGCATAATATGCAATATGTTTCAATAGATTAATAACCAGGGTATCGGTCATCCCATTCATTAGTTTGCCCATATTTTTCAATCAAATCCCTGCTTATTTATGAAAAAATCACCCTTTAGACTTTTTCGACCTGCTCTGAAAACTCGAATGAAATCATTTTATATTTGAGGAGTATTTTACATACACTGTTTTATTATTCGGTTACAAATTATTTTGCCAGGCTACAATAATATATATGATAAAACATCTGTATAGTATACTTGCTAGAAAAAAATAGGGCTAACGCACACAGTTATTAATGTGCGTCAGCCCCATTTTTATTATTTTATTGTAATTACAGATACCGGACAGGCATCACACGCATCATGTACTGTATCCATTGCCTCTATTGGCGCAGTATCAACATAGCCTTGGCCCATCAACGCCCATTTGAAATACTTCAGGACATGTCGAAGCACAAAGTCCACATAAAATACAGCCATCTCTAACAATTTTTGCTATCATATATTTTCATCTTATGACATAAAAAATTTAATATCATCATCAACAGTTCCAATGCCGGCAATACCAAAATTATCTACTAAGACTTTTGCTACATTGGGAGATAAGAACCCAGGAAGTGTTGGACCTAAATGAATATTTTTTACTCCAAGATATAAAAGTGCAAGAAGTACAATTACGGCCTTTTGTTCGTACCATGCAATATTGTAAACAATTGGAAGTTCATTTATATCATCAACTCCAAAAATTTCTTTTAATTTTAAGGCAATTACAGCTAGTGAATAAGAGTCATTACATTGACCCGCATCTAATACTCTTGGGATTCCGCCAATATCACCTAACGGTAATTTGTTATATCTGTATTTTGCACATCCTGCTGTTAAGATAACAGTATCCTTTGGTAGTTTCTCTGCAAATTCGGTATAGTAGTCTCTTGATTTCATTCTTCCATCACAGCCAGCCATAACAAAAAACTTTTTAATTGCGCCTGATTTTACTGCATCTACAACTTTATCGGCAAGTGCAAATACCTGCTCATGAGCAAAGCCACCGGTGATAGTTCCGGTTTCGATTTCTGTTGGTGAAGGCAATGTCTTAGCCAATTCAATGATTTTGGAGAAATCTTTCTTTCCATTAGCATCTGCTTCAATATGCTGGCTGCCTGGATAGCCAGCAGCACCAGTTGTAAAAATTCTGTCCCTGATTTCTTCTTTTCTTGGAGGAACTATGCAATTTGTTGTAAATAAAATTGGTCCATTAAATGGTCCAAATTCATCAACCTGACGCCACCATGATCCGCCGTAATTCCCTGCAAAATTGTCATATTTTTTAAAGAATGGATAATAATGTGCCGGAAGCATTTCACTATGCGTATAAACATCAACGCCGCTTCCTTTGGTTTGTTCTAGTAACTGTTCAAGATCAGTCAAATCATGTCCGGAAATTAAGATTGATGGATTATTTCTTACGCCAATATCAACCGTAGTAATTTCTGGATTTCCATATTTTGATGTATTGGCTTCGTCTAAAAGTGCCATGGCGGATACACCAAATTCGCCAGTTTTCAATGTTAATGCAACAAGATCATCAGCAGAAAGTGCATCATTTAAAAGAGCTGCCAAAGCTTTATAAAGAAATCCATAAATATCGACATTTTCTTTGCCAGCATTTAATGCATGATGCGCATAGGCAGCCATACCTTTTAAACCATATGTGATCAGTTCTCGTAGAGATCTAATATCTTCATTTTCTGTAGCAAGAACGCCCACTACAGAAGCTTTTTTAAGCATAGAATCCCTGTCTGATACTATAAAAACTGCTGCATCATGAAGATCTGCATTATTTACTTTTGCTTTTAATTCATCACGGAGAGCCAGCATCTTTATAATTTGTTTTTCGATTGCATCCTCATCGAAATTCGCATTTGTAATTGTAATAAATAAGCTTTTCATCACTTCATGGTTAACTTCACTGATTGCAGCAATGTCTAAATTTCCTTTTATTACAATATTTGCAATTCCCTTACAGGAATAAATCAAAAGATCTTGTAATTTTGCGACTTCTTCTTTTTTACCACAGACCCCCTGAATTGTACAGCCTGTATTTTTTGCTGTTTCCTGACATTGATAACAAAACATACTCATAGAAAAAATCCTCCTTAAAATAATATTCTTATTAAAACTGGTGCATTTACAACTATTAATTAAAGTGCACCGGTATTTTTGGTATAACCATTCATCTAACTTTATTGATAGATGCTGAAATATAGTGGGAAAATTAAAATTATTCAAATGATATATAATTCATCGAAAACATCATAAACATTCTTTTGATAGTATTTCTATATTTTTTTACATTTTCCTGTTAATAGTTTAAGAAGTTATGTTAAAAAACTACAGTCAATAACATCTTAAACTGTTCCTGACTATATACTGCATGTGGAAGTTTTGCAGGCATTACAATTGATTCACCCTCATGCAATTCATAATCACTACCGTCAATGGTAATTTTTCCAACTCCATCTAAGCAGGTGACAAAAGCATCTCCAGCAGATTCATGAGAACCAATTTCTTCACCTTTATCAAACGAAAAAATTGTTATACTAACTGCTGAATTTTGTATCAGTGTTTTACTAATAATTTGACCTTCCTGATACGATATTTGGTCTTTGAGATTGATGATTTCAGCTTTTTTAATATTTTTCATAATTTCGGCCATATCATTTTCTCCATTCTTAAAAATTATAAACAGCTTTATTCTAAAAACTTTTAATATAGAAGTAGAACATATTTAAACTATTCATGTAAAATTTCTATAAAAACCGCATTTAGAATATTTAACGACCTCAGAGCATTTTTTCTGCTTGCTCTTTCTGCTGTAATTATAATAGAAGTTGTTGACTTTTTTTGTAGCTACTGCTACATTTTTTATATATTATTTTAAGGGAGACACAGTTATGGATGAAGTTTACTCAGTTTTATCAAGATGCACATTATTTGAAAATATTGGTGAAAGTGAATTTAAAAGCTTATTATCGTGCGTTAATTCATTTACCAAAAAGTTTAAACGTGATGAATATATATTTTTTGCTGGAGATGAAATAAATTACATAGGAATTTTAATTTCTGGTTCTATAGAACTCATCAAGGAAGATTTAGTAGGTACCCGATATATCATGGACTACCTTAGTCCCGCTGATATTTTTGCAGAAGGAATAGCCTGTACAAAAAAACATATTTCGCCAATTACAGTACGAACAAAACAAAATTCAACAGTATTATTTATCCCTTTCGATAAAATAATCAAAACATGTAGTAATTCCTGCGGATTTCATGTTCAATTAATCAAAAACATGATGCTTTTATTAGGTGAAAAAAATTATTACTTGAATCGGAAAATGGAGCTTTTAATGCTAAAAGGGTTACGTGAAAAACTCGCTACATTTCTTTTAGCTGAATCAAATAAACGTAACAGTCTTATTTTTGCTATCAGCCTAAATCGTAATGAATTAGCAGAGTATCTAAATGTCTCACGTACTTCTATGTGTAGAGAACTGGCTACGATGAAAAGCCTTGGAATAATTGATTATTATAAAAATTCATTTAAAATAATCTCCGTTGATTTACTTAAAGAAAATTTGATGAGATAAAATTTTATCTGATATTATAGCCAAATACTTTATAAAAAAAGGCTTGATACATGCAAATTATCAGCATGTATCAAGCCTTTTTATATCTATTATGCTTCGTTATCAGTAATAGCCTTAGTTCCCTGTGTACCTGTACGTATACGCATGGCATTATCAATTGTTGACACGAATATTTTTCCGTCACCAACCTGTCCAGTACACAAAACTTTTTGTGCCACTGACAATACTTGATCGACTGGGACATCACAAACAATTGTTTCTAATTTTATCTTTGGAACAAGGTTTATCGAATATTCACGACCACGATATACTTCCTTATGTCCCTTCTGCAGACCACAGCCATAAACAGGAATAACGGTCATCCCTTCAACCCCAATGCTATTTAAAGCACTTTTTAATTCTTCTAATTTATTAGCACGGGTTATAATTTCTATTTTTGTAATTTTAGACATTTTACTTACCCCCTAAAATTATATTTATTCTTTTCTATATTATAACAGAAACTGTAGCAAAATTTTAATTCATTTTATTAAATTCATTAGGCAGACCCAATGATTCACCAGTCATTATAGATTGAGAATAAGCACGTTCGCCATGTTCCACAATATCAATACCGGATGTTTCTTCTTCTTCATCTGCTCTAAAGGTTGTAATAGCATTTACAATCTTAAAGAGAACAAAAGAACCTATACCACCTAATAAATAAGCGACGATTATAGAAATTATCTGAGCAACCAACAAACCACCGTTGCCATAGAACAATCCATTAACACCTGCTGGATTTACTGCGGTAGATGCCCATAAACCAGTAGCAATAGCTCCCCAAGTACCACCAATACCATGAACCCCAAAAGCATCAAGTGAATCATCATAACCACATTTTGCTTTTAATACAGCAACAGCAAAGTAACATATTGCACCACCAACAAGACCGATGATAACTGCCGGTATCGGAGCAACAAAACCTGCGGCAGGAGTTATAGCAACAAGACCTGCTACACAGCCGGAAGCTGCACCTAAAATAGTAGGTTTACCATTATGCAGCCATTCACAAACAACCCATGATACTGTTGCCATTGCGGCAGCCGCCTGAGTAGTAACAAAAGCATTAGCTGCTAATTCATTGGCACCAAGTGCACTACCAGCGTTAAAACCAAACCAGCCAAACCATAAAAGTGCAGCACCTAAAACTGTCATTGGCAAGTGATGTGGCAGGATTGGCAATTTGCCATAACCACGTCTTTTTCCAATCAATAAGCATAAGGTAAGACCAGAAACCCCGGAAAGAATATGAATAACTAAACCACCAGCAAAATCAAGTGCTCCTAGAGCAAATAATTTACCGCCGCCCCATACCATATGAGCCATTGGGTTATAGATAAATATTGACCATAATAACGTAAACAATGCATATGCTTTAAAGCGAACTCTTTCAGCAAAAGCTCCAGTAATAAGTGCTGGAGTAATAACAGCAAACATACATTGGAAGATAACAAAGGCTAATTCAGGAATTGATGTACCAGAAACGATTTGTCCAGCTGTGCCTGCCAAACCTATTTTACTTAGTGAGCCAATAACACCAGGAATAAGTCCTGCTGAATCATCGCCAAAAGCCATTGAATAACCTAAAATAATCCATTCAACTGATATCATGCCAACAATAAAGAAACTGTGCATTATTGTTGCTAATACATTTTTACTTCTGACCATACCGCCATAGAAAAAACCAAGGCCTGGAGTCATAATAAAAACTAATGCAGCACTTATCAATACCCATGCTGTATCTCCAGCATTAACTTGTGGAGCAGGGCTAGCAGCAAAAGCTACCGGTGACGCTAATAACAGCGACATAAATGTTGTTAAAAATACAGACCAATGTTTTTTCATACAAAATCGTTCCTTTCTCTCATCGCGTAAAAGAAGTTACTATCATAATATAAGCAATACTGGATATATTATTTATAATTACCTTTTAATTTTTTGTTTTACGATAGTTTAGCGAAATATATTCTTTTACAAATTTATTACAATAAAAAAAGCGTAGTCTACATGCAGGGGATTCCCTGCGTGTAGGCTACGCTGCCTTTACGTATGATGTTATTGATTATATATTTTACAATTGTTTTTGTCAATAGTTTTTATTAATTTTTATAAACTATATAACTATATTTTTTTAGTAAATGACTGTAGTTCCTTCTTATTATTGTAAAAGTTAAAGTTTTTCTAATAAAGCAGTATATTATCATGTAGCAAATTTCCACTAACGCTCTCTGTTAAGATAGTACCTATCTTTAAAGTGCGTACTTACTTATTTTTCAGTAAAAACATATAATAAAAATATATTATATAAGGAAGTGCTTTATTATGAAATTAATTGAAATTGACGAAGAAAAATGTATCCATTCTAATGTATGTATTGAAAACTGTCCAGCACATATTTTGGAAAACTCATCAACTGGTATCCCAATTATAAATATATACAACATTTTATCGTAAATATGTTTTTAGAGATATAAATATAATAAAAAATGTGTTATATTTGAAATGTAATTATATATTTATGGAGGGTTACAATTGTTATTTACTGCTCACTTTAAACGCTATCTGCAAATTTTTGTTGGCTGCCTGTTAGGTGGTATTGCCATGAATATTTTTTTAATACCAGCCCAGTTACTATCAGGTGGTCTTAGCGGGATAGCAATGATGTTATATTATTTATTTAAACTGCCGATTGGGGTTCAGTTAATTGTTTATAATATACCTATTGTCTATATAGCGTATAAGGTTTTCGGTAAACTCTATGCCGTTGATACCATAGTAGGTATGGTATTATTTTCCGTCTGTGTAGATGCCACTAGGTTTTTAGGCAGTTACAATTTAGTAGATGATAGGATGCTTTGCTCTATTTTTGGCGGCGTGCTTGGTGGTATTGGTTATGGCCTTATTTTTCGAGCTGTATCAAATACCGGCGGTCTTGATGTTATCGGTGCGGTTATCAAAAAATATTATTCCTTTGATGTAGGCACGGCTATTTTTTTCTTAAATTTGGTAGTAGTTTTAATCGGGGTACTTATATTTAACTTTAAAACAGGGTTATTTACATTAATAGCAATGTATGTCTCTGGTGAAATAACCAATAAAGTTGTAGCTGGCTTTAATCGAAAAAAATCCATAACTATAATGTCACCGCAGGTGGAGAGAATGGCCCCGCTTATTATGCAGTATCTTAATCGTGGTGTTACTTTTTTTCATGGAGAAGGTGCATTTACCCGTCAGCCCAAAAAAGTGATGTTTGTCGTTGTCAGTCTTACTCAGGTCGGTAAAATTAAATCGATTGTTTATGCCTTAGATCCCAGCGCTTTTATGATAATATCAGATACATCAGATGTCGCTGGTCGCGGCTTTACGATGAAAAACGTTTTACCTCAGGAACTAATCGATGACCTTGCCATCGATCCGGAAGATGAAATAATCGAAGATGATGAACAATAACATATATTATTTATTGACATCAATATATTATTTATGCTAAACTTATCAAGTATAAGTTTGTCGTAGACGGCTTATCAACCGCACAGTGAGGTCAAAATAGCTTTTGCTAACCGTAGCTGGCGAGTATATAAAGAGGTAGGTGTAATAAGAATGTACGCTATTTTTAAAACAGGCGGCAAACAATATCGTGTTTCCGAAGGAGATACTGTTATTGTTGAGAAGCTTGCGGTTGAAGAAGGTGCTACTGTAACATTTGATGAAGTATTAACAGTTGTTAATGATGCAGATGTTAAAATTGGTACTCCAGTTGTTGAAGGCGCTAAAATCACTGCTAAAGTAGAAAAACAAGATAAAGCTAAAAAAATCTTGATTTTCAAATACAAAGCTAAATCAAACTATCGTCGTCGTCAAGGACATCGTCAACCATTTACAAAAATAACTATCGAAAAAATTGAAGCATAATGATTAAAATTGTTATTATGCACCAAAATGACAATAAAATCGAAGGCTTTTCGATAAAAGGTCATGCTGGTGCCGGAGCGTATGGTGAGGACATTGTTTGTTCTGCCGTATCGGCTCTAGCTCAATCAGTTATTTTGAGTTTAGTTCAACATTTACATTCAAATGTTGATTATGACGTTAAATCAGGATGCTTAAAATTACAGCTGCAAGATTCACCTAGTGATCTTACAGAAGCAGTTTTTTCTGTGGCTATTTTAGGCTTTGCAGAAATAGAAAAAAAGTATTCAAAATTCGTCACTATTTCAAATAAGCAGGGGGTGAATTGAATGTTTAATTTTGATTTACAGCTTTTCGCACATAAAAAAGGTGTTGGTAGTACACGTAATGGTCGTGATAGCCAATCCAAGCGTCTAGGCGTTAAAGAACAGGCTGGAACTGTTGTTTCAGCTGGAAGTATCTTAGTACGTCAAAGAGGTACTCATTTTCATCCAGGTGCTAACGTAGGCATCGGTAAAGATGATACTTTATTTGCAAAAGTTAGCGGTAAAGTTGCTTTTGAACGCAACGGTCGTTATAAAAGACAAATCAGCGTTTACGCTGAATAAAAAAGCGGGGATTTAATCCCTGCTTTTTTTTATATAGCAAAAGAGGCGTCTGATTAATTTATCAGATGCCTCTTTTGCTATATGTTTAATTAAACTTCAGCTACTACTTCCGTAAAGTTATGGATGTCTTTTTCGGCACCACATTGAACACCTGTTACATAATCAAACATTTTTTGTGCAAATGGACCTATTTTACCATCGTTGATTACCATGTCTTCGCCTTTATAGCCAAGAACACCTACAGGCGAAATTACAGCAGCTGTTCCGGAGCCAAACACTTCTTCCAGAGTTCCGTTTTTGTAAGCATCTTTAACTTCATCAATGGAAATACGGCGTTCAGAAACAGGATAACCCCATTCTTTAGCGACCTGCAGTACTGTACGGCGGGTTATACCGCTTAAAATACTGCCATCTAGTTCCGGCGTTACGATTTCACCATTAATTTTAAAGAGGATATTCATGGATCCTACTTCTTCAATATATTTACGTTCAACACCATCGAGCCATAAAGTCTGATCATAGCCTTTTTTGTGAGCAACAAGTCCGGCATGAAGACTGGCAGCATAATTAGCCGGTGTTTTAGCTTCGCCTAATCCACCTTGAGTTGCACGTACATAAGTATCTTCAACCATAATTTTAACTGGTGAAAAACCATGTGAATAATAAGCTGCAACTGGTGATAAAATTATATATAATTTATATGATTTCCCAACACTTACACCTAAAAATCCGTCATCAGCATAGATGAAAGGACGAATATATAAGCTTTGTCCGCGCTGTGCTGGAACCCATGCTTTTTCTATTTCAATAAGTTTTTTTAACGCAGTATGTACTAGTTCTACATCTACCTGAGGTATATCTAAAATACGAGCCGAATTATTTAAGCGATTTAAATGATCGAGTGGGCGGAAGATAACTACTTTATCACCTTGTCTAAAGGCTTTCATACCTTCAAAAATTGCCTGTCCATAATGAATAGTCGCATTAGCCGGGCTGATAGTTATATCGCTAAATGGGATAATCTGTGGATTATGCCATCCTTTATCTTCTGTATATGTCATTTCAAACATATGATCAGTGAAGTGCGTACCAAAACCAATTTTTGATACATCGGGTTTTTCTTTCAAATTACTAGCTTGTACAAAATTTACTTCGTTCATATAAATATCCCCTATCATTTGTAGAATGAATACATTATACACCTGTCAAATTTTAAACGCAAGAAAAAAATTACAAAGTTACAATTTCTGTACTAATTTTACAGTAATATAATATTTATAAGATAAGCAAAAAAGCACATTAATTTATAATAAGATTATAAATTAATGTGCTTTTTATGCTATTATGCACGTTCGATATAATTACCTGTACGGGTATCAATACGCAATTTGTCATTTTCATTGATAAATAGCGGCACGCGTACTTCATAACCTGTTTCCACTTTAGCCATTTTGGTAGCACCAGTTGCAGTATCACCTTTTACGCTTGGTTCACATTCAATAACTTCTAAGACAACAGAATTAGGCAAAGAAATACCAATGATTTTGCCTTTAAAAGTCTGCAGGCTTATGTCCATATTTTCTTTTAAGAAACGTAAGGCATCACCCAATTGTTCCTTGCTAAGTTCTGTTTGTTCATAAGTTTCATTGTCCATGAAAGTAAACATACCATCATTTTCATAAAGGAATTGCATTTGATTGGTTTCAAGATGAGCTGCTGGTAATTTTTCATTTGGATTAAAAGTACGTTCAACTACAGCACCAGTTTGTACATTTTTAATTTTTGTACGGACAAAAGCGGCACCTTTCCCCGGTTTAACATGCTGAAAGTCAACAATCTGCCATACACCATTGTCAAATTCCAAAGTAAGGCCTGTACGAAAATCACTGCTTGAAATCATTAAAAATAAACCTCCAATTAATATTTACATTTATTTTATCCAATAATATATAATAAATCCTCAAAGAACAGATTTGGATAAATTCATAAGTTGAATTTAAATTGATATATAAAATTTATAGATTATAGCTCAATTAATTCTTTACGGCTTTTTGTTAAAGGAATTGCTCCTTTTTCTCCAACCAATACAGTATCTTCTATGCGCAGACCGCCATAATCTGGAATGTATATTCCAGGTTCTACTGTAACAAGCATATTTGGCCTAAATATTATATCCTGCGCCATAGGTGAAAGTCTCGGCAGTTCATGTATTTCTAACCCAACGCCATGGCCTAGTCCATGACCGTAATTGTCACCGTATCCCATATCTTTTATATACTGACGGGATGGTGCATCAAGACTGCATCCATCTTTATTTATCTCAATAGAGTCTATCCCCATTAGATGTGCTTTTAAAACGATATCATAAAGTTTTTTTTGCTGAGTGCTGGCTTTGCCAATACAAACAGTACGAGTAATGTCTGAATGATATCCTTTATATACTGCTCCAAAGTCCATTGTAACAAATTCTCCGTCAAGAAGCAACTTTTCGCTGGCAACACCATGAGGCAGACTTCCTCTTTTGCCAGATGCAACAATAGTAGCAAAAGCAGGACGTTCACTGCCTAATTGCCGCATAGTATTTTCCAATCTGGCTGCAACAGCTATCTCGGATATTCCTGGTTTAATAAAATCCAATATATCATTAAACGCAGCATCACTTATGGCAACAGCCTTTTTTATCAGTTCAATTTCACCAGCATCTTTTTCAACGCGCAATTTATCTAAAGATATTGGTGCCGAAAATTTTACATTAGGCAGCATTTTTTGTAGGGCTTTAAATGAATCGTACACTAAAACATTAGATTCAAATGCTAAATTTTTTATATGTTCATTTTCAATAGTTTCACTTATTTTGCTTAGCAGGCCTTTTTTTTGCTCAATAATTGTAAAATCACTTTGAGCAGATGCTTGCTCGGTATAACGTGAATCGGTTAATAAGTATTCCTTATCCATAGTAATTACTAAAGCTGAATCATCACCGTAAAATCCACTGAAATAATGCACATTTTCATTTTTACTGATTAATACTGCTTGTGCTTCATTTTCTGTAATAAATTGACGTAACCGCAGCAGACGATCATTTGCCATTATAATCATCTCCGCTCATTTTCAAAATAGCATGATATAAGGCCATCTTATAGCTATTAATACCAAAACCAGAAATTTGTCCTTCAACGACAGGAGAAATAACCGAATTATTTCTAAACTCTTCTCTTTTATGAACATTAGACAAATGCACTTCTATTACTGGTGTTTTTACTGCTGCAATAGCATCACGAATAGCGATGCTGTAATGGGTAAAAGCAGCTGCATTTAAAATAATATAGGCATATTCACCTGATTGCTGAATTGCATCAATTAATTCGCCCTCATAATTACTTTGCTTACAATCTAGATCTATACCAGCTTTTTTTGCTTGCTGGCAAAGATCTTCATTTATATCTGTCAGTGTTGTTGAACCATATATTTCCGGTTCACGCGTACCCAGTAAATTCAAATTGGGACCATGTAAAACAAGTATCTTTTTCACATTATCACTTTCCATCATATATATTTAATACCTTATTGTAAAATTCTCTTCATTTTCACAGTCATTAATCATATTTATATCCATTTTTTTTACCTTGATAAACATATTACCTTTTTTAATATCATTAAATAACATATCGATTTGCTCTTGATTCCCTTGGACTTCCATCGTAACAGTACCATCAGACATGTTTTTCACCCAGCCGGTAAGTTTATACTTTTTGGCGGTATTTTGTACAAAATAGCGAAAGCCGACTCCCTGTACACGACCATGTGCTGCGGCAAAATATCTGGACATAGAAAAGCCCCCTTAGCATATATATTATTTAGTAGTAATATCCCGTCTAAGCATAGCAAAAGGTTCTACTGGCTGCTGCATTTTCATCCTAACCTTTTGTTGTGGATGCGGAGCAACCAGAATGGTGTTTTCATCTTCATCGATCATTTCACTTATTTCTTGTTCATAAGCGGGCAGGTTAGGCTGAAACACTTCAATACGCTGACCAGTTTTCATATTATTACGCTGTTCAACTAAAGCATAGCCGCTTTTTTCATCATATTCTAGTACCATACCAACAAAATCAGCTGTCTGTGTACAAGCTGAAGTGTTATAAACATGATCGTCACCAGTAGGTTTATCAATGAAAAATCCGCTTGTATATTGACGGTGAGACACCTTAGTAAGTGCCTCCTGCCAGCTTTTCTGCTGAGCATCCATTTTTTCCGGTGAAGCGTAATACATATCAATAGCTTCACGATAAATTTTAACTATTCCCGCAACATAGTAAATACTCTTCATGCGTCCTTCAATTTTTAGACTGTTTACGCCACTATTAATAACATCTTTAATATATGGCAGCAGACATAAATCCTTAGAATTGAAAATATATGTTCCATTACTATCTTCTTCAATCGGAAAATATTCATCAGGACGCTGTGATTCTACCAAGGCATATTTCCAGCGACACGCCTGCGCACAAGCTCCACGGTTAGAATCACGTCCTGTCATATAATTACTCATAACACAGCGGCCAGAATAAGATATACACATTGCTCCATGCACAAACATTTCTAATTCTACATCACATTTTTCACGAATTTTCTTTATTTCTCTGAGTGAAAGTTCACGTGCCAATACAACACGCTGTGCCCCCATATCAGTCCAAGCTTTAATTGATGCCCAGTTAGTATTATTAGCCTGAGTACTTATATGCACAGGTAAATCAGGTGCCGTACTGCGTACAATAGAAAACACGCCCAAGTCAGATACTAAAACACCATCTACTTGCAATTTTTCCAATTCCAATATATATTCCGGTAAATCACCTAAATCATTGTTATGAGCAAAAATATTCACCGTGACATAAACTTTTTTATTTTTACTATGGGCAAATTCAATACCTTCCTGCATTTCTTCCGGTGAAAAATTACCGCCATATGTTCTAAGACCAAATTTTTTCCCGCCGATATATACAGCATCTGCGCCATAAATAATAGCAATCTTTAATTTTTCTAAATTCCCAGCTGGGGCTAATAATTCTACTTTTTCTATCATCTTCAGATCCTTTTCTTTGAAATGGCTAAACCATCATTTTCATGATAAATGATGGTTTCTAGTTCATTTAATTCATTTATTTCCTGCAGATATTCACGCAAGCGTTTAACTATTGTCTTATAACGACGCGGCGGTTTTTCGCTGCTCTCAACATAGCCGCGAAACATTACATTATCAGCAGCTATGATTCCTGCATCCGTAAGAAGCGGCAATACTGCCTGCAGATACTTAATATATTGACCTTTGGCAGCATCAATAAAAACAAAATCAAATTTGCCTGACAATTTATGCAGAGATTCTTCAGCGTCACCCGCAATAATAGTAATATTTTTTTTATAGGGTGATTTATTAATAAAATTCCGTGCCGTCGCAATTCTGCCAGCAGATAATTCAAGTGTTATAATCTCAACATTATCAGCAGCGTTTTGTGCCATTAATAAGGCAGAATAGCCAATAGCGGTGCCAATTTCTAATATACGCTGGGATTTTTGTTCCGCAACAGTCCTGCATAAAATTTCTGCTGCTGATGGTTTTATTATAGGAACATTATTGTCTTTAGCAAATATTTGCATCTCTTGTAATAACGCGTTCATTAAAAAATCCTATCTTTTATTTTATACTGTCAATTATTCGAAGGTGCTCCTGATATGTACGGCTATAGTGATTATGCCCTGTACTATCAGCGACAAAATATAAATAATCATTATTTTGTGGATAAAGAACTGCTTTTATTGAAGCCATTCCCGGATTGCCAACGGCTCCTGGCGGTAACCCGTAATGCATATAAGTATTATAAGGCGAATCTATTTTAGTGTCTTTTATCATCAATTCTTCTTTTCGTTCTTTCATGGCGTATTGAATAGTCGTATCCGACTGCAGCGGCATATTAATCTTTAATCTATTAAAAAACACTTGTGCAATAATTGGTCTGTCATTTTCATAACGAGCTTCAGCCTCAACCAGTGATGCCAATACCACTAGTTCATGTGCTGATAAATTTTTATCTTTAGCACGCTTACGTAATTCTTCATCATATTTTTTATTAAATTCATTCAGCATAATATCCATAATCTGTTTTGGTGATGAATTTATCAGGAATTCATAAGTATCTGGAAATAAATATCCCTCTACCTTATATTTTACATTGGGATCATTGTTCTTCATATATTCATACGGAGTATATGATTTTGCTAATCGTAAAAATTCATTGCGATCTACAATATTGTCTTTAGATAAAACATCAGCTATTTTTTCTACTGTATACCCCTCAGGAATCGTTACTTTTATTGTATTTAATGTTGGCCCTTTAATCAATAATTCCATTACAGCACTATCGGACATATCCTTCTGCAAAATATAGCTGCCGACTTTTAATTGTTTATCCAGTCCCTTTATTTTGGCTAGAAGGCGAAAATAAAAGTCATGGTCAATAACGTCCTTATCTTTTAACAATGCTGCTATCTGTGCTGTCTGCATACCAGATTTTATTTCAATGACAATCTGCTTATTATTAGCATTATCAGTCTGTCCCGATGGATAATGAAAACCAATAATCACTGCCATTATAAATAATACCGCTATCCCCGTAATATATTTTAACAGAATTCCTCCAATAGTATTATTTTTAATATAACGAATAAATTTCATAATATTATTACCTATATTTCGCAGCTGCTCCGACAAATAGTACCCCTCCGAATAATAGCATTAAAACAGCTATTATAATGTTTTATTTATAAACATATATATTAATATGATACAGCAAGCTTGTTTATTAAGCAAGCTGATAATAACTTATACTTTCTCTTAGCTATATCAACTTAAAGCAGACAATAAAAAAGGCTATCGCTGTAATCAGAAATTTTCCTAATTACGTAAACGACAACCTTAAAATACTAATTAAAACTTAACAGTCGCACCTACACCAAAACCATGTTTGTCGTGACCATTATCAGGATCAAAATTATGATAATTAATGTTAAAATCAATATTAGCAATAATATTCATATTTAAGCCAACCTGAGTTTCACCAAAATCACTGCCAGTAACATATGATGCATATAGTTGACTGCCTAAAAGACTCGGACTTACAACAGCTAAACCGCCATATGCATTGGAATTATCACCGGGCAGATTATTGCGGAATCCAGCAACAGCTTTTAAGTTAGAACCAAACAAGTCATACTGGGCATAAAGATCATTTTGGTGATCATATTCATCACGATCTAAATATTGGTACCCAATAGTCAATTTAGGTGTGAATTTATGCTCAATGTAAGAATCAGTTGTACCAAGTCCAACAGCGGTTTCATTATTTGATAACGTATTTACCGGTGCTGCCATGGCTGTAGAAATACTCAGTGCAAATAACATACTAAAAATATATATAATTTTTTTCATAGAAATACCTCCATAAATAAATTTTTAGTATTTCCATTATGCCTCATAAATATGTTTTATGCAACCTTATTTTTATACTTAAATATTCATAATAATTTATTTAATAAGCGTATGTTCATATAAAAGTGCTTTTTTTCGTAAAACATCTCCGCCCCGTGTTCCATTAGCAGCCCACGGATTATAATCATGTGAATCATTTGTTCCCAAATATTCAAGATCCCATTCTTCACCTGTCGATCTTGGCCCATATGGATCATGGAGATACATTCCATCTTCATTATCAGCCGCCTCTCCATGAGTCATTACATGCTTTAAATCAATGGTTACATGAAGTATTTCGGCAACGATGGCAATAATCCTAGACATAACTTCAATTTGTTTTAATGTAGGTGCAAACGATCCTAGACAGTCTGTATCAGACTCATATCCACAGCACATAACAATACCAATAGCTCCTCTATTACGATGAAAAGTATGCGTCAATATATCAGCAAAATTTTCCGTACTGATGTATACTTCTCCGTCCCCCGTAATATTTATATGGTAATTTTCAAATTTATCTTCATATCTTTTAGCTGACCAATGTAAATATAATTTAGGGTCCCTGCCATTTCTTTTTGCTATTTTCCAAATTTTTCTTTTTGAAAGCTCAGTAATTCTTTGTAAATCTTCAATTTCTATTTTTTTCATTTTCTCATTTCCTTTCCGCTTTTCAACAATATTTATGTCGGTTACTAAAAGGTAAATGGTTCAACTAACTATATTATATTATTTTTGAATATTGCTGATATTAATATAAAATTTCCGTACATAATTGAAATACAAAATGATTTTTACAATAGAAGTTGTTGTTATTTTAATTCTAATAAGATACATTTTAATTCTATAAAATATATCTTATTCCTGCAATTATTTACATGATATCAATTACAACAATATTTAATAAAAATAATAATTTATACTATTACACAAAAAATATTATTGTGCTATAATAATCACACATAAAAGGAGTTGGTATTATGTCTAATGAAACTATTCTAAAAATAAAAATCGATGAACCTGCCAAAAAGAATGCGGAAAACATTCTTAAACAGTCGGGTCTGACTATGACCATGGCAATTAATATGCTTATTCAGGAAATAAATAATCATGGTAAAATTCCTTTTAACTCATCGATTCATAACTCTAAAAACAATACATCCCTTCCTATAAATCCTACAGATATTATAACCTACCTGACTTGCAGTTAATAATTAATCACATGGTAAAAGCCCTCTTATCTTTAATAAATGATAAGGGGGCTTTTACCATTAATATTTTCCAAATAATTCCATCTGAAAATTATCCATATTAATTTTACTTAACTCAGTTCTAATTCTATGTCAAAATATTTACTCCACTGAGTATATATTTCGCGCAACGCCGGCAACCCTTTCGTAGAAATAAGTACCATTTCAGACATTTCCGGCCGAATATTGGTGTTTTTTATTTCAATATGATTCCCTGATACATCAATTTGCTTCCAGCCAGTGTTAAAGTGGAAAAACCCTTTTATTCTAATCATACAGGGAATTATCCCATCAATAAACAAGCGTATTTTATCTTCCTCAAATATCCCCTTTAGTTTTATAATATGTCCTACCGGTCTATTAGATGGCGTATTTATGCTACAGCTTTGTGCACCTGGAAAATCATCTAAAATATCAGTTACATTACCATCCATAAAGTCAAGGGAAACATCACAATATGACGACTCAATTATTTGTGCATTAGAATTTAAAGCTATCAGCTTATTTGTTACTTGTTTAGCCATATCAGCTGAAACCATATCCATTTTATTTAAGACAATGTAATTACCTGTCTTAACCTGCCTTTCGATCGGCAGCAAAACTTCAAGCTGATCAAGAAAATTATTGGCATCAACAATGCAAATAGCACCACGATAATCATAACTAATGCCAGCAGATTTGCCAATAACTTCTTCTAATAATGATTTAATATTAGACGGATCAGCCATACCAGAGCTTTCAACAAATAAATATTCAATAGGCAGCTGCGAATACGTTATTAAAGAATCAACAAATTCGCCTTTTAAACAGCTGCAAAATACTGAGCCATTATTTATTTCATGCACTTCCATCCCCTGGTCACGCAAAAGCATTCCATCAATACTTATATTGCCGAACTCATTCATTATAATGCCAATTTTATGTTCTTTTAAATGGTCAATTATTTTTTTTAATAAGGTTGTTTTTCCTGCTCCCAGAAAACCTGTCAAAAGAAAAAGTTTTATTAATTTTTTCATAATACTGCCTGCTTTCCAAACTACTATTCATTTATAAAATCCATTGTTAGCTTACTGTAATGTTGAACCCCATTGCTTACTGAGCATTGTAGAACTATATTTTTGTATTTTCCAGTCAGGAATTTTACAGGCACGACATGCTGAACCACACCATTTATTACGCAGCCAACGAGCAGCTCTGCTGTTGCGTGAATTTCTTACAATAAAATTTTCTCCACAGTGAGTAGTTATTTCAATAATTTCACCTTTTAATTGCACAGATTTCACTCCATGTAAAACCCCTGAACGTGCAGGCCATAATTTTATTTTCTCAATCAATTTGGCAAAATCGGTGTTTTTGCGATAATAACGCTTTTTAGTTTGTTCCAGTTCACTATTTTCAATTTTTACTGCATTATTTTTGGACATATGTATATTCACCTTTCACAGGATAATATTTTGGCGGAGAATCCGAGAGTTTCACTCGACTGCACAGATTTAGAGTCTGCGTGATCTATTCGATCCATCCTCCATGCATATTTTAATAATTATACAGCTTCTACTTTTTCCTTTATTAAGTTCATAGTCATAACTATTCCCTCAGATATAGATCCCGCATAACCATCGGCTTCAATTTTTGCTGCCCATTGGTATGATGCAGCTGCCCCGCCAATAATAACATTGTATTTATTACGTATGCCTTTTTCCTCGAGAACATCAATTAATTCTCTCTGGCGCGGCAGAGTAGTTGTCATTAAGGCAAATGAAATAATCATATCAACATCGTATGCTTGTGCTGCATCTATAACTTTATGGGCATTAACATTTCTGCCTAAATCTATTATCTCAAAACCATTGCTTTGAAAAACAATATTAACGATGTTCTTGCCAACATCATGGATATCGCCTTCCACTGTATAGATTAGTATTTTACCGTTTTTTAGTTTTTTTAATTGTGATCCTGACATTTTTGCCGTCAGAATTTTTATTGATTGCTCAAATGCATCTGCTGCCACTAATAATTGAGGTACAAACAATGAGCCCTCATCAAAAGCGTTACTGATATTCCGCATTGCTGGTATTAATGCACCATTTATTACCATAAGCGGATCAAACGCAATCATCTTTATCTGCCTGGAATACTGAAGAACTTTTTCAGTATCTAAATCTTCCAGTGCACGACGCAGGCCATCCATAAGAAAATTTTTTTTCACATCAATCGTCCTCTTTCAGAATAAAAAAGCTTATAGATATTCTGATAGATATATCTATAAGCTTCTTTGCTATAATAACGGTATTAATTTTTTTGATCACAAGGAAATTATAGCACAACATTTACACAAATACAATATAAAAGTTGTAGTTAAATAAGTAAATATTATTTTAATTAA
Organism: Pectinatus brassicae; assembly: GCF_014201835.1. GTDB lineage: Bacteria > Bacillota > Negativicutes > Selenomonadales > Selenomonadaceae > Pectinatus > Pectinatus brassicae. The sequence goes on along the minus strand of NZ_JACHFH010000011.1, from coordinate 6,597 downwards.
CTATTTTTACTTATTTTTGATGACACACCTTATATTAATATCTTACATAAACAGTCTTATATAGTATTTTATATTTTAAAAATATTACCAAATATGATCATCGTAACTACCATATCAATCATAATTATAATATGCACCGGTAATGACAACGAAAATCCAGATAATAATGCTGTAAAAAAATGCCCTAATGCTCCAACAGCTGCACCATGACCTGAGCCTAAATATAATGCTGCTAAAAAACAGCCTCATCAATATCATTTGTCATCATAATAGTTTTAATAAAAAAGCTTAGAAATCTTTTATCCAAAGTATTTCTAAGCTTCTTCGCTCATTATAACAGTACCTTTTTTTTGTAATTATAGCATTATACCTATATTTTTACAAGTTACTTTACCAATATTTTAATATCTATCAGCAAAAACAATTGTTTAAAACAAAATAATATTTACTTATATGATATCATTTATCTATATCTATATCTATATCTGCGACAATGATGTCCCTGAGAGCTTTTTGCTTTCAGGGATTTTTTTTTATTTAGAGGGAATAATATGACTATTAATAAAAAAATCAGCTACGACATATTAAAAAAATTTCTCGATTATTCACCAAATGAAATATATGTTATTGATGCTCAAGGTATTGTCTGCTATGCTAATCGTGCTGTTGAAGAACACTGCGGCACAAAATGTGCTGAACTCATCGGTAAAAACAATACTGAAATCTCATTAGCAAACTATTGGTATCCTCGCCTAAGTCCCCGAGTACTTAAAGAAAAAATTCCAATGACTATTGAACAATATACCAAAACCGGACGAACATTATTAACTACAGCTATACCTATATTTAATTCAGAAGGCAATATAGAATATATTATAGAAAATTCGCGTGATATTACCGAAAATAAAAAAATCACCAATGATTTAACCAAAGCTAACAAACTTATAGCTCGTTATAAAAAGGAATTGGAAGCATTACGCAACTATAGCGGTGATATTCCCTCTGTATTTTCCTACAGTGAACGAATGATGAAATTAATCCCGACAATTCATAAAATCGCCAAAACAAATTCTACCGTTTTAATATTGGGTGAGTCTGGTACTGGTAAAAGTCATATGGCTAATTATATCCACAAAAACAGCCCCCAGCCTGATGGTCCATTCATATCCATAAATTGTGCTTCTATCCCTGATGAGCTTATGGAATCCGAATTATTTGGCTATGCCCGTGGTGCTTTTACTGGTGCAAACAGCAAAGGAAACAGCGGCCTTATTGAACTGGCGAATAATGGTACACTTTTTCTAGATGAAATTGGCGAATTATCGCTAAAAATGCAAGCTAAACTTCTTCAGGTATTACAGGATAAAAGTTACTACAAAGTAGGCGGTCGTACTTTGCAGCATATGAATTGCCGTATAGTAGCCGCTACCAACAGAGATATTTATAAAATGATACAGGATAAACTGTTCCGTGAAGATTTATACTACCGCCTTAATGTTTTTGAAGTAGAACTTCCGCCCTTGCGAGACCGCCGTGAAGAAATAATATCAATGGCACTTTATTTTTTAAAACAATTCAATAATAAATACAGTCGAAAGCGTAAATTTTCTGAAGAAGTGCTTAATTTATTCCTAAAATATTCCTGGCCGGGAAATGTCCGTGAATTATCCAATATTATTGAACGTGCTGTTGTCATTAACAAGGGAACTGTAATTGATAGTATTGATTTGCCTATATCAGAACCTGCTATTGATAAAGACAACTCAAAAAAAACACAAGATAATTACTTTACCGAAGATTTTTTCTGTGGCTCTTTACAAGAAACATTAGATTATGTAGAGAAAAAAATTATCATTTCTGCTTATGAGGAAACAAAAAGTTCTTATAAAACCGCACAGAAATTAAAAATCAGCCAAAGTAAGGCCAGCCGCTTAATAAAAAAATACTGCACTAATAATAAATGACAATTCTAATTCCATAAAAAATGCTGATAATCTTGTAATTATTATTCAAGGTTACCAGCATTTTTACTATTTATAATTAATATATACTTTAAAATGACTCCAATAAAAAATATTCCAGCTCATTTTTAGTTTTTGTCTCATACAACTTATTACACCAGACATCATCATTAATATTTTGCAGCAGTGCCGACAAAAAATTCAAATGGCTTGTTTGATCGACTGGTGCCAGACAAATTATACATTTTATATGCTTACCTGAATTTAATTGAATAGGCTTTTTACACAAAGAAACAGCTGCAGACAGATTTAAAACGCCGTCATCCGGCTTGGCATGTGCCAGCAAGAATCCTCTTCCCAGCAGCATATAATCGCCATTATTTTCCGTCAACGTAATAATGCGTTCTATATATTCTTTCTTTACAAAATGATGCTGTAATAGTGGCTGAAAAGCACTTCGAATTGCATTTTTCCAATCTGCAATCTGATCAGGAATAAATGTAATATATTTTAACAATGAATCATTGTTATTCTGCTGAGAAATTAAGGCTCCGCCCTGTTCTTTTCTCTTTTCTTTAAAATATTCTGTAAGGCTTCTGTTTAATCCATTAATATCTTCAATCTTAGCATAGTTTGAGATTAAATCCATAAGTTGCTGAATATTTTCCTGCTGATATTCAGCAACAGCGAATCCCGATAACAATAGCTTTTTATCAAGGAAATCCCATTCGTATTTAGTTGGCAGTACTGAAATCTGCACAATGGGCACCATTTCGTTTGGCGATTGTTCCAATAAAGTAGTCGTAAGGATTAAACCAATATTTTTGAAAGACAGCTGGAGATATTCTGCTACACTGAATGGCCCGGTAAATTGAATATTGGGATATTTTTCCCGTAGCTGCATTAAAAGAAATTGTGATGTACCTATTCCACTGGAACATACTACCAGTATCTGTTTAGCGCATTCATTCATCTGCTCGCTACGAATATCACTGCCAAAATATGTAGCAAGCAAGGCAATCTCATCATCTGATGGCTGTTCACCCAAATAGTTAGTCAATACTTGTGCTGCAGTTCGAGTGATTATAAATAAATTATGATATGATGTCTTTATTTGCTCTAAAAGAGGATTATTATACTTAAGACCAGCGGTAACACGATGATAAAGCGATATTAAATGCACTGCTAGCGAATCAATCATCATCTGATGATTAATTCCTGGTGTCATACCAGAAATTAAGAAAAATTTATCAGTCATTGCTTCGGCGACTTTATGCATTTTGTTATAAAGCTGCGTTTTATTATTTATTTTAGCTAATGCATATGCTCTTAATATTTCTGCTAAATATTCATATTCATTTTGCTGATAGACCCCTTTTCCCTGTAAAAACTTTATTTCCCAGTCAATATCATATTTTACAGCATTACCTCTTTCCGTATCCCCTGTATTCAGTGTCTTTTTTCTCGACAGCCGATTAAAATACCACGTCAAGAAATATTTCAAAATATATCTGGCGTCATCAGTAAAATAATTTCCTGATTGTTGTTCAAATTCATGAAGATACTGCACAATTTCCTGATCATAATCAATTTTATAATTATTTTTTAAAAGCAATAGTATTATTTCAAATTTTTCTAAAATCCATTTGCGTTGAGCCGATTCAGTACCAATAATTATTCTGCCTTTGGAAGTTACCTGAACCTCAAAACGATTCTCTTTGTTATAAACATCCAATGCACGCAGCCGACTTAATATCGTATTTCGTGATGCCTGAAAGATTTGCATAAGCTCATTAATTGACGTTGTTTCATTGGTAATAATGATATACTCAAAAATAATTAAACTTTGTTCTTGCGTCATCTTTTTTATATCCAGCCGCCAATCATTGGGTATAAATAAAACTATTTTATTTTGTACCACTGTATCATAAGCCTTCAATTTACATTTGGCTTTTGGGGAAATAACATAACCAATACCTTTGATATTTTCTACTGGTAAAATCTGTTTTCTAGATAATTCCATGTTTATATTCTTTAAAATATACATAATGCTCCGGCGTGATAGTTGGAGCCTGTCCATAAGATTTTCAATAGAAATTGCTGTTTCTGATTTATAAAGAGTATCTAATAATTCATTACCATGTTTATACTGGGAAAAAATAATCATATTTTGTAAATTTCCTTTTATCAAAGTAGTTCATTACTTGCATTTTCATAATATCATTATTGCACTTGTTCCTAATCATGTAAAGCGATATTATAATAGCATAATAAAAACAAGAAAGGATATGATCTTTATGGAATTACTTGGTAAAGAGCAAATCCAGCAAGTAACTGGAGATGGCATATCCTGGCAGGATGCCATTACCCTATCAGCAAAGCCATTGCTTGATAAAAAATTAATTACTACCGAATATATTAACTCGGTAATATCGATATGCCTGGAAAAAGGTCCGTATATGAATATTGGTCCGCAGATTGTTCTTGCACATGCCAGACCGCTGTCTAGTACAAAACAGGCCTGTATTTCCTTACTCAAAACCACCCAAGAAGTTTCTTTTATCGATAACAAGCATCCCGCACGATTATGGTTTTTTTTAGCAACTCCCGATAATACCAGCCATGTTGCTATTATGCAGCAATTAGCATCCGTATTATTAAATGCTGATAAAGTCCAGCAATTATTAGCTGCTGTAACTATTGATGACCTTGCCAATGTGTTTTCAGGCGAATAATATCGCCGTTTATAATTCAAAGGAGGAATTTTATTATGAAATTTTTATGTATTTGTCAATCAGGGTTAGGAAGCAGCTTTATGGTCCAAATGAATATTCAGAACGTTTTAAATGCTATGAATGTAACAGAAGAGATCTCTGTTGACCATTCAGATGTTGGAAGTACAACCCCGGATCTTGCTGATTATTTTTTTGTCGACCAAACACTTGGCGAAGCTGTAGCAAATCTTCCAGCTGAACGGGTTATTTTATTAAAAAGCTTAATAGACCAAAATGAAATCAAAACCGCCGTTAGTAATATTCTTGATAAAGAAAGCATCTCACACAGTTAATATTATATAGTACATGTCATTTTACAATTATTCCATTAGTAAGGAGAGATATCAATGGATGAGATTCGAAACTTATTTATTAGTATTGTGCAAACACCAGCATTACTTGTTGGCTTATTAGCAGTTCTTGGCTTAATTTTACAGAAAAAGAAAGGAACTGCCGTTATACAAGGGGGAATAAAAACCTTCGCTGGCTTTTTAATTCTAACCGGCGGTGCTGGTATTCTCTGTAATTCATTAGACCCATTTGCCAAGATGTTTCAGTTTGCTCTAAATGTACAAGGTGTTGTTCCTAGTAATGAAGCTGTAGTCGCTATTGCGCTGGTTCAATATGGTTCTTTAACTGCACTAATTATGTTTGTTGGTATGATAGTAAATGTATTATTATCTAGATTCACCCGTTATAAATACATATTTTTAACCGGTCAGGCCATGTTATATGTTTCTTGTTTAACAGCTGTCGTACTTGTATCTGCTGGTATGGGCAGTGGTATACAGACTATCCTGCTTGGTGGTATATTTGAAGGCACTCTTTTAACAATTACACCTGCTTTATGTCAGCCATATATGCGTGCTATTACCGGTGGTGATGCTGTAGCCATGGGGCATACAGGTAATATTGGTTATGCCATATCGGGTTGGTTTGGTGAACATTTTGGTAATAAAGAACATAGCACCGAGGATATCAACGTTCCAAAGAGCCTTTCTTTTTTGCGAGATTCTACAGTATCTATTACGATAGTTATGGTAGTTGTTTATCTAATTTTAGTATCTTTGACTGGTCAGACCTTTGTCGAAGAAAAATTGAGCCATGGTACTAATTTTATCGTATTTGCTATTGTACAGGCAGGTACCTTCGCTGCTGGTTTTGCTGTAGTACTTCAAGGTGTTCGTATGATTTTAGCTGAAATTGTTCCTGCTTTCCAAGGAATTGCCATGAAACTTGTTCCAAATTCAAAACCGGCATTAGATGTTCCTATCATCTTCCCTTATGCGCCCAATGCTGTTTTACTAGGATTTTTTATCAGCTTTATCGTTGGTACTATTTCGATGTTTGCTATGGTTGCAATGCATACAGTTGTAATTATTCCTGGTGTAGTCGGACACTTCTTCTGTGGTGCAGCAGCAGCTATTTATGGTAATGCTAAGGGCGGCAGACGCGGTGCAATTATTGGAACTATAATAAACAGTCTTTTAATCAGCTGGCTGCCATTATTTATATTGCCGGTTCTTGGAAATATGAGTCTTGCTAGTTCTACTTTCGCTGATACAGATTATCTTATTCCCGGAATATTACTTGGGAATTTAGGTGCTCTTGGGCAAGTTGCTTTAACTACTGGTATTATTGCATTTTTAATATTAGTTATTTTAAGCAGTCGCTTTATTACTAAACCTACAACTCAAAAATAATTTTTATTAAATTAAATATTAAAAGAAAAAGAATGCTGCACAGTTTATTTTTGTGCAGCATTCTTTTTTTGTATATAAGAAAACCACGCGATAGTCGCGTGGTTCCGGAAAGCTTAAGCGGTAAACCCTAATGTGGTAACCTGTATATAAGCCTGCCAG